>CAJSZT010000018.1:0-98461 GCA_910573785.1 Lachnospiraceae bacterium | reverse complement strand
TGCCATACCACTAAAAAGATGGAATAAATTTATCTGCGATTAAAAATCAAAAATACAAGATATTGTGGTTAGTAGGAAGAATAATATTTAAGTTGTTAACATTGATATCTGAAGTATAAAGCATTCCAAATCCACCATCTGCCCAGGCTGATTGCCTTGGCAGATGGTGGATTCAAAGCCAGTTCTGAGAATCTCATTCCCCATCCAGCAGCGCCCTCGGCGTGATCTTCCGGACCTTCATCGACAGCAGGCACGCCGCCGCAAAGGCAAAAATGACCAATCCGATCCCAGCGGCGATGCTGAACCCGACAGGGATGTTGAAGGTGCATTTTACAATCCCGATCCCCTGCAGGAACAGGGCGGTAAGGGGATTGATGATCAGCATGCTCACGGTAATCCCCACCGCAGTTGACACTATGACGGCAGGCATGAAGCTGAGCGCAGTCTGCAGGACCAGATGCCCGGTTGTAAATCCAAGAGCCTTCAGGATCCCGTAATCCCGTTTCTTGCTGTTCAGCATGGTTTTTACAAGAAGGTACAGCACAAAAGTAATAATACACGCGCTCAGCACGAGGACGGCGATCACGATGATCGTCATGAGCGAAACATATACGGCGGTGGTGCCGTTCATTACAGAGAGAATATTAATTGTTGTATAGATATCACTGCCAAATTCTTCACTGACCTCTGTGTTAAAGGCGTCAATATCTGCCCCGTCCGCAATATTGATATAATAGCTTTCATTCTGCAGCCTGCCCATGCGTTCATAGCCGCTGCGGGTGAGCAGGCAGTCTTTGCCCAGATTATTGGAAATCTGCGTGAATCCGGAGATCAGATATCGGGCCTCATTTCCATCTGCGGTCAGCGTGATCTCGTCTCCGATCTTCAGATCATGCTCCCTTGCGTATTTGGCGGCAATGGCCATCTCATTGTCGTATTTCGGAAAACGTCCGTCAAAGCAGACGTTCTGATTATTCACATCCGCAAAATCATCGGAAACTGTTGCCATTAGAGCAATACCGCCGATGTGGCGTACTTCTGCGGTATGATATAGATAAATGCGTTCGATTCGCGGATCACTGTTCATGCTCTGTAAAAAACGGTCTTTGATCTCCGGGTTAATGTTGATACAGGAGTCCGCCGTTTCCCCTACGATCAGATCAATGAAGGGATTGATATCGGCAATCATATTTTCCACCATAAGCCCGGAAAAAACGACGACAAGGGAGAGAACAAGCATCGTGACGCACACAGTCACATTCTGTTTCATTCCCGAAAGGGTGGTCTTCAGCGCAAGAGCCAGGTGAAGCGGTGCCTTGGTGCTGTCCAGAGGAACATGGTTCCGCTTGAAGCTGTGTGTCTGAACACCCTGGCGCAGAGCCACGATAGGCTCAATTTTTTTGATCCTGCGGGAGGCAAGCCATACGGCAAGGGCGACCGTACCATTTGCGGCGGCCAGCGTGAGCAGGGCCGGAATTGGGAGAAACCGGATTTCATAGGGGATTCCTGTCTGCGAGATCATCATTTCGTTGACAGATGGGAACGCACAGTAGGAAAGCCCGATGCCGGCCAGGGAGGTGATCAGCGTGATCCCCAGAAACTGGAGCATCAGCGCAAGAACCAGCTGCCCGGAGGTGTAGCCGATTGCCTTCCATGCGCCTAAGCTTTTCATATTCTCCTGAATATAGTTGATGACATTGGATATGATCACCACCAGCGCAATGAGGGTGACCAGAAATGCCATTGCGCAGACAATGCCGGAACAGATCATCTGTGATATATAGCGGGAGGAGGAAACCAGCGCGTAGGAATTGCTGACGGTGAGGACATCAGGAAAACGGGAGGATACGGTATTTTTCAGATACGCCTCAAAATCCTCGCTCTCGGATCTGTCGCATAGCCGGACGGAAACTAATGTGGATTCTGGGGCAATCTTCCGGTTCTCCAGTTCTTTGTACAGATCCTTCGTGAGCGGCATCGCGCTCATGGCGCAATTGTGGGAGCCTGCCATGGCACTGTTGACGGAGCCGCATATGGTATAATTTCCCGTGTGGTTCCCAATGGTAATGTCGATCGTCCCGCCGGGCGAATATTTTCCCGTGCTGTAGATCATGGGAAGATAGATCCCGCTGGAACAGTTACTGTTTTCTACCAGTTCAAGCTTTCCAATGGAGCGATGGAGGGCAGCCTCTTTTTCCAGGAGGATGAACACGGTGTTGACTTCCCCGCCATTATATGCGAAGGAGCCGACCGTGGAGAGACAATCTTCTATATAGTATTCTGCGGTACGGGAATCCTTTTCCAGTGTTTCCGCTACAAAATCACGCAGGCTAGCGTCATCGCTGCTCAGGATCAGCGTGACATGTTCTGCGTTCAGCCGGTCATGGCAGCGGTCAAAATTGCGTTTATAGTCCAGGGAAAGCATCAGCCACAGGTTCAGCATGAATGAAGCCAAAAGTATCAGGATGGTGATCGCTGCCGCCTGGCCCTTTGCCCGGCGCAGGTTGGAACGGGCTATGAGGATCGACTTTTTCATGCTACCACCCCATTTCTTCCAGAAAAGCGGCCAGCTTACGGTGACGCTTTGGATCGCCGCTGACATACCGTCCCAGATCACATTCTCCCAGGATCACGCCGTCCTTTAGATATAAAATGCGGTTTCCGCGTCTGGCGGAGCGCATATCGTGAGTGACCATGACCACACTCTGTCCCTGTTCATTGAACCTGGTCAGGGTATCCAGAACATCCAGCCCGGTCTTGGAATTGAGCGCGCCGGTAGGTTCGTCGGCAAAAAGGATTTCAGGAGTGTTGATCAGTGCCCGGACGATTCCCGCGCGCTGTGCTTCACCGCCGGAAATCTGGGCGGGAAATTTTTTCTGCGTTTCTTCGGAAATGCCGACTGCCCGGAACAGATCTCCGGCACGTTCCAGAAGTGCCTTTTTGTCCCCGCTTACCAGGAGACCTGCGGAGAGTACGTTATCCATTACGGACATTCCGTCGATCAGATAGATCTGCTGAAAGACGAAGCCGCAGTGCTCCCGGCGGAATACCGCCAGATGATCCGGACTGCAGCCGGATATCTCTGTTCCGGCAAATGTGATGGTGCCGAGGGTCGGCGTATCCATTCCCGAGAGAGCATACAGGAGCGTAGATTTTCCGGCGCCGCTGGCACCCATGATCACGGTAAAATCCCCCTTGTAGAGCTGCAGGTCGATATTTTTCAGAACATGCTGCAAGGCCCCGCCGGTGGAAAAGGATTTGCTGAGACTGTCTGCTTTTAGTAAAATTTCTTTCATAATGAACCTCCTTGATACAGGACAAAGTTGTTATGTTTATTGTATTTGTTGAAATCTTAAATGTCTTTACTCAATTCTTAAAGATTCCTTAAATCTGTTGTGTAAAAAGCCCGTATTTATGGGATTTTTCGTTGTATTTGTCGCTAACGTGTCACTAACGTAAGAGAATTTATGTACTGTTTTTTACAGGAATTTCAATCTTTTCGATCTCTCTGCGGAGCTCTTATCGGGACAATGCGGTCTTTCCCGGCATCCGTTTTTACACCGCCCCGGAAATATTTTTCTTTCAGATTTACCTCAATGGTTTCATACGCTTTTATCCGGTAGCCGGAATAGCACATGATCAGCTCTAAAGATGAATGCTTTTTTGGGCAATTATCTATGACGTTCTGCAGGTCATGATACCGTAGGTCAGCAAAAGGCTTGTCATGTAATTCGGCGCAACTTTTGAAAGCTGCACGGGTGGAATTCATACTTGCCTTGGAATATGTCTTTTTCGAATCCTCATACTTGTCTCTATAAAATCCCTCGCACACCTCCGCAAAGGTAGCGGTTTTCTCTTTGTTCTGTTCAACCCTTGCCGCCTGCAGGTAATCCAGCAGGATATTGTCCATGGTGCTGTTCAGGGTTCGGTTTTGATCAAAGTCGTTCAGGGTCCGTTCGAATCCCGGGTAATAGGTTCCGGCATGCCAGGCGGTCAGGACAGCGAAGCCCTTCATAATAATCGTCCACGTAGCAAATCGCTTTCACAGGGGCGTATTGGCCGGGGGGGCGATCAGCTCTGTGGAAGGCGAATAGACGCCATAAGGATTACGGCGCTTTCCGGACAGTTTTTTGATGGATCCGTAGCCGTTGGGGAGCTTGGGGTACTTCTTTTTACGTGCCATCGTATCATCCTCCTGAAAAAAAGGTATAAAAATAACAGCCTGTCTATTGCAGGCCGTCACCAAAGATGATACAATACGTTTGTGCTAAATTTTGATTGTACATCTTTGGGATGTATCGTGTGGAATCGTCCGGTGCTGGTAACACCGGGCGGTTTTCACTTATTGCAGCAGATCAGAAATTTTGACAGTCAGACCCTCAAAAATGTAAACTGGTATTTCATCATCGAACGTATATATATTTGCGTCCTCTTCACCCTCAAAAATATAGATCTGAACAATTTTTCCGATGGGATTCACTATCCAGTATTCCCGAACACCAGCAGAACGATATTTAAATAATTTGATTGCACAATCGGTTCGGATACTGCTAGGGGATAAAATTTCAATAATCCAGTCCGGAGCACCTTCACATCCTCGATCTGACAGCTTATCTTTATCGCAGATAACTGAAATGTCCGGCTCTACCCACACTTTATCATTTGCTGTGAGATTAACTGCGAATGGTGCAGGATACACCTCACAAGTGCCCTTGTTGGAATCAATGTAATTCCCTATAAGTTTATCAAGCTGATGAACTAATCTTTGGTGGATCCGGTTCGGCGGGGCCATGGCGTACAGCTTCCCATTGATCAGCTCCGCACGCTGGCCTTCCGGAAGGTTCCAGTAATCTTCGGATGTATAAACTTGTTTTTGTGGCAATGGCATGTGATTACTCCTTTTCATGAATGTCTACGTATATGATCGCCGGTAAGATTATATTTATAATTATCTGAATCGGTAATCAATTCCGCTCTGCTTTAAAATGGCATTAGCAGTATGACGAGATTTTATTTTGGTATCAACAGTTATATGACGTTTGGTAATCGGACTGTACCAAATGTCATGGTCACCTTTTCCGCGCCGTTTGAAGGTACAGTTGTTTTGAGAAAGGATATCACGTACTTTTTTTCATATTCAGCCATTATAAGACCATCCTTTCACGGCGCTCTGACAAGAATGCCAAAGTAACAGGTGAAACCTTGGGACTATTTAATGCGAGAAGTTCCGGGACAGCAAAGCGGACGCGTTCGAGTAATGCGTCATATGATCCAGATTCCAATACAAGACCGGGAATGTCATCGCTCGTGGCAATCCAGACATCGGCAGTATTATCCCAAGTGAATTTTATAATATATTCCATGATGTGCATCTCCTTTTTATTTGGTGCGACTATACCATTTTCATCACATGCGACCATCATTTCCAGACAGTCGTTTTTCTTTTACCATAAGTCCTTTTTCATCAGCTGCCGCTAACAATTCATCGTAAGTCAATAAAATCACTCCCATTCGCTATCGTCATTCATGATCGCATCGTCGTGAGCCTGATCCTCGTCGGTAGATTCTATGTCTGTACGGGCATGGGCGGCGCTTACTTCGAGGTGGGGCTGGATTTCAATAATGGTAGATGTTGGTTCTTTTTCCAGTTCTGCCATTCGCTCAACCTCTTTCTCAAGTACTGTATCTACCATGTCTTTTCCGTGAGGGTCGAGGGAGCGGTACTGCTCTATCATATTTTGTTCGGAAGAACGTAATCGAAAAGTATGTAGTACTTCTTTTTCATCTGTTAAGCAAAGCAAATAATCAACGGATACATTAAAAAATTCTGACACTTGCTTTAGAAAGGTATGACCAGGTTCTCGGACATTGGTCTCGTAGTTTCGTAATGTAGTACTTGGAATCCCGAGTTTTACCGCAAATTCATTTCTGGATTTATAGCCGTATTCTTTTCTTAGATTGGTTAATCGTTCTCCAAAAGTCATTTCAGTATACCTCCTAAAGCGATAATATGAAAAATATTTCTAAAAGTCAATATAATTTGCTCAAAATGAGCAAAAACTTTCAAAAATCATATTGAGGCGGAAAGAGTTAGAAATAGACTAACCAAAGAAGATGTGGCTAAAAAATTAGGAGTGTCAATGCGAACATATTGTAATTGGGTAAAAGAAGAGACAGATATACCTGGTGTTGCATTGATTAGACTAAGCAGAATGTTTGGAACAGATGTTAGCTATCTGATGCAGGGGTGAATAGGGGTAGAAGAGAAGCCGCTCAGGAGCAGGTATTAAAGGATGCCCCTGGGGATTAAAATCCGCTGAATGCGATGCGGACAGTCACTTTCAGACCATTTTGCCCATTTTCCAGAAAAAGCTCTCCGTGCATTTCTTTCATAAAATAGTCCGAAATATAGAGTCCCAGACCGGCGCCCTCTGTGTTGGAGGCATTGCTTCCGCGTTTGAATTTCTCCATCAGGAGAGGCAGCTCTTCCGTCTGGACACCGCCGCCATAGTCCTCCATGCTGACGGCAAGACACCGCTCTTTTCGGGAAACGGACAGATCAATCTTCGTACCCGCATATTTGTAAGAATTGGCAAAGAGGTTGTCAAACACCTGCTGCAGACGGAGACGGTCTGCGTATAAAAGACAGTCAGGGATGTGGGGAATGGCCGTGCGGTGAAGATAATCTGCACTTTCAAAAATTTCCCTCAGCTCACGGCTTGGCATGTCCGAGGGAGTTACGGTCAGCTGGCGGAGTTCCTCCAGCGTGGCAGTAAACAGGTTGGTTATGAGTGAATTGATCTGGTCGGCCTTGCGGATGATCTGTGTATAATTCTCGAGAAGCTGTGCAGGCAGCGGATTGGGCGCCAGCTCCGACGCAGCCTTTTCCGTAAGCGCGGCGCCGACTTCGGAAGCAGCCTTGATGCTTGCCACCGGTGTTTTGATGTCATGGGAAAGCTTGGCTACCAGCTCTTTCTTGGCCGCATTGGCTTCGGCCTCCGCAATCCGCGCCTTTTTCAGTTCGGAGCGCATGATATCAAAGCTCTCCGTAAATGCGCCGAAGAGGTTTCCTCTGTCCATTTCCAGAGGAACGTCAAGATTGCCGCCCGCGACCCGTTCCGCAAACCCTTTCAGCTTTCGGAAGGGCCGGATCACGGCGCGGTTCAAATAAAAGAAATACCAGATCATGATGCCGCATTGAATGCATAAGACAGCCGATAAAAAGAAGATTACTGCCTGTTTCCGGGTCTGCAGGATCTGTGCGTCGTTATTGTAAATGAGGATTTTTCCCATAATAGAACCGTTTGACTCGATATCCAGGATGGCATCTCTGTGAATGACCGCCGCATGGATGCTTTCACTTAATCCGGATCTTGTCCGGAACAGGACCTTTTCTTCCAGGTTCAGTACGACAAAATCCAATTCTGTCGGATTCCGATATCCGGCATCATTTTCCAAAACTATTTCGCTGCCGGGCTGCCGGTTTGTCTCGTCCATGGAAGCGCTTTTTAAATCTGCCCAGTGTTCCTGTACGGATTGGATGGCTTCGTTGACGGCTATGGCGTCCTGAGACATATCAGGAGTTTGTACCGCAAATATCAGCAGAGCGGCAATCTCTGCTGAAAAAAGGAAGATCAGGCTGATCAATAGTCTGTGTGTTTTCATTTTCGCCCTCCGCAAAACCTGTAGCCGTCGCCCCAGACCGTAAGAATATATTCTGGCTTGCCGGGAGTCCGTTCAATGGCTTCCCGTATTTTCCGAATATGCACATTCAGCGTTCCGTCTCCTGTGAACTTATCCTCCCAGACATTTTCAAACAGCTCCTGTTTTGAGATGACCTTATTTTCATGCCGGATCAGGTAAGAGAGCAGCCGGAATTCCAGCGCGGTCAGTCGGGCAGGGCTTCCTCCGGCGGTTACCTGCCTGGTATCAAAATCAACGGTCAGCCAGTCATCAGAGTAGACGGAGCCGGCGGCTTCGCCGTATCGTTTCAGAACGACTTTTACTTTTGCAAGCAGGACACTCAGGGAATAGGGCTTTTGTATATAGTCATCGCCTCCGATATTGAGCGCGACGATCTGGTCGTCATCGCTTGTGCGAGCGGAGATGAACAGGATGGGAACGTCTGTCTTTTGGCGCAGCTCCCTGCACAGTTCAAAGCCGCTGCCGTCCCCCAGGTTGATGTCCAGCAGAAGAAGCTGGGCGGCGTTTTCCTGAAAAAACTGCCGGCATTCGGATACGCTGTATGCCGCTGCCGTTTTTACGCCGAACAGGTTAAAATATTCGGCTGTGCTGTCTGCGAGGAGCTTTTCATCATCTATAATGAGGCAATCATATTTCATGGCGGACCTCCGGATTGGAACGATATGCGTGCGATAATCTGTTTTCAAACATATAGTATAACGGTTTATTGGATAGATGGCAACTTAATGTATATCAAATTTAAAGAACATATGTTCTGGAAGGCGTTGACATGATATCCGGCATGTGATATAGTAGGAAATAGAAAATTACTGAAGTATAGTAAAAAAGAAGGTGCCCGTTATGAAAAAGTATAAAGCAATCGATATTGCGAGATGGTTTATTAACAGGAATCAGGAAGATTAAACGTGGTGTAGATTATGGAATTTAGTCATGAATTGATCATGCCGAACCAGGGCCTTCCGTTCAAAGTATTTCTGTTCGAAGGCGGGGAGGGTAATTATTTTCGGGATAAGCACTGGCACAGGTCCATAGAATTATTTGCGGTATATGAGGGCGCATTAAAATTTTATCTGAATGAGGAGATATTTCCTCTGGGGACAGGAAAATTTATGCTGGTGAATTCCAATGAGATCCACTCAGTAGATTCGCCCGAACCGAATCGGACGATCGTGCTGCAGATCCCGTTGAAAACATTTGAGGATTATTATACCGGAGAGCAGTTCATCCGGTTCACACACGATCCGCTGCCGCGGGACGGGCAGGTCATGAAGCTGATCGGGGATATCTTCGAGGCCTGCGAGGAACGGGCTTGCGGATATGAGATGAAGGCAAAGGGTCTGTACTACATGCTGCTTTATCTTCTGGTGACGGAATACCGGGAGACCGATGTGACGCCGGATATGGTAAAATGGCACAAGAAGCTGAACCGTCTGTCACTGATTGCGGATTACATCAAGGAAAACTATGCGTCGGAATTATCTCTGGAAGCGCTGGCGGAGATCTTTGGATATTCTCCTACCTATCTGTCGCGGATGTTCCAAAAATACGCGGGCATCAATTATAAGTCATATCTGCAAAGTATCCGTGTGGAGCGCGCGTTTCAGGAGCTTGCCAATACGGAGCATACCATCAGCGAGACCGCGATGAACAACGGATTTCCGAACAGCAAGGCTCTGGCCAAGGCATTTCAGAAGAAGTATGGGATGCTGCCCAGTGAGTACCGTGGTATGCAGAGACAGAAAAAGACAAGAAAGTGACATGGATTAGCTAATTTATTGGTCGATAAGTATAAAAAAAATTGTTATTATGGTTTCATAGAAGTGAAAACTGACAAAAATATAAGGAGGAACCATGATGAACATTCAGAAAGTAACAGACCATTCCTTTGGCAGGTATGGAAAGGTTCTGGAAGGCTATGACCTTGCCAGGATTCTGAAAGAGATGGAGCATACACCTCTGCCGAAAGAAGTGATCTACGTTCCGTCCGTGGAAGAGCTGGAAGCGCTGCCGGAAGCAGAGAGTTTTCGGAACCGTGCCTTTGGCGGACTGCCCATCCAGATCGGATACTGCAACGGGGATAATCATAAGCTCAATGCTTTGGAATATCACCGTTCCAGTGAGGTCAACATCGCAGTGACAGACATGATCCTGCTCCTAGGTGCTCAGCAGGATATCCAGGCGGACTATACGTATGAGACTTCTTTGGCGGAGGCATTTTTTGTACCTGCGGGTACGGCAGTGGAGATGTATGCCACGACCCTGCATTATGCGCCCTGTACGGCGGTGGAAGGGGGATTCCGCTGCGTGGTGATCCTTCCGGCAGGGACCAATACGGAACGGACCTTCCCGATTGGAGAGTCAGGGGAAGAACGACTGATCACGGCAAAGAATAAATGGCTGATCGCGCATCCGGAAGCCGGGATTGAAGGCGCGTTCTGCGGGCTGAAGGGTGAGAATATCAGTATTGTGTAGGGGAGGATACCTTGTGAACCGGCCGGATAGCCATAATGGGGTGTCCTCGGGTATGAGAGATCGGATGTTGTTTTTGTGACTGTATGGTGAGCTGCCGCGGCTGTTCAGAGCAGCCAGGAAGCTGTTTATGGACAGTTTCGGGCAGATATCAATAAAAAAGAAAGGTGAGTACATATTATGAAGAATATGCCAGAATTGAAAATCGGTGTTGTAGCAGTGAGCAGAGATTGTTTCCCGGAGAGCCTCTCCGTATCCAGAAGGGAAGCCTTGATGAAGGCTTATAAGGCAAAATATGGGGAAGAGGATATCTATGAATGTCCGATCTGTATCGTGGAAAGTGAGATCCATATGGTACAGGCTCTGGAGGATATCAAAAAAGCAGGCTGCAACGCTCTGGCAGTATACCTTGGAAACTTCGGACCGGAGATTTCTGAGACCCTGCTTGCAAAGCATTTTGACGGACCGAAGATGTTTGTAGCCGCCGCGGAGGAGACAGGGAGCAACCTGATCCAGGGAAGAGGGGATGCTTACTGCGGTATGCTCAATGCCAGCTACAATCTGAAGCTGCGCGGTGTAAAGGCGTATATTCCGGAATATCCCATCGGGACTGCGGAGGAATGTGCGGATATGATCGCGGAATTCCGTCCTATTGCAAGGGCGGTCATTGGTCTGAGCAGCTTAAAGATCATCAGCTTCGGACCCCGTCCGCTGAATTTCCTGGCATGCAACGCTCCAATCCAGCAGCTTTACAACCTGGGCGTGGAGATTGAGGAAAATTCCGAGCTGGATCTGTTTGAGGCATTCAATAAGCATGCGGGAGACGAAAGGATTCCGGCTGTTGTAAAAGAAATGGAAGAAGAGCTGGGCGCAGGCAATAAGAAGCCGGAGATCCTGGCAAAGCTGGCGCAGTATGAGATCACATTGAAGGACTGGATCGAGGACCACAAGGGCTACCGCAAATATGTGGCGATTGCAGGCAAGTGCTGGCCGGCGTTCCAGACCCAGTTCGGATTCGTACCCTGCTACGTGAACAGCCGTTTGACCGCACAGGGGATCCCGGTATCCTGTGAGGTAGATATTTACGGGGCGCTGAGCGAATTTATCGGAACCGTAGTCAGCCAGGATGCGGTAACGCTGTTGGATATCAACAACAACGTTCCGGCAGATATGTACAAGGAAGAGATTGAAGGAAAGTATTCCTACACCCACAAGGATACTTTCATGGGCTTCCACTGCGGCAATACGGCATCCAGCAAGCTGTCCTTCTGTGAGATGAGATACCAGCTCATCATGGCAAGGTCTCTCCCGGAGGAAGTGACGCAGGGAACTCTGGAAGGCGATATCAAGCCCGGCGACATCACATTCTACCGCTTGCAGAGCACTGCGGACAACAAGCTGCGCGCATACATTGCACAGGGCGAGGTGCTTCCGGTAGCAAGCCGCTCCTTCGGCGCGATCGGTGTATTCGCGATCCAGGAGATGGGCAGATTCTACCGCCATGTTCTGATCGAGGGCAATTATCCGCATCACGGCGCGGTGGCATTCGGCAATTATGGAAAACCGCTGTTTGAGGTGTTTAAGTATATCGGGGTACCGGTAGAAGAAATCGGATATAACCAGCCTGCGGGAGTACGCTATCCGACAGAGAATCCGTGGAAATAAGAAGCAGGACAAAAAGATTTCCAACTGTACGGTTGGAGGCTCTTTGAAGTATCCAACCTGCAGTTGGAGATTATTTTCAGAGCGTGTTTGAACAGGATTCAGGCACGCTTTCATATCATCGTATGCAGAAATGCTGTGTCTCATAGGCTTTCTGCAGACAGGAGAAAGAGAGGAAAAACAGATGTTATATATCGGAGTAGATCTTGGCACCTCGGCTGTGAAGCTGCTTCTTATGGACGAAAAGGGCAAGATCCACAATATCGTTTCGAAGGAGTATCCGCTGTATTTTCCGCATCCGGGCTGGTCGGAGCAGAATCCGGAGGACTGGTATGCACAGTCTGTCAGCGGAATCAAGGAACTGATCCGGGACTGCGATAAGAGCCAGATTGCAGGTATCAGCTTCGGCGGACAGATGCACGGACTGGTCGTATTGGACGCACGGGATCAGGTCATACGTCCGGCGATCCTCTGGAATGACGGACGGACAGGAAAGGAAACGGATTATCTGAATGGGGTGATCGGAAAGGAGAAGCTGTCGGAATATACGGCAAATATCGCATTTGCAGGATTTACGGCACCGAAGATCCTCTGGATGAAGGAAAAGGAACCGGAAAATTTTGCAAAGATCGTAAAGATCATGCTGCCCAAGGATTATCTTGCCTATCGGATGAGCGGCGTACATTGCACGGATTATTCGGATGCCTCCGGCATGCTGCTTCTGAATGTGCAGAACCGCTGCTGGTCAAAAGAAATGATGGAGATCTGCGGAATCACGGAGGCACAGCTTCCGAAGCTGTTTGAAAGCTATGAAGCGGTCGGCACGGTAAAGGAGGAGCTTGCCAAGGAACTCGGTCTGCCGGAGCAGGTGAAGGTCATTGCCGGGGCCGGAGACAATGCGGCTGCAGCCGTAGGAACGGGAACCGTGGGCGACGGGATGTGCAACATTTCCCTGGGAACCTCCGGGACCATCTTTATTTCCAGCAAGTCCTTCGGAGTGGATGCCAACAATGCGCTTCATTCCTTCGACCATGCGGACGGACATTATCATCTGATGGGCTGTATGCTGAGCGCCGCATCCTGCAACAAGTGGTGGATGGATGAGATCCTGAAAACCACGGAGTACGCAAAGGAGCAGGAAGCAATCCAAAAGCTGGGGGAGAACCAGGTGTTCTATCTGCCTTATCTGATGGGAGAACGCTCCCCGCATAATGACCCGCAGGCAAGGGCGACTTTTATCGGAATGACCATGGATACCACCAGGGGGGATATGACTCAGGCGGTTCTGGAAGGCGTGGCATTCGGACTGAGGGATTCTCTGGAGGTGGCCCGGAGCCTGGGGATTCGGATTGAGCGCACCAAGATCTGCGGCGGCGGCGCAAAGAGTCCGCTTTGGAAGAAGATCATTGCAAATGTGATGAATCTGAAGGTGGATGTGATCGAAAGCGAGGAAGGCCCGGGATACGGCGGCGCAATCCTGGCTGCGGTGGGATGCGGAGAATACAGCAGTGTGGAGGAAGCGGCAGAGAAGCTTGTGAAGGTGGTAGATACCGTGGAGCCGGAGGCGGAGCTTGTGGCGAAGTATGAGGAGCGGTATCAGAAGTTCCGTCAGATCTATCCGACTGTGAAGGGGCTGTTCCGGACGCTGGCGGAATGATTTTGGAGAGCTTAGGGAGAATTACGTTTGATCAATCATTTTATTTTAAATACAGATCTGTTTGTACAGCGATGGAATCCTGCGGGAAGAGCCGTGATACTGTGTCTGTTTTTTGGTGTGCTGACGGCAGCGGCATGGATTGATGGAAAAACAAGGACAATCCCGGATAAGCTTGTGCTTGCCGTATTGGGTGTCAGTCTGTTATCCATTCCTCTTTTTCCGGAGATCGGATTGCCGGACCGGCTGTTTGGCATGTGTTCCGCCAGCCTTCTGCTTCTGGTGCTTACATTGTGTGTACCGGGAGCTTTCGGCGGAGGGGATATAAAGCTCATGGCGGCCTGCGGTGTATTCCTGGGGTGGAGATACAGCCTGCTGGCACTGGGGATTGCGGTATTTTTGGGGGCGGCGTATGGGAGCTGGCTGCTATTCATAAAAAAAGCAGACCGAAAGACCCGGATCGCATTCGGACCGTTCCTGTGTGCGGGCATGGCTGCCGCGGTTCTGTGGGGAGATCCGATGATTTCCATATTTTTTTGATCATGAGGTGTTCCGGATATGCTGATATTCGGAACACCGTTCCTATACGTGACGAAAGCGCAGTTTCAGTTTAGAAGCAATTTCTTGCACAAAGCGGCAAAAAAATTTCCAACCCTGCAGTTGGAAATCTTTTTAAGAACTTTTCTGGTTTCTCCAGGTTAGGAAAATCTTTCCGCATAGTTTTTTACATAATGTTCAATCTCATTCATCTGTTTCGCCGTGTTCGGATTCGAATAGGGAATCCGTTGGATGATCCTGGAGATATAATCATTTTCTACAATGATATCCATACTTTCCCGAAAGTTAATATCAAAAAAATAGGCAATATACGAGACCCAATAATCCATCAGAGTCTTGCGGTCTGCGGAGAGGATGCACTGGTTTCGGAATATAGAAGCATAGATCGCGGAAGTGATCTCCTGTGCCCCGATTTCTTCCGGGGAAGCTCCGAGAAATGTTTCCGTGGCATCGGCCAGCTTTACCCGGCAGTTGTCCAGCTTGTCCGCGTCACGGATGATCCGGGCGTGGAGCAGAGTTCTGGTATCGGTCACACCGGACAGGCAGTAATCGCTGTGCTTTGCAATGGCGGTACGGATAATGGGGTCCCAGGTATTTTCCGGCAGGAATTTTCGGATCCTGTGTTCCTCAAAGAGGACCTGCACTCCATAGGCCGCATGGTCCATCGTATCAGGTTCGAAGCTGTCAAAACGCCGAAGCTGTTCAAAACGGCCCAGATCATGGAGGAGGGCGATCAGCTTCGCCAGTTCTGCATCTTCATCAGAAAGCCGCATCCGCCGGGCAATACCCGCGGCCTGTCCCACAACGCCGTAGGTATGGATGATCTTTAAACGAACCTTGTCATCCGCGCGGTCATAATCATTTAAGTAGGATTCAAAAATTTCTCTGGCAAATGTATAATTTATCATAGTTAAGCTCCCTGTTTTTTTGTACGGACTGCGATCAGCAATGTTCCTCTTATTAGATTATAGTACAGCTGTTCACAGTATTTCAACAAGGAATTTCACGGTGCTTACGAATGGATATTCATATGGCACGATCCTGTTAGTACATTCAACCATCCAGGCTGAATTTTTACAGTTTCAGTGACATATTTTATGGAAATCTGCGCATGCTAAACGGAAAGGCTGTCAGCCGATCATGATAGAGGATTTTATACTATTCCATTTGATCTGCTGTGAGGCTGACAGTTCCAAATGGAAGACGGCAACAGACGATCATATAAGAGAGGTGCAGCGGCATGCATAGGGAATCAATCTGGCAGCGGTCCACAGCCATACCGGCGAGGCCGGAGCTGCCTGGAAATATCAGCACGGATATTGCAATCGTAGGAGGCGGGCTGGCCGGGATACTGACGGCTCATTTTCTGGAGCAGAGCGGGCGGCAGTGCGTCGTTCTGGAGGCGGACCGGATCGGGAGCGGACAGACCGGGCATACAACGGCAAAGGTGACGTCACAGCACGGCCTGATCTACCAGAAGCTTATGAAATGCGCAGGCAAAAAACAGGCGGAGCAATACGCAAAGATCAATCAGGAGGCGATCAGGAGGTACAAGATCCTGATTGATAAATATAAGATCGACTGCGACTGGGAGGAATGTCCTGCCTGTCTGTATACGAAGGAAAACGGCAGGACGCTGCGGGACGAATACTATGCGGCAAAGGAGCTGGGGCTGCCTGTAGAACTGAAAAAAAGGACAGAGCTTCCGTTTGCAGTGGAGGAAGCTCTGTTCTGTTATGACCAGGCATGCTTTCATCCGCTGAAATTTCTCCAGGCCATTGCGGAAAATCTCCAGGTTTATGAGAAAACAAAGGTGCTGCGGATGAAGCCGCACCTTTTGACAACAAGCAGGGGGACCGTGGAGGCGGAAAAGGTAGTATTCGCCTGCCATTATCCATTTGTCAACCGGCCCGGGTATTATTTCCTGCGGATGCACCAGGAACGGAGTTATGTTCTGGCATTGAAAGAAGCGCAGACCCTGCATGGGATGTACCTTGGCATTGACCGGGACGGGCTGTCCTTCCGGCCTGCCGGGGACATGCTGCTGCTGGGAGGAGGAAACCACAGGACCGGGGAAAATCCCATGGGAGGGCAGTATGAATTTCTGCTGCATCAGGCGGAAATGTATTGGCCGGAAAAGTGCTGGAACAAAGAAGAAAATGTGATCCCATGGTCCGCGCAGGACTGTATGACATTGGACGGGATTCCGTATATCGGGCAGTTTGGAAGGAAGACGGAGGATTGGTTTGTAGCAACCGGATTCGGAAAGTGGGGGATGACTTCGTCTATGGCCGCCGCTGTGCTGCTCACAGATCAGATCTGCAGACGGGAAAATCCATGCGGGGAGGTATTTTCTTCCCAGAGACTTCATCCTGTGACGTCCGCGAAACCCTTTCTTACGGAAGGAACCTATGTGGCAGCGAATTTATTGAAACAAAAATTGATTCCTCCGAAGGAAAAGCTGGATCAGTTAAAACCGGGACACGGCGGGGTGGTAGAGTACCACGGGGAAAAGGCTGGAGTCTATAAAGCGGAGGATGGTCAGGTATTTGCAGTGTCCGTAAAATGTCCCCACATGGGCTGTCAGCTGACCTGGAATCCGGATGAGAAAAGCTGGGACTGCCCGTGCCATGGATCCAGGTTTGACTATCGGGGAAGACTGATCGACGGGCCGGCGCAGACGGCGGTGGACGGGGAGTTCCCGCAGAAATCTTGATCAGGTTGACACGGTGCCGTGCATTCGCTGTATGGCATCTGGTCAATGCAGTGATGGGGCGGAGAGGGCAGATGGACTTTTTCTGAATGACAAAATATTTTCACACAAGCGGGGAGGCATATGATATAATTTTAATATCTGCTCCGTATTTACGTTATTGTTTACACTCTGGCCGGATGCCGTGCGGCGAGTGTACGACACTATATGAACAGCAATGTATTTACACAGATATTAAGATATTTCCCAACAGTTTCTGGGAAACAGATGGAGGCTGGTATATATGGCAATTAAGTCAATCGAAGTCATGAATGTTATGGTATTTAGACGGCAGTGGAGAAATCAGAATGATGATTGCAAGACCGGAATAAAAGCAGGGGATGTGCTCCGCGATGCATTCCAACTGGAATTTTGCGATGGAATCAATGTTTTGATCGGCGAAAATGGAGTGGGAAAGACCACATTGCTTAAGATGATCTATGCAGCCACCCAATGGTCCAATGAACAGACGGATGAAAGAAAGACAAATCGTTTGCTGCATTTTTTCTCAGATAAACTGAAAGATAACGAAGCGTTAAAGAACACGACGAATAAGGAAGATTTTTGTTATTATAAGATTTCTGACGGAGAGCACAGTTTTGAGGACAGCCTTTCTCATAACGGGATTTTCCATTATGACGAATGGCTGGGACTCAATATCCAATCCGTATTTATCCCGACAACGGAAATGCTTTCCCATTCCAAAGGCTTTCTGGCTATGAATCAAAAATACAGTATGCCCTTTGACGGTACACAGGTTGACATTATTGTAAATGCATCGCTGCCGGAAACACGAGAAATTCCGGCTGCTATGAGCGGCATCCTGAATAAAATAAGTGATGCGATTGACGGTACGGTGATTCTGGAAGAGGATTCCTTCTATGTGGTAAAAAAGGATGGGCGAAAGATTGATTTTTCTCTTGAAGCAGAGGGACTGCGGAAACTAGGCCTATTATGGAAGCTGATCCGGAACGGCCTGTTGGAAAGCGGTACAGTTCTTCTGTGGGACGAACCGGAGGCAAATCTGAATCCAGAATTGTACCCGCTTGTTGCTGAAATATTATTGGAATTACAGAAGAATGGAGTTCAGATTTTTGCGGCAACGCATAATTACAATTTTGCAAAATATTTGGAAATCCGGCGCACGGAAAAAGAACAGGTTATGTTCCATAATCTGTATAGAGGAAGTTCGGAATTGCCCGGTGCACTGCAGAAATTATACCTTGAGCAGGAAAAATATGGCAATGAGATATACAGCAGATCAGCATATAGAATGGAAGAACTGGGACCGAATCATATTATGATTGCCGACAATAAGCTTCTGGATGAAGTGTATGAACAGTGAGGATATTATGTCGAAAATATTTGTGGAAGAGAATGGCGTATACGGCATTGACTGTACCGATGCTGTATGGGCTTCCGATCAGATGCACGGAGATTATTATGAAGCAGGTTTACATATCAATGATGTGGATTTTGTGATTGAAAACAGCACAGAGATTCTTTTAGTAGAATATAAAAATGCGAATATTTCGGGAGCGGTGAATCCGGGAGCATTTAATCCAATGGAGGATAAAAAGGTTTCTGCTGCCATACGGAAATTTTATGATTCGCTGCATTATTTGAGGCTGTTGGATAAGACAAAGCCGGTATCGTATGTTTATATTCTGGAATTTCCAAATGGAGATGTAACAATGCGTAAAAGGCTGCGTAACAGGTTGAAGCTGGAATTGCCGTTTGCCCTCCAGGAGAAGATAGGAAATGGCAGAAAGCTGATAGAAAAGCTGGATGTTGTTTCCATAGAAGAATGGAATAAGGATAAAGACTATGGGAAATATCCGATTGCACCGGTAGAACAGGGAATTGTAAAATGACGTTGGGCGAGAATAAGGGGAGGAACAGCGATGGACAACCTAACAATCTACAGAAAGATCATCCCGGAAAAATCTGCGAATTATGCGGATTTTCCGGATTCTCTGTGTGGGGAGATTCGGGAATATCTGAATACACGCGGCATCCCCCGGCTCTATACCCACCAGGCGGAGATGTATGAGACGGCAATAAGCGGCGCAAACGCGGTCATCACAACCTCAACCGCCAGCGGCAAGACACTCAGCTTTCTCCTGCCGGTTCTGCAGCGGATTCTGGAAAACCCGCTGACAAGAGCGGTGTTTATCTATCCTACCAAGGCGCTTGCCAGCGACCAGTACCGGGCGATACAGCCGATCCTGGAATACTTCGGCCCGGGGCGGATCTCGGCAGGGGTATACGACGGAGACACTGCGCCGGCAGAGCGCAGCCGGATCCGCAAAAGTGCCAATATCATCCTGACCAATCCGGAAATGCTGAACTCTGCGTTTCTTCCGAACCACAGCAAATACGGATTCGATTTTATTTTTTCCAATCTGAAATACATAGTGATCGATGAACTGCATAGCTACCGGGGTGCCTTCGGCGCACACTTGACCAATCTCTTCCGCCGTATGAAACGGATCTGCAATTATTATCAGTCCGCGCCGCAGTTTCTCTGCAGCTCGGCTACCATTGCAAATCCGGTGGAACTGGCGGAACTGATCTGCGGGGCCTCGTTTGCGCTGATCGATCAGGATGGTTCTCCGGCTCCGGAAAAGGAATATCGGATCATTCAGCCTCCCCTGATCAAGGGCTCCCATGACAAGATATACGGGAGAAAGTCGGCTTCGTCCATTGCGTCGGAGGTGGTCTGCCGGTTGGTGGAAAACGAGCGGAATTTCATTGCGTTTGCGAGATCACGGAGAAATGTGGAGGTCATTTTAAAGGAAACCAGGGACAAGCTGGATATGGCTGAATTTTTGGGGAACGAAGGAAGCAGCCGGATTGCGGGCTACCGGGGCGGATATACGCCGCTGGAACGAAAGGAAATCGAGCGGAAGATGCTGGAAGGGGAGTTGTCCGGACTGGTCTCGACCAATGCGCTGGAGTTGGGTATCGACATTGGGAAGCTGGATTCCACGGTGCTTGCCGGCTATCCGGGAACCCGGGCTTCCTTCTGGCAGCAGACCGGGCGGGCCGGGAGAAACGGGGAAAAATGTGTCAACTATCTGATCCTTGCGAACCAGCCCTTTGACCAGTACATTGCGGTCGATCCGGAATGGCTCTTTTCCAGGCAGAGCGAAAATGCCATTGTGGATCCGAACAATCTGCTGATCGAGCTGTCCCATGTCCGTGCGGCTGCGGCGGAAATGCCGCTGACGATGGATGATATCGGACTGTTTCCGGATCTGGGGGAGATCCTTCCGGTGCTGCTGAACGCGGAAGAGGTAAAATCGATTTCCGGACGCTTCGCCTGGGCCGGACCGGCATTTCCGGCAGGGGATTACAGCCTGCGGAATATGGATCAGACGCGGTTTAAGCTGATCCTGGATGAAAGCGGGGAATCCGGACAGCAGATCCAGGAGCCATACGGTTCAAGAGTGATCACGGAAATGGACGAATCCCAGGCCTATCACGAACTGCATCCGGGGGCGGTCTATATGCATGAGGGAGCGCTTTACGAGGTACTGACGCTGGATCTGGTCAGCCGGACTGCCGCAGCTGTCCCATTTTCCGGAAATTACTATACGGTTCCGGCCGGGGAAATGGATACGAAGATCCTGCAGGTATTTGAAGAGACGGAATTTGGGCGGATGCGGGTACATTTTGGGGACATCAATATCAATGAAATGATCTGCATGTTCAAGAAGCTGCAGTTCCATAATCATCAGAACCTGGGATATGTGCAGCTTCCGGAGGTCCTGCAGAAGGATTATGATACCGAGAGTACCTGGATGGAGATTCCTCAGAATGTGATCGAAGTGTACCATAGCCTGCTGCTGCCGAACGCGGCTGGGGAGATGGTGCTGAATGACCATTTCGAAGGCATTTCCCATGCCATAAAGAATGCGGCTATGATGGTTACAATGACGGCACGGGAGGACATTGACGCAGTGATCTCCAGCGGCGTGATGCTCCGGGAGGACTCCGGAGATGCCGGAAATGAACGTGCGCCGAAAGAAGCAGCGAGCCTGGACAATGAGATCATGCCTCTGAATACAAAATCTGAGGAGGGATATCAGTCCGGCCCGGCGCATTCTCAGGAGCCGAATGCGTTCGGGCAGCAGGCTGCGCTGTATATCTATGACAGGTATGAGGGCGGCCTGGGATATTCGGAAAAAATTTATGATCTGGTGCCGCAGATCATTGACAATGCCATCCGCATGGTCAGCGGGTGCGCCTGTGAAAATGGCTGTCCTGCCTGCGTGGGGGATTACAGCCTGGACAAGAACATGGTACTGTGGGGGCTGAAAAATCTGAAAGAAAAGAGCGAACCGCCTCAGTACGGCGGGAAATATGTGGAGAAGGAGCGGCCGATCGTTCGAAAAGAATATGCATTTTCAAAATTGCCGGAACAATGGGCAGAGCTTTGCGAAAATGCGGCGCAAAATGGAGAAGACGGCGCGGCCTTCCTGCAGACCGTAAAACGTGTGGAAGTGTCCGGGCATTGCTTGGTGTTGACGGTTGAGAACGCATTCTATAAAACATGGTTGCAGGAATCAGAAAATATGCAGGAAATAGAAAGCATACTGCGCAGGCATGCACAGTGTCCAACTGATATGAAGGTGGAAGTGACTGCGGAGGAGAATACAGAAGAGAACAAAAAGCGAAAGGAAAAGCTGCAGAGACATTATATGAAAATATGATTGTTTGTGCCGGGGATTGGTATGAACGCAGGCAGGGAAGATTTCTTACTTGTTGATGTAGAAAAAAAGAAAGAATCGAGAATTGATGAAGACAGATTTTAAAGAAGAGTGGAAGCATCTGAATCCATATCAGATGGAAGCGGTGCTGGACGAGTCGCCGTCTTGTGTTGTGAATGCCAATGTGGGCAGCGGGAAGACCACGGTGCTGATCGCGAAAATCCTGTATCTGCATTATGAAAGATCGGTTCCGTTAGAAGAGATGGTTGTTCTGACGTTTACCAATAAGGCGGCGGATGAGATCATCGGCAGGCTGAGAAAAAAGGAAAACGGCCTGTCCGGGGAGCAGGTGCGGGGATTCGGTACATTTCACAGTGTGGCGCTGCATTTGCTGAAAAATCAACTTCCCGTGGAGCAGATGGGATGGAACCGGGAGTTCACGGTGATCAGTCCGGATGAAGAGGCGGATCTGGCGGCGGAGGTGATCGCGGCGCAAAAGCTGAAGGTGAAGTACAAGAACCGATTGAAAAAACGTCTGGAGCAGGAGTATCAGGGATATCTGCGGGGCAAGGAAAGCAGCAGATATAAGGACGATCTGTTTTTGCTGTATCCGCTGCTGGAAGCGGAAAAGAAGCAGCAGAATAAAATGTCTTTTTCCGATTTGCTGCGGGTGTGCACAAAATTGCTGCTGGCCGGGAGAACGGGGAATCCTGTATCAGAAAAGGAAATGTCATATACCAGGGAAGGACGGACAAAGGAATTGCCGGGGGAATATGGGGAAAAGCCGGCATCGCTTTGGCATCCGCAATGGATCATCGTGGATGAAGTACAGGACAGCGATGCGCTGCAGATTGAATTTCTGGAAGCCCTGAAAGAGAAAGATACCAGACTGTTTGCGGTGGGCGATCCGAATCAGGTGATCTATAGCTGGCGGGGAACGGGGGAGAATATGTTCTATCTTCTGAAACATCGTTTTCAGGCAAAGGAGCTGTCCCTTCCTGTCAATTACCGTTCCAGCGCATCCATCTTGGAAGCGGCAAACCGATTCCTGCAGTCCGGCACAGGAATCCAGAGCAGCCGGGAGACAGGGGAAAAGATCATTGTAAAGAACCACTATGATCCATTTCAGGAGGCGGAATACCTGGCGGAGCGGATCTGCGCGCTTCATGACAGCGGCAGGGCATACGGTGAGATCGCGGTATTTTACCGGTTGCAGAAACAGTCGGAGATTTTGGAAAAGGTATTTGAGAGGCAGCAGATCCCCTATGAAGTATCTGTACGGAAGACTGTCAGGGATATTCCGGTACTGGACTGGCTGATCAGGGTGCTGCGGTTTTCTGTCAATCCTGCGGATGGGCAGGTGGGGATGGATGTGCTTGCCGATCCGCAGTACGGGGAAAAGTGTACCCGGGCGAAAGCGAAGAAGATCATTCAGGAACAAAAACGGGACAGTGTTCTGCTGTACCGGAGGATGATGGAGTTTCAGGAGCAGGAAGAATGGAAGAAAAGCGAAACAGTTCCCGGGGCAGCGGAGGTATTTGCGTATTTTGGATTGAAGGAAGCGCTACATCCGACGGCATCTTCCTATTACGAGGATGAAAAGCTGGTGTTAAAGCTTCTGGAAAAAATCTGCCGATATTGCAGAGAAAAAGACTGCGGACTGATTGATGGAACCAGGGAATTTGTGAATCGGTCGGCGCTGTATGGGGTGAATCTGCTGAGCGGGGATGGAGAAACGGAAGAGAGTGATTTTACAGGAAATCATGATGAAATCGGGAATGCTACTTTTCTCAGAGATACTGTGAAGCTGATGACGTTGCATGCATCAAAAGGGCTGGAATTTGAGACTGTATTCCTGATCGGGATGAACCAGGGGCTGATCCCGCTTCACAGCCAGAGTATGGAGCAGGAGGAAGAGGAGCGGAGACTGTTCTTCGTGGGGATGACCCGGGCGAAGGATGAACTGGAACTGTCCTACTATACCAACCCGGGAGAGCCCAGGGTTTCCGGGGAATACAGCCGATATCTGCGGATGCTCCCGCCTCACCTCCTGGAGTGGGAGCAGCTGCGCAGTGAGGGGGAGAAGAGGAGTAATCTGCAGCAGCTCCGCCGGGAGGTTCAGGAACAGATCCGGGAAAAAAGAGAGCAGGAGGAAGAGAAGAAAACAGCCGTGAAGCATGCAAGACACCCGAAGTATGGGGAGGGAATCCTGGTGTCGGAAGACGAGATGATGGTGGAAGTAGAGTTCGCGGGGTATGGGAGGAAGCAGTTTTTGAAAGCATTTGGGGAGGTTACGATCGAAGCGTAGTGGTTCCGTGTCACATCCCGGCTGAATACTACGCTGATCGGTCAGGAGGATGCACATAAAAGCATAGTGTTTACAGGTCCGTACAGAATCGCTATCATTGTGAAAAAATGAGGATGTATGTTATGCTTACAATCATTTATGAGGAGTAGCGAAAAATGAAAGGTGCGTACAGGGTAATTGTAGAAACCAGGAAGGTGAAATACGACTTCCGGATAAAAAGAAACATTACGATTTTTACAGGAGACAGCGGTTCTGGAAAAACGGTATTGATTGATCTGATTCGTGAGTACAGAAGATTTGGCTCGAACAGCGGCTATCAGTTTTTTACAGAATTCTCCAAACAAAAACATATAGAATGTGTTTCGGCAAATCAATAGTACATCAATCCTTCAGCAGCCGGAAGAATATATCGACAGTAGTGAATATGCCAGTTGGGAACAGTTCTTTACCAGATTCCTGACAGATAAAACAAAAGAAAATCCGGTCTGGTGCTATTCCAAGAAAAAACTGGCAAAGGCATATTTGTCCGCAAAAGTGTTCAATGCGGTAAAAAGATTCATGAAGTTCATTATCTGGGATTAAAAAATAGCAGACTCAAAACATCAGGCAGGTCATATAGAAAGACTGCCTGATGTTTCGGACAAGATAAAATCAATAATTTCATTGCACAGCTGAATTGATAATGCTAAAATACTGTTTAAGCTAAGAAACTGTATGGAGACATTTCATAAGTATGACTACAATGGAACAGGAGAAGATATGAAAAAGCTGCCGGTCGGTATTGATAATTTTGAAAAACTTCGGACAGAAAATTTTTACTACGTGGATAAAACTGGATTGATAACAGAGTTATTGAATCATTGGGGGGAAGTGAATCTGTTCACCCGCCCAAGGAGATTCGGAAAAACGCTGAATATGAATATGTTGAAAGCATTCTTTGAGTATGGATGCGACAGTACGCTTTTTGACGGATTGGAGATTGCGAAAGAATCAGAGCTGTGCCAGAAGTTTATGGGAAAGTTCCCGGTCATTGCCGTTACTTTGAAGGATACGGAAGCCAGAGATTATGAAGGTGCAAAAGACGCATTGTGTTCTGTGGTTGGAAATGAGGCGCTTAGATTTTCATTTCTGATGGAGAGCAGCCGGCTTACGGAAGAGGAAAAAAAGCAGTATGCGCAGTTGATCAAGATTGATCCGAAGGGGCAGCAGGGATTTATCATGTCCGAGGAAGTGCTCAGGAGCAGCCTTTGGATTCTGTCCCGGCTTCTTTGTAAGCATTATGGACAAAAAGTGATCCTGCTGATTGATGAGTATGATGTTCCGCTGGATAAATCGGATCAGGGAGGCTATTATGATGAGATGGTCAGCTTGATACGAAATATGTTCAGCCGGGCATTGAAAGGAAATGAAAGCCTTAAGTTTGCCATATTAACAGGATGTCTGCGGATTGCAAAAGAAAGTATTTTTACAGGCTTGAATAATTTTAAAGTATTCTCGGTTACAAATGTCCGGTTCCATGAATACTTTGGCTTCACAGACCAGGAAGTGAGAGCGATTCTTAAATTCTATGGGGTAGAGGATGCATACCGGAAAGTGAAAGAATGGTATGATGGTTATAGTATTGGAAATGCAGATGTATACTGTCCATGGGATGTGATTAATTATGTTGATCTGCTGATGTCCGAACCGGACGCAGAACCGCAGGCTTTCTGGATGAATACAAGCGGCAATGAAATTATCCGAAAATTCCTGCAGATGGCCGGTCAGAATACCCGCAGGGAAATTGAGCAGCTGATCTGCGGGGAAAGCATAGGAAAAAAGATCAGACAGGAACTGACATATCGTGATCTGTACAGAAGTGTGGATCATGTTTGGAGCATACTTTTTACTGCCGGGTATCTGACGAAACGCGGAAAAGCAAAAGAAGGCATATACCAATTGGTCATACCGAATCAGGAAATACGAAAAATATTTATTGAACAGATACAGGACTGGTTTCATGATGAGACACGAAAAGATAAAATGAAATTAGACGCATTTTGCGATGCGTTTGTCAAAGCGGATCCAGACACCATAGAGAAGCAGTTTAATATTTATCTGAAGAAAACGATCAGCATTCGGGATACAGCAGTACAAAAGGAAAAAAAAGAAAATTTTTATCACGGCATACTTTTAGGTTTATTAAGCTACCGAGGAGAGTGGGAAATCAGCTCTAACGCAGAATCCGGGATAGGATACAGCGATATACTGGTGGAGGCAGGAGGAGAAAAAGAGACAGGGATCGTGATCGAGATCAAGTATTCGGATAATGGAGACCTGGAGGCGGGCTGTGAAGAGGCCCTGAGACAGATTGAAAAAAAGGAATATGCCGCAAAGCTGATAGAAGACGGCATGGATACGGTTATCAAATATGGAATCGCCTGCTGGAAAAAGAAATGCAAGGTAAGGTGTGCTTCCTGATTCGGGAGTGCGCGCTCGGAAAAACGGAGGTACATCATGAGAGCGATAGGAATTGACATCGGGACCACAACGATCAGCGCGGTCGTTGCGGAGAGCGATTCAAGAAGGGTGGAAAAATCCTTTACGATCAGCAACGGCAGCTTTATAGAAACCGAAAATCCCTGGGAAAAGCTTCAGGACCCGGCGGTGATCCTGAGAAAGTCCGAAGAACTGCTGGAGGATATCCTGAAAGAATATCCAGATATCGGAGTGATCGGACTGACGGGACAGATGCACGGAATCGTCTATACGGATCAGGAAGGCCGGCATGTCAGCCCTTTATATACCTGGCAGGATGGAAGAGGAAATATACCATGCGGGGCCGGCAGAAGTGTCTGCGGGATGCTGGAAGAGACATATGGTGTTAAGCTATATACCGGTTACGGGATGGCAACCCATATCTACAACAGTATGACAGGGCTGGTGCCTGAGACGGCGGTCAGCCTGTGCACGATCGCGGATTATCTGGGAATGGTGCTGACAGAGAGAAATAGCCCACTGCTCCATGCGGGAAATGCGGCGGGGCTTGGGCTTTATGATGTCCGGAATTGCCGCTTTCAAAAAGAGGTCTTTGACAATCTGCATCTGGATTGCGGAATGCTTCCGGAAGTGACGGATGAATTTCGGATTTTGGGGAACTGCCGGGGAATTCCGGTCTGCGTCGCGACAGGCGACAATCAGGCGAGTTTCTTTGGCTCTGTGAGAAATGTCCGGAACTCTATTCTGGTGAACATGGGAACCGGCGGCCAGGTATCTGTTTACTCCGAGAAATACTTTGCGGCAGAAGGGGTGGAAACAAGGCCGTTCATCAAGGATAGCTGTATCCTTTGCGGTTCCTCCCTGTGCGGCGGCAGAGCCTATGCGCTTCTGGCAGATTTTTTCAGACAGACAGGAAAGGCAATGGGCGCAGAGGATGTGGATCCCTACCGCATGATGGAGCATCTGCTGGAGACAGAAGAGGAAGGGCAGGAAAGGTTAAACGTAGATACCCGTTTTTCCGGGACGAGAGACTGCCCGGAGCTTAAGGGAAGCATTGGAAATATCGGAACGGATAATTTTACGCCCGGCGCCCTGACAAGAGGCGTCCTGGAGGGAATGGCCGATGAACTGTATCAGATGTACCTGAAAATGGAAAAGGGGATCGCCGGAGAAAAAAAGACGATGATCGCTTCGGGAAACGGGCTGCGCAGGAACCGGCATTTGCAGGAGATCATGGCCGAACGATTTTCCATGCGGCTGGAGCTGGCAGAGCAAAAGGAAGAAGCGGCATATGGGGCAGCACTGGCCGGGATGATCGCGGCCGGGGCATATCAGCCTGAATTTCTTCCGGTAAAGTAATGAGTGAAACGATGGAACTGTCGCAAAATCATCTACAAATTTATCCTGTGCTATTTGTATAGCATTCGTTTGCGGCAGATCCTGACTGGAAATACGAAAAAAACAGCACGTCTCTTCTGGATTTACAGAGGGGATGTGCTGCTTTTTTACACAATTGCCTGCAAAGAAACCGACAACCGCAGGTTCCATGCATTTGGACAAACGTTCCAATCAGATTTGCCCAGGCCAGGCCCGCCCAAGTCGGATTTATCCAAGCATGGCTTCCTTTGCCTTCGCAATATCGCTCTCATCCTTAAGCGGGAACAGGATATTTGCCAGGATCGCGATAATACAGGTTGCCGTAACAGGATCATTAAAGATGAACTGCAGTGCCGACGGAAGCTGTGCGACAGCCTCCGGGTGTCCGGGTACGCCCATGCCGAATGCGAAAGTCAGTCCCATCACGAGAATATTTCTCTCGCTGAAGCCTGCTTTGGAGATCATCTTGATCCCGTTGATCAGGATCATGCCGAATACGGTAATGATCGCTCCGCCGAGTACCGCATTGGGGATGGCTGAAAACAGAGCGCCCAGCTTCGGGAAAAACCCGGATATCATCAGGATAAACGCACCGGTTGCAATGCACCATCTGTTGACCACCTTTGTCATGGAAACGATTCCTGCGTTCTGTCCGAAGGCAGTGTTCGGCAGCGCATTGAAGATGGCGGCGGTTGTAGAGCCGAGGGCATCCGCGAGGATGGCGCCGGAGGTTTCTTTTTCCGTTGCCTCCCGGTCAAATCCCGCAATCGTGATTCCGGAAGTATTTCCGATGGTTTCCAGTCCGGAGGTTACAAACAACGCCGCGAAGCTGAGGATCGCCGGAAGCTGGAATTCCAGATGGAACTGGAACGGAAGCGGCAGGCCGAACCATTTGGCATCCGCAATGGGTGATGTATCGACCATCCCCAAAACTGCGGCAAGAACATAGCCTGCCACCAGCCCGATCAGGATTGCGGAATTTTTGGCCAGTCCCTTTCCAAAGCGCTGGAGCAGGATGACAATGGCCAGCACGAAGAACGCCACGCCGAGATTCTGCAGGGAGCCGTAATCAGCGGCGCCTGCCCCGCCTGCAAAATAATCCACGCCGATCCCCAGCAGGTTGACCCCGATGGTGACCAGGGTACAGCCTACGACCAGGGGCGGGAAAAAGCGGCGGATATATTTGTAGAAGAAGCCCATAAATACTTCTACCAGGCTTCCCGCCATGCAGCCGCCCAGGACAGCTCCGATCCCTCCTGCTGCCCCGATGGCGGAGGCGGTGGGGACGAAGGTAAACGAGGTCCCCATTACGATGGGAAGCTTTGCTCCCACCTGATAATTCTTTCCAAGTTTCAATGGGTATAACTGGATAAATGTGGTCAGGCCGGATACGAACATGGCGCACTGCACCATGATGACCGTATCGGCGCCGGATAAGCTGCAGACCCCGGCAATGATCAGGATGGGGGCCAGGTTGGATGTAAACATGGCAAGTACATGCTGCAGGCCCAGCGGAACTGCTGTGGCAAGCCCTGGTCTTCCGTCAAGCTGGTAGACCATTTCTCGGTCTCTTTCTTTTTTGTTTTTCGTCTCTTGGATTTCACTCATAATTTATATCCTCCTCTGTAAAAATCATCAAACAGCTTCTCACAAGCTGCGCCTGGCGAATCTGCCTGTTGATTTTTACCTGGCTGTTCATAGTAACACCGTTTGATCAGATCCCATTTAGGTAAGCATTGACCAGCTTTCGGCCGATGCGGATCTCTTTTTCCTCATCAATCCCTACAAGTTCCCCGTTTTTCACCACAATCCGGCCATTTACGACGGTACAGTCCACTGCGCCCTTTATGCCGACAGTACCGAGCATAGACTTTACATCCAGGTCGGCGCCGACCAGCTCCAGACGGTTTCTGCGGATCAGGAACAGATCTCCTGCTTTTCCCGTTTCCAGAGATCCGATGTCCTCACGGCCCAGCACCTTTGCGCTGCCGTTGGTGGCTATTTTCAGCACGTCATATCCGCTGGGAGCCAGCTTGCTGGAATGAAGACGGTGCAGAAGGAATGCCGTGCGCAGTTCCTCTAGGAGATTGGAGCCGTCGTTGCTTGCGCTTCCGTCTACCGCCAGGCCAACCGGAACACCCAGCCTCAGCATATCCGGGATCCGGCAGATGCCGGAGGACAGCTTCATGTTGGAGATGGGGCAGTGCGCGACACCGGTTCCGGTTTTTGCCAACAGCGTCAGTTCCTCATCGTTAAAATGGATTCCATGTGCGTACCACACATCATTTCCGACCCAATCCATGTCTGCCATGTAGGCCAGAGGACGCTTCCCATATTTTCCGAGTACGTAGTTTTCTTCATCTATGGTCTCACACAGATGGGTATGCAGCCGTACTCCCAGGTCACGCGCTAGGATAGCGGACTGCCGATAGAGCTCCTCGCCGGCGCTGAACGGAGAGCAGGGCGCCAGCGCCACCATTTCCATGGAAAATGGCGCAGGGTTGTGGTACTTTTCCACCGCATTGCTGGAATCCTTTAAGATCTCATCCACGGTCTGAACCACGCTGTCCGGCGGCAGTCCTCCGTCCTTTTTGCTCAGGTCCATGCTTCCCCTGGATGCGTAGAACCGGATGCCCAGCTCCCGTGCCGCGGCAAACTGGGATTCCAGAAGCGTCCCGGAATTGCCGCCGGGAAAGACGTAATGATGGTCAAAGCAGGTGGTACAGCCTGTCTTTAACAATTCGCCCATCCCGGTTATGGAGCTTTGGTAAATGATGTCGCCGTCCAGGTTTTTCCAGATCTCGTAGAGCGTGGTCAGCCAGTCAAACAGCTCCATATTCTGCACCTGGGGCAGATTCCGGCTGAACGTCTGGTAAAGGTGATGGTGCGTGTTGATCAATCCGGGATAGACGATACAGCCGGCAGCGTCGATGGTCTCGTCCGCTGACTTAGGCTCACAGCCCATGTATGTAATGACGCCGTCCTCAATCAGGATATGGGAATCCTCTAATACGGCATCATTTTTATCACAGGTTACAATGGCAGAAGCATTTTTAATCAATAAACTGCTCATGATTTTCCTCCAAATTTATTCCCTCGAAACTTGCTGCGGGGACTTTTACTGAAATAAATCGTGTTTAAATTTTGCTGTGTGAAATTGCGTCGGTATGTCAGTATACCGATCAGATAAGACTCATGAATGGAATGGCGTGTATCTGCGAAAATATCGGACTGATATGCGTCGGATGAAAACAGAAATTGCACTATCCCGCGCGCAAAGGAATATGCATATGACAGACGTGTCAGGTTTCGTTTCCCATGTCGGCAGCCAAATTTATGGAAACATAAAAACTGCCGTAACAATCAACTAAAAATCTTCGGGTATCCCAAAGACTTGTAGTCAACTGTTACGGCAGTTGGTAGACACGCTCATCCGATCATGAACTTATACAAGCTAATTTCTAGGTGTCATTATAAGGCGGCTTATGATTGATGTCAAGATGTTTTGAAAAATATGTGAAAAGTGCTGTGAAATGAGAGGGAAAAATTGTGCATAATGACAAGAGAGGGTGCGGACAAACGTAAAAATTGTCAGCAATATCCGAAGGGGATTTACAATTTGTAATATTAATTAATGGTGGAGGCGCAATACTGTATTTAGCAAAAAAGGGCTTCTGCCTCTTTTTCCTTATATGTCATAAAATCACCTTCAAAATGTTCAAGATAAATATGACCAATTTCATGAAAAATTGTCCATCTCTGACGCTGGATACAGTTGTAATTATTAAAGATGTACCATATCTAAGTATAAAACGGATTTTGCCCGGACATCATCGGTTGAGTATAACTGTTGATATAATCAGCAGGATAGAAAATGAATTCAGTAAATTATCGGATGAAGGGAAACTGAAACAAGGGAATGGTGGGTTTTTGCATTGCGGAAAATATGGAGATAAAATTGTACCCAAATAAAAACTTGCCAAACCGCGTTTCTTACTTTAAAATAAAATTGACAATTTAATAATGGAGGTTATTTGAAGAAGGAGACAAAACATGAAAAGAAGAATCACAAGTATTCTTTTGATGCTTACGATGGCAGTATCTGTTGCACTGAGCGGATGCTCAGGTGACAAGAAGGAGCCCGAGTCTACAACGGAGAATGAGCTTCCGAAGAGTAAAAACCCGGTCGAGGGTGGAAGTATCAAGGTTGGTATTTCCCAGGATCTCGACAGTCTTGACCCACACAGAGCAGTATCGGCAGGAACAAAAGAGGTTTTATTTAACATTTACGAAGGTCTGGTAAAGCCGGACAGTGATGGTAATTTGATCGAAGCACTCGCAGAATCCTACGAGATTTCCGAGGACGCGAAGGTGTATACATTTACACTCCGCGAAGGCGTGAAGTTTCACAATGGGAACACTGTGACTGCTGAGGATGTTAAATATTCAATTGATAAATGCGCCGATACGTCAAATGGGGATCCATTGGTATCGGCGTATTCTATTGTAGAGAGTGTGGAGATCCCGGATGAGAAGACGGTAGAGATCCATTTGTCAGAGGCCAATACGGAATTTTTGGCGTACATGACCACCGCCATCGTGCCGAAGGATTATGAAGAGTTGGAGACGGATCCCATCGGGACCGGCCCCTTCAAGTACGATTCCAGGAATCCTCAGGAAAATGTGATCATTGTGAAAAATGAGGATTACTGGGGTGAGAAGGCGCATCTGGATGAGGTGGAATTTCGGGTAGTAGCGGATGCTGATATGCTGGTGACCAACTTAAAAGGCGGTTCGATCGATATGGCCATGCGACTGACGACCAGTCAGGCGGCGGAGCTGACAGAAGGCTTCCATGTGGAAGAAGGAACCATGAACCTGGTGCAGGCATTGTATCTGAACAATTCCGTGGAACCGCTGAATAACGAGAAAGTACGGCAGGCGCTCTGCTATGCCATTGATCCCCAGGAGATCATGGATATGATCGCGGACGGAAAAGGCGTGCGGATCGGAACCAGCATGTATCCGGGGCTGAAAAAGTATTTTGACGAGGAATATTCCACTTACTATGAGCAAGACTATGAGAAGGCAAAGGATCTTCTGAAGGAAGCAGGATATGCCGACGGATTTGATCTGGAGATCACGGTCAGCGCGGCGGACAAGCCCCATGTGGACACGGCACAGGTGATCGTGGAGCAGCTGAAAAATATCGGCGTCAATGCGACCATCAAGCCGGTAGAGTGGGAAGCATGGCTGGAGGATGTCTATGCCAACAGCGAATTTGAATCTACAGTGGTCGGAGTGGACGCTTCCAATCTGTCCGCCCGGGCAATGCTGGAACGCTTTACGACAGATGGCCACGGGAATTTCATCAAGTTCAGCGATGAGGAATATGACAGGGTCTTCCAGGAAGCGATCGCGACCACAGATGAAGAGGAGAAGGTAAAGCTGTATAAAGAGGCGGAAGGAATCCTGACCGAGCGCGCGGCAAACGTATATATCCAGGATCTGGCAAATATGGTCGCGATCAGCGACCGGTTCGACGGATATAAGTTCTATCCGCTGTATGTACAGGATATGTCTACTGTTTATGCGGTAGAGTAGGATGCATATTCTGTACATTTCCGAAAGGATTAAACAGATACAGGCACAGTGGTGTCTGTATGAAAATGGTGTATAGAAAAAACAACAGGAGGCAGGTATGAAATATATTATCAAAAAAATTATTGGTCTTATAATCACATTATTAATTGTCAGCATACTTGCCTTCTTTGCGTTTGAAGTGATCCCGGGGGATCCGGCCAGGACCATCCTGGGCACGGAAGCAACGGAAAGCAAAGTGCAGGCACTGCGTGAGGAAATGGGGCTCAACCGCCCCCTGACGGAGCGCTATGTACAGTGGGGAAAGGATTTCCTGACAGGGGATATGGGCATTTCCTACTTTTATCAGATCTCGGTCCGGGAGATGATCGGGGATAAACTTCCTATCACGGTTGCCATGACGGTTCTTGCATTTTGCTTTACGCTGCTTTTGTCGGTTCCGGTGAGTATTCTAAGTGTCCGGTATGAGAACCATTTTTTTGACCGGATGTTTTTGATCCTCAATCAGGTGACTATGTCGATCCCGCCGTTTTTCATCGGGATCATATTCACCGTGATCTTCGGACTGGTATTCCGCTGGTTTACTCCGGGAGGATATGTGTCTTATACGGAGAGCATGTCCGGGTTTCTTAGTTATCTGATCCTTCCGTCTCTGGCGATCGCTCTTCCCAGGGCCGCTATGACAACGAAAATGCTTCGGAACTCTCTGATCGCGGAAATGCACCAGGATTATGTGCGGACTGCCTACAGCCGGGGCAACAGCCCCTGGAGGGTTCTGCTGTGCCACGCATTCCGGAACGGGATCGTCCCGGTGGTCACATTTCTGGGGATGGCGGTTGCCGATATGATCGCAAACAGTATCGTTGTGGAGCATGTCTTCGGGATTCCGGGGATTGGCAGGACTCTGATCGGTTCGATCTCCAAACGGGACTATCCGGTGGTGGAGGCGATCATCGTACTGATCGCGGTGGTGACACTGGTGATGAATACGCTGGTGGACTTGCTGTATCATAGACTGGACAAACGGATTGAGGTGTGAGCGGGAAAGGAGTGGGCAAAACATGAAACGAAAGATAACCTCCTGTAATTTCATACTTGGTGCAGTGATCACGGTTTTCATGCTGGCTTTGATCCTGCTGGGATTCGTCTGGACCCCTTATGATCCGGAGGCCATGCAGGGTTCTTTAAAGCTCCAGCCGCCCAGCCTTTTGCACATTTTCGGTACGGATCAGTTCGGCCGGGATATCCTGAGCCGTGTGCTGTCAGGGGCAGGGAGTACGCTGCTCATTGCCCTGGGAACGATTTTGATGGGGGGAATCGCCGGCATTCTTGTGGGGGCTTTCACCGGATATTTCGGAGGCTGGCTGGATGAAGGGCTGATGCGGGTCAATGACGCAGTAGCCGCCTTTCCGAGCGTCCTGCTGGCACTTGTCATCATTACCCTGCTGGGACCGGGCACCTATAAAGTGATGCTGGCCCTTGGGATCGCATTTATCCCCAGCTTCGCAAGGATCGTCCGGGGAGAATTTTTACGGCTGCGGGAGGCGGATTATGTGACCAGCACAAGGCTGATCGGCGTTTCCACACCGCGGATTCTGTTTGTACACATGCTGCCCAACATCCTGCCGGCGCTTTTGTCCGCCCTTGCGATCGGATTCAACAATGCGGTGCTTGCGGAGGCCAGTATGAGCTACCTGGGGATCGGAGTGCAGCCGCCAGATGCCAGCCTGGGAAGGATGCTCTCCGAATCCCAGACCTATCTGGCAGGTGGGCCGTGGTGCGCGATCTTTCCAGGCGCGTTCCTGGTTCTGCTGATATTGGGCGTGGGACTGTTAGGAGAAGGGATCCTGGATCAGTTTGGAGGTGGAAGATAATGCTGAAGGTAGAAAATCTGTCGATTCATTTTGAAGACCGAAGTGAACGGGAAGAGGTTGTAAAAAATGTCTCCTTTGCAGTGGAGAACGGGGATATCCTTGGAATCGTGGGGGAATCCGGCTCCGGCAAGACGATGACCGCGCTGACCATTGCCGGGCTTTTGAAAAAGCATGCGGTTCTGGACGGAGGAAGGGTCTGGCTGGACGATACGGACCTGCTCGGACTGTCGGAAAAGGAAATGCGTCGAGTCCAGGGAAATGAGATCAGCATGATCTTCCAGGAACCCATGACCGCATTGAATCCTACCATGCGGATCGGGAAGCAGGTGGAGGAAGCACTGCTTCTGCATTCCAGGAGAAGACGCCGGGACAGAGGAGGTCGGCTCCGTATGGAGAGAAGGGAGCAAAGAGAGCTTGCTCTGAGAGCGCTGGAAGAGGTGGAGCTGGAACATCCGGAACAATTGTATAAAAAATATCCTCACGAGCTTTCCGGGGGAATGCGGCAGAGGGTGATGATCGCCGCGGCAATCGTATGCCGCCCCAAGCTGCTGATCGCAGATGAGCCGACCACTGCGCTGGACGTAAGGACCCAGGAAAGCATTCTGCAGCTTTTGAAAAAGCTGAACCGGAAATATGGAATGAGCATCCTGTTCATCTCTCATAACCTGCGGGTGGTCAATACGCTGTGCCGCCGCGTGCTGGTCATGAAGGACGGCCAGGTCGTGGAGGAAGGGGACTGTGCGGAGATCTTTGAGAACCCGCAGTCCGAATATACCAGAGAACTGATCGCGGCTATCCCGGCAAGAACAAGAGAAAATCGGTATTATGAGCTACTGAGGCGCAGGAAGAAAGCAGGTGAGGGCTTTGCTGGAAAAGATTTTGGAAGTGAAGCATGTAAATGCTTATTATAGAGAGGGAAAAACGAGAAGACAGATTCTGGACGATGTTTCTTTTACCCTATATGAGGGGGAGATCGTCGGACTGGTGGGCGAAAGCGGCAGTGGAAAATCCACGCTCTGTAAATGTGTGCTGGGACTTCTGAAAGACTACGAAGGGGAGATTGTCCATTATACGCAGCGTCCACAGATGGTATTTCAGGATCCGTTCAGTGCCTTGAACCCGAGGAAAACCATCGGCTGGATCCTGGAGGAACCGCTGAGGGTAAAAGGCGGATTTAGCAGGCAGGAGCGCCGCAAAGAGGCGGTGGAAATGCTGCAGCGGGTTCATCTGCCGGAGGATTTTTACGAAAGATATCCGCGGGAGCTGAGCGGCGGGCAGAGGCAGCGGGTCAGTATTGCCCTGGCACTGATCACAGGGACGAAGTTCATCCTGGCGGACGAACCGCTCTCCGCATTGGATGTGACGGTGCAGGCGCAGATCATTGCCCTTCTGAAAGAACTGCAGGAGAAAGAAAAAATCTGCTATCTGTTCGTGTCCCACGATCTGGATGTGGTCAGTATGCTGTGCGGGAGAGTTCTGCTTCTCCAAGACGGAAAGGTGTGCAGTCTGGATGAGGCGTAGGCAAGCATGAAAAGAAGGCTCCGGACTGTGCGTTCACTGCATAGCCCGGACACCGCCGGAGTGTGTTTGATGATTGCTTTTTGCAAGGCAGGGAACCGTATGGATGTGTTTTTCAGAGGTGACGTATGAGAACTTATAAACTGACAATTGCATATGACGGAACACGCTATCAGGGCTGGCAGAGACAGCCGGACACGGAGCTGACGATTCAGGGAACGCTGGAACGGACCATACGTGACCTCAAAGGGTTTTCGGTAGAAGTCCATGGATCCGGACGGACGGATGGGGGCGTACACGCAGAAGCCCAGACTGCCAGTATCTGCCTGCCGGGAAAAGTGGATGAGGAAGTATTTCAGGCGGAACTGAACCGGATGCTGCCCGGGGATATCCGGGTGACCGGCGCCAAGCTTGTGAAAAATGGATTTCATGCCCGTTACAGCGCGGTTGGGAAACGCTATGAATATAATATTGATATGCGGGAAAAGGCGGATGTATTTACCAGAAAATATTGTTTTCATTTTCCGGAAAAACTAGATATCAAGGCGATGAAAGCGGCTGCGGGATGCCTGGTCGGACAGTATGATTTCGCCGCCTTTACAGACCGGAACGAGGATCAGTCTACGGTTCGAAAGATCTATGATATCCAAATGGAGGAAGAGGGAAGCAAGTTAAAGATCGTCTACGAGGGAAACGGATTTATGTACCATATGGTGCGGATCCTGACCGGGACGCTTCTGGAGGTGGGAACCGGGAAGCGGACTGCCAAAGAGACAGCCGCGCTTTTGCGCGGCGGGGAACGCTGGCAGGCGGGATTTTTGGCGCCGGCTTGCGGACTGACGCTGAAAGAAGTATACTACAGAGTTACAGGCCAAGGTGTGACCTGTAATACGACAGGTAAAATGATCAAGAAAGGATGACAGCAGATGATGAAACTGATCTCATGGAATGTAAATGGAATCCGAGCCTGTATGCAGAAAGGTTTCCTGGATTTTTTTAAACAGGCGGATGCGGATATTCTCTGTCTGCAGGAGACGAAGCTGCAGGCGGGACAGCTTGAGCTGGAACTGGCAGGCTATCACCAGTACTGGAACTATGCGGTAAAAAAAGGCTATTCCGGGACTGCGGTATTTACGAAAACAGAGCCTCTGAACGTGGCTTACGGAATCGGGATGGAAGAGCATGATCAGGAAGGACGTGTGATCACCTGTGAGTTTGGGGATTTTTATTTCGTCACGGTCTATACGCCCAATTCGCAGGACGGATTGAAGCGTCTGGATTACCGGATGAAATGGGAGGATGATTTCCGCGGTTATTTGAAGCGCCTGGAGGAAACGAAGCCGGTGATTGTGACCGGGGACATGAATGTGGCACATCAGGAGATCGACCTGAAAAATCCGAAGACCAATCGGAAAAACGCCGGGTTTACGGACGAGGAGCGGCAGAAGTTCACGGAACTTCTGGATGCCGGATTTATTGATACCTTCCGGTACTTTTATCCAGACCAGGAAGGAATCTATTCCTGGTGGTCCTATCGGTTCAAAGCCCGGGAGAAAAACGCGGGGTGGCGGATCGACTATTTCTGTGTGTCGGAAAGCCTGAAGGATCAGCTGGCGGACGCAAAGATCCTGACAGAGGTGTACGGGTCGGATCATTGCCCAATCGAGCTGGATCTTAGGAGCTGACGATGACGAACTTGTGCAGATGAATGATTGAGACAAGCCAGCCGTATAAGTCATTTATCGGCAGTTCCTTAAATGATCATCATTGAATAAAGACGCAGATGTTAAGTACAGGCTGCAGGCTGTAAAACGATTGGCCTGCAGCCTGTAGCATTTTGAAAAATCAGGACTTGCACAAATCAGATAAAAGAGTAAAATAGAGAGGTAGAATCAAAAAAACGGAGTGTGGATGGCCGGGGCAAAGAATTCGGCTTTCGATAATCCGGATGAAACGGATACTGGAAATAACAGGAGGCTGATATCGTGACGAAGATTGATATTATTTCCGGCTTTTTGGGAGCTGGAAAAACAACGTTCATTAAGAAAATGCTGCAGGAGGCATTCTCAGGAGAGCAGGTTGTCCTGATTGAAAATGAATTTGGAGAGATCGGGATTGACGGTGGATTTTTGAAGGATTCCGGCATTGAGATCCGGGAGATGAATTCCGGTTGTATCTGCTGCTCTCTGGTAGGAGATTTTGGAAAATCCTTGAAGGAGGTTGTGGACACGTATCATCCGGAAAGGATTCTGATCGAACCGTCCGGTGTGGGAAAGCTCTCTGATGTGATCAAGGCCGTGCAGGATGTGGCGGAGCAGATCGACGCGAAGCTGAACAGCTTTACGACCATGGTCGATGTGACGAAGTGCAGGATTTACAGCAAGAATTTCGGTGAATTTTTCAGCAACCAGATTGAATATGCAGGGGCGGTGATCCTGAGCAGGACCGACAAAGCAAAGCAGGAGAAGATTGAGGAAAGCGTGAAGATCCTCCGGGAGATTAACGCAAAATCTCCCATCATTACAACTCCGATTGCGGAGCTTTCCGGCGAAAAGCTGTTGGAGATCATGGAAGGAAGCAAGTCCCTGGAGGAAGAGCTGCTCTCTGAGATTCGCTGCCCGGAATGCGGGGAAGTCCATGAACATGGGGAAGAATGCGGATGCGGCCATGACCATCATCATCACCATCATGAAGAAGATCATGCAGGACACGGACACCATCATCACGGGGAAGACCATGAAGAGCATGAGCATCATCATAATGAGGTTCATGGAGAAGATGGTCACGGGCACCACCATGACGAATCCCATGACGGACATGATCACCATGACCACGAGCATCACCATAACGAGGCTCATGGAGGACATGACCACGGGCATCACCATGGCGAGGCTCATGGAGACCACGACCACGGGCATCACCATGACGAGGCTCATGGAGACCATGACCACGATCACGGTCACCATCACCACGGCCACCATCACGTGGATGAGATATTCACAAGCTGGGGGAAGGAGACGGTCAGGACTTATACGAAGGAAGAAATCAGCAGCATTCTAAAATCTCTGGAATCCGAAGAGATCTATGGTACGATCCTGCGCGCAAAGGGCATGGTTGCCGGAGCGGACGGAGAGTGGATCTATTTCGATATGGTGCCGGAGGAGCATGAGGTCAGAAGCGGATCCGCGGAGTATACGGGACGCGTCTGCGTCATTGGCTCGAAGCTGAACGAAGAAAAGCTGGCGGAGCTTTTCGGACTGTAAAAGACGGGCGTTTGGCCGGAAAGGAAAGAAAAAATGGATCAACCAGATGTAATGGTATATCTGATGACTGGTTTTCTGGACAGCGGAAAGACCCAGTTTTTGAAGTTTACATTGGAGCAGGACTATTTTCAGATCCCGGGGACCACACTTCTGATCCTCTGTGAGGAAGGGGAGGAGGAATACGGCGCGGCCGGGCTGAAAAAGTTCAATATTGTTGTGGAACGGGTGGAATCCCAGGAAGAGCTGACGGAGGAATTTTTGAAAGCGCTGGATGAAAAGCATCATCCGGAGCGGGTCGTGGTAGAATACAACGGCATGTGGAAGGTCAGCGATTTTGAAAAGCTGAAGCTCCCCGACGGCTGGGGGATCGAGCAGAAGCTGACTACCGTAGATGCCAGCACATTCCAGATGTATCTGACGAATCTGAAACCGCTGTTTGTGGAGATGGTCCGGGGATCGGAGCTGGTGCTGTTCAACCGATGCAATGACATCAAGCCGCTGGCTGGCTACCGCAGGAGCGTAAAGGTGGTGAGCCCACAGGCGGAGGTCATTTTTGAGGATGAACAGGGCGAAGTGGAAAATATTTTTGAAAATGATGTTCCCTATGATATGGATGCGCCCGTCATCGAGATCCGGCCCGAAGATTATGGGATCTGGTATGTGGACATGATGGAACATCCGGATAAATACAAAGGGAAGGTGGTAAAGTACACGGCCAAGGTACTGAAACCCCGCTCCTTCCCCTCGAAGACATTCCTGCCGGGGCGTATGGCAATGACCTGCTGTGCGGATGATACGACATTTCTCGGTTATATATGCAAAAGCGCCTATGCGCCGAAGCTGAAACCCGGACAGTGGGTGAAGGTCCGCGCAAAAATCGGATTTGCCCGGATGGCCCTGTACCGGGGGACAGGACCGGTACTGGAAGCAGAAAATGTGGAGATGGCGGATCCGATTGAAGAACTGGTATATTTTAACTGATGAAGCATTGCTGATTCGCCCGGGTTCGGACAGGATCCTAAAACAGCGCCTTCGTAGAATATCGTTTAAAATGCAGGAACCTTTCGCGCACGGCTGTCATATAATAAAACAGACGAAAACAGGGAGCTTCAGACTTTATGGCGAAAGGATATTTGATCATTCAGGCGCGGACTGCGGGCGGGGCCGTTCCGATCGTGGGAGCGGAGATCCGGATCCTGGATCCCCAAGGCAGCAGCGTCTATGAGCTGACGACAGATGAAAGCGGGGAAACAGAGCGGGTTTCCCTGGAGACCATGGACAGGAGCCTTTCTCTGGATCCGGACTATTCCGGAACGCCCTATACCGGATATGACGTACTTGTGCGGGCGGCAGGCTTCAATTCCCTTTACATTTCCGGGGTGCCCATCTATGAGGATGAGACGGCGATCCAGCCGGCGGAGCTTCTGCCCATGCAGCAGACGCAGCGCAGCCCGATGGTAAATGAGATTACCATTGAGAAGCCTGCCGCCGCATCGGACATCAGGCGAATCCAGGAAAAGCCGGAGCCTGAGCTGCGGGTTCTGCGGCAGGTTGTCATTCCGGATCCAATCACGGTACATCTGGGCAGCCCGTCCTCCTCGGCCGCTAACGTACAGGTACGGTTTACCGATTACATCAAAAATGTTGCCAGCAGCGAGATCTATCCGACCTGGCCGGACGCGTCGCTGCGGGCAAATATCTATGCAATCATTACATTTGCGCTGAACCGTGTGTTTACCGAGTGGTATAGGAGCCGCGGCTACTCTTTCGATATCACCAGCAGTACGGCTTATGATCAGGCTTATGTGCATGGGCGTACGATCTTCGAATCTATCAGCAGGATCGTGGACGAGATCTTTAACCAGTATGTCCGCAGACAGGGACAGAACGCACCCTATTTTACTTCATTCTGTAACGGAACGACTGCGACCTGTTCCGGGCTGTCCCAGTGGGGGACGGTCAGTCTGGCGGAGAGAGGGCTGACACCTCTGCAGATTCTCCGAAATTACTACCCGAATAATATAGAAATCGCAGAAACGAATGCTGTAACAGGAGTCCTGTCTTCCTATCCGGGAACTCCTCTTCGGACCGGCAGCAGAGGACTCGACGTACAGGTGATCCAGACCTGGCTGAACAGGATCCGCAGAAATTATCCGGCCATTCCGGAGATCACAGATGAAGCAGGGGTATTCGGGGACAGCACCCGGGCCGCAGTGACCAAGTTTCAGAGCGTTTTCAATCTGACAGCGGACGGGGTGGTGGGAAAATCCACCTGGTATAAGATTTCCTATCTGTATACTGCCGTAGCCAGGTTGGCAGAACTGGACAGCGAGGGCACGGCTTTGGGCATCGGAACGGTTCCGCCGGGCTCGGTGCTCCGGCAGGGCTCCCGGGGAGCGGATGTGATCACCCTGCAGTATCTGCTGAATCTGACCTCGGAATTTTATCCCACGGTTCCGCGGGTCTCCCAGGACGGGATATTCGGCAGCGGGACCAGGCAGGCGGTCATTGCGTTTCAGAACGCTGCTGGGCTGGATCCGGACGGGATTGTGGGAGTAAATACCTGGAAGGCGCTTTATGATGTATATCTGGGAATCGGAGAAAATGTTCCCATGCCTGGACCGGGTACCGACTATATTGAATATGTGGTTCAGCCGGGCGATACGCTCTGGCTTCTGTCCCAGAGATATCATACCACGGTGGACGCGATCAAGAGCCTGAACGGTCTGACGGGAAGTATGCTGTATATCGGACAGGTGCTTAAGATTCCGTCGTCTTCGGAGGTTCCTTATATTGAATATACGGTCCGTGTGGGGGATACCCTGTGGGAGCTGTCCAGACGGTACAACACTACGGTAGAGGCAATCCGGGAACTGAACGGGCTGACCAGCGATATGATCTATATCGGTCAGACACTGCTGATTCCGGTAAAATAGTCGGAATATAATTTGTGTCATTGTATTCTGCGCCGAAATCCGCTATACTTATATCGTAAAAATTGTTCAAAAGGGTTGCGGGTCACACCTCGGCCGGGCGTGTCCCGCAACTCAAAAGGTACAATCGCCAGATGAAAGGAGAAGGAAGGAATGGAAAAACAATTTGACGTGATCGCGATGGGGGAGCTTTTGATTGATTTTACAATGAGCGGCCAGAGCGAGCAGGGCAACAACCTGTTTGAGGCATGCCCCGGAGGGGCGCCGTGTAATGTGCTGGCGCTTTTAAATAAAATGGGCAAAAAGACCGCGTTTCTTGGAAAAGTCGGAAAGGACCAGTTCGGGACACTGCTTCGGGCAACTCTGGAAGATGTGGGGATCAATACCTCCAATCTGCTGACCGATGAGCAGGTGAACACGACTCTGGCCTTTGTCCACACATTTCCGGACGGGGACAGGGAGTTCTCGTTTTACCGGAATCCGGGGGCGGATATGATGCTGACGGCAGAAGAGGTGGATGAGGAATTTTTGGCAAAGACCAGGCTGTTCCACTTCGGGACGCTGTCCATGACCCACGAAGGCGTGCGCGAGGCCACCAAAAAGGCGCTTAAGGCAGCGAAGGACAAAGGACTTCTGATCTCCTTTGATCCGAACTTAAGACCGCCGCTGTGGAGTTCCCTGGAGTTGGCGAAGGAGCAGATGGAGTATGGATTCGGATTCTGCGATATCCTGAAGATCTCCGACAATGAGATCCAGTTCGTATCCGGCAAGGAGGATTATGACGAGGGAATCCGCTACCTTCAGGAAAAATATCAGATCCCGCTCATCCTTTTGACCATGGGGAAGGATGGGAGCCGCGCGTATTATAAAGGCATGCGCGTCGAGAGGGCCGGCTTCCAGTGCAGGACCATCGAGACGACAGGCGCGGGGGATACTTTCTGCGGAAGCTCTCTGAATTATATCCTGGAGCATGATTTTGAGAATCTGACGGAAGAACAGCTCGGAGAGATGCTCACATTTGCAAATGCGGCAGCGGCGATCGTTACAACAAGAAAGGGAGCGATCCGCGCCATGCCGGAGAAGGTAGAGGTAGAGAATTTAATCCGCGGCTGAGAAAAGGCGAGGAATGCCGGAAATCCTATAAAATTTGGGAAGATTCCAGGAGTATCATATTGACACTTCAAAAATGATACTATAACATTAATAAGAATGGTGTAAAATAAGAGAAAGCTAGAAAACTTTGCGTATATGCTTGTGTGAAGTTATGATGGTTGTTCTGTCCGGGTTGGGGGGATGGCAATGATTGAACAGGGCTTACCAGTCACATTTTTGCTCCTCTTTACAGTATTGATCTGGGTACTGCATTTGATGATCCTGCTTTCCAGCCCGGGTAATAAAGTAAATCAATGGTGTTGTATCACCGGTTTTTTGCTGAGTCTTGGGGTATGGAAGGAATACATATATTACAGCGGCATTTTCTCGGATATCTGTATGTGCTTTCTGGGAGTGAGATACCATCTGGATGAACTGACCAACTCGGTTCTGACAGCGGTGCTTTATTATCTTGCGATGCCCTGCGGCGTCATCTGCAGCTTATATTTCAACTGTATGGATACGCGAAGGCCGAGGCTGTTCCGGGTGATGCGGATCGCTGTGTTTTTGCCTGCGCTGGTGTTCGCGATCATCTATCCCTGGAGCCAGACAAAACGGATCATCAACACACATTCGGAAGCATTTATAATGATGGGGATCTACAATCTCCTATACGGGGTGTTTATGACCATACTGATCATGGCGACTTTGTTCCGGGAGAGAAAATGCCACCAGCTCAGTCAGCGCAGGTTTATTGCCGTGTTTGTGCTTTTGCCGCTCTGGTACTGGCTGATCACGATATTTCCTGTCCATATGCTGAGACTGGAAAAGCTGTATAAGCTCTGGCAGGGCAATGTGCTGATCATTTTCGGCCTGCTGTTTTATTACCTCTACCTTCTGTTCCATAAGGGGATCTGGGGATTGCGGCTGAACAGGCAGTATTTTGACTGGTCGGAGGACAAGCCGCGGCTTCCGGAGGATATCAGCTATGTTATCCATATGCTGAAAAATGAAACCGCAAAGCTCCGTCTGAGCACTCAGTTCATCCGTGAGCTGGGAATTTCAGAGGCGGAAGATGAGCTGGACATCATGGACCGCTCCATTACCCACATTGAGGAGTTTGTCCGGCGAAGCAATATGTGTTCCGGAGATATTCATATTGAACTGGAGCCGATTGACATAAAGGCGCTTTTTGAAGAAATCGCAGGTGAACTTGCAGAGTGGAAGGGAACGGTCAGGATCGACATGGATCCCAATGTTTCCGGCCTGTATGGCGACCCTTATCACATGAAGGAGGTTTTAAGTAACCTGGCAGCAAACGCAATAGACTCTATGGGAGAGGACGGCATATTAACATTTGCCGCCCAGAGACCGAAAAAGGATATTGTCTTACTCCGCGTATCTGATACAGGTCATGGAATACCGGAAAAGGACCTGGGACATATATTTGATTATTATTATACCGGTTATGCGGACTATTCCCATTTTGGGCTCGGACTTGCTTATTGCAGGGACGTGGTCAAACGGCATAACGGTTATATTAATGTAAAAAGTTCTACGGAAGCGGATCGGCATGGAACAGAGTTTACATTGTGTTTACCCCGGGGATTCAGGGGGGGGGGGTAGGACAAGATCGAGATGATAAAAGTATTGATTGTAGAAGATGACGAGGATTTTGTATACCTGGTTCAGAAATTACTGAAAAAACAAAAGGATATCGAAGTGATCATCGGCGGAAAAGATCAGAAGAAAGTACTGGAAAAGGTGCATGAGGAGCATCCGGATATCGTGCTGATGGATCTGAATCTGGGCGTGTCCAATATGGACGGGATTCTCCTTTCCAGGGAGATCCGAATTCAGACAGACGCAAAGGTGCTGATCCTTACGGCTCTTGATACACCGGATATGATCTTTAAGGCGGCGGAAGAGGCATTTGCATCGGGCTATATCTTTAAAAGCCAGATGTCCTTTTTAGTGGAAAATATCCGGGCCACCGCGGAGGGGCATACGGCTCAGGAATATCTGATCGCTTCGGCTGCGCTTTCCTGCCTTTCGGAAGCAGAGAAGGCGGTGTTCCATATTATGATGGGAAAGGAAAATACACTTTTGTCATCCCCCAAGACCATTGCGAATCAAAAGGGCAGGATCGTGAAAAAGCTGGGCCTGGAGAATCAAAAAGAACTGATGCATGTATTCAGCATGTTTAAGGAATAAAAAGGAATCAAGAGGAATAGAGAGGTTAAAAGATGAAAAGAATACAACACAAGATGATGTGGGCGGTTTCCGCAGCCATGCTGCTGACGATGTGCTGTCCGATGCTGGCGTTTGCCGCGGAAGAGGCGGAAGAGTATGTGCCCTCCATGTATGCGTCCTTCTGGTCGCTGATCCCGCCGGTGGTGGCGATCGTGCTGGCGCTGATCACAAAGGAAGTATACAGTTCCCTGTTTGTAGGGATTCTGATCGGAGGCGTGTTTTACTCCGGATTTACGTTTGAGCTGACCATCACCCATGTATTTCAGGACGGGATCATCGGTTCCCTGTCAGATGCGTACAACGTGGGGATCCTGGTATTCCTGGTGCTTCTGGGGATCCTGGTCTGCATGATGAACCAGGCCGGCGGCTCCGCAGCCTTTGGACGCTGGGCGAGCGAGCACATCAAAAGCCGTGTGGGCGCACAGCTTGCTACGGTATTCCTTGGAGTGCTGATCTTTATTGATGATTACTTTAACTGCCTGACCGTGGGAAGCGTGATGCGTCCTGTGACGGACAAGCATAACGTATCACGCGCCAAGCTGGCGTATCTGATTGATGCCACGGCAGCTCCGGTGTGTATCATCGCTCCTGTTTCATCCTGGGCAGCGGCAGTGACCGGGTTTGTGGAAGGGGAAGATGGATTGTCCATCTTTATTCGCGCGATCCCTTACAATTTCTATGCGCTTCTGACTATTGTCATGATGGTTGGACTGACGGTGATGAATGCGGACTTCGGTCTGATGAGGAAGCATGAGGAAAATGCTCTGAAAGGGGATCTGTACACGACTCCGGACAGGCCTTACGCGAATGCGGAGGAAGAGGAAAACAACCAGAAGGGCGGAGTTATTGACCTGATCTTCCCAATTGTCGTGCTGATCGTCTGCTGTGTGGTCGGAATGATCTACACGGGCGGATTTTTCGAAGGGGCAGGATTTGTGGAAGCATTTTCCGGCAGCGACGCTTCCGTGGGATTGATGCTGGGCAGCTTCTTTGCGTTTATCATTACGATTATATTCTATGCTGTGCGGAAGGTACTGAAATTCAGAGAATCTATGGCTTGTATTCCGGAAGGCTTTAAGGCCATGGTTTCTCCCATTCTGATCCTGACGCTGGCATGGACACTGAAGGCAATGACGGACAGCTTGGGAGCGGATGTGTTCGTGGCAGGGGTTGTAAACAGCAGCGCAAGAGGCCTGATGAACCTGCTTCCGGCTATCATCTTCCTGGTAGGATGCTTCCTGGCGTTTGCTACGGGAACCTCATGGGGAACCTTCGGCATCCTGATTCCGATTGTTGTTGATGTATTTTCACACAATGAGACCATGATGATCATAGCAATCTCCGCATGTATGGCAGGCGCGGTGTGCGGCGACCACTGTTCACCGATTTCCGATACCACGATCATGGCATCCGCAGGGGCCCAGTGCAATCACGTGAACCATGTATCCACGCAGCTTCCCTATGCGATCATTGTTGCGGCGGTCTCCTGCGTGACGTATATTGTAGCGGGCTTCGTACAGACACCTGTGATCTCGCTTCCTATAGGAATCCTGCTGATGATTGCGGTGCTGGTTGTAATGAAGAACAGTAAAAGAGAGGCATAGATCATAAAAGCAAAAAAAAGAATATAACATCAAAAAAAGAACATAGCATCATAAAAAAAAGCACTGCGTGCCTCAAAGAGGAGCGGTGCTTTTTGTCTTTTATGTCTGGATCATCACCCGGTTCTGGTTCCGCCATTCTCTCGGCGCCATACCATACATATTCTTAAACGCGCGTGAAAAATGAAGCTGGTTGGCATAGCCTACCGCATTGGAGATATCTCCGATGGACAGGCCGGTCAGCTTTAGAAGCTCAGAGGCTTTGATCATGCGGTAGTTGAGCAGGAATTCCTGGGGAGTCTTTCCCAGTGCTTCCTTGAAGATCTTCCCGAAGTAGCTGCGGTTCAGGCCGCAGGTGGCGGCGATATCCTCTACGGAGATATCATTCTGGAAATTCTGTTCCATATAAGTCAGTGCTTCTTTAATATAGAAGTCACGGACCCTCCCGCTTTTCTGTGCTGTCACATTGGCGGCTGAACGGGTGAGAAAATCCAGGAACAGATATCCGTGTCCGATCAGGTGCAGGGGGGGCATATCCTTATGTTCAACGAGATACATCATTTCGCTGAACATATTCTCACGCAGGTCCTTGGAACGTGCGTGATAGATCGGATGATTCATGGAAAGGCTGGCAAGTTCCACCGCCCCCTTTGCCCGGAGACCGTCAAACTCTACCCATACATATTCCCAGGGGAGATTTTTGTCGGCAATATAAGTATTGATCTGGCCGGGAAACAGCATGAAGCCCTGTCCGCTCTTGACCTGGTAGGTCTGCGTAATACCGTTGGTGTCGTCGGCCATCAATGTGCCTGTTCCGGAAATGACATAATGGAATAAATAATGATTTCTGGCGGCCGGACCATAAGAGTGAGAAGGGGCGCATTGCTCCCAGCCATATTGGTACAGCCCAAGGTCCACAAAATTTTCGCTCGGAAATACGGAAAAAATAATTTCTTGCATAATAACCTCCCTAACCCGGATCAACCGGAAAAGTCTGTTTCTGTTGCTGTAGACATTTTTCCATTTTATACTTTTTTGACTTTACGAAAACTGTTGCTTTTTGAAATTAAACCGTTATTTATAATACACGTCAACAGTCATTTATGCAAGTGTAAAGAATTCGAAAAGGTGCATTTTTTTCCTATATATCAAAATGCTAGCCTACTTTTATAAAATTTTAATAAAATGGCATAAAGGTATAAAAGGCCTAAAATGCGGCTATTTATCAGTCGCATTATGGAATGTATAATATTTTCATCAGAGAAACCAAAGATGTTTCTGTAAGGGAAAGGAGAAAGTGAAGCAATGAGAAAAAGAAAAGCAGCAGTAAGTGTACTACTGGCAGGCATCATGCTGATCGCAATGTGTCTCAGTGCATGCGGGACAGATGAAAACGCAGGCAAGACCGTGGTCGAGCTGGTGCAGTACAAGCAGGAAGCAGTGGGTGTATTCGAGAAGCTGGAAGAAGAGTTCAACGCGACTCATGACGACATCGTACTCAAGATCGACTCACCGAATGATGCAATGACTATTTTGAAAACCCGGTTTATCCGTGAGAACTATCCGGATATCATCGGAATCGGAGGAGATATCAACTATTCTTATTTCATAGATTCTGATATCCTTGCCGATGTTTCCGATTACCAGGGCCTGAGCAGCATCAAGCAGTCCTACCTGGACATCCTGGAGAATCTGGAGTTCGTTCCGACAGAAGGAACCTTCGGAGTTCCTTATGTGGCGAACGCGGCCGGAGTGCTCTACAACAGGGATATGTTCGAGGAGCATGGATGGGAGATCCCGGAGACATGGGAGGAATTCATGGACCTGTGTGAAGAGATCAAGTCAGAAGGCGTGCTGCCAATGTACTTCGGCTTCAAGGATACCTGGACCTGTCTGGCACCGTGGAACGCCCTGGCAGTAGACCTGGCGCCGGCTGATGTGTGCAAGCAGGTGAACCGCGGTGAGACCAAATTTACGGATGAGTACCGAGAGATTGCGGAGAAAATGCTGCAGTTGGTAGAATACGGTGAAGAAGGACCCTTTGCGTATGGCTACAATGACGCTTGTACCGCTTTTGCGAACGGCGAGTGCGCAATGTATACCATTGGAAGCTATGCAGTACCTCAGATCAAATCCGTAAATCCGGATATGAACATTGACTCCTTTGTAATGCCGGGAAGCGATGAAAAAGGCGGCAACGTACTGAACTCCGGTGTAGACCTTCAGTTCTGTGTAACATCTGAATGTAAAAATAAGGAAGCGGCTTATGAAGTGCTTGATTTCCTTTTGGATAACGACAACATCCAGATGTACCTGGATGACCAGAATGCAGTACCGTGTAAGGATGACAGCTTTAAGCTTGCAAGTGAAGTGGACGGTATGACAGAGTATATTGAACAGGGTATCATGTCTGACTACCAGGATCACTACTATCCTTCAGAGATGGCAGTGGACGCACAGATCCAGACATTCCTGATCAACCAGGATGTAGATGCGTTCCTTGCAAAATTTGATAAGGATTGGCTGCGTTACAACCGCGACATTATTCGTCTGGTAGAGGAATATGAAGCGGCACACGGAAATGAGTAATCGGAAAGGAGTGGGAAGAAAATGAAAAAAATGAATGACAGAGAACGGACATTTTTACTGATGACGATACCGATCCTCATTTTGTTCTTCTTGTTTAATACATTGCCTTTGATCAAGGGCGCAATCTACAGTTTCACGAACTTTAAAGGATACGGCTCCTATAACTGGGTTGGATTCCGTAACTATATCGACCTGTTCCAGGACGGACGTGTTGGCAGATCTTACTGGTTCACCTTTAAGCTGGCTTTGGTTTCCACCATTGCGGTCAACGTGATCAGCCTGATCCTGGCGCTGGGCCTGAACAGCAAGATCAAATTTAAGAGCGCGCTGCGCGGACTGTACTTTATTCCGAACATCCTCGGCGCGTTGGTAGTCGGCTATATTTTCAACTATTTCTTTACATACATCCTTCCGGCAGTGATCCAGATGATGGGCGGAGAAGGAACCAGTATGCTGGCAAGTACAAAGTGGGCATGGGTTGCAATCATGATCGTATGTGCATGGCAGTCCATCGCAATGAATACGATCATCTACATTTCCGGCCTGCAGACGGTGCCGGAGGACGTATATGAGGCAGGCTCCATTGACGGCGCTACCGGATGGTCCCAGTTCAAGCATTTGACCTTCCCGCTGATCCTTCCATTTTTCAGCATCAACATGGTGCTGTGTATGAAGAACTTCCTGATGGTATTCGATCAGATCATGGCGTTGACAAAGGGCGGTCCTGCACAGAGTACAGAGTCCATCTCCTACCTGATCTACAACAACGGTATGTCAGGCGGACAGTTCGGATTCCAGAGTGCGAACGCAGTTGTATTCTTTATCATGATTGTAGTGATCTCCGTAGCTCAGATGACATTTACAAGTAAGAGGGAGGAGCAGTTATAATGAAAGAGAAAGTAAACGAGAGAGTAAACTGGCCTATTACGATTCTGCTGATCATTGGATTGATCACTGTAGCTTTTCCACTCTATATGACGATCGTGATCGCGTTCAAGCAGCCCAGCGAGATGACAAACAGCATCTCCGGAATCTTGTCCCTGCCGAAGAGCTGGAGCCTTGCGAACTTCGCGGAGGCAATGCGTGTGACAGATTTCTGGCGTTCCCTGTTTAACAGCTTTATGATCACGGTGATCACGGTGGTTATATCCATCCTGATCCATTCCATGATCGGATATGCGGTGGGAAGAAATAAAGCAAAAAATAAATTTTACAATTTCTCATACCTGTACATCGTAAGCGGGATGTTCGTACCCTTTGCGATCCTGATGATGCCTCTGGTAAAGCAGACGGCGCAGATGGGAATTGACAATCTGGTAGGCGTGATCCTCTGTTATGTGGTATTCTATATGCCCATGAACGTGCTCTTATATTCCGGATATCTGGTAAATATCCCGGTAGCCCTGGAGGAAGCGGCCCGGGTGGACGGAGCAAGCACCTTCCGTACTTACTGGAGCATCATTTTCCCGATCATGAAGCCTATGCATGCGACTGTTGCGGTACTGACAGCGCTGGGTACATGGAATGACGTTATGACACCGCTGGTCATCATGTCCGGAAGCGGAATGAATACTCTGCCGTTGGCACAGCTGACCTTCCAGACACAGTTCGGCACGAACTACAACCTGGCATTTGCATCCTACCTGCTGGCATTGCTGCCGATCCTGATCTTCTACATCATCTGCCAGAAGCAGATCCTGAACGGCGTGGTAAACGGAGCGGTAAAATAATTGTACGGTATATAAAAATGAGTCACAGCCTCTATGTGCGGCGGCTCACAGGGCGAGGCGGACTTTTTATAAGTCCGCTTTGTCTCTTTTTGCATAGAATGGAAAAGACGGCGGCAGTCTTTATATTTTTGGAAATTTTTTGAAAAATGATTGCATACGAATCATTCATGCGCTATACTTATTTGCGGTTATTCTGTAAAAAATTCAGAAGCTTGATAAACGCTGTATCAGGTGCAATGTGAGAAAAGGAGATTGAAGGTATGGGAATTGTTTTTGATGAAACGAGAAAGACTTTTACACTGCACACGAAAGATTCAACGTATCAAATGCAGGTTGATCCGTTCGGGTTTCTTCTGCATTTATACTACGGCAGGAAGACGGAAGGCTGTATGGACTATCTGCTGACGTATGCGGACAGAGGCTTTTCCGGCAATCCTTATGATGTGGGCAGTGACCGGACGTATTCGATGGACGTTTTGCCGCAGGAGTTTCCATGTCTTGGGAATGGGGACTACAGAAGCCCTGCGATCGCTGTAAGAAATGCGGACGGCTCCGTCAGCTGTGATCTTCGGTTTCGAGGGTATGAGATCCGAAAGGGAAAATATTCGATCCAGGGGCTTCCGGCTGTTTATGCAGAGGAAGAGGAAGCCGAGACATTGGAGATCCGCATGGAGGATCCGGTGACAAAGGTCTCGGTCTATCTGCTCTACGGCGTGCTGCCGGAGTACGATGTGATCACCCGAAGTGCGAGAGTGGTGAACGGTGGAAAAAGTAAAGTATATCTGGAAAAGATCCAGCCGGCATGTCTGGACTTTGTGAGCGGGGACTTTGATTTGATCAGCTTTTATGGACGCCACGCGATGGAACGGAATTTCCAGAGGATGCCTGTGGCCCATGGCACCATGTGCATCGGCAGCAGGCGCGGAACTTCCAGTCATCAATACAATCCGATGATGATACTGGCAGGCCGGGAGACGACGGAGGACACAGGGAACTGCTATGCCATGTCCCTTTTGTACAGTGGCGGGTTCAAGGGTGAAGTGGAACGTGACCAGTTCAACCAGACCCGGATCCAGCTGGGACTTTATGAGGAGCGTTTTTCCTATCCGCTGGAGCCGGAGGAGGAGTTCCTGGTTCCGGAGGTTGCGATGACATACAGCAGGAACGGACTGTCCAGGCTGTCTCAGAATCTGCACAGATGCTTCCGGACGCATCTCTGCCGTGGGAAATACAGGGACGCGGTCCGTCCGATCCTGGTAAATAGCTGGGAGGCATCCTACTTTGACTTTGACGGAGAGGCGATCTATCAGCTTGCAAGACAGGCCTCGGAGCTGGGGATCGAGATGCTGGTGCTGGACGACGGATGGTTCGGTAAGCGGGATGACGACAACAGCGGCCTGGGAGATTGGTATGCTAATGAGGAAAAGCTGGGAGAATCTCTGGAGAGCCTGATCCAAAGGATCAATGATCTAGGAGTGAAGTTCGGGATCTGGATCGAGCCGGAGTCTGTCAATGAGGACAGCGCCCTGTTCAAGCGGCATCCGGACTGGGCGATGCGGATCCCGGGGCGGAATCCGGTCCGCGCGAGGAATCAGCTTGTGCTGGACTTTTCCAGAAAAGAGGTTGTGGATTCTATTTTTGAACAGATCTGCAAGGTTCTGGACAAGGGAAATATCGAGTATGTGAAGTGGGATATGAACAGAGGGCTTGCGGACATCTATTCCTGTGGGACCGAGGAGCAGGGAAAGGTACTCCACGATTATGTCCTGGGACTCTATGATTTCCTGGAACGGCTGGCGCGGCGGTATCCTAATATCTTGATCGAGGGCTGCAGCGGCGGCGGCGGAAGATTTGATGCCGGGATGCTTTACTATACACCGCAGATCTGGTGCAGTGACAATACGGACGCGGTGGACCGGACAAAGATCCAGTACGGGACATCTTTTGGATATCCGGTGTCTACGGTGGGATCGCACGTATCAGCAGTGCCCAACCACCAGACCGGCAGGGTCACATCCCTGGCAACCAGGAACATTACCGCCATGGCAGGAACCTTTGGCTATGAGCTGGACCTGGGAAGACTCTCGGAAGAGGACAAGCAGGAGATACGGCGTCAGGTGGCGGATTATCACCGGTACGCGCCTCTGATTCAGAATGGACTGTATTACCGTCTGACCAATCCATTCGAGCAGCAGGTGGGAGCATGGCAGTTTATTTCCGAGGATCAGTCGCAGGTGCTGATCTGTGCGGTAATGCTGGAGGTTCACGGCAATATGCCGGTAAACTATGTGAAGCCCAAGGGCCTGAAAAGCGGATGCATGTACCGGGAACAGGTGAGCGGAAGGCTGTATGCGGCGGATGCGCTGATGGAGACAGGAATTCCGCTTCCGGTTACGTTCGGGGAATACGACGCGCATCAGATGTATTTTGAATTGGATAAATAGATGGAACAGGCCGTCCGGACCGCTGTTTTGTACAGGCAGCGGTAGCGGACGGCCTTGCCGGCTGTTTTTGCGCATGTGGGTGAAGTGGCTGTGAATAGTAACCCGAAATTTGTTCGAAATTAAAAGAAATGCTTGCCATCCATGAAGCATTGTGCTAAAATAAATCTACTTGTGAGTAAGAGGATTATTATAGGAGGTGTGTGCGGATGGACATTTTAAAGATTGTTCTAACGATTATATTTGTGATAGATTGTATCGCATTGTCAGCGATTATTCTTCTTCAGGAAGGAAAGTCAGCCGGACTCGGGACAATCAGCGGCGTAGCAGATACCTATTGGGGACAGAATAAAGGACGTTCCATGGAGGGGGCACTTGTGAAGTCAACAAAGTTTCTTGCAATCTTGTTCATTTTACTGGCGGTCGTACTGAACCTGGGCGTATTTAACTGAGGACAGACACGGCTGCGCAGTCGGACAACGGCAGCAGGAACCGCAGGATGAAAGGCAGGAACGAAGAAGAGGATCAGAAGCTGTCGCTTACACGCAAAGGGGTAAACGGCAGCGATTAGAATAGGTTTCATAGGTTTCGTCTCTGGTACAGGATGAGGAAGGCACTCTATAAGCAGTATAGGGTGTTTTTTTCGTATAATGTGATTCGCCGGGGAGAAACTACCAGAGAGGAGAGAGAATATGGATAATACGTTTGAAAAGCGCAAGAAAATTATCTATGATTTGATCTGTGATGATTTCTATGTGCCTATGAAGATCAAAGAGATTGCGATGCTGCTTCAGATACCGCGGGATCAGAGAGAGGAATTGAAGGAAGTGCTGGATGCCCTGGAAGCGGAGGGCAGGATCAGTGTATCGAAGAGAGGAAAGTATACCAAAGGGCAGGCGAAGCGCCTGACAGGAACCTTTCAGGCAAATGCAAGGGGATTTGGATTTATCAGTCGGGAAGGGGAAGAAGAGGATGTTTTTGTCGCGGAGGAAAACAGAGGCGGGGCCTTTCAGGGGGATGAGGTGGAGTTTATCATCACCCGGCATAAGGACGGAGCGGATCAGAACCGAAAGCGGACAGAAGGGAAGATCATCCGCGTTCTGTCTCACAGGACGGTCAGTATCGTGGGCCTGTATGAAAAGAGCAGGAACTATGGATTTGTCCGACCGGACGACCAGAGGATCCTGAAGGATATCTATATTCCGGCAGGTAAGGAAAAAGGAGCCATGACCGGACATAAGGTGGTTGTAGAGCTGACATCCTACGGCGGAGAACAGAAGAATCCGGAAGGGTTCGTGACGGAGGTGATCGGCCACATCAATGATCCGGGAACGGATATTATGTCCATTGTAAAGGGATTTGACCTTCCGGTGGAATTTCCGGAAAAGGTAATGAATCAGGCGGAACGGGTTGGCAAGGACGTAAGTGAGGCTGATATGGCGGGTCGTAAGGATCTGCGGGAATGGCAGATGGTCACCATTGACGGTGAGGACGCCAAGGATCTGGACGACGCGGTGTCCCTTACAAAGGAAGGGGAGAATTACCGGTTAGGCGTGCATATCGCGGATGTGACGAATTATGTCCAGGAGCACAGCGCACTGGACAAGGAGGCTCTGAAGCGGGGGACCAGCGTGTATCTTTCGGACCGGGTGATCCCCATGCTGCCCCATAAGCTGTCCAACGGGATCTGTTCCCTCAACGCGGGTGAGGAACGGCTGGCGCTGAGCTGCATCATGCTTGTGAATGGAAAAGGGGAGGTCGTGGATTCGGAGATCGCGGAGACCGTCATCTGTGTGGATGAGCGTATGCGCTATACCAGTGTGGCTAAGATCCTGGAAAAACGCGATCCAGAGGAGACGGAACGGTACAGGAAGCTGGTGCCGCTGTTCGAACGGATGGCGGAGCTGTCCCGTATTCTGCGGGAAAGGCGCCACCAGAGGGGCTCCATAGACTTTGATTTTCCGGAGACAAAGATGATCCTGGACGAGAACGGAAGGCCCGTCGAGATCCGACCCTATGACCGGAATGTGGCGACCAAGCTGATCGAGGATTTTATGCTTCTGGCAAATGAAACCGTGGCCGAGGAATACTATTGGCGGGAGCTCCCGTTCCTGTATCGGACCCATGAGACTCCGGACGAAGATAAGATCCGGAAGCTGAGCACATTGATCAACAACTTCGGCTATCATATCCATGTGGGCAATGAGGTACGCCCGAAGGAGGTGCAAAAGCTCTTGGGCAAGGTGGAAGGAACACCGGAAGAAGCGCTGATCAGCCGTCTGGCTCTTCGGTCTATGAAGCAGGCAAAGTATACCTGGGAGAACACGGGGCATTTTGGGCTGGCGGCCAAGTATTATACGCATTTCACATCGCCCATCCGCAGATATCCGGACCTGCAGATCCACCGGATCATTAAGGAAAATATCCGGGGACGCATGACGGAGGAACGGATGGCGCATTATGAGAAGATACTGCCCGAGGTGGCGATGCAGTCCAGCGTCATGGAACGGCGCGCAGAGGAGGCGGAGCGGGAGACCGTGAAGCTGAAAAAGGTAGAATATATGCAGGAACGGATCGGGGAAGAGTTTGAAGGCGTCATTTCCGGGATCACAAAATGGGGAGCCTATGTGGAGCTTCCGAATACGATCGAGGGGCTGGTTCATGTGGTCGATATGACGGATGATCATTATGAGTATTGGGAAGATCGCTTTGAACTGGTCGGAGAGCGTACCCATAATGTGTATAAGCTGGGACAGACCGTGCGGATCCGGGTCCTGGATACGGACAAGGCGCAGAGGACGATACGGTTCGGATTCCTATAGGCATACTGAGCACTGGATTTTAAACAGAAAGGTATAGATTATGGGCAAGGCAGAGGGAAAATTGATCGCAAATAATAAAAAGGCATACCATGATTATTTTATTTTGGAAAAATATGAGGCAGGCCTTGTGCTTCACGGAACAGAGGTGAAGTCCCTGCGGATGGGGCAGTGCAGCATCAAGGAGGCGTTTATCCGCGTTGAGGACGGCGAGGTATTTATCTATGGTATGCATATCTCGCCTTACGAGAAGGGGAATATCTTCAACAAGGATCCCCTTCGGGCGCGGAAGCTCCTGCTCCACAAAAAGGAGATCGACAAGATCTTCGGGAAGATGAAGGAAAAGGGGAATACGGTAGTTCCGCTGAGAGTGTATTTCAGCGGCAGTCTGGTGAAGCTGGAGATCGGTCTGGCCAAAGGAAAAAAACTGTATGACAAGCGGGATGATATTGCCAAAAAGGACCAGAAGAGAGAGGCGCAGAGGGAGTTCAAGGTACGGAATCTCTAAGGCTGTTTTCGACAGGGAACAGGACAAAGAAACATACAAAAACGCGGGGGAAAATTTGTGCAACATAACGGTTTGAAAGCGGTTGTTTTCTAAAGTCTGGTATGCTATCATTTTACGTGGAGTCAGTTGCATCCGTCAGGTGCACCGCAACACATTGCGATACGGAACAGGAGGATGAAAGATGAGCAGAAAAAAAGCGGCCAGGGCCAGGAAAAGCAAGATCAGGAACCAGGTGGAACATGCTGCGGAAGAGACAGTAACGATGGAGACAGAGGAAATGACCGGACAGGAAGCGGCCGGGCAGGAATCTCTTGCTGATGAGCAGAAAACAGCCGAGACAGCAAAGCCTGAGACGGAAGTAAAAGAAGCCGTGATGGCAGAAGAGAAAACCGGGGAAGCTGAGAAAATAGAAGAAAAACAAGAAAAGCCTGAGAAAGAATCTGCGCCTGCAGAGGAAAAGACGGCAGAGCCGGAGCTTGCGGAGGAAGAGAAAAGCCGGCAGGAGGAAGTGTACAGAAGAAGGTTCAACCGCCACTTTGATGAGTTGAAATGGCTTTATACGGAATTGTACGGCAATGACTCCATGTTTGCGGAGCTGTGTGATAACCTCTACAGGTTCTATGAGGAACGGAATCAGGATCTGAAAGCATTGGATTTGAGACGGGAGGAGAACCCGGGCTGGTACAAGCAGAATGATATGCTTGGAATGATGCTTTACATAGATAATTTTGCGGGAGATATCAAGGGAGTAGAATCCAGACTGGACTATTTGGAGAAGAGCAATGTGAACTACATCCATCTGATGCCGTTTTTGGAGACTCCGAAGGGCCGGTCGGACGGCGGATACGCTGTTTCGGATTTCCGGAAGGTACAGGAAAAGCTGGGGACTATGGAAGACTTGGAAAGCCTTACCGCCGCATGCCGCAAAAAGAACATGAATGTGTGTATGGACTTTGTCATGAATCATACCTCGGAAGACCACGAATGGGCAAAGCGCGCGCGCCAGGGAGACGGAGAGTATATGAGCAGATACTTCTTCTATGACAATGACGCCATCCCGCAGCAGTATGAGCGCACCGTACCCCAGGTATTTCCGACGACAGCGCCCGGCAACTTTACCTGGCTGGATGACATCAAGCACTATGTAATGACGACATTTTATCCCTATCAGTGGGATTTGAATTATAAAAACCCAAGGGTATTCAATGAGATGATGTACAATTTCCTGTTTTTGGCAAACAAGGGAATTGATGTTATCCGGATCGATGCGGTCCCCTATATATGGAAGGAACTGAATACCGACTGCAGGAACCTGCCGAGGGTACATACCATCGTGCGTATGATGCGTATGATCGGCGAGATCGTGTGCCCGGGGATCCTTCTTCTGGGCGAAGTGGTCATGGAACCGGAGAAGGTGGTGCCTTATTTTGGAACCGTGGAAAAGCCGGAATGCCATATGCTCTACAATGTGACCACAATGGCGACCACATGGCATACGGTGGCAACGAGAGATGTGCGGCTCTTGAAGCGGCAGCTTGACATTGTGAATAACCTGCCGAAGGAGTATGTATTCCTGAATTATCTGCGCTGCCATGATGATATCGGATGGGGACTGGATTATCCGACCCTGGAGCTGGAAGGGATCCATGAACGCTCCCATAAGCAGTATCTGAACGACTATTTCCGGGGCTACACCGGCAACAGCACCAGCCGGGGCGTACTCTACAATGAAGACCTGGTCCTTGGGGACGCCCGTTTCTGCGGAACGACCGCGTCCATGTGTGGAATCGAAAAGGCCGGGTTTGAAGAGGATGCGCAGGCTATGGAAAAGGCGATCCAGATGGATGTGATGCTGCATGCATATATGTTCATGCAGTCTGGGATTCCGGTATTGTACAGCGGAGATGAAATGGGACAGGTCAATGACTATTCCTATAAGGAGGATCCGGACAAGGCAGAGGATTCCCGTTATATCCACCGTGGAGCCATGAGATGGGACCTTGCAGAAAATATCACGGATCCTGAGACTGTGGAAGGAAAGATGTTCCAGAGGCTGAACCGGCTGGAAGAGATCCGGAAATCCGAGAAGGTATTCGTGACCAATGCCAATGTATGGACGGTGGAGACCTGGGAGCAGGGAGTCCTGTGCATCGGAAGATATTTTGAAGGGGAAAAGCTGTTCGGGCTGTTTAATTTCAGTGAATATGACAAGATCGCGTGGATCAATGAGATTGACGGAAATTATGTGGACCTGATCTCAGGCGAGGCGATCCAGCCGGCAGGCGTGCATATCCAGCCGTTTGGATTCTACTACCTGAAAAGACAGGCATAGACAAGTGCGATTCATTCGCGTCTGACGAGTTGTGAAGCAGATGCATGAATTAATAGAAACAGTTAGAAAGAAGGAGGCCAAAGACATGGGATTTTTGACAGAAAAAACAGTGATCATCACAGGAGGAGGAAGAGCGGTCCTGCGTGACGGCAGATGCGGCTCCATCGGATACGGCATCGCTACCGCTTATGCAAAGGAAGGCGCCAATATCGTCATTACCGGACGGAACGTGCAGAAGCTGACTGACGCGAAGGAAGAGCTGGAAAGGCTTTACGGCGTAAAGGTCCTGCCGGTTCAGGCGGATGTCAGCGCCGGCTCGGACAATGAGGCGGTTGTGGAAAATGTAGTCAAGCAGACGCTGGATACCTTCGGAAGAATTGATGTCCTGATCAACAACGCGCAGGCTTCCGCTTCCGGTGTCACGCTTGCGGACCACACCACAGATCAGTTCAATCTGGCGGTTTATTCGGGACTGTATGCAACATTCTACTATATGAAGGCGTGCTATCCGCATCTGAAAGAGACGAAGGGCTCTGTGATCAATTTTGCGTCAGGCGCGGGATTATTTGGAAACTTCGGACAGTGTGCGTATGCGGCTGCAAAAGAGGGCATCCGCGGACTGACCCGTGTAGCGGCAACCGAGTGGGGCAAGGACGGGATTAATGTAAACATCGTATGCCCGCTGGCATGGACCGCACAGCTTGAGAACTTTGAGGCTGCTTATCCGGATGCCTTCAAGGCGAACGTGCATATGCCGCCGGCAGGACATTACGGAGACGCGGAGCTTGAGATTGGACGTGTCTGCGTACAGCTTGCTTCTCCGGACTTCAAGTATATGTCCGGCGAGACGATCACTCTGGAAGGCGGAATGGGCCAGAGACCGTAAGGAAATGTATCATATAAAAAAATCCCGGAGGATGTCTCCGGGATTTCTTTTTGCGGCAAACTACTTTGTGCCGAAGATACGGTCGCCGGCATCTCCGAGTCCTGGACAGATGTAGGCCGAATCATTCAGCTCGCGGTCCAGGTGTCCTACATAGATCTGTACATCCGGATGGGCCTTGGTCAGCCGTTCGATCCCCTCCGGGGCGGCGATGATAAACATGCATTTGATCGTCTTTCCGCCATGCTTTTTGATAAAATCGACTGCCGCGACTGCGGAGCCGCCGGTTGCCAGCATGGGATCCACGACTACGATCTGGCGCTGATCGATGGGAACCGGCAGCTTGCAGTAGTACTCGTGAGGCTCGTGGGTTTCCGGATCGCGGTAGAGTCCGATATGCCCGATCTTTGCGGACGGCACCAGGGTCGTGATCCCGTTTACCATGCCCAATCCGGCACGCAGGACTGGAACGACAGCCAGCTTTTTCCCGGCCAGCATCGGCGTCATACATTTTTCAATGGGAGTCTCCACCTCCACCTCCTCCAGCGGCAGGTCGCGGAACGCTTCAAAACCGATCAGGACGGCGATCTCCTCTACCAGCTTGCGGAATTCGTTGGTTCCGGTTTCCTTTTTGCGGAGCAGGGAGATCTTGTGCTGAATTAAAGGGTGATCCATAATAAATACGTTTTTCATGTGTTATACCTCTGTTTTCTATAAATGCTTTCTGATTCCGCAGAGCTGCAGGTCAAATCCTGACCAGGCGCACACTGCAGTCTTGTAGATACTATGGACATTTTAGCGAAACTTCGGCATAAAGTCAATCCCGGTTCGAAAATACATGGGATGAGAATTGGAAAATAGGATGGGAATACGGCTTTCCCGCCCGGAGAAAGTATGTTAAGATAAGAGCAGCAAGGAGCTGCTAAAGAAGGAAGCTTTTACAGTGTCATATGTAAAGCCGGTTTTTAACAGCCTTAAGAATGAGGAAAAAGGAGAAAATACCATGTATGATGTGATCTTATTTGACCTGGACGGGACATTGACGGATTCCGGGCTGGGAATAACCAATTCCGTGGCATATTCTTTAAAAAAGTTCGGGATTGAAATCGATGACAGAACAGAGCTCTATAAATTTATCGGTCCGCCATTAAGGGAATCTTTTGAGAAATATTACGGATTTTCCCCGGAGGAAGCGGGAAAAGCGGTGGAATATTACAGGGAATACTATACGGACAAGGGCCTTTTTGAGAATACGGTCTATGAAGGGATCGAAGAATTGCTAAAGGAAATCCGGGATTCTGGAAAACGAGCGATCGTAGCGACCTCAAAGCCGGAGGTATTTGCAAAAAGGATTCTGGAGCATTTCGGCCTTGCAAAATATTTTGCGTATATCGTGGGTGCAAACCTGGATGAAACTCGTACAAAAAAGGATGAAGTAATCGCGCATGTGCTGGAAAGCTGCGAGATTCCTGACCGGTCAAAGGTCCTGATGGTCGGCGACCGGGAGCACGACATTCTGGGAGCAAAAAAGATGGGGCTTGATTCACTGGGAGTTCTGTTCGGGTATGGAGACTATGAGGAATTGAAGCGCACGGGGGCAACCTATATCGCGGAAACCGTAAGAGACATTTATCCGGTCGTCTTTGCCCCATGAAGGATTTTTATTCAACCAGATCTAAAAGCAGGAAGCCTAAAGGCTTCCTGTTTCTCGTGATATCTTTTCTTTTGTATCCAGGATCATCTCTTTTAATTCCAGAATCCGGCTGTCAGACATCCGATCCTTCGGCGCAGAGATGCTGAGTGCATAGGAGGGCTTACCCTGGAAGCTTCTCAGGGATACGGCGATGCAGCGGACGCCGGGTTCATTTTCCTCATTGTCCAGAGCATAACCGTTTCTGCGGATCTCCCGAATTTCCTCCTGAAATCTTGCGGGATCGGTGATCGTATACTCCGTCATTTTCCGGATCTCGCTTTGTTCCCAGACGGAACGTATCTTTTCATCCGGCATATCAGCCAGCATGGCCTTACCGACCCCGGAGCAGTAAAGAGGGATGCTTTTTCCCACCATGGATACAAGACGCACCGAGTTCCGGGGAGACTCTACTTTGTCAATATATACGGCATGGATATGGTCGATCTGCACCAGATGGACGGTCTCGCCGGACAGCTCCGCAAGCTGCTTGATGTAAGGGCGGGCGATGTCGATCAGGCTGTTCTGGGCCAAGATCTGATTTGAGATCCGGCAGAATTTAAAGCTCAGGCTGTATTTTAAGGTCTCGGCATCCTGACGGACATAATCCATGCAGATGAGAGAATTTAAGATCCGGTGTACGGTGCTTTTGTTGAGACCCAGCTCATTGCTCAGGTCCTGCAGCCCCGTGGGGCCGGACTGGGCCAGATATTCTATCGTATGAAAGATTCGTTCCGATACCTGGATCGGGTTCTTTGATTCCATATGCTTCACCTCTTGAGGTATTGTAGCATGTTTATTACAAAAGAGCAAATCATATTATCAGGATAAACGGGCATACTGATATGGAAATATGATCCATTGCTTACAGTGTAAAGCCACCGCGCTTGCGCGTCATATAAAATGTTACTATTCACAGTCATTTCACTCACATGCGCAAAAACAGTCGGCAAAGCCGTCTGCCGATGCTTCGCATCTTGATTTTTTGCTTATGTGGGTGAAGTGACTGATTCCAGTCAGATAAAAACTGTCAATCGGCTTCTTACAAGCTTCGTTTGAAGAATCCGACTGCCATTTTTATTCGACTGTGAATAGTAACTATAAAATGAAAAAAATGACTGGAAAAGGTTGACAATCTTTCCGGATGGAGTATAATAAAAGCATGAAGTTCATAATATGAAATATAATTTCATATTATGAAACTATAAGATTAAGGAGAATGAACATGGGAGAAGTAGCAGAAAAGATTCAGAAGATGGGTGTTGTACCGGTAGTTGTGCTGAACGATGCGAAGGATGCCGCTCCGCTGGCGAAGGCATTGTGTGAAGGAGGGCTTCCCTGCGCGGAGGTGACATTCCGTACGGATGCGGCCGAGGAATCCATCCGGATCATGACAACAGAGTATCCAGAGATGTTTGTAGGAGCAGGTACGGTGCTGACGATCGATCAGGTTGACCGTGCCATGGGCGCGGGGGCAAAGTTTATTGTCAGCCCGGGATTTGATCCGGAGATCGTAGACTATTGCCTTGGAAAGGATATTCCGGTATTTCCGGGATGCATCACTCCATCCGAGGTGGCTCAGGCGGTAAAGAGAGGATTGAAGATTGTGAAGTTCTTCCCGGCGGAGCAGTTCGGCGGAGTGTCTACGATCAAGGCAATGGCGGCTCCGTATGTGGGACTGAAGTTTATGCCTACAGGCGGCGTCAATGCAAAGAACTTGGAGAGCTATCTGAGCTGCGACAAGATCATTGCCTGCGGCGGAAGCTGGATGGTAAAAGGAGATCTGGTAAAAGCCGGAAAGTTTGATGAGATCAAGGCGATGACCGAAGAGGCAGTAAAGTTGGTTGCGGATATCAGAAGTAAATAACTGCGGATTGGTCTGCGGTGTCACGGATGCAGACTGTTCACAGCCGTTCTGTGAACATAAGGATTTCTATATAGATATAAAGGAAAGGTGAAAACAATGGCAAAAAAAGTAGTAACGTTTGGTGAGATCATGCTGAGACTTGCGCCGGAAGGATATTACCGGTTTGTGCAGGCGGATAAGCTGGGGGCGACCTATGGAGGCGGAGAGGCGAATGTAGCGGTTTCTCTGGCGAATTATGGATTTGACGCGGCATTTGTGACAAAGCTTCCGAAGCATGAGATCGGACAGGCAGCGATCAACTCACTGCGTAAATTCGGAGTAGATACGTCCCACATTGCGCGGGGCGGAGACCGTGTGGGGATCTATTTCCTGGAAAAGGGAGCGTCCCAGAGACCTTCCAAGGTTATTTACGACAGAGCCGGTTCATCTATTTACACGGCGTCACGGGAGGATTTCCAGTGGAAAGAGATCTTTGACGGTGTGGAATGGTTCCACTTTACCGGCATTACCCCGGCGCTGAATGACGATGTGGCCGCAATCTGCCTGGATGCATGCAAGTCAGCGAAGGAGGCAGGGGTCAAGATCTCCTGCGACCTGAATTACCGGAATAAGCTGTGGAGCAAGGAAAAAGCCGGCCAGGTGATGGGCGAGCTCTGTAAATATGTGGATGTCTGCATTGCAAACGAGGAAGACGCGGCGGATGTATTTGGAATCCATGCGGCGAATACGGATGTAACTGCCGGCGAAGTGAACCGGGAAGGCTACAAGGATGTGGCAAGACAGCTTGCGGACAGATTTGGATTTGAAAAGGTGGCGATCACCCTGAGAGAATCCATTTCCGCCAATGATAACAACTGGTCCGCCATGTTATTTGACGGGACAGACTATTATTTCAGCAAGAAATATAAGATGCATATCGTAGACCGCGTGGGCGGCGGCGACAGCTTCGGCGGCGGACTGATCGCCGCGGTGCTGAGCGGTTATGACGCGCAGGCTGCGATAGAATTTGCGGTGGCAGCATCCTGCCTCAAGCACTCCATCGAGGGTGATTACAACATGGTATCTATGGACGAAGTCGCAAAACTTGCCGGCGGCGATGCCTCCGGCCGTGTCCAGAGATAATAGATTTCTCCCATTTTGCTATAGCACGAAAGAGGGCTGTCACGTTTTGTGGCAGCCCTCTTTCGTTTAAAAAGTGAAAAATAGGCTTGTAATATTTTGGCATAACGTGTTAGTATATAAATACTGAGCGTCGGCTGGCAGGAAAGCAATTCTTGACAGCCGACCTTCTTCACGGGGGGAGAAGCTTATATAACACAAAAAATGGGAGGAGATAACGAATTATGGAATATTTGAAGAAATTATTTGCCCCGGTTGACATGACGGTGGGAAAGCCCTGGGAAAATATCCTGATCTTTACAGTCCCCATGTTGATCGGTAATATTGCCCAGCAGCTGTACAATACGGTGGACAGCGTGGTGGTGGGCAACTTTGTAGGAGACAATGCACTGGCGGCGGTGGGAAGCGCGGGACCGATCCTGAACCTGCTGATCGTCCTGTTTATCGGGATCAGTATGGGGGCCAGCATCATGGTGTCGCAGTACTTCGGCGCCAAGAACCGGAAGGATCTGTCCGCAACGATCGGAAACTGTATCGTACTGACCGCGTTGGCCTCCATATTTGTCATGGTGGTGGCGACGATGCTGACGAGGCCGCTTCTGCTGCTTCTGAAAACTCCGGACAGCATTCTGGACTGGTGTACCTCTTATCTGCATATCCTTTTCATCGGATCTGCGGGGCTTGCATATTATAATATCCTGAGCGGTGTCCTGCGCGGACTGGGGGACTCGATCTCTGCGCTGGTATATCTGATCGTGGCAAGTATCCTGAATATTATCCTGGACCTGGTATTTGTCGTATACTTCGGCATGGGCGTAGACGGCGTAGCACTTGCGACGGCGATCGCGCAGGCAATCTCCGCCCTGCTCTGCGTACGCAGGCTGATGCAGATGAAGGACCTGTTTGATATGAACCGGGATTATCTGAAAATGACAAAGTACCATTCCATGAGCATCATCCGTCTGGGCGTGCCCTCCGGTGTGACCCAGGCCATTCTTTCCATGGCCATGCTGATCGTACAGTCTTTGACCAACAGCTTCGGAGAGCAGTTTATTGCGGCAAATGTGATCGTTATGCGTGTGGACGGCTTTGCGATGCTGCCGAACTTTTCGTTCGCAACGGCAATGACGACTTATGCGGGACAGAATGTAGGAGCCGGTTCCTATGACCGTGTGGTAAAGGGAGCGAAGCAGGGAACATTTATGGCGATCGGAACCTCCGCTGTGATCACAGGATTGATCCTGCTGTTTGGAAAACCGCTGATGGGAATTTTCACCAATACGGAGAGCCTGGTCATACTGAGTATGAATCTGATGCGGATCCTGGCAGTGGGATATATCGCGATGGCTGTGACGCAGTCGCTGTCAGGCGTGATGAGAGGGGCCGGCGATACCATGACGCCGATGTGGATCTCACTGGTTACAACGATCCTTGTCAGGGTTCCTCTGGCTTATGGTCTGGTATACTTGTCCAGAAGTGCGCAGTATCCCCAGGGGCGGAAAGAATGCATTTTTGTTTCCTTATTAATTTCCTGGGTCATCGGCGCACTCGCTACGGCGCTGTTCTACCGAAGAGGAAAATGGAGACAGACGGCACTGCGGCAGTAAAAAATCAGTCAGACATGAAAGAGCGGAGAGCATGACTGCCGGACACAAGCGCACAGCTCCGGCTGCCATATGGACCTGCCGCTCGAACCAGATGAATGACACGAAAGAAGGATGGAACATATGACGAAGAAAAAGCTGGCAGCAGAGATCATCGGGCGCTTGAAAGAGGAATATCCTGTTGCGGAATGCAGCCTGGATTACGACCAGGCATGGAAGCTGCTGGTCAGTGTGAGGCTGGCGGCGCAGTGTACGGATGCAAGGGTCAATGTGGTAGTGGAAGAACTATATGAAAAATATCCGGATGTGGATGCGCTGGCGGCTGCCGATGTGGAGGATATTGAAAGGATCGTTCGTCCCTGCGGCCTGGGAAAGAGCAAGGCACGGGACATCAGCGGCTGCATGAAGACTTTAAAGGAGCAGTACAGCGGAAGGGTGCCGGATGATTTTGACGCCCTTTTGAAGCTGCCGGGGGTGGGGAGAAAAAGCGCCAACCTGATCATGGGAGATATCTTCGGAAAGCCTGCGATCGTCACGGATACCCACTGTATCCGCCTGGTCAACCGGATGGGCCTGGTGGACGGGATCAAGGAGCCGAAAAAGGTGGAGATGGAATTGTGGAAGCTGATCCCTCCAGAGGAGGGGAGTGATTTCTGCCATCGCCTGGTGTATCACGGGCGGGATATCTGCACTGCGCGGACAAAACCCTTCTGCAGCCGGTGCTGCCTGGAGGACATCTGCGCAAAGAATGGAATATGAGAAAAAATAGTTGTATCTTTCGCAAGAAAATAATATAATGAGTAAGGTCAAAGAAGGCTCTGCGCCGCAGAGTGATCCAGCAACATATTTCAATGGCAAATATATGATAAGAAGGTAGAAAAAATGGGAAAATATTTTGGAACTGACGGTTTTCGCGGAGAGGCCAATGTTGTCCTGACCGTGGAGCATGCATTCAAGGTAGGCCGCTATCTGGGCTGGTACTTCGGACAGGAGCACAAGGCCCGGATCGTGATTGGAAAAGACACCAGAAGAAGCAGCTATATGTTTGAGTATGCGCTGGCGGCCGGACTGACGGCGTCCGGGGCAGACGCATATCTGCTCCATGTAACTACCACACCCAGCGTATCCTATGTAGTAAGGACAGAGGATTTCGACTGCGGCATTATGATTTCCGCAAGCCATAATCCCTACTATGATAATGGGATCAAGGTGATCAACAGAATGGGACATAAGATGGAGGCTGAGGTCGAAGAAAAGATCGAGAGCTATATTGACGGCAAGACCGAAGAGCTGCCTCTGGCATCGAAGGAGGCGATCGGCCGCACGATTGATTATGCGGCAGGAAGAAACCGCTATATCGGCCACCTCATTTCTCTGGCTACCCGTTCCTTCAAGGACATGCGCATCGGGCTGGACTGCGCAAATGGAAGCGCGTTCAGCATTGCCAAGAGTGTATTTGACGCTTTGGGGGCAAAGACCTATGTGATCAGCAACGAACCGGACGGATTGAATATCAATACCAACTGCGGTTCCACACACATTGAGGTGCTCCAGGATTTTGTCAGAGAGAAAAAGCTGGATGTGGGTTTTGCCTATGACGGAGACGCGGACCGCTGCATTGCCGTTGATGAGAACGGAGACGTGGTGAACGGAGACCTGGTGCTCTACATGTGCGGTAAGTACATGATGGAGCAGGGAAGGCTGGAAGGCAACACGATTGTTACCACGGTGATGTCTAATCTGGGACTTTACAAGGCATGCGATAAGATCGGTATGAAGTATGAGCAGACGGCGGTAGGCGATAAGTATGTCTACGAAAATATGATGAATAACGGGTTTGTACTCGGGGGCGAGCAGTCCGGACATATCATTTTCAGCAAGCATGCAAGGACGGGCGACGGAATCCTGACCTCTCTGATGATCATGGAGGTGATCATGGAGAAGAAGCAGACGCTTGCAAAGCTGTGCAGTGATGTCAAGATTTATCCCCAGCTGCTGAAAAATGTGCGGGTGACAGATAAGAAAACCGCACGCGAGAATCCGGCGGTGCAGAAAGCGGTAGATGACGTGGCGGCGGCGCTAGGAAGCGACGGAAGGATCCTGGTGCGGGAAAGCGGCACCGAGCCTGTGATCCGCGTGATGGTGGAGGCCGCGACGGATGAGATCTGCCGGCAGTATGTGGAGCAGGTGATCCAGGTGATCCGCGCGGAAGGCCTGGAGGCCACACAGTAAGGAATTATTTTTCTAACAACTCCTAAATACGCAGGAATCAAGGGCTGTCAGGAAATCAGATACCTGCAATCTATCATATGCGGTTCATGGGAGCCGATATGGATAGATTGCGCAGGGGTCTGATTTCCTGACAGCCCCTTGTTGCGCCAAGATGAAGGAGATATTCCGCCGGTATGGCTGGAATCTGTTTACCCAACGATCACGGTCGGATACCCGGCCCGTTTCAGTCTCTGCTCCATTTCCGCGGCGTCTTCCAGGTCGTCGAAGCTCCCTACCCGTACACGGAAGAAACCGTCCTCTTCTGCGATGGAAGCCGTATAGTTCTGTTCCAGCAGTTCGTTCAGCAGGCGGTTCGCATAGGCCGGATTGCGGAAGGAACCGACCTGCACATAGTATACAGAGGGATCCGGAACGGATTGAGTCGGCTTTAACGTATCCAGAATCCCGGAGGCGATTGCCTGGGCTATATCGTCAAAATTCTGATCAAACAGCGTATTGTCCGTGTTGGAATTTATAAACCCGGCTTCTACCAGGACCGCAGGCATCTTTGTCCTGTTCAGGACGATCAGGTTCGGGCGTGCCTCGACTCCCAGATTGACAAAGCCCACAGCTTCCAGCTGGTCATTGATATTTTCCGCCATTTCCAGCTTGATTCCGGAGAGGTCATAAACCAGGGATTCCACACCGGAAACTACATTATCTGTAGGAAAGGAGTTGCGGTGGATGGAAACAAAATAATCCACACCGGCGTTGTTGGCTTCTGTCGCTTTTTCATAGGGTGACTGATAGATATCGGTTGTTCTCGTGTACTCCACGTCCAGACCGTTGTCCTGAAGGATCTCGCCGACGGCCAGGGTCAGGCGGAGTGTATCGTCCTTTTCCCGGCGGCCGTTGTAGACAGCGCCGGGATCGCGGCCGCCGTGGCCGGCATCCAGCATGATTGAGATAGGCATAGCAGTATTTCCTTTCACATCATTCTATATCAAAGTATGACGGAAAACACAGAAGTGTGCAGACCGGGGCGTAGAAAACTGCTCCGGAAGGGGAATATAGAGGCATGAAATACCCGGGGATGCCATATGTGCTCCTTCAAAAAGGCAAAGAAAAAAGCTGCCGTATCACAAGACAAGCAGCTTTTGAACGGAGAGTGTGGGATTCGAACCCACGTGCCCGGAAACGGACAACTGCATTTCGAGTGCAGCTCGTTATGACCACTTCGATAACTCTCCATAATAAATACTTACGGCCGATAAAAAGTGCCGTGGATCTGCGCCGTGAAACGGTGCGCGTCCTTTGATACTCAACAGCGGATTGATCCGACAATCCCGATCTATACAGCCGGCGGCGGCCGCCGCCAGGCTGTATATTATTGTATGCGATAAGGCCGCCGATGGCAGACTTTTCAGTCCTCTGCCTTGCGTCCTTCTTCTTCGTCCTCGTCCAGCTCAGGATTTTCCATTTCCGGAAGATAGAGATGCACAAGCTCCACCCGGTTCTTATCCAGACGATCTACGACCATACGGATTCCGTCTTCCGTCGTAAATTCATCGCCTACCTCGGGCAGACGGTCCAGACGCTGAATGAGAAATCCGCCCAAAGAATCATAATCTTCCGATTCCAATTCCAAATCCAGACGGTCATTCAGATCATCCAGGCTTAAGGAGCCTTCTACAATATATTCAAGGTCATTGACCTTCTGAACAAAGTTCTCTTCATTCTCATCGTATTCATCGTGAATCTCACCGACGATCTCCTCCAGAATGTCTTCCAGTGTGATCAGCCCGGCGGTCTCTCCATACTCATCCAATACGATGGCAATGTTGAACGAAGCATCCCGCATCTCCACAAGGAGCTCGGAAATGCTCTTATATTCATAAGTGAAATAGGCTTCCCGGAGAATATCGCGTACATGAAAATGCTCTCTGTTGTCAAACAGAAGCAGATCTTTCATGTTGATCGTTCCGATGACGTTGTCTGTGGTGTCTTCATACACGGGAAGTCTGGTATACTTGTCTTCTTTAAAAATATCCAACAGTTCATGGTAAGTACTGTTGACGTCTGCAAATGTCACATGTACCCGGGGAACCATGACGTCCTTTGCCCGGGCATCTCCCAGGTCAAACACGTTGTAGATCATTTCCTTCTCTTCGGATTCGATTACACCGTCCTCATGGCTGACGTCTACGATCGTGCGGAGTTCATCCTCAGTCATGGTATTGTTCTTTGCGTTCGGATCAATCCGAAGGAGGAATAATACCCCGCGGGAAAGTATATTGACAATGAATATGACCGGAGTCATGACCGTCATAAAAATCTTGATGATCGGAATGTATGTCAGTGAAAGCTTGCTGGAATTGATCGTGGCCGCATTCTTCGGCGTGATCTCGCCGAATATGAGGATCGCCACGGTCAGGATACCGGTCGCGATGCTGACCATTGCCCCGCCCAGACGGTATGCCAATGTAGTCGTCAGGGATGCGGCGTACAGGTTCACGATGTTGTTGCCGATCAAAATAGCACTCAGCATCTTGGGAGAATGATTCTCCGTGATATCCAGCACGGTCGCCGCCCGCTTATTGCCATCCTCTGCAAGGGAACGCATCTTGATCTTGCTTACCGTGGTAAGCGCTGTCTCCGCAGAAGAGAAAAAGGCAGATAACAATAACAGGATAAATAATATGATAAATTGTATGGCGTCACTAGGGTCCAATGATATCTTCAACTCCTTTTACTTTGAACTTGACGAGTATACCAGATTACTATACATCATTCCGGCGAAATTTGCAAGTTGAATTTCAATCCGTTTTATTGTATATTAAATTTAACAGACAAAGCTATTAGAAAAATGAATGGAGACGGTATATGGATTTGTATCAGGAATTATGCGGGATACTGGGAGAAGAGAATGTATTTACAAAAGAGCCGATGAGCAGGCATACCACGTTCCGGGCAGGCGGTCCGGCGGATTTCTTTGTGACGCCTGAGAAGGAAGGGCAGGTCCGTAAGACGCTGTCTCTCTTGAAGGAGGCGCAAGTTCCGCGCTATATTATGGGAAACGGCAGCAACCTTCTGGTAGGGGACCGGGGGTATCGGGGAGTGATCCTGCAGATCTGCAAAAAGATGAACCGGATCCGGATCCAGGATACCGTGATCCAGGCCCAGGCCGGAGTGCTTTTGTCAAAAATTGCGGCAGAGGCCCAGGCAAAAGGGCTGACAGGGTTTGAATTTGCCTCCGGGATCCCGGGGTCGCTGGGGGGCGCGGTGATGATGAACGCCGGGGCTTACGGCGGGGAGATGAAGCAGGTGTTGATTCAGGCCCAGATTCTGAACGCGTCTGGAGAGATCGAGGATGTTCTGGCGGAAGAGATGGAACTGGGCTACCGGAGCAGTGTATTTTCCAGGAACGGCGGTGTGATCCTCAGCGCGTCCATCCAGTTGGAACCGGGGGATCCGTCGGCGATCCAGAGCCGTATGGAGGAACTGAAATTTCTGCGTACCTCCAAGCAGCCTCTGGAATATCCCAGCGCCGGAAGCACGTTCAAACGGCCGGAGGGGTATTTCGCGGGGAAGCTCATTCAGGACGCGGGCCTGAGAGGATTCCAGGTGGGCGGGGCCCAGGTGTCGGAGAAGCACTGCGGGTTCGTGATCAATAAGGACCAGGCTTCGGCAATGGATATCCGCTCTCTGATGGAACAGGTATCGGAAAAGGTCTATACGCGGTTCGGAGTCCGGCTGGAGCCGGAAGTGAAGCTGATCGGAGAATTTTAATCGGGCATTATGACGCTTTGCGGCTGCGGATGGCACAATACTCACTGCAGACTTCGTCGGCTGTGAGTACAGAAAGCAGGGGGAGAAATTCCCGAAACGGAAAGGATGGAGGATGGGGCGGATGAGATTTGTCATAGTAACGGGGATGTCGGGGGCCGGGAAGTCTACCGCGCTGAAGATGCTGGAGGACATGGGATATTTTTGTGTGGATAACCTGCCCATCCAGCTGATGCCGAAGTTTGCGGAGATGCTGATGCTGCCGGATGCGGAGATCAGCCAGGCGGCGCTCGGCGTGGACATTCGGAATGGCCAGGCACTGGACGGGATCGAAGAACAGCTCTCCCATATGGACGATCAGGGGATCCAGTATGAGATCTTGTTTTTAGACGCAAGGGACAACGTACTTGTCAAACGGTACAAGGAGACACGCAGGCAGCATCCCCTGGGCGGCATCGGCAGGGTGGACATCGGGATCGCGAAAGAGCGGGAACGGATCGCGTTCTTAAAAATGCGTGCCACGTATATACTGGATACAAGTAAGATGCTGACCAGAGAATTGAAGCAGGAGCTGGAAAAGATCTTTGTGGAAGGAAAGGAATTCAAAAACCTGTACATTTCCGTGATGTCCTTCGGCTTCAAATATGGAATCCCGCAGGACGCGGATCTGGTCTTTGACGTACGTTTCCTGCCCAATCCTTACTATATAGAAGGTCTGAAGGAAAAGACAGGGAATGACCGGGAGGTACAGGAGTATGTCCTGGACAATGAACGGGCGCAGATTTTTGTGGAGAAACTGGAGGAGCTTATGGATTTCCTGCTTCCGAATTATATTCTGGAGGGAAAGAACCAGCTTGTGATCGGGATCGGATGTACCGGAGGGAAGCATCGTTCCGTTACACTGGCAAATGTCCTGTACCGGCATATGGAAAAGAAAGAAAACTATGGTGTGCGGATCGAACACAGGGACATTGAAAAGGATGCCATCGTAAAAGCACACTGAAAGGCGGAAGCGGACATGTCATTTTCTGGGAACGTAAAGGAAGAACTTTCCAGGAGCCTGAGTCCGGCCAGACACTGCCAGATTGCGGAATTAGCGGCTTTGCTGAGTATTTGCGGTTCGATTTCCATAGACAGCGGGAACCGGTACCGTTTAAAAATCCACACGGAAAATCAGGCTGTTGCAAGAAAAGTCTTTACATTGATCGAAAAAACATTTAATATAGATGCTGATATCTCAATTCGGAAGAACATGACGAAGAAGAGCGTCGTCTATGCAGTGAGCGTCAGGCACCATGTCGACGCGCTGCGGATCCTTCAGGCGGCGAAGCTGATCGACGAGCCCGAGAGGGCGTTTGACGAGGTGCGCGTCGCGAATCCGATCGTGGTCCAGCAGACCTGCTGCAGGCGGGCATTTATCAGGGGAGCCTTTCTGGCTGCAGGTTCGATGAGCGATCCGGCGAAGTCCTACCATTTTGAAATCGTCTGCGGGGCGGAAGCGATGGCGGTACAGATTCAGAAGCTGATCTGCAGCTTTTCGATGGACGCCAAGATCGTGCCGAGAAAGAAGTCATACGTCGTGTATCTCAAGGAAGGGTCTCAGATTGTAGATATCCTGAATGTCATGGAAGCGCATGTCTCTTTGATGGAACTGGAGAATGTCCGGATTTTGAAGGAGATGCGCAATACGGTGAATCGTAAGGTAAACTGTGAAACTGCAAACATTAACAAAACCGTCTCCGCTGCGGTGAGGCAGATGGAGAATATTACATACTTGCGCGACACTATCGGTTTTGAAAAACTGCCGGAAGGACTGGAAGAGGTGGCGCTCGCCCGTCTGTCCCATCCGGACGCATCACTGAAAGAGCTGGGGGGAATCTTGTCTCCGCCAGTCGGGAAATCTGGAGTGAATCACAGACTTCGAAAGCTGGAGGAATTGGCAGAAAAAGTGAAACAAGAACAAGGAGGATCAGGACTATGATTGAAATGCCAGTTGTCGTAAGACAGGAAAAGGGGCTTGACGGAAGACCGATCGCATTATTGGTACAGGAAGCAAGCCAGTATGCAAGTAAGGTGTATATCAAGGTAGAAGACAAAAGCATCAATGCCAAGAGTATTATGGGGATGATGAGTCTGAGCCTTTCAGAAGGGGAGGAGGTTACGATCTTCACAGAGGGAGAAGATGAAGAAAAAGCAGCAGAGGGGATCAAGACATTCTTTATGACATCAAAATAATTTCATAGTGTTTTCCGGGCATAAAATTCTGTCTGTAAGTTCATATTTTTTGTAACAGGGCATGACAGAATCGGAGTTTTGCCTGTATGGGGAGATGTAAGAATTATGAAGAAAATGCTGTTTATTTATAATCCGAATGCAGGGACCGGTGTATTAAAACCGAAGCTTGCGGATGTGATCGATATTCTGGTAAAGGGCGGCTATGATGTTACCACATATCCGACCCAGTGCTATCACGACGCATTGGCGAAAACGGTCACTTATACGGAGAAGTATGACATCATTGTATGCAGCGGCGGGGATGGGACGCTGGATGAGGTGGTGACAGGGGTTTCCAAGCGGGGAGGACATGTGCCCATCGGATATATTCCGGCCGGTACGACCAATGACTTCGCGCACAGTCTGCACATTTCCAGCAATATTCTGGAGGCGGCGGATGTAGCGGTGAACGGAGTGCCGTATCCCTGCGATGTGGGAAAATTTAATGACGATTATTTTGTTTATATTGCGGCATTCGGCTTGTTTACGGATGTATCCTATGGGACGAAGCAAAGTATGAAAAACGTGCTGGGGCATCTGGCATATATCCTGGAAGGCTCCAAGCAGATCTTTAATATTCCGTCATACCATGTTCGGGTGGAGCATGACGGAGAGGTGATTGAGGACGATTTCATGTTTGGCATGGTGACGAACTCCCGGTCGGTAGGAGGATTTAAGGGGATCATCGGAAAGGATGTCATATTTGACGACGGACTGTTTGAGGTGACGCTGATCAAGACACCGAAGAACCCGATCGCCTTGAATGAGATCATTGCGTCGCTGGTGATCAAGCAGATTGATTCCAATCATGTATATTCCTTCCGTTCCGGCGAGATTCATTTTGAGTCGATCGAGGAGATCCCGTGGACGCTGGACGGTGAATTTGGCGGGGAGCACGATAGCGTGACAATTCTCAATAAGAAGCAGGGCCTTCTGATTATGGTCAAGGAAGATACCAAAGCGCATCTGGAGGAAAAGAAGGAAGAGCTGCTGGAGAAGATCAAAGAGGAAGAAGGACTGGAAATTTAATAAAAGGTATGAAAAACAGCGGGGCTTTGCGCGCCGCTGTTTTTTGCGCGGTTGCGCCGCAAACCTCAATGGCTTCACTTTCTCAGAAAAAAAGAACCATCCCGCTGCAAGCATGCGGGTTATTAGATTCTCGAAGGAAAAAATAAAAAAAGCTCCGTATAACCAACGAAGCTTTGGGTAATAATAATGACTCCAAGGGGAATCGAACCCCTGATTCCAGCGTGAGAGGCTAGCGTCTTAACCGCTTGACCATGGAGCCATGCTCTGCTGCGGATGCTTCCGACTTTTATAACACTTCTGCACCACAAGCAAGATTAATTATAGCACATGATTTCCAATAGTGCAAGCATAAATTTGTTTTTTATGCAAATTGATTTTAGATTCTTTCTGGAATTGTTTGGTAGAAATGGTTTACATTCCTACATTCATTTGGTAGTATGGAACTATCAGAATTAAGGTGACTGTCCGGCCCGGGCATGGCATGGTAACAGTTACGGATTCAGCAATATAGAATGAGGAGGCTGACAACATGAGAATTATTAAGGCGACTGACTACAAGGACATGAGCAGGAAGGCGGCGAATATCATCTCCGCACAGATCATTATGAAGCCGGACAGCGTATTGGGGCTGGCTACAGGCTCTACACCGATCGGGCTGTATGAGCAGCTTGTGGAGTGGTACAACAAAGGAGATCTGGACTTTTCAAAGATTTCGACCGTGAACCTGGACGAGTATAAGGGACTGAACCGGGAAAATGATCAGAGCTATTATTATTTTATGCATGACCATCTGTTCAATCATGTGAACATCCGTCCGGAATGTACCAATGTGCCCAATGGTATGGAGCCAGATTCCGAGAAGGAATGCAAAAGATATGAAGCGCTGATCGACAGTCTGGGCGGTGCTGACCTGCAGCTTCTGGGACTGGGCCATAACGGCCATATCGGATTCAATGAGCCTGCGCCTGTATTTGAGAAGGCTACTCACTGCGTAGACCTGACCGAAAGCACGATCGAAGCCAACAAGCGCTTCTTTGCGTCTGCGGATGAGGTGCCGAAGCAGGCTTACACGATGGGAATCGGAACGATCATGAAGGCAAAGAAGATCCTGGTGGTTGTCAGCGGAGAGGACAAGGCGGAGATCGTTGCCAAGGCATTTTCAGGGGATGTGACACCGGAAGTACCGGCATCCATCCTGCAGATGCATCAGGATGTGACCGTGGTTGCGGACGAGGCGGCGCTTCGGGTGCTGTGCAAATAAGAGCCTGTTTCAAGCTGCCTGCGGCGGAGACGGACCTATCATGGCTTTGCGCCGCCGCGGCAGATAGATTATGGGAAAGTGATGAGGCATAGAAGATGGTAATAAAAAATGTATTGGTATATGGAGAAGACCAGGTTTTTACAGAAGGTGAAATCTATATAAAAGAAGGACAGTTCGCGGCCGAAGCGTCAGGAAACGATGAGACGGTGGACGGCAAAGGCTGCTTTGCCATTCCGGGGCTTATAGATATCCATTTTCACGGATGCGTGGGGGATGATTTCTGCGACGCGTCTGGGGAGGCCATCGGACGGATGGCAGAGTATGAGGCTTCCAGTGGTATCACGTCGATCTGCCCCGCTACGATGACGCTGGAAGAGAAGCAGCTTCATGAGATCATGAGTACGGCAGGAGATTACCGGAAGCAGGAAAAATCAGGCGCGGGAGAAGAAGGTAGAGCGAAGCTGGTGGGCATCAATATGGAAGGCCCGTTTATCAGTGCAAAAAAGAAAGGCGCACAGGCTGCGGACCATATCCGCCCCTGCAGTGTGCCGCTGTACCGGAAGCTGCAGGAAGAATCCGGCGGTCTCATCCGTCTGGTAGATATTGCGCCGGAGACAGAAGGCGCAATGGAATTTATTGACCAGGTAAAGGATGAGACGGTCATTTCGATTGCGCACACGACGGCGGATTATGATACCGCGTCGGAAGCATTGGCAAGGGGGGCCAGCCATGTGACCCATCTGTACAATGCCATGCCGCCTCTGAACCACCGGGACCCGGGAGTGATCGGTGCCGCGCGGGATGCAGAAAACTGCCATGTGGAGCTGATCTGCGACGGCATCCATATCCATCCTGCCGTGGTGCGCGCGACTTTCGAGATGTTCGGGGCAGAGCGGGTGATCCTGATCAGCGACAGTATGCGTGCTACCGGGCTGACCGATGGAGAGTATACACTGGGCGGGCAGGATGTGTATGTGAAGGGTGCGAAAGCAACCCTGGCCGACGGGACCATTGCCGGTTCCGCGACGAACCTGATGGGATGCCTGCGCAGGGCGGTCCTGGATATGGAGATCCCGCTGGAGACGGCGGTAGGCTGCGCAACGGCCAATCCGGCCCGGGAGATCGGGATTTATGACCGGTGCGGAAGCATTACGCCGGGAAAGGATGCGGACCTGGTCCTGCTGGATAAGGACCTTCAGGTGAAGGCTGTATATATAAATGGAAGAAAGCTTGTGAAATGATCAGGCTTTGCAGCAGTAAGGGACTGTCATGGAATGTGATTTCATGGCAGTTCCTTACTGTGCTGAAAGCAAATCAGATAGAACCGATAGTACCAGACAGCTTTGCCGGAGGTATTTGCTGGGCAGACGGGGAAGTTCTGACAAAAGAAGAGGAGAGGTACGACAATGATAAAAGTAAAAGAATACAGAGGCCATATCCGGAATTGGGAAGCGCTGTGCGGGGAACTGGACATTGATCCTTCTCTGCCCCGCGGGGAGCGGGAGGAGGCGATTCTGGCAGGAGCATACAAAGCATGGGGATGCCGGATGGCAGACCACATGTACGGGATGTTTGCGTTTGCGCTGTGGGATGAGGAGGAAGAGACTCTGTTCTGTCTCCGGGACCAGTTCGGGACGAAGCCTTTCTATTACTATCAGACAGAGGACGGAAGGCTGCTCTATGGCACAACGATCCGAAGGATCATGGAACAGCCCGGATTTGTGAAGGAACTTAACGAGGATATGCTGCAGATCTACCTGACTCTGACCTACGGCGCAGGAGAGGATACGTTTTTTAAGGGTGTGAAAAAGCTGCTGCCCGGGCGGTATCTGATCTGGAAAGACGGAAAGGTTACGGTGGAGCGCTACTGGACGCCGAGCTTTCATCCGGATGAGAGCAAGTCCCTGGAGGACTGGGCGGATGAAATCCACAGCACCATCGGGCAGATCATGCCGGAGGTGAAAGCAAAGGATGAGACGGCAGAATCTTTCCTGTCCGGCGGTGTGGACTCTTCCTATGTGCTGGCCATGTCCGACGCGAAGACGGCAGATACCTGCGGCTATGCGGAGGAACGCTTCGACGAGTCCAGGCTGGCGGCGGAGACGGGAAGGATTCTGGGCCGGGAGTGCTTCCGCAGCCTGATCACGCCGGATCAGTATTTCGGTATCGTGCCTTATGTCATGTACCATATGGAGCAGCCTTTGGGGGATGCCTCGGCCATCGTGTTTGCCATCGCCTGCCAGGATACAGCGAAGCACACGAAGCTGTGCTATTCCGGGGAAGGGGCGGATGAATTTTTCGGCGGCTACAATATGTACCGCAATGCGGAGCGCTACGGGGAGAATCTCAAGACCTTTTATGTGGGCAACACCAATATTATGAAGGAAGACGAGAAGAAACGGATTCTGAAGCGGTATGATGAAACGAACCTACCCATCAATCTGGTCAGGGAGATCTATGAAGAGATTGAAGGGCTTGACCCGCTTTCTAAAATGTCAGATATCGATATTCAGATCTGGCTGGAAGGGGACATCTATCTCAATGTGGACAAGATGAGCACGGCGGCAGGTCTGGAGATCCGGATGCCTCTCACCGACATGCGGATCTTCGACATCGCGTCCAGGATGCCCTCCCGGTACAAGGTGAACGAAGAGCAGAACAAGGTGGCGTTCCGCGCCGCGGCCGCAAAGGTGCTGCCGGAGGAGATCGCTTTCCGTAAGAAGCTGGGCTTCATTGTGCCGATCCGCATCTGGATGGCAGACGACCGGTATAATCAGGATGTGCGGAGACTCTTCCAGAGTGAGATTGCGGAGAAGTTCTTCCATGTGGAGGAGATCCAGGCGATTTTTGAGGATTACATAGGGGGCAATTCGGACAACTGGAGGAAGGTTTGGACGATCTATACGTTCCTTGTGTGGTATGAGGAATATTTTGTGAAGCGGTAAAATTTAAGATTGTCTTTTTTTTGATAATGGGATATAATGGTACAAGAGTTAAAAATATTCCCGCCGCATAAAAGCGGCGGGGTGGGAGAATTGGAGGAAAGTTATTATGTTAGTATCAGCAAAAGAAATGCTTCAAAAAGCAAAAGCAGGCCACTATGCGGTTGGACAGTTCAACATCAACAACCTGGAATGGACAAAGGCCATCCTTCTGACAGCAGAAGAGTGCAAGTCCCCGGTTATCCTTGGTGTGTCTGAGGGCGCAGGCAAGTACATGGCAGGATACAAGACAGTAGTCGGCATGGTTAACGGCATGCTGGAAGAGCTGAAGATCACGGTTCCGGTTGCTCTGCATCTGGATCACGGCAGCTACGACGGATGTATGAAGTGCATCGAAGCAGGCTTCTCATCCATTATGTTTGACGGTTCCCATTTCCCAATCGAAGAGAACGTAGAGAAGACAAAAGAACTGGTTGCTATCGTCAATGAAAAGGGAATGTCCCTGGAAGCCGAAGTCGGCGCGATCGGCGGAGAAGAAGACGGTGTAGTGGGCAAGGGCGAGTGCGCGGATCCGGAAGAGTGCAAGAGGATCGCTGACCTTGGAATTGACTTCCTGGCAGCCGGAATCGGCAATATCCACGGAAAATATCCGGCTAACTGGGAAGGCTTAAGCTTTGAGACTCTGGACGCCATCCAGAAGCTGACAGGGGACATGCCTCTGGTGCTTCACGGCGGTACAGGAATCCCGGCTGACATGATCAAGAAGGCAATCTCTCTCGGCGTTGCGAAGATCAATGTAAATACAGAGTGCCAGCTTTCCTTTGCGGCAGCAACAAGAGAGTACGTAGAAGCAGGAAAGGACCTGGAAGGCAAGGGATTCGATCCGCGTAAGCTTCTGAAGCCGGGCTTTGACGCAATCCAGGCGACCGTAAAAGAAAAGATGGAATTATTCGGCTCTGTTGGAAAGGCCTGAAAAAAAGTTTAATTTTTACTTGCCTTTTTGGAAGGATTGAGTTATACTGACAGACGTAGAAAAGAACGAGGACGTTCCAAGAATGCTTGGAGTGTCCTCTTTTACTTTCGGGAACTGCCGGGAAATGGCATGTACATAAGGGCAGAATTGATCCGTCCGGGGCAGGCGTTTTCCCGATCATTCTTCATTAGGGATCATGCAGAAAGGAAGGAATTATGAGCACAGAATTTTTCAACGTAGCAGATATTTTTGGGGAAAATGTATTTAACGATACGGTGATGCAGGCGCGTCTTCCGAAGAAAGTGTACAAAAACCTGAAAAAGACGATTGAAGAGGGAAAGGAACTGGATCTTGAGACAGCGGACGTCATTGCCCATGAGATGAAGGAATGGGCAATTGAAAAGGGCGCGACCCATTATACCCATTGGTTTCTGCCTCTGACCGGCGTGACGGCCGAGAAGCACGATTCATTTATCTCCGCTCCGCTTCCCAGCGGAAAGATCCTGATGAGCTTTTCCGGAAAAGAGCTGATCAAGGGAGAGCCAGACGCGTCTTCATTTCCGTCCGGGGGCTTGCGCGCTACATTTGAAGCAAGAGGCTATACGGCATGGGACTGCACTTCTCCCGCATTTGTGAGACAGGACGCGGCAGGCGGCACACTTTGTATTCCGACGGCATTCTGTTCCTATACAGGAGAGGCGCTGGATCAGAAGACTCCGCTTTTGCGCTCCATGGAAGCTATCAATGTGCAGGCGCTCAGGCTCCTTCGTCTGTTTGGAAATACCACCTCCAGAAAGGTCACTCCTTCCGTAGGTCCGGAGCAGGAATATTTCCTGGTTGACGCGGAGAAGTTCCAGCAGAGGAAGGATCTGATCTATACCGGGCGCACCCTGTTTGGGGCAATGCCGCCCAAGGGTCAGGAATTAGACGACCATTATTTCGGCACCATCCGCCAGAGGATCGCGGGATTCATGCGGGATGTGAATACTGAACTGTGGAAGGTGGGCGTATCGGCCAAGACCCAGCATAACGAGGTTGCGCCGGCACAGCACGAGCTGGCTCCTATTTACGCGGAAGCCAACATTGCGGTAGACCACAACCAGATCGTGATGCAGACACTGAAGCGGGTCGCGTGTCAGCACGGGATGAAGTGCCTGCTCCACGAGAAGCCCTTTGCGGGAGTTAACGGCTCCGGCAAGCACAACAACTGGTCCATCACAACGGACGATGGCATCAACATGCTGGACCCGGGCAGGACACCCCACGAGAATACACAGTTTTTGCTGGTACTGTCCTGTATTTTAAAGGCGGTCAACAAGCATGCGGATCTGCTTCGGGAGTCTGCGGCAGATCCGGGAAATGACCACAGGCTTGGTGCAAACGAGGCGCCTCCGGCGATCATTTCCATTTTCCTCGGGGAGCAGCTCGAGGATGTGATGGAGCAGCTCATCAGCACCGGAGAAGCGACACACAGCTTAAAGGGCGGCAAGCTGCAGACCGGTGTGACCACGCTTCCGGATCTGTCCAAGGATGCGACAGACAGAAACAGAACTTCGCCGTTTGCGTTTACGGGAAATAAATTTGAGTTCCGTATGGTGGGTTCCCGGGATTCTATCGCAAATCCCAACATTGTGCTGAATACGATTGTTGCGGAAGCATTTGCGGATGCCTGTGAAGTCCTGGAAAGTGCAGATGATTTTGATATGGCAGTGCATGATCTGATCAAGAAATATATGATCGAGAACCAGCGGATTGTATTCAACGGAAACGGATATTCCGAGGAATGGGTCAAAGAAGCGGAGAGAAGAGGGCTTCCGAATATCAAATCCATGGTAGAGGCGATCCCCTCCATCACCATGGAAAAAGCCGTGGAGCTGTTTGAGAGGTTCAACGTATTTACAAAGGCTGAGCTGGAATCCCGTGCGGAGATCCAGTATGAATCATATGCGAAGGCCATCAACATTGAGGCGCGTACCATGATCGATATGGCCAGCAAGCAGATTATTCCTGCGGTGATGGGCTATACGAAGACTCTGGCAGACACCATTCTGGCAGTCAAGGCGGCAGGCGCGGATGTGAGTGTACAGTCTGGGCTGCTGACAGAGGTTTCCTCGCTCCTGAAAGATACGAAGGATGCTCTGGAGGCACTGATCCGAGTGACAGAGGAAGCTGCGGCGAAGGAAGAAGGACCGGTACAGGCAAATTATTATCATACGGATGTATTTCCGGCAATGGAGGCGTTGCGGGCACCTGTAGACCAGCTGGAAATGATCGTGGATAAGGAAGTATGGCCGATGCCTTCTTATGGGGACCTGATTTTTGAAGTGTAGGGACGGTCTGTGATTCTGCTGAGAAAAAGTTTTACTGTCGGCAGATTGACGAAAATGATAAAACTGAAGGGACGTTTTTCGAAAAGAAGAACGTCCTTTTTCAGCAGAGCGTATCAGGAGGCCGCAGGATCCTCCAAAAAATAAACAGAAAAGAGCAGGAGGCACAGGATGCATAATTATACAAGAAAAGATATCATGGAGATGGTAGAGGATGAGGATGTGGGCTTTATCCGTCTGCAGTTTACTGATATATACGGGACCATGAAAAATATGGCGGTGACGGTAAGCCAGCTGAAAAAAGCCATGGATAACCAGTGCATGTTCGACGCTTCCCCCATACGCGACTTTCCAGGGGCGGGGGAGTCGGATCTGTATCTGTATCCGGATCTGAATACATTTGAAATTTTTCCATGGCGTCCCCAGCAGGGCAAGGTGGCGCGGCTGATCTGCGATATCCATTGTTCGGACGGCAGACCCTGCGAGAGCGATCCGCGGCAAGTCTTAAAAAAGGTGCTGGCAGAGGCGGAGAAGATGGGGTATACCATGAAGGCGGGGCCGGAATGTGAATTTTTCCTGTTCCATACGGATGAGGACGGACTTCCGACGACTCTGACCCACGAACAGGGAGGTTATTTTGACGTGGGTCCGCTGGATTTCGGGGAAAATGCCCGGCGGGATATGGTGCTGACCCTGGAAGAGATGGGGTTTGTCATCGAATCCTCTTATCATGAAACCGCGCCTGCCCAGCATGAGATTGATTTCCAGTTTGACGAGGCGCTTGTCACGGCGGACAATATCATGACCTTCCGGATGGTCGTCAAGACCATTGCGAAGCGGCACGGCCTTCACGCCACATTCATGCCCAAGCCGAAGACGGAAACCGCAGGCTCCGGGATGCATCTGAACCTGTCCCTGCACAAGGACGGGAAAAACAGTTTCCGGGACGACGAGGATCCCAATGGGATCAGCCGGGAGGCTTATTATTTCATGGGCGGGCTGATGAAGCATATGCAGGCAATTACCTGCATCACCAATCCTACGGTAAACTCCTATAAACGGCTGGTGCCGGGATTTGAGGCTCCGGTTTACCGGGGATGGTCCGCAAGCACCAGGAATCCTCTGCTGCGGATTCCGCTTGTGCGGGGAGAGCATGCCAGGATTGAGCTGAGAAGCCCAGATTCTTCGGCAAATCCGTATCTGGCATTTGCGGTATTGCTGGCTGCCGGTCTGGACGGGATTCGGAATCAGATCCTGCCGCCGGAGGGCATCGACAGGAACATCCAGGCAATGACGGATGAGGAGCGGGCAAGACTGCAGATCGAGAAGCTTCCTGCAAATCTGGGGGAAGCCGTGAGGGAACTGGAGCAGGATGCGTATATCCGAGAGGTGCTGGGGCAGAAGCTGGCATCGGATATCATAGCGGCCAGAAAGCAGGAATACCAGGATTACTGTATGCAGGTGACAGACTGGGAGATCGCGAATTATCTGTATAAGGTATGAGGGGGCGGACGGTTCGCGGCAGGACGGCTGAAGCAGTCAGGCTTGCGGAGTCTGCATCGAAGATCAGAAAATTCGTGTCTGCGATTGGGGAACAGGCTGGGGGTGAGCAGAGATGGTTCATATGATCATTGTATTTCCCAAAAAGGAAGTGGGAGTAAATATCCGGAATATCCTGAACCGCAATGGCTTGGATGCGGCCGGGGTGTGTACAACGGGCGCCCAGGCGCTGCAGTGCGCGGATACGATGGATGAAGGGATCGTGATCTGCGGATACCGGATGAAGGATATGATGTACTCGGAGCTTCGGGAATGCCTGCCGGACACCTTTGAAATGCTTCTGATTTCTTCAACGGAGAAGTGGAGCGACGGACTGGAACCAGGCGTTCTGGGTCTGCCCATGCCCCTCAAGGTCTATGATCTGCTCAACAGTGTGGAAATGCTGCGGCAGGGGATCCAGCGCAGGAGAAAGAAGCGGCGGGAGGCGGCGAAGAACCGGAGTGCAGAGCAGAAGGCCGTGATTGCAGAGGCGAAAGCCCTTCTGATGGAGCGAAACCACATGTCCGAGGAAGAGGCTCACCGGTATTTGCAGAAAAGCAGTATGGACAGCGGGACAAATATGCTGGAAACTGCGCAGATGGTGTTGACGATTATGCGAGATACGGTGTAAAGTATTTGTAAATGATTCAGAACGGCAGCAGTATGAAAAAACAGATTGTGCAAGTTTGCTTACGGAAGGATGGTTTTTCATACTGATATGGGGCGGAACGCCCAACAGCCTCAGACAGAAGCTGCGTAAGCAGCGAATGGCCTGCGCGGCTTCTGTCTGAGACCTGCCGTTCGTCTGTCAGGGAAAGCGAATTTCCAGACAGCAGAGTTATGACATCACAGCAGAAATGAGGAAACAAAGAAATGAGATTTACAAAGATGCAGGGCTTGGGAAATGACTATGTCTATGTCAATTGTTTTGAGGAAAAGGTAGCGCGCCCTTCGGAGACAGCGGTGCGGGTCAGCGACCGGCACTTTGGGATCGGGGCTGACGGCTTGATCCTGATTAAGCCCTCCGAGAAGGCGGATTTTGAGATGGAGATGTACAATGCGGACGGCTCCCGCGGGGAGATGTGCGGCAATGGGATCCGCTGTGTGGCAAAATATGTCTATGACTACGGTCTGACGGATCAGACCCATATTTCCATAGAGACTCTTGGAGGAATCAAGTATCTGGATCTGATCGTGGAAGAGGGCAGGGTCAGGCTGGTGAAGGTGGATATGGGCAGCCCGGTACTGGAGGCGGAACAGATTCCGATCATCGGCCTGGGAAACCGGGTTTTGGATGAACCGATCCGGGTGGATGATATGGAGTACCGCATAACAGGAGTATCCATGGGCAATCCCCATGGGGTAGTCTTTCTGAAGGATGTGAAAAATCTGGAGATTGAGAAGATCGGGCCGCTGTTTGAGCACCACGAATGCTTTCCGAACCGGGTCAATACGGAATTTGCTCATGTGCTGGACAGACAAACGGCAGAGATGCGCGTTTGGGAGCGGGGATCCGGAGAAACCCTGGCCTGCGGCACCGGAGCCTGTGCGGTGGCGGTGGCCTGTGTGCTGAATGGCTACACCGAAGAGGAAGTGACGGTGAAGCTGCTGGGCGGGGAACTGCAGATCCGGTGGGACCGGGAAAAAGACAGGGTTTATATGACCGGGCCGGCAGAGGTGGTATTTGACGGCGAGTGGCCTGAGGTGTGAGTACGGATTTCATTTTGACACGTAAAAGGAGATAAGAAATATGTTTAAAATCAATGAGAATTATCTGAAACTGCCTGGAAGCTATCTGTTTTCCACGATTGGAAAAAAGGTGGCCGCCTACACGGAGGCGAATCCGGACAAATCCATCATCCGTCTGGGAATCGGTGATGTGACCCAGCCGCTGGCGCCGGCGATCATTGATTCCCTGCACAGCGCGGTGGACGAGATGGCGCATGCGGAGACATTTCACGGATATGCCCCGGATTTGGGGTACGAATTTTTACGCAGTGCCATGGCGAAGCAGGACTACCAGGCACGGGGCTGTGATATCTCTGCCGACGAGGTATTTATTTCCGATGGGGCGAAGTGCGATTCCGGAAATATCCAGGAGATTTTCAGTATAGACAACAAAATCGCGGTCTGCGACCCGGTGTATCCGGTCTATGTGGACACCAATGTGATGGCGGGCAGGACCGGTACCTACGATCCGACAGCGGGGACATGGAGTGACGTGATCTACATGCCCTGTACGGCGGAGACGGATTTTGCGCCGGAGCTGCCGAAGGAGACACCTGATATCATTTACCTGTGTTTTCCCAATAACCCGACCGGCTCCACGATCACAAAGGCACAGCTTCAAGAGTGGGTGGATTATGCGAACAAGTCGGGGACGGTGCTCATCTACGATGCTGCCTATGAGGCATACATTTCCGAGAGGGATGTGCCCCACACGATCTATGAATGCGAAGGGGCGAGAACCTGCGCCATTGAGCTGCGCAGCTTCTCGAAGAACGCCGGGTTTACCGGGGTGCGTCTGGGAGCGGCCATTATACCCAAAGAATTAAAGTGTGGGGATGTGACACTTCATTCTCTGTGGGCAAGGCGTCACGGCACAAAATACAACGGCGCCCCCTATATCGTACAGAAGGCAGGGGAGGCCGTGTATTCCGAAGCAGGTAAGGCACAGCTTGCAAAGCAGGTAGCCTATTATATGAATAATGCAAAGGTCATCTACGAGGGATTGAAAAGCGCGGGCTACAGCGTGTCCGGCGGGATCAATGCACCCTATATCTGGCTGAAAACGCCGGGAAAGATGACTTCATGGGAATTTTTTGACTATCTGCTGGAACAGACAGGGGTCGTAGGGACTCCGGGTTCCGGATTCGGTCCCAGTGGAGAAGGGTACTTCCGCTTAACGGCATTCGGCAGCTATGAAAATACGGTGGCGGCGATCGAGCGGATCAAGCAGGCAGGGTGAATATGAAGGGAGTTAAACAATGATAATCATAGCCTGTGTGGATGAAAGAAACGGAATGATGTTCAACCGTCGGCGGCAGAGCCGGGATTCTGCGGTATGTGGGGATATCCTTCGGGAATGCGGTGGAAAGAAGCTGTATATGAGCGCATATTCCGGTAAGCTATTCGGGGATGTACAGGAGAATGATATCAGAATATCAGAGGACTTTTTGAAGGAAGCAGGGGAAGAAGACATCTGTTTTGTAGAGGATATCCCAATTTCCGGTTTTGAAGATAAGATCCGGACGGTGATCCTGTATCAATGGAATCGAAGATATCCGGCTGACCAGTATTTTCCTCTGGAGCTGACCGACGGATTCTGGGAGCTTCAGAGAACGGAGGAATTGAAAGGGACGTCCCATGAGAAGATTACGAAGGAGGTCTACGAGAGGGCAAGATGAAAAGCGAACGTAAGCGAATCGGCTGGAGACTGCTGCCGTTACTGCTGTGCTGCCTGTTGTTAACGGCATGCGCGGAGCTGGGTGCGTTAAGCGGCAGCGACGGCGGGCATTCCAGGGAAACTGAAATCATTGCGCTGTCGGAGCTTCCGGAGTATTCCGGCGAACCCTACGTAGAGATTAACGGCAATGAACCCGATTTTTCGAAGGAGGAATGGACAGAAGAATCCTTCGAAAAATACGCTGAGCTGGACCGACAGGGAAGATGCGGCACGGCTTATGCCAGTGTGGGGACAGATCTGATGCCGACGGAAAAGCGGGGGAGTATCGGCCAGGTGAAGCCCACCGGATGGCAGACTGTGAAATATGACATCGTGGATGGAAAATATCTGTATAACCGATGCCATCTGATCGGCTACCAGCTTTCCGGTGAAAATGCAAATGAGAAGAACCTGATCACGGGGACTCGTTATATGAATGTAGAAGGGATGCTTCCCTTTGAAAATATGGTAGCCGATTATGTCAGGGAAACCGGCAATCATGTCCTGTACAGGGTGACTCCGGTTTTCGAGGAGGATAACCTGCTGGCGGACGGCGTGCGGATGGAGGCGTTTTCGGTAGAAGATGAGGGGGACGGGATTTCCTTTCATGTATTTGTGTATAATGTCCAGCCGGGGATCGAGATTGATTATGCAACCGGGGAAAGTTCTCTGGGCAGCTCAGAAGCTTACGGCACAGAGACACAGGAGGGCGAGATCCGGGGAAATTCCAGGTCGAAGATCTTTCACTGCCCGGGGCAGGCGGCTTACGAGGAGATGGCAGATTCGAAGTATCTTGTGATCTTTGAGACGGAAAAGGAAGCGGAGGATGCAGGGTATCGGAAGGCAAAGCGGTAAGGAAACCAGGCCGGATTTTTTGGGGGGAGTGTCAGAATTTCTGCGTAAGTTTTTTCGTAAAATCCTATAAATCAGGCATTTTGTGGATACTTACAAGAAAATTCTGCCACTTCCTTTTCTCTGTCAGTCTGAGCGCATATGCGGCAGTTCATTCACGATGACGACTGATGAGGAAAAATTGTGGCAAGTATGGGGGCAGGCAGATTCACTATCTGCTCTTCGTACTGTACACCCTGGATGGACAAAAGACCATGACACAGAAAAAAATCTGCAATTCTGCAGGTCTGACAAAACAGACGGTAAATAATGTGATCCGTTCCCTGAAAAAAAGAAGGGCATGTGCCCCTCTCGCCCGGTCGGTCAGATCTCGGTCAAATAAAAAATCATCTGTCTCCAGATGATCTCTTAACTGCTATAAAAGCTTCTAAAATCATAACTTTTCGAATCGGAGTGACAGGATTCGAACCTGCGGCCTCTACGTCCCGAACGTAGCGCTCTACCAAGCTGAGCCACACTCCGATAAAATAGGGAATCTGCTAATTCAGATTCCCGACTACGGAAAAGGGACTTGAACCCCTACTAACAGAGTCAGAGTCTGCTGTGCTGCCAATTACACCATTCCGCATTGTATCTTGTCCGCTCTTACCGGACGCAACAACGTTATTATAGCAGACTTCAAAAAAAAATCAAGTGTTTTTTTGAAAAAAATTCAAAAAAATGACAAAAAAATTCGGCTGGCCATAAAATTCCCAAAATCTGTATGCGAAAAAAGGAATTAAATGCGTCATGCCGCCAAAAGTGTGTTATACTATATATAGCGGGGGATTTGGGGATAAGACAGACTTATCCATTTGTTGGTCAAAATTCAATAAGGAGGTTTCATGAGAAAAAAAATGCCCCTTAGATTGCTGTTCGTCTTTCTTTCAGTGGCATTGATTCCTGTGTTATTTTTTTCGGCGGCAATGCAACTCTACACAGTCAAGATAGAGAAGAAAGATATGGAGAAACGTGTAGAAGGCAATCTGAACACTTCCAATCAAGGGCTGGAGATGGTGTTTGAGAAGTATACAACGATTTTATATGACCTGTGTACGGACAAAGAGATTTTGAACATAGTAGAACGTATCGAGGCAGCAGGGGATGAGGAGGATGAAAATACCCGCATGCTGCAGTACAGGCTGGAAGCAATCTGCAGCCGGTACGAGGGACTTGAAGGCATTATGATTTCGTTAACTGATGGTGGGACTGTTTTTTATGATAGTCTCAGTTCATCGTCTGTCAGCAGCCCGTGGATCGAGAGGCAGGAGATCCCGGAAGTAAAAAAGGGCAATGTATACCGGGGAATTTCAGAACCGGTGATAGACAATGAAAAAAGGGTTTATATGTTCCAGATCACAGGACATCTGGAGCGGTCCGGACTCAAAGGAGAGAGCCGGGCGACCGCGGCTGTTTATATCAATGAAGAACAGATCTGCAAAGTCCTGAATGGAAGCGGATACCGACAGGGATATCTGCTGGACGGCGAGAGGATCCTGAGCTCCGCGTCCAAAGCAGACATCGGGCGCGACTGCAGAGAGCTTATGAATCTGGAGGAAAACCACTATGCCTGCATTTTGAACAATATCAGCGGATTTACGATCTGTAATATCCAGCCGGTCAAAGCTTATAAGGATCTGCTCCAAATTCAGTATCTGATGCTGGGGATCATCGTTTTGGTCTCTGCATTTGTGGTGTCCATCATTGCCTATCTGATCAAAAAGCCATATCAGAAGGTGGTCAATGACTATGTGGATGCAATGAACAGAGTCGGAAGAGGAGATTTTACGATTCAGACTACGGAAAAGACGCGGATTATACCGGATATGGGAAGGATTGAAAAGGAATTTAATAGGATGGTTCTTCATATCCGGAAACAGGTGGAATTAGGAGAGCGGGCATCCGAGGAACAGAAGCGGGCCCAGGCAAATACGCTGGAAGCTCAGATCGCGCCGCATTTTCTGTATAATGCGCTGGATATGATTAATTGGAAAGCGATAGAGAATGAGCAGTATGAGATCAGTGAGATGCTTGGGATGCTGGGAGACATTCTGCGGTATTCGGTGAAAAATATCGATGATATGACGACACTGCGAACGGAATTTCAATGGCTAGAGCATTATGTCTGGCTGGGTAATGTAGAACTGAGCAGAAAAACCAAACTGAAGCTGCAGGTTCCGGAAGAACTGATGGAACTGCAGATTCATAAACTCCTTCTGCAGCCATTCATAGAAAATGCTCTGAAGTATGCGTTTTTAAATAGAGGAGGCGATGATATACTGATGGTAGGAGTCGGTCTGGCAGGCAGTCAGATCCATATCACCATCGAAGACAACGGAAGAGGAATTGATGAAGGGCTTTTGAGAAAATTGAACGATGAGACGGCAGACATGGGCGAACATGTGGGAATTTCCAATGTAAGGAAGCGCCTGAAATTATACTATGGAGAAGACGCTGTAGTATATTTCGAAAGCCTGTTGGACTGCTACACGAGGATACATCTATTTATTCCAGTGAGGACGGAAATGCAGAGTAATGGCTAGGATTATTTTATGGATAAATAAGCGGACGGGCGAGAGTCTGCTTTTGCGCGCATGGCGAAGGAGGGGAAAGCATGCGAATTGTAATAGTTGAGGATGAAGCTGCGATTCGGGAGGGAATGGTAAAGCTTCTCCATCAGATTAACCCGCAGTATGAAGTGGTAGGAAAGGCGAACGACGGCCAGAGCGGATATGAATTGATCCGCAGTGTGCGTCCGGACCTGATCATTGTTGACATCCGGATGCCGGACATGAATGGACTGGCCATGATCCGAAAGCTTCAGGAAGAGCAGATCCGGTGTAAAGTCCTGGTGATCTCAGCATATTCGGAGTTTGAGTATGCGAGAGAGGCTATAGAGCTGGGGATCATCAATTATCTGCTGAAGCCCTTGAAGATCGCGGAGCTTAAGAGGGCTTTGGAGAAGGTGGATGAGGAGATACGGCGGGATCAGCATAAGGAATACGGTTTTTCGCTGGAGAATATTTTCATGGGGTGTATCAACGGCCAGCTCAAGCCGGATGCATATTTTCATGAGCAGACACGTGGAAAATATGGATTTACGGTACAGGAACCGGCTGAACTGCTCATGGTCTGGCTGGGAAAAGGCTACGAGCAGCAAAAGGATCTGGCGAAGGAGCTTTTGGAGCATGTGGCGGACCATACGGTAAAATTTGCTGCCAATATCCGGGAGCTAAAGGGCTGGGATATGCTGCTGATGATCCTGTACCGACAGCATGCGGGCGAGTCGCAGTATACCTATTTTAGCAAATCGGTTGTACCGATGCTGTGCGATAATCTGAAAAAGCCGCTGGTATGTGTATGGAGAAGAATGGATCACCTTCTAGATGCGTCCAGGGTGATCCCAGAGATGAAAAAAGAACTGGAGTGGAATCTGTGTTTCCCGGACAGGGCACTGATCTGTAAGCGGGTGATCCAGAAGCAGCAGATCGTGCCGATCAAGTATCCGCTGGAACTGGAGGATCGCGCAAAGAAGGCTCTGCGTGAAAAAAACTGGGAGGATCTTGTAAGCTGCTATGAGCGGCTGTATGAGCATCTGGTGCACGAGAATCATCTGCCTTCCCAGATTAAGGAAAGTCTGATCCGCTTTAACTGGAGCCTGGTGACTTCACAGAAGGATAAGAAAGAAGAGTCTGAACTGGGGATCCAGAAGATCCTGCAGAGAATCGCGTCGGCGGATACCTGGAATCAGATCGAGACGGATATGAGTGAGTTTATGACGTTTCTGGACTATTCTGAACCGAAGACGGAAGAACCCTCTGTCAGCGAATTGATCCAGAGGGCGAAGGTGCTGATCCGAAAGTATTATAATCAGGGGATCACGCTGGAGGAGACGGCAAGAAAACTGTTTGTTTCGGAAGAGTATTTGAGCGCTCAGTTTAAAAAGGAAACCGGAAGTACATTTACCGAAACGGTACGGAAATACCGCATTGAAAAGGTGAAGGAGCTGTTGGTGGAGACCCATCTGAAGATGAATCAGATCTCGGAGCTGGCAGGGTATTCGGATCCGAAATATATGAGTAGGGTATTCAAGGAAGAGGTGGGGATGCTCCCTACGGAGTATAGAAAGGAGATTCAATAAAACATTAAAATTTTCCGCTTTTTTGGGAAATTTCCCCCTAACAGGGAGGAAAAAGTATGCTATTATGATTATGCTGAATAGAGATAGAATATTTGGATACACTGTTAAGAGACTAATGAAGGTAATGAAGGAGATTAAAGCAATGAATTGTTTTAACGTGACGTTCAGAAATCCTGAAGAGATCTTGAGCTTTTTAAACACTGTTGAGAAATATGATATCACAATGGACATGAAACGAGGCCGGCTTATCGTGGATGCGAAGTCGCTCCTCGGGCTCATGAATCTGGGGCTGAATAACGTTGCCGAACTGCGTGTGTACGGTGATGTAAGTCAGCTAAGGCAGGAGATTTCCAGGTATATAGCAGCATAAAATTTAGTCAACCCCTCCCCCCTCATAGTACTATTTTTTACGGATAACTCGCATCCGTTTTGTTGCTGCTATCGGAGGATCATGGAATCCTCCTTGGGATTGTTTCCGTTGCCAGGCACGATGGTGACTTTTCCAAAATATATATCTGGGTCTTGATTTGAAGGGCTTCCCGGCGTATAATATGCGCCGGGAAGTCTTTTTCTATAAGAAGTTTTTTGGATCTTCCTATAGAAAAAATCGGGAGCACCGCGTCTGGCGCAGGTTTGAGTTTTGCAAATGAGATAGTTTTTATAGAAGGAAATGAGGAAAATTGAGATGAGGCAGACAAAAGAAAGAAGATTATATTTGTTTGATGACAAGGCGCTGGCAGTCCTGATCGTACCGCTGATCATTGAGCAGTTTCTGGCGGTGCTCGTGGGCATGGCAGATTCGGTCATGATCGCCACAGTGGGAGAAGCCGCAGTTTCCGGCGTCTCGCTGGTGGATAACATCATGGTGCTGTTCATCAATGCGTTTTCTGCCCTGGCTGCCGGAGGAGCGGTGATCTGCGGGCAGTATCTGGGGCAGAGGGATGAAAGGCTGGCGTGCCGCGCGTCCACGCAGATCGTCTGGTTCGTGACATTGGTATCTCTTGTCCTGATGGTGATCATTTACTGCGGCAAATGGTTTATTCTGCATGTCGTATTCGGCTCTATTGACGCGGATGTCATGGGGCATGCTAATATTTACCTTCTGATCGTTGCCGCGTCGATCCCGTTTCTGGCATTGTATAATGCGGGGGCGGCTATTTTCCGGGCGATGGGAGATTCCAAAGCGCCGATGAAGGTCTCGATCCTGATGAACCTGATCAATGTGTCCGGCAATGCGCTTTTGATCTACGGGCTTCACTGCGGTACAGAGGGCGTTGCTATCCCTACGCTGATCTCCCGTATGACGGCAGCTGTGGTGATCATTGCAATGCTTGTGAATCAGAAGCTGCGTTTACATATCGACCGGGATTTTCACTTCCGGCCAGATGGCCGGATGATCCGGCGAATCCTGAGTATTGGAGTGCCGAATGGTCTGGAGAACAGCATGTTCCAGCTGGGCAAGATCCTTGTATTGAGCCTGGTATCCTCCTTCGGCACTTATGCGATCGCGGCAAATGCGGTCTGCAATGTGATCGCGATGTTTGAGATTCTGCCCGGTGTGGCGGTCAACCTTGCGATTACGACCGTCATTGCCCGCTGCGTGGGGGCGGATATGTACGACCAGGCGAAGTATTATACGAAAAAGCTGATCCTGATCACCTATGTCGGGATGTGGATCATGAATCTCATTATCGTGCTGCTGCTTCCGATCATTCTGCGGGTCTACAACCTGTCGGATGTGACTTCGGAGATTACCCGGCAGATCATGTATCTGCATACCATAAGCAGTATGCTGGTTTGGCCTATTGCTTTCAGCCTCCCGTCTACTCTGCGGGCGGCGGGAGACGCCCAGGTGACTATGTACATTTCCATGATCTCTATGTGGGTATTTCGGATCGTGTTCAGCTATATCCTGGGAAAATACCTCGGAATGGGTGTGTTTGGCGTGTGGATGGCCATGATCATTGATTGGTGCTTCCGAGCGGTATGTATGACGATCCGCTATAGGGGCGGAAGATGGATGCTGAAAAAAGCAGTGTAAAATGTATAATATATTTTAAGCATCCAACCGTACAGCTGGAACTTTTTTATGAAAGCTGACGGGGATGACTTGGCAGATGCAATCAGGAACAATAAGGAGGAAACAGATGAAAAAAGAATTGGTGATCGTTCTGGATTTTGGCGGACAGTATAATCAGCTTGTGGCGAGACGTGTGCGTGAGTGTAATGTATACTGTGAGATTTATTCCTATAAGACAGATCTTGGGACCATTAAGAGCATGAATCCGAAGGGGATCATCCTGACCGGCGGCCCCAGCAGCTGTTATGAGGAGGATGCGGCCACTTGTCCGAAGGAATTATTCGAACTGGGGATTCCGGTGCTGGGACTTTGCTATGGCGCTCAGCTGATGATGCTGGAGTTAGGAGGCAGGGTCGAGCGTGCGGCTGTCCGGGAATATGGAAAGACGGAGGTTCTGATCGACAAGGCGGAATCCAAAGTGTTCCGGGGCGTGGAGGAAAAGACGGTCTGCTGGATGAGTCATTTTGACTATATTTCCCGGCCAGCCCCTGGATTTGAGGTGACGGCTCATACTGCGGACTGTCCTACAGCAGCGGCTGAGGACGAAGTGCGCCGATTATATGCCATCCAATTTCATCCGGAGGTGCTGCATACAAAGGAGGGCACGAAGATGATCAATAACTTCGTGAAAAAGGTATGCGGCTGTGCGGGAGACTGGCGGATGGATGCATTTGTGGAGAACTCTATCCGGGAGATCCGGGCAAAGGTGGGAAGCGGAAGGGTGCTCTGCGCCCTGTCAGGAGGCGTAGACTCTTCTGTGGCGGCCGTGATGCTGTCCAAGGCGATTGGAAACCAGCTGACCTGCGTGTTTGTGGATCATGGGCTGCTGCGCAAGAATGAAGGCGACGAGGTGGAAGCAGTATTTGGCCCGGAGGGTTCATATGATCTGAATTTTATCCGTGTCAATGCGCAGGATCGGTTTTATGACAGACTGGCAGGCGTGGAAGAGCCGGAGGAAAAACGGAAGATCATCGGGGAAGAATTTATCCGGGTTTTTGAAGAAGAAGCAAAGAGGATCGGTGCGGTTGATTTTCTTGTGCAGGGAACCATTTATCCGGATGTGGTAGAAAGCGGTCTGGGCGGTGAGTCTGCGGTCATCAAGTCTCACCACAATGTGGGCGGCCTGCCGGATTATGTGGACTTTAAAGAGATCATTGAGCCGCTGCGGGATCTGTTCAAGGATGAGGTCCGCAAGGCCGGACTGGAGATGGGGATTCCGGAAAGGCTTGTGTTCCGGCAGCCGTTTCCGGGGCCAGGGCTTGGAATCCGGATCATTGGTGAGATTACGGCTGAGAAGGTGAAGATTGTGCAGGACGCAGATGCCATCTACCGTGAAGAGATGGACGCGGCCGGGATGAAGGCGACGGTAGGACAGTATTTTGCCGCACTGACGAACATGAGGAGTGTGGGTGTGATGGGGGATGAGAGAACCTATGATTATGCGGTTGCGCTTCGGGCGGTGAATACAATCGATTTTATGACCGCAGAAGCGGCGGAGGTGCCGTATGTGGTGCTGAATAAGGTGATGAGCAGGATTATCAATGAGGTCAGAGGGGTGAATCGGGTGATGTATGATCTGACTAGTAAGCCGCCTGGGACGATAGAGTTCGAATAAGTTGAAAAGTCGAAGAAACCCAGTGTTTATGCGGGTTTTCGGGCTTTGGAAAGGTCTTTTGATAACAAAATGATAACGGTTATTTCAGCGGCATTATTCTTGCTGTCTGGCGGTTTACAGGTATCAGAATGATTTCTCTGTGGTTTGCATGACTTTGAAAAAATCATAATAGAAACGCCCTTAGCTGTGGGTAACAATGCACATGGCTAAGGGCGTTTTTGTTGCTCTAATTTCCTGTAGGTAATGCTCCGGCATCTGGTTAATCGTTTAGGAGATCCTGGAATGCTTCGACTAAAGCGTCACTCAGAGCCTTTGAGGGGATTTTTCCCCATACTTGTGTAGTATCAAATTTAGGATAGTTGTACCGCCACTGGTCGTATTCCTCTTTGGAGATTATTCCGTCAGCGAGCCTTGCCGCCTGCTCCTGCCAGGCAGTAAGCATCTGCAGCAGATCATCTGCGTCTTTGCACTTGCCCTTATCGACGCGCAGACAGGCTTCACCGTCTGCTTTGCTGATGGTAAGGCCGTAAACGTCCTCAAGGGTAAATAAGGT
>CAJSZT010000017.1:0-99431 GCA_910573785.1 Lachnospiraceae bacterium | reverse complement strand
TTTTCAAATTTCCGCCTGCGCAGAAGTGCACGGATGATCTTTTTCCTCAGACATTCCAGTTCTGAAACCTCCATCTTGGAAAGAAACTCATTAATTGTCACATAATGGGGAAGAAATTCGTGTGTTTCTATATTCAGAATCCGGCACAGGTTCTCCACACATTCCTCCTTTAGGAATTCGTCAGTCATTTTCTGCATGGAATGGATATTGCAGATATTTTTCATGATGACCGTCATCAATATGACCTCGATTTCATAAGTCCAGAATTTCCTTGGGTCTTTCAGTTCCTGCAGCCATTGGATCAGCTCTGGGAAATATTGTTTGGTAATCTTACAGAATGCGGCAAAATCCTTTTCGTACTTTTTCTGTTCTCTTCTGCGTTCTGATCTTGTCATAAAAAACTCCTTTGCGAAAAACTTTTTTCTAAATTTTATCACAAACCGCCTCAAACAACAGTAGTTATTTACTTTTTTAGTGCGAAAAAATTTCACCTTTCAATCCTGTCGCCGCTGTAAATGTGGTAATGAATCAGTGGGTGTTCCTTCTGCAATGTTGCGGCTGCCTGTGCAAAAAAGGAAATCGCATCGGTTTCACCACCACCGATATAAATTTCTCCGTTGATGTTTTCGTTAGAACTGCTAAGTTCCGCCTTTGTTTTTTCCATAAGGTCAATCATTTCTTCTGCTCGTTTACGCAGCAGCATCCCGTCCTCGGTTAGTGTGACCTTTTTACTCCCCCGGATGAGCAGTTGTTTTCCAACTTCTTCTTCTAAATCTTTCAGTTGTCTGGAAAGCGGCGGCTGCGTCATTTGCAGGGCTTTCGCAGCTTTCGTAATACTTTCTTCCCGCGCTACGGCGAGAAAATATTGCAATACCCGAATATCCAAATTTGCGGCCTCCTTTTGGATTGATGTCTCCTATTGTATCAAAAATTATCATACCTTTCAAGTATGCAAAACTATTCCTTATATGTATTTGATATTCTACTGCGACGGTTTTATAATGAGTCCAGAAGGAGGCAAGAGAGATGGCAGAGGCAAACGATGTGTATGGAAGCATTTGGGGCGCTGGCGCTGCCGGAGGGGATCAGGTGTTTGGAAATCCTCTTGCGGAGGCTGATTTGCAGCCGGCTTTTGAGAAAGCAATGGAATGTGGTCTGAACCTGTAGGATACTGCCGCTGTCTACGGTGAAGGCAGCTCCGAGCGTATTCTCGGCCCGAGATAAAACGGGTAAATGAGATTCATGGTCTTGGAGCAGGGGGCGCTTACCGGACGATATAATGAAGTGCGTCCTTTCCCGGCAGGAACCGGTAGCGGCAGGAGCCGTAGTGATAACAGAATAAACGCACGAACAGTAAGACGGACTTATTTGCCCATTTATTTGGCCAGTTCGTCAATTGCATCCAACATATCATTATCGTATAATACTTTCAGGACAGCAAGAATCACAGGAATCTCCGTTTCCAGGTTTCTGCCTATTTTGTTACGGATTCGCTTCATGCTCCTATGATAGTAAACTTTCAACAACTTTATAATGAACATGACAAACCTTCTGACCAGGCCAAGATTGTGTATCCCGTTTTTCTCTTTGGAACGCAGTTTATCTTCTTTGAATACGATATCGAGCACCCAATGCAGCCCATTTTCGATATGCCAATGCCGACGCGCAACAATTGCGAACAGTTCTGCGATCGGCTTGATACTGCACAGATAATACCGTTCCTCTATGGATTCTTCTCCAGTCTCCTTTTTGGAAATTGTTTTTCTTTCATACCCTATGGATGTCAGTTTTTTCCAGTCTTTCCTGCCTTCAAACCACTTGATTTCGTCTGTGATCATGTATTCTCTTGTGATGATATCGTAGGTCGTTTCTTCGGTTTCCTTAAAATACTGCCCCTCCTTTGCCTGAACTTCTTTCAGGAGTTCTTCACGGGCAAAATATTCTTTTACCTCAAGGTATGCGGTTTTCTGGTTTTCCTTCAAGGCAAGGCAGTAATCCCCATGTGCCTCTTCTATGATGGCTTTTGCTGTTGTTTTCTGTGTATTCATCGCATCCGCAGTCACCACACAGCCTCTGCAGTCGAGTTGTTTCATGACCTTCCGCATTTCCGGAATCTCATTGCTTTTTTCGTCAATTCGTGTGGAAGAAAGGTTGATTCCCCATTCCGTTGACATCACATTAAACTCATTGAGGTTGCGTCTTTCTGTGGGATCTTCGCTGTTTTTTTTGCCGGTATTGTGAGTTTCTTTTCCATCCGCCGCAATCACATCTCTGATATAACAGCCCAGCTCATCATTTTTATAAAGATATTCATCCAGCTTTTTACCAGCCACTGTGACAATCCGTATCAAGATATTTACCAACATACTCTGTAGTTCGTCCGAACGTAGGATGAAGAAGACTCTCTGGATCGTATCATGGGAAGGGATCCCGTGAGGCAGTTCCAGATATTGCTCCAAAGTCTCCCTTTCGTCTACCGCAAAGTCGGCAATATCTGTCCATTCATCGTTTCCTGCAAGAACGCCAAAGAAAACAATCCCGACAATATCTTTCACGGAATGCCATACCTTCGCCTGTTGCCGGCTGTCAGTAAGCTGATCTGCCTGTATTAAATACTCTTCCACAAATATTTTGTCTAAATCTTTTATCCCCAGTCCCCTCAATTCTTCTACTCGGATATGGATGGTTTCTGATAAACTCTGAAGCCTGGTATCTTTCTTTGACATCTCTTTTATTTGCCTTTCTAAACTATAATCTGGTTCATTTCAGGCATAGTATACACGATTTTCGATGTCAGATAAAGAGTATTGGAAAAATATACCTTCGTAAATATGCATAATTTTTTCTGTAATATCCCTACATGTTCATTCATGCGTTTATTCTGTAGTGATAAAGGATGTTCCGCCTTATACTGTGGTGGGCGGTGTGCCTGCAAGGGTACTTAAAACCGTAAGAAACGATTCCGTTAAGGAGGATGTACATGAAAAAAATAGTTAGCCTTGCGCTTCTTCTGTCGTTGGTATTCTCTGTGACGGCTTGTGGCCAGACCGTACAAACGGAAACGGACGCCGCCGGAAATATAGAAACATCTAAAGCGGCAGAAAAAGCGCAGGAAAGCGAAGAAGCGGCACCTACTGAGAGTGCTGCAACAGACACAGCGGAGGAAACAACTGTGAAAGCAGAATTTGATTTTGAAACAAAAACAGTCATGCTGAACAGCGGCTATGAGATGCCGATCAATGGTCTTGGAACCTACAGTCTTCACGGGGACGAATGTATCAATGCTGTAAAATCTGCGCTGAGCAGCGGCGCGCGTCTTATTGATACCGCCTCTGCATACGGCAATGATGTGATATGTTGTGAACTGTAGATGTCAGATTCCTCTAAAGGCTTGTATTTTAGCAGGAATTTCCATCTGCTAAAATACAACATATGCGGCTGGCTCATTTGTGGTGAATGGAAACTTGCAGATGTTGTGGTAAAGGAAGAAGGTGATAATCTTTTTATTCGTATCTGTAAACAGTTTAGAACAAAGAAAGGCGGTTGTATATGGAGATTACTTACCATTGGGAAGGAGATTATCAGATTCCCAACCTCAAACTTTCGGATACAACGGAGTATCAGATTGGGAAGTATGGAAGAATGAGGAAGCGTTTTTTAGAAGAAAACCACAGGGGCATTTATTCGTATATGATTTTGTCGGAAACCTTATGGAAACATCTTGCGGAAATAGATGAGGAATGTAATGAGATGATGGACAGGCTTGTGGGGCAGATGGCAAAGAAAGAGGGTGTGATGGAGCAGTTAAAATCTGATGACTGGCTATGTTGGCTTCAGAAGATGAACAGCGTCAGGAGCAGGGCGGAGGAAGTAGCGCTGCACGATCTGATATATTCCCTTTAGTGTTGTTTGGATTTTAAGTTTTGTAGCAGGAGGCAGTCAAGGGGCTTTTTACAGCCCCTTGTTTATAATTTCCCAATAACCTGTTTTATTAGAGCCGACACGCTTAATTAAATATTTTTCTTTTAATGCTTTAATTGCTCGGTCAATCGTGCTTTTCCCAAAAGAAGTTTCTTTCTGCAATTCCATTTTGGTAATTCTTGGTTTTTTCCTTATTGCAGCTAAAACAGCCTGCTCGGGAGATGAGATATTTATTGCCCCATTTATTATCTCATTTATTACCCCATCCGTTTCATTTATTACCCCATTCCGAATTGTGGCATTGAGCATAAAGGCGTTATCATGGTACTCAGGAGCAGGAAGCCCGGCTGCCGCCATTTCATTAAACATACGGTCAATGCCTTCGCCAAATTCCTGCACATAATCATATTCGTGGAGGAAGCGGGCAATGTTTGGGTTGCGGGAGAAGTGAACGGTGCGGAGATTATTCAGACGCACAATTCCGGGCAGGATGCCGGGACTCTCAACCGTAATCCGGTCATCAAACATTTTAATTTGTATATCGGTTCCCTTAATACTGTAATCACGGTGGGCGACGGAGTTAATGATTATTTCTTTCCAGACAAATTCAGGGTATTCAGGCGTTGTATGGAAAAGACCGTCTGCGCCAAGCTTTGTGTGTTCTTTAATTTGGCTGCGTACAAAGTCGAGAGAACTGCGAACCATATCGAGAATACGACCTTCAAACATTTCATCCTTAATGACATTCATTTCGGTTCCAACCTTGGCTTCTATGCCGTCATATCGAATAAAACGCACCCTTGCCCTTTTGAAGAAGCGCTGCGGATTTTTGCCAAATAATAAAATGGCAGCACCGCTCATTTCTTCCCTGCCGTTATGGTTGACAACGAATCCGTTGTTTTGACGGATATATTCCTCGGCAGATTTTTGGTATCCGATTTTCTTGCAGTATTCAACGACAAAATCCAAATCAATATCCTCCATAGAGGAACGATAAACAGGTTCGTCCTCGTAATAGCGGGACCCTTTGGCATACATAAGCTGCAGCCGCTCGTCAAAATTCAGTTTCTTGGATTTGTCGCCCATACGGTAATATACTTCGTCCTGCTGGTTAGCGTGTAGCTCAGAGCTTTGTGGGATGGTCATAACCAGCATATGATTGGGATTACCGTTTTTGTCAGTACATTCAACCGTCTCGGTAGTAACACGCACTGACGGGGTGCAGTAATCAAAGGGTACTCTAAGTATATCATTGACATTGTTGTGGTAGTCGTCAATGCCTGTGACTGTAAAATCATCTTCAATGCCGATCACAAGTGTACCGCCGTCTGCATTGGCAAATGCAACAATATGATTGGACAGTCCCTTCGGGTCTTTTCTTGCGCTCTTACGGTCATAAGTCTGTCCTTCCTTTTTTGTATAAAGTTCTTCCAAAGTAAACTCCATATATATCATCTCCACTGCTTATTTTTCTATGTTTAGTAAAATATAAGTTGACGTTCCCTATGTTTTAATAGACTTTGTGTGACAGCCTGTTGCACAAAATTTCCCTGATGTAATAGTATCTGCCTTATTTTAAAGAATCATTCCTGTGTTCCCATCGGCGCAGATTGTATCTCTAAGCTAATCAGGGATTTATTTTGTTCCCCTTTTTCTTTTCTCTTGATTTGTAGACATTAAACTGGTTCTTGCACTTCTGACTGCAAAACTCATTTCCCTTCCTGCTTGCGACAAAGGCTTTTTTACAGTGTTTGCACATACGCATATCACTGTCCTTATCCGTGAGCATGAAAGAAAAACACATCTGCACCATGACGAGCAGGGAATGGAAATCCCATACGATAACGGGCGAATCCTTTTCAAGCGCGATCCGGTAAGTCGGGGCTATGCCGCCGAAAGCGGAAATACCCTGACGGTACAGGCTGCGTGTTTGTTCGTCAATCGTATCATAATCCATGTAATAAAGGAAACTTGTCATAAAAGTAAACGCCCAGTCGGTAAATTCCTTTACAAGCCAGTCGTACCTTTCCGCATATTCCTTCTGCAATCCCATCGCCACAGCCTGCGGCGCATTCCCCATAGCCATCGTAATCGCAATACCCTCACGGTCAGTCACAGACCATCCCGATTCTACGCCGTTCTTTTTGAAATCAGGCTTGTCAAAAGGATAAAAATAGGTGAGATAGTCCTCTGTAGGGAGGGATTCTTCCTTTATAAAGTGATTTTTGGGAAGATATACCGATTCATAGGTTATGAAATCTGCTGTTGTCGGCAGGGCGGTCATAAAGCCGAGAAAACCATATTTTTTGATAAAGTCAAGCACAGCTTCCCTCAATTTTTCTTCCGGTATTTTGTGCATGGCGGCAAGCCCGACATTTATGGCATCAATGACGAGCTGTTCTGCTTCCTGCATGGGATGGTACATTTCCGGTCTGGCATCTCTGGAAACCGTTATGTAGAGGTTGTTGTCACTGTCTGTCTTATATTCATAGCTGCTGTACCGAATCCACGGCGCACTGGTATGTTCAAATAAATTCTTCATAAAAAATCTGCTCCAATCCAATCAATTCTGCCATATCATCTGATGTAATATTTCTTACATTATAAGCAGTTACTCATTGTTGGTCAAGCTGTTTGTGGCTTTCAGTCAGAATACACTTATCTTCATTTTTTCTTTCGCACTCCGTTTTCCAAGAAATATTTTTCGTCAATCGTCATCGGCAGACTGTTTTCTTTCCTGTATGTGAGTATGCCGCCATAGAGCTTCCGTATCTTTTTCAGAGCAGTTTTCCGAATACCTCTGATATTCCGGTCAGACTGTCCGATGCTCTCTGCATACTCTGTTGTAGAATAGTCACGAAGGAACAGATAATAGAGCATATTTTTGAGATGCGGCTTTAGTTCCTTCAATATTTCTGATAAATCCGCATCCGTGACAAGCTCATGTATCGTTTCCGGGTGGTCAAATATAATATCGAGGAAATCGCCTGCAAGCATGAACCTTCTTAAAATCATGTCATAGGAAGGGCTGTCGGAAAGGTACAATTCGTATGCGCCCCATTCCAGAGGAACAGCGGAGCGTCCTGCCTCATGGTCTCGTTCTTTCCGTTCCCTGTTTGCGTCCAGTTTATCCCACCAGTACAGCACATTTTCAAAGTCGGCTTCCGTCCTTGCGCTTTCCTCAATACGCCGGATCGCAAGGGCGCGGGCTTCACGGTGGAGCATATCCCCGTCCGCTTCCGTTATGAAATTCTGCTCCCTGAATGCCGGGAGTTCAGCGTATTTTGGCATTTATGGTCAGTCCTTTGCAAAAAAATAAAATTTTGTAGCTGTTTTTTGAAAAACACTTCCGTTTTTATAGCCGTTTTTCTCCTATTAGTGAAAGAGTAATTCTTTTTGGATAAAAATCAGTTACACGAAAGGAGGGGCAGGCTATGGGGTACGGATAAAATGGAAATCCGGTTACTAAGTACGGAAGTCGGAGACTTAACGGTTCCCCGAACAATTATAAGGGAAATGTGTGTGAAGCGCAAGAAAGGATTGCATGATGGAGGCAGTAAAATTGAATAATGATATGACAAAGTCCAGCCCTTCTGCGGCTGGCTTTTTTTACCGCAGGATCGGCGGGACACTTTTCAAGGTCAGGGTGTATACGGGTTCAGGGTATGCCGACACGCCTGATGAAAAAATTTCCCGTTTAATTTTGAATGAAATGGTGACAGACGCGAAAAGATATGTTAAGATGGATTCACCACAGATGAGCCAGCCGGAAAGGAGTTCAACATGAACAACAGGACGGCTGGGGACAACAGAATAACTGCTCTTTATGAGCGACTCTCAAGGGACGATGAGCTTGCGGGAGACAGCAGCAGTATAGCCAACCAAGAGAACATTTGTCAAGGGGGATTTCACCATAAAAATGAAATCCCCCCCGTTAAACTAGGATTAGTATCTCAAAATAAAGTATATCACATATACCCAACTCAACAGTCCGTGAAAAATGGCCCACCCAACAGAGTGCCAAGTAGAATAACTAATTACCATTGCCAAAGCGCTGCCAAATGTGATACCTGTCTTTACTGTTTTTTCGACAGTTTCTCTTTTTTGTTCATCCATGTATATGTATCCTCCCCGAAATTTCGATTTATCGAATTAACACGAGCCAAGTATACCACTAATGCGAATGACATTCAACCCTCATTTATAGGCGTTGATAGTACTGGCAAGCAAGGCACCGGTATATACCCGGCGCAGCTTGTTGGTGGCTGAAGGCCCCCAAGCCCCCGGTGATCGGCGCGGCTGCGTCCGATGCACAAGCCACCGTTGGCGTCTGCTGATTATATACCGGCAGGGAAGGACACCCCGGCGAAGCCGCCCCCGGAGGGCGCACGGCTGCCGTCAGGCAGTACTACCATCGGCCCTTGGCAGGTGGTGAGTAAGTGCGCTCTTAGGAGGGGGGCCTATAAAGAAGAAGGAGCGCCCAGGTCATTCCCAGACACTCCCGCTTCGGTTCCCTTCTGCTGGTCGATCACCGCCTTTTCAGCCTGTGTCATTTTGCCACAAATGAACCGTCAGCCAATGTGTATTTGGATGGTGAAACCACCCTTTACACAATACATCTCAGAAGAAAATGCTGGAGGACTATGCGAAAAGCAACGGGTACACCAACACGGTGCATTTTACGGATGACGGATTTTCCGGCGGGAATTTTGACCGACCGGGATGGAAGCAGATGTTAAGCCAGATTGAAAACGGCAGCATCGGCACAGTCATAGTAAAGGACATGAGCCGTGTGGGGAGGGATTACCTTCAGGTAGGATTCTACACGGAGGTATTCTTCCGGGAAAAGGGTGTCCGTTTCATTGCTGTTTCCAACGGTGTTGACAGTACGAACAACACCAGCAGCGAATTCGCCCCTTTTTTGAATATCATGAACGAATGGTATCTGCGCGACTGCAGCAGAAAGATTACCGCTGTACTCAGGGCAAAGGGAAAAGAGGGGAAACCTCTTACAAATAATCCGCCTTATGGTTATATGAAAGACGCAGAGGACAAAAACTGCTGGGTTATTGATGAAGAAGCGGCGGCAGTTGTGCGCAGGATATTTGCCATGACGGTGGAAGGCATGGGACCGTACCGGATCGCAAAAATACTGTCTGATGAAAAAGTGGAAAAACCGTCTTATTATCAGGCAGTCAGGGGAAGGGGATGTTATAAAAACCAGTGCGATTTTGAACATCCTTATGCGTGGATGGGCGTGAGCATTGTAAGGATGCTGGAAAAACCGGAATATATGGGCGATACCGTAAATTTCCGCAGCCACAAGGAATCCTACAAGGATAAAAAGGCGGTTAAAAACAGCAGCGATGAAATCCTTATTTTCCGGGATACCCATGAACCGATCATAGACCGCAGGACATGGTATATGGTACAGGAATTAAGAAAGACGGTGCGCAGGATTGACACAAGCGGAGAGGGAAGCCCGCTGACGGGAAAGCTGTTCTGCGCTGACTGCGGCAGTAAAATGTATTACCGCAGGACAGGGGAGCGCGCCGGAAGGGACTGGCGGGGGATGCCCGACGGAACGGTCAGAAAAACGCCTGCATCTTTTAACTGCGGCACTTATAACAGCAGCCGCAAGCAGAATGATAAAAAATGCAGTTCCCATTGTATTCAGGAGGATGCCGTGAGGCAGATCCTTCTTGAAACAATCCGGTATGCCTTAAAAAGCGTCCGCATGGACGAGGCGGCATTTATACAGAATATGCGGAGCGCATCAGAAGTCAGGGATAAAAGTGAGGTAAAAAAGCTGAAAACAGACCTCTCCAAAAAAGAGAAACGCTTCGCAGACCTTGACCTGCTGATAAAAAAGGTGTATGAGGACAACGCAATGGGAAAGCTGTCGGACAGACGGTATGAGATGCTTTCTTCCGATTATGAGAAGGAACAGCAGGAGCTTGAAATTTCCATGAAAGAGATCAGGGAAAAACTCATACAGTTTGAAGATGATACGGACAGGACAGAGGAATTTCTCTTACTTGTCCATAAGTACACCGACATTCAGGAGCTTACGCCTGCCATCATCAATGAATTTGTGGACAGGGTGCTGATTCATAAAGCTGAACGGATTGATGGGGAGCGTGTGCAGGAGATTGAAGTTTATCTGAATTTTATCGGGAAGGTGGAGCTTCCGGCACAGGATATTTCTGAAAAGGAACTGGCAGAGATAAGGGAGAAGCGGAGAATCCGTGAACGGAATGCAATGTACCAGAGACGGCGCAGGGCGTAATTCATGCCAAAGACAAAAGCAATTTTAACGGAAGCGGACGGAGCGGAAAAAGAAAGGACTTTGACAGAGGCGCGGGCACAGGCGGAGGAACGCCTGAAAGCGGATGACACAAGCCACATCGCTTCCGTTGTTGCCGGAGAAAATAAGATTATTGTAGAAAGCGGCATTTTCCCTACAAAGGAAGAAGTAAGAGCCAAATATAAAATTTAACAAAATAATGTGAAAGTGAGGATTTTGATATGACAAAACTTAGGGAAAATATCGTAATTATCAAAATCAACAAGTCGTATCGCGAGGGTATAAGTGAAACCGAGCTGTATGACGTGTCACGGGGCTGCTGGAAGAGAAAGATTGCCAGTGTAGAGAAGGCAGACTATGCTTTAGCTGTTGTTTATGGGATTGTGAAAGAAGTATATCAGATAGATAAATGGCTTCCAGCCGAAAATGAGGTGCGGGAAACCATTCCCTACAATGAAGCGGTTGATGCTGGCAGAATTATATTCAAGGGCAGGATCGCTGATGAGGAAATCAGAAAAAAATATCTGGATCATTCAGTGGCAGGACTTTTTAAAAGAGGGGAAGTCGCTCCCGTTAAAGTGATATTGAGACCACAGATATAGGAATGTTATGAAAATTCCCACATGGAATGTTGAGAGGTTGAGACATAAGGGGGAACTGGACATGATACAGGATTGCTGTAAGGAGGCGGAGTCAGATATTTTGTTTCTGGCAGGAAGTGATGCACAGATAAAGATGTGGCAGACCTTGAAAAATTCAAGGTATAAAGCGATGAGAGGTATAACATGCATGAAGAATGTTAATTTTCCGCTTGACGGGCTGCCAAGTACAGAAGAATTAAATAATCTGCTTCAAAGCATGATAGAATCGAGCGGAAACTTTGTCAATTATATGATGAAAATTCAGGATGATAAAAAGTTGATGCTGGATTTCAATGGAATATCCTTGGATACATACGGGTGTGAACATCTTTTTGTTGATTTTTTTATAAATGATGAGATGAGGAAAGACTTTCCGCTGATTGCAAGGGATTTTTATGTCCATGAATTTGCAAACATTCCAAAACACCAAGATGTAGAGTATTTCGATATTGAGTCCGGTGAAGACTGGCCGGAACTAATGTTTAACAGATTTACACTTGGCCTGATGATGAACGCGGTGAATAACGGAAGCGAATATACGAAGGCATTGTTTTTGTATTTGCATAAAATATATTACAAAAAAGAATACCGGACACTCAAAAGATTTAGTAAGATGTCACTCAGTGAACTGCTGGCATTGGCAAAGCCAGAAGGAAGGAGACATCTTTACTATGCAAATCTGTCAAGAATTTTATGTATAGCGCCAATGTATGACATTAAGTTTGACGTGGAATGTAATGTTGTATATGGAATTTTAAATGAATTCATTAATAAATTTGGTTTAAGCGTTGGATATTCGTTTGATGAGGCTGTGGGCGACAGCTTTAAGGATTGCCGGAAGGAAATAGATGAGCGTTTTGATCAAAAGAAATTATACTCCCTTGATGCAAAGATGTCGAAATTCCTCGGAAATGTATTTCAATGGCTGGGATACAGCCCGGAATATGCAGATTGGTGTGATGAAGACGACAGAGGTGTGGAAGACCGACTTGCCATTGTGCTGTCCATATTGAAGAAGACTTTCCCCAAAAGCAATAAAGAATATTCCGCAGAGGAGCTTACGCTTTATGGAATGATCTTTCATTGTGCAAGCGCGATGACGTGCAATTCGTCGTGGCTGGCTGAAATGCTCAGGACATTGGCTTATGGAGAATCTGGAACATTTTATTATGATGAATTTCCATCGATGTTTCATCCAGAGGCCAGTGGATCGACAGATGTTTCGATTGTTGACAAGGCGGATTATGTCTATTTCTTTACGGATATTATCAGCCATTCAAAATACCATCAGTTCATGAATGTAATACGTGAGCGAAAAATAAACTTCGGATATATTCATGGAGTAAATATAGAAAAGAATATCCGGGATATTTATGTGGATTTTGAAGAAGATTAGTCTGTATAAATAGAATAAAGACGGATAATCGTACAAAAAGGTGTATCGTGACGAGGTAAAAGCTTCTGGTATGATGCACCTTTTTGCTAAATTTATAAGAAAAGTTTACAAACACACTTGACAATCCATCTCTGAGGAGGAAATCGGTCAGGCAATCCGGGAGGCAATTGATGAGGGGATCATTCAGCGGGAGGACATTTTCGTTATCACAAAAATCTATCCGGGCAGTGAAATGGAAAACCCGGAGCAGTCCATTCAGGCGTGTCTGGATCGTCTGAATATCGGCTATGTGGATATGATGCTCCTACACCACCCGGATGGCAATGACGTGAAGGCATACAAGGCGATGGAGCAGTTTGTGGCAGATGGAAAGATTCGTTCCATTGGTCTGTCTAACTGGTATGTGGAGGAACTGACTGAATTTCTGCCGCAGGTGGATACGGTTCCCGCACTCGTGCAGAATGAGATTCATCCCTACTATCAGGAAAATGATGTCATCCCATTTATTCGGGATTTGGGGATTGTGGTGCAGGGCTGGTATCCGCTGGGTGGACGGGGACATACGGCAGAGCTGCTTGGCGATCCGGTAATTTTGGAAATTGCAAAAGCGCACGATGTATCTTCCGCACAGGTCATTTTGCGGTGGAACCTGCAAAAAAGCGTGGTAGTAATTCCCGGTTCCAGTAATCCCGACCACATCAAGGAGAACACGGAGCTGTATCATTTTTCTTTGACAGAGGAGGAAATGGAGCAGATCAATAACCTTGACCGCGGTGAAAAGCATGACTGGTATTAAAAATACATAGATGGGGGAAATAGGCATGAAGGTTTTAGCGATTAACGGCAGAGCGAGAAAAGATGGAAATACAGCGCTTCTTATCAATACCGTATTTGAGGAACTAAACAAGGAAGGCATTGAAACGGAAATGGTTCCGCTTTCCGGCAAAATAATGGAGCCTTGTAAGGCTTGCTGGGCCTGCAGCGGAAAGAAGAACTGTGTTCACAAAAAGGATCAGTTTCAGGAAATCTTTGAAAAAATGACACAGGCTGACGGAATCATTCTCGGTTCCCCGGTTTATACGGCAAATATGTCTGCGAATATGCAGGCGCTTTTGGAACGGGCATCGGTGGTGACGGATATGAACCGCAGCGAAAATCTGTTCGCACATAAAGTCGGCGCGGCGGTTACGGCAGCACGCAGAGGTGGCGCACTTTCTGCGCTGGATTCCATGAACCACTTCTTTATGCCGCAAAATATGTTTGTAGTCGGTTCTTCCTATTGGCCGATAGCTTACGGGCAGATGCCGGGGGATGTTCAGTCAGATGGAGAAGGTCTGGAAACCATAAGAAATCTTGGACGGAATATGGCTTATCTTTTGAAAGCGCTGGATGAAAGGCGGCGGAAATTTTAGAGGCTGACATTTATGAAATTATGTGTTACATGTCACACCCCGACCAATCACCACGCTGATTGGTTGGGAGGATGCACATAAGAGCTGGTATTCAGGCCGTCCATTGCCGTAGGCAATTTAAAATGACGGCCTGAGTTACAGGGCACGCCTGGTCAAGGTGTGACCTGTAACAATTATGTTGAACACTTATCATGCACGGGCGAAAATGCTTGTAAATATCCCCTCTCTATGTTATCATCATTGCAAAGCATAAGGATTCTAAAGTTCTATTTCCGTTGATTTCTCGTCATTCAACATTTCAGAAAATCTATGCTTACTTCAATACTTTTTATAACAGCATAGGGTTTCTGGATTGCTGACGGATTGTAAAAACGCATTGTTTTTTCCTTGTATATGGAATCACAATGGGAATGACGTCTGTTTTTCAGAAGCCCGGAAAAGGAGGGTTTTACATGAATGAAAAACAGGTATTTGTGAACAAGGAGCACAAGGATAATGTCTTCCGTATTTTATACCGCGATGACAAGACACGGCAGATCGAGCTGTATAATGCTGTCAGCGGAAAGAATTATACGGAGGACGCGGATTTGGAGGTCGTCACTTTGAAGCATGCGATCTATATGGGTATGAAAAATGACCTGGCTTTTATCGTATCCGATGATCTCCATTTATATGAGGGTCAGTCAACTATAAATCCGAATATGCCGCTACGTTTTCTGCATTATATTTCAAAAGAATATGAGGGCCTCGTAGAGGGCAGGAAGCTATACGGAAGTACACCGGTGAAGCTGCAGACGCCTTATTTTACAGTATTTTACAATGGCACCAAAAAATATCCGGAACGCCTTATCCTGAAATTGTCGGACCTGTATAAGATGAGTGAAATGAGTGCTGAAGGCACGGCGGAAATCGCAGAAGCTACAGGCATTCCATTTATTGGTTTTGCCGGAAACAATATGGAGCATACATCTGATACTGTTGTCAAAATCGACAAAGACACCGAACTCTACAGTAATAGTGGCAAAGCTTCCAGCGAGATCAGCCGGATCCTGCAGCAGGAATCCCCGCTCTTGGAATTAAAGGTACTGGTGATCAATATCAATCCGGGTAATAATAAGGATTTTCTGGATCAGTGTCCGACGCTGCGGGAGTACATGGAATATGTAGAGCGGGTTCGCAGGTACTGCAGCGATATGGATTTGAAAGACGCTGTGCAGCGGGCAGTGGACGAGTGTATCAAAGAAGGGATCTTAGCGGATTTTTTGAGAATGAACAAAGCGGAGGTGATGGCCATGAGTATCTTTGAATATGACGAAAAAGAAGTGCTGGATTATATCCGGGAAGAAGAACGGACTATTGGCGAGAAAAAGGAAGCGCGAAGATACGGACGTTTAATCCTTCATCTGACCAACGAAGGAAAAAGCGACCTGATTGTTAAGATTGCAACTGACGATGCTTTACGTGAAAGCTTGTATCAGGAATATCAATTATAACAAAAATAAGCCGGTATATCATCGTTTTAAATATTTACAGCAGAAACCATAAGGAACCGCCTTAAAATAATAGGTATACCGCCCCGTACCTATTATTTCACGGCAGTTCCTTCTATTTTTTTCCTACATCCTCCAAAACCCACGCAAAAATACCGCTTCCCCCGCAACAGCCCCCGCCGCCCAAAGCAGTGCCCGTACAAATTCTCCCATGACCGGGAGATCCGGGATCTTTTTCTCTGACCGGATCAAAGCCTGACACGCCGTCCCCAGCCTTTTCCCATATTCCGACCAGAACTCAAAGTCGGACCATTTTGCGGGAATCATATCTTCCGGGATCCGTATCCATTGAATCAGCAGAAGGATCCCGCCTGCCAGCAGAAGATACGAGAATATTCTCCAGATTATTTTTTCCATCCTGTGATACCTGGTATCACCCAAACTCATAAATCGGACATTGGGCCTGTCTAAATTTCCATCTACGCCGCAGGCTTCATTCGTCGATGCTGCCGCCATATCCGCCTGTCTCGCCGCTTCCCGAAAATACCGGATCAAAAATATCCACAATATGAACGGAATCAAAAAGCACATCCCCTGTGTGATCCAGACCAACGCCCGATCCTCCATCCGTTCCCACTCTCCGCAAAGCTGCTGATAGCGTTCCGCCACGTTTCCAGGCCCTTCCGGAACGCTTCTCACTGTAGCGCGGTCCAGCAGACACACATCATTTTCCCCGGCTTCATATGCCAGAAATGCTTCCTCACTGTCAATCACATCCAGCACCTCCAGCGGCCAGCCCTGTACCTCCACCGTAAGTCCCCGGGTATCCGCCCCGCCAAACAGCTTTGCCGATAATGTACTGCTGATGAGACAGCTGTCCTGGATTTCCATATCCAGCACGGCATACCCCGGAAACAGCAGATCCGACCGGCCGCAGAGGAGCAGGGCCGCGCATTCCTCCATGGTTCCCAGGGCGGGGGCCGTTATCTGGATTCCATCCGCCTGCGTCCAGTTCACAAATTCCAGCGGCATTTCCTGTTTCAGATTCTGCTCCTGGGCCAGCCTGGCGCCGGACGGGTCCATCCCTCCCTGCTGCCCGCATGCCGTAAAATGAAATACCCAAAGCTGATCCTTCAGATTTTCCGCATGCCGGACTGCTTCCATAAAACACAGCAGCGTCACGATTCCCAGCAAAAAAAGCCGGCACCACGAAATCCACTTCTTGCCGCATAACATCTCACTTTTGCTTTTCATCCGTATCTCTGGGAGATCCCGCGCCAAACAACTACGTTTCATTCTTCATTTTCACCCTGCTTCCGTCCTCTAATGTGCGGGACGCCTCCGTCATTTTCACCCTGCTTCCGTCCTCTAATGTGCGGGACGCCTCCGTCACAATCTCCTGCTCCGGAGAAATCCCCTCCACTGCGGCATATTTTTCATTTTTCTCCAGCAATTCCACATCCACCTGCCGGACTGCCCATTCCTCTCCCAGGATCACGGACCTCTTTTCCGCCACATTTACATAGTACTGGTCCTTTTCCCTCAAATGGAGCGCCGCTGCCGGAATACAGGTATCATAATCGCCTGACCGGACCTCCACCTTCAGGATTGCCGTTTCCCCTGCCGTAAAATGCTCCGGCGGCAGATCTACAGTCACTGTAAAACTGCCTCCTGCTGTATCCCCGGTGGAAGAACCCGCTGCTCCGGATCCGGACATTCCTGTATCTGATGCTCCATTGCCGGGCAGGGTGCTATCCGCAACGGTCCGGATCGTCACACGATCTGAGAACCTCTGCTGCCCATTCTGCCCCATTGTCTGCGAAGCTCCCGGCATGATCTCCTGACTTCCCGCTTCTGCTTCCCCGGATTGGGCCCCATTGCCTCCCGTTCCCGGCATTCCCTGCAGATCATTCCGACCGTTCTCTGCCGTCACCACTGCCTGAGCCCCTTCCCGGATATATTTCCGCAGCTCTTCCGGAAATGTTACAGTCAGGCTGGCCCCGCCCGAGAGATCCGACAGCAGAATATCGCCCCCGCCGGTGGTTGTTGTGCCCGCCCTGACAGAAACACCTGTCACCATTCCCTTTACCGGAGCCGCTACCCTGCCCTGGACATCGAGAAGCGCCTGCAGCTTCGCAGCCTCCTCCTCTTTTTGCCCGCGGGTGATCCGGCTCTGCTCCAGGGAATAACTTTTTGCGGTTCCCAGATTCGCCGAATCCAGAGATTTTTGCGCATTATATAAGGAATCCTCCCGATTCTGCAGCGCCTGATCATAAGCCGCCTGCTTCTCCTGCACTGCGGCAAGGAGCTGCTCCCCTGTCTGATCCGGGCTCGACTGACTTGGGCTTAGCTGACCCGGGCTTGGCTGACCTGGATCTGACTGACCCGGGCTCGACTGACCTGAGCTTGGTTGACCTGAACCCGACTGACCCGGGCTCGACTGATCTGAGCTTGGCTGGCCTGGGCTTGGCTGACCTTCTTCCGCCTGCCCTGCATTCCCCGCCGATTCTGCCGTAAAGTTCTGATATTCCTCCTGTGCCTTCTGCAGCTCCGCCAAAGCCGCATCCACCGCGGCATTTTCCCGGCCCGCAGTACGGTTATAGTCCTCCTGCGCCTGGAACCTGCTTAACTGCCGGGACGCTTCCTCCACTGCTTCCGACTCTGCGGTTCCCCGGATCTGCAAATCCAGAACCTCCAATTCCTGCCGTTTTTCCTTCATTTTCTCCGTCAGATCCTGCAAATCTACTTCAAACAGGATTTCCCCCGCGTCCACAGCCTGTCCCTCCATCACACGCACCGTCCCTACCCGCAGATTTTCCACCGTAGAAACGGCAATCTCCCGGCTTCCGGTCACCGTCCCCCGGGCCGATACATCCGGGGTAAATGTCTGACGCTCCGCCCGTTCCGTGGACACCTCAGCCGTACTCATATTGTAAGCAGTCCTGGAAATGATGGTAAATAAGATCATCAATCCAAGAAGCAGGATTCCCGCCTTTCTAATCCTCTGTTTCATATTTCACCTCGCACATTGATTGCACACTCTCACGTATCCGAGCGTGCCTTTATTCCGAAATATGCCTGCTCCGGTACCTGGCCGGTCCGGATGCCCCTCCGCACCGCAGGCAGTAAAAAGCTCCGTGCTTCATCATCCCGTATGCCGCCCCGCAGATGCACTTCCCCGTGAATAGTACCCCTGGATCCCCTGCTCCAGAAATTCATGTCCGGCCAGGAATACCCAGATTGCAGGAAGCAGCGCAAAAACCGATGCCGCAAAAGCAGTCCCCGCCGTCTCCGCTGTGATCTGGGGCTGAAACATGGACAGCGGCCACAGGGACGGCGTCTTGAAAAATGCCATTGGCTGCTCCAGCATATTCCAGCATTCCAGAAACTGCAGCACCATTGCCGAAATGATCCCGGCCTTTCCGAGGGGCAGTCCGACCCGGAAAAAAATATCCCCTTCCCCGGCACCGTCGATCCGCGCCGCCTCCAGCAGTTCCTCCGGAATCTCTTTAAAAAACTGGCAGATGATAAATACCGGAAGGGTCGAAAAAATCCCCGGAAGGAGGATCGCCCCCATCGTATCCATCAGGTTCATCTGTTTGATCACCAGATAGTCCGAAAGCATCATCACCTGGAACGGCATCATCATCATGGCGATATATAAAAAGAACAGCCCCCTGTGAAACCGAAATCGATATCTGGCAAAGCCCCAGGCCGCCGGAATGCCGAACAGCGCCTGTCCCGCCAGAATCCCGCCTGTGATCTTCATGGAATTCCAGAACATCACAAAAAAATCTGGTGTATCAAAGATCAGCTCCACACAGGAACGGAACGTCGGCTGAAATGGGATCAAAGACCAGGCTGCAAACCCTTCCCCTCCCGCAAATACCGGTCTCAGATTTTCCGCAGCTTCCCCCTGCCCCATGAAAGCCCCCGTAAGCAAAAAAATAATCGGGTAGCAGCAGACAAAAGCCAGTACCCCAAGGAAAACCCGCAGAATCACATGTCCCTTTTTGAATCTCACTTTCCTTCCCACCTCTTCCAGAACAGACTCACCAGCGCAAGCAGCACGGCCCCGCTGAGCACCGCGCCTGCCGCCATCTTATCCACATCCAGGTTCCTGTACCAGTTATTGAACAAATGCTGCAGCATATAGATGCTCTCATCCGGATAATCCCCCGCCACCAGATACGCCTCCCGGAATACCTTAAAGGAATTGATCAGCGACAGCACCGTAATTGTAAAAAATGCAGAAAACAGGTTGGGGACCGTAATCCGAAAGAATATCACCCATTCCCCGGCCCCGTCGATCCGGGCCGCCTCGTGGATCTCCGCCGGAATCCCCTCCAGCGCGGCGATCCACAATATCACGCTGTACCCCAGATTTTTCCAGACATAGCTGAATACCAGGATCGCAAACGCATAGCCCGTATTCATCCAGTCCGTCCCCGGAATCTCGAACAGATGCAGCAGACCGTTCAAAAATCCCTGCCTGGCAAAGATACACTGCCAGAGCAGCACCACGGACGCCGCCGGAATGGCCATAGGGATCAGCAGTCCGCTCTTATACCACGTTCCCCCCTGGATCCCTTTCTGCAGGGGCACCGCCAGCATCAGCGAGCATACCACCAAGATCGGCACGCTGACTCCCATCATCCTGGCCGTATTCGCCGCCGCAAGGCAAAATGCCGGATTGCCCAGCACCTGCCGGAAGTTAGACAGCCCCGCAAATTCTCCAGTCATGGTTCTGACAAACGCCCTGCGGATCACATCCAGATACGGGAGCACATAAAACGCCAGTACCCCCGCCAGGCTGGGCAGGACGAAAGCCAGTCCCCATCGGTCCCTGCTCCGCCCTCCCCTTGCCGCAGATAAACGAAAATAATACAGCGAAACCATTTTCTTGATCTCCATTTCATACTTCATGATCATTTTTCTCACACACTTCCGAACTGCGCAAAAAGACAAATCATACTCGTGAGTATATTTTTTTATTTACTCACTCAAATACAGATTCACCTCTCTACATGCGTCCGCCGCCGCGCTCTCCGGATCTTTTCCTTTGAACAGGCAGGCTTCCGCCTGCTCCATCACCTTCTGCATCACCACTGCGTCGTCCTTCACCGGAGTATCCAGCCCATCCAAAAACGCGGTAAAATCCTTCAGCTCCGCAGGAGTCAGCTTATACATGTCCATCGTTTGATCCGGGGTATGTTTTCTGGATGTGCCTCCCACAGATTCTCCCTCTTCCGAAACATACCTGGATCCTGCAGCCAGCTCCCGGATGACCGGAAAATATGGGTAAGCCCCATCCCCATACGTCTCTCCGGACAAATAAAAGCGTAAAAACTGCTTTGCCGCATCCGGATTCTTTCCGCCGCTGCTGATCCCCAGCACACTGACCGCAATAAAATAATTTCCGTTCTCTCTGTTCAAATACTGATACGACAGACCTTTTTCCCTGCACAGGGGAAGGATCTTCATATAGTCCCAGAGCGCTTCAATCCTGGTAATCCCAGCCTGCGCTTCCCCAAAATAGAGATCAAGCTCCGGGCAGAAACCCACGCCGGGATACTGTTCGGCCCAATATGCCATCTTATCTCCCACCGGAAACAGATCCCGTTCCCCGTCTGAAAAACACAGGTCCGCGATCGTATCCAGATCACGGTAATAATCCGCGAGCTTTACCTCATTGATCGTTTCCCCCACAATATCCGAGGTAATGAACAGCTCCAGCGCGGCTTCGGAAATATTTTTTGAAACCATAAACGGGATCCCGGTGCCTGCCTTTTTTCTCAGGACCTCCATCAGCTCCCTTCTGTTTTTTACGGCCACGGTGTCCGCATCGCCTAGAATGACCGGCACGCAAAATTCCAGCGGCATCTGGTAAATCCTTTCTCCGCCGTTATAAGCTGAAATAATATTGTAAAAATAATTTTCTTTGTCCGGCTCCACAAGGTCTGTCAGATCCTCCAGCATGCCCTTTTTTGCATAGCTGTCCGCAGGCAGCCCGTCCAGTATCAGTATATCCGGGCCTTCCCCGGCCATCAGCTCCGTATTCAGGGTCCGGATCGCGTCCTGCAGGGTCACACCGTTCCCACCGGTACATCCGATTTCAAATGTAACCTCCAGCTCCGGGTACTTTTCCTGAAATAGAGTGGCCGCCTGACGGATCGCGCTCTCCTTCAGGCTATAAATCCGCAGCTTCTCCTTTTGGACCTGCTTCTCCTCTTTTGGAGCTCCCCTTTCGAGCAGATACAGCTTCGACTGCTCCGATACCGGGCTGCTCACCGAAAGTAAGACCTGATCCTCCCCGTCCTTTACCGCAAAATGGTCCCGAATCCCGAGATCATGGATCAGGCCGTTTTCCTGATTCGGATTTATCAGTTCATCGTACAATTCTTCCCCGATCAGATAGCCGAACCTGTCCTGCGTCAGATCATAACGTCCGATTCCGGTTCCCTCTATATAAAGGAAATTCCCCTGACTGTCCAGCGAAATCTGTCCGCCTGCATGATCGGCCGCCCGCACCAAAAATTCCGAAAGCTCCGGATCCTCCAGATATCTGCACTCCATGGTCTGCAGGTCGTAAATCTTTAGATGGAACTGCATTTCTTCCAGAACCAGGACTGCCAATGTATCTGCCGAGACATCCGCGGAAAAAATGGTTTCGCCTTCCTCCATGCGGACTGTTTTCTCTTCTGTCCCGCTGTCTGCGGAGAGTATCAGCTCCATACTGCTGTAAGCGAACGGAACTCCCTTTGCGGAATAATATTTTCCGATCACCTCATCCTCTAATTCCGGACTCGTGGCCGCATCCGCGGCCTCCCAGCTTCTTCCTCCGTCCCTGCTGTCCATGACTGCCGCATGTTCAAAATGCGCATCCCCGGTGCTGATCCGCACCGCGCCGTCCGACAGATATTTTAATGAGGTGACCCGCACCGCGCTCTCCGGTTTTGGAAGCTCTGTCAGATTCCAGACATGTTCCCCTGACGGCGCATGATCCGAATCCCCGGAATTCTTTCCTTCCTGTATTTCCTTACCCTGCGCTCCGTCTCCTCCCCTTGGAGTGCAGGAGCACATGGCCACGGCAATACCCAGAAGAACCATAAATCCTGCATATCTGTTCCTTCCTTTCGGAAAAATCTTAGAAATCTTATGGAACATATCTGCGGCAGCGCGGTATATTCCTGATGTTTTTCTCGTCAAATTAATCTCTTCCTTTCTGAACCTCTGCCGGAACTTTTTCCGCCTGTACAGCCGGAAATATTTATGAATCAAACCGGATCACTTTATGGTATTCCGCATACGCCTTCAGCAGTGTTCCCAGCTTTTCCTCCGCCGGCTTATTCTTGTTGCCCTCCCAGTCGGTACTTCTCCAGATTCCTGTTGCGTAGATATTTTCATAAAAGTCCTTTCCCAGGACAAATACCTCCACCGAGGAAGCGTCATGCCCTTCGATCCGCCATTTTTGATACCTGACATCCGTATCTTCATCGTAGAAAGTCTCATTCTGCAGTACGTTGGGCAGCTTATTCCCCTTTGCGTCCAGCACCACCACCTTATAGCCTGCCAGCCCCGGGGTGATGGCCCGCGTGGTGATCTCGAAGGGCGTTTTTTCCACGGAGAACAGCCCTGCGCCGGTTCCGCCGGTCTCGTTCACCTCCACGACCTCCCTGTGGCTTTCGTCCACCTGGATGGGGATGCTGAGCTTCCATGGTCCTCTGTACCATTTTTCCATAGAAATTAAGGAATCGATCTGGGTGATCTCGATATCCAGTGTAAATTCATCCGGCAGGACTGCTTCCTGATCCACCTGTCTCCGATACCATGCCAGTTCACTTGCCACATCCATCCTCCACAAAAATTCATACGTATTTTCATTGACCATCAGGCCTTCTACGATGATCTGGCTGCTGTATTCATTTGCGTTTTCCCACGCTTCCTGGTCCATGAAGCTGTAATTCCTGCGCGCATATAAAAACATCGCCACAATTCCGTCGATCTTTTCCGTATCATTTTCATCCAGATAATAGAAGCTCTTTGGAAACGGCTCCTCACTCTTCAGCTTCATGGACAGATAAATAATCTCCGAATCCGCGTAAACCTCGGAAACGGACACGGCCAGCCCGCCGTTTGTGTCCGTATAATCCTGCATGTCCTCATCCGGATCCGCGCTGCCGTCTTCCTTTTCTGTCAGCGGTTTGGCATACTCCGACAGATTTTCATATCCCACCGCATCCTGGATCTGTTCAAATATGCTGCCTACGATGGGCAGTGCCCTCACCTGCGCCGGAAATACCGCATTGGCCAGCACGCACACCAGCAGGACAGCCGCCGCGCTGCAGGCCATCTTAAACAGGATGGGGCCTGCGCCGCACTTCGGCTTCTTCTCAAAATCCTCTTGTACGGCTTCCTGACGCACCGTGCCGTCCAGGATCATCTTATATGCCTTCCCGGCGCTTCTGTACACCTGATCCGGGATCTCCGCGTCCTTCCGGAGCTGCGGCCGAAGCTGCCTCTCGATCCTTCTTCTCTTCCCAAATTCATTCCTCTGAAAATCAGACATTCTTTGATTTCTCCCTTTTTATGTATCGCATTCCCTGATCAGCTTGTCCCGTCCCCGTTTCAGCCGGATCCGCACCGTGCTTTCATTCATGTCCAGAATCTGGCTGATCTCCCGCGTATTAAAATTCTCCAGATAATAGAGCAGCAGGACCGTCCTGTACTTTTCGTCCAGCAGCCCCAGCATCTCGTTCCACTCACTGTTGCTGTACTCCCGCTCCACAAATGTCTCCTCCGGCAATGTTTCCATATGTATGATCCTCTTCTCTTTCCTCAGAAAATTCTTGCAGTGGTTAATCACAATCTTCATCATCCATGTTTTAAAATACTTCTCCTTCCGCAAAGTTGGCAGCTTTTCAAAGCATGTCAGAATCGTATCCTGAACAATGTCCGCCACATCATCCTCATTTTTCAGATATGTCCACGCAAGCTTGTACATGGTCTGCATCTGGGTATTCATCAGCTTTAAAAACGCATCCTTATCCCCCTGCTTCGCACGCTTGATCAGGTTTTTTTCCATCCTTGGTACCTTCCCCTGTCCTCTTTTTCATTATTATATATGATAGACAACCCGGCGGCCAAAAGTGTTTCAAATTAATTCTATTTTTTTATGCGGCGGCGCAAAAAAAGAGCGCTGCCGCAAATGGCAGCACTCTTTCTTGCACTCATTCACTCAAATACAGATTCACTTCACTGCACACATCCTTTGCCGCGCTCTCCGGATCTTTCCCCCCGAACAGGCAGGCATCCGCCTGCTCCATCACCTTCCGCAGCACCAACGCGTCGTCCCTCACCGGACGGCTGCAGCCCTCGAAAAATGTGATCAGCTCCTGCAGCTCGTCAGGCGTGATCTTATAGAGGTTCATGACCTTCTCCGGGGTATACTTCCTTGAGATCTGCCCTATAAATTCCCCGTTTTCTGAAATGTACTTCTCACGATCCGTACTTTCCATCACACTCCGGATTATAGAAAAGTGTCCGAAATGCATGGTCTCCTGTGCTTCCCCTGACAGATAATATTCGAGAAATTGTCTGGCCGCTTCCGGATGTTTCCCGGTGCTGTTGATCCCGAGCACGGATTCTGCTACAAAGTAATTCCCATTTTCCCTGTTCAGGTACTGGTATGACAATCCTTTTTCTCTGCGTACGGCAAGGATCTGAATAAAATTTTCATATATGGATATTCTGCCGACCCCTGCCTGTGCCTCTCCGAAATATAATTCCAGGTCCGGAGAAAATCCTCCTGACGGATACAGTGTTTCCGCCCAATAGGTCATCTTGTGATACGCTTCCATTTCCTGCCGTTCGTCATCCGACATACTCTGGGAGGCAATCTTCTCCAGATCCTTATAAAAATCCGCCAGCTTCCCTTCGTCCACAGTCTCCCCAAGAATATCGGAGGTAATAAACAGGCTGCCTGCCGTTCCGGCCAGATTTTCCGGAGTGATGAACGGGATTCCGGCATCCTCCTTTTTTTCAAATACCTTCATCAGCTCATCCCGGTTTTCCGCGGCCAGGGTCTCCTCATCGCCCAGAAGCACCGGCACGCTGAATGCCGTCGGCAGCTTGAATATCTTTCCCCCGTCGTTGTAAGCGGAGATCATATTGTAAAAATATTTTTCCTTCGACGGTTCCACTATGTCCGTCACATCCTCCAGAAGCCCTTTCCCGGCATAGCTGTCTGCGGGAAGTCCGTCCAGTACCAGAAGATCCGGGCCTTCCCCGGCCATCAGCTCTGTGTTCAGTGTCCGGATCGCGTCCGACAGGGTCACGCCGTCCTCCCCGGTGTATCCCGTCTCAAAGCTGACCTCCAGCTCCGGGTGCATCCCCTGGAACAGGGAAGCCGCCTGCCGGATCTCATATCCTCCGTATAAGCTGTAGATCCGCAGCGTTCCCTCCGAAGCAGTTTTTTCCTCCTCCCAAATGCCCTTTTCACACAGATAGAGTGTTGTCTGGCTGTCTTCCGGACTCAGCATGCGCAGAACCATTTTATCCTCCGCGCCGTTTACCGCAATGGACAGAAGAATCTTCTCATTCGGATTGACCAGGCCGTTTTTTTCCTCCGGGTTGAGCAGCCGGGCCATCTCTTCCGATTCCGCCAGATAACTGAACCGGTCCTGATTCAGGTCATACCGCGCAATCTTAAGCTCTCCGGTTCCTCCCATCGTCAGATACAGGATCCCTCCCGAACTGTCCAGGGCAATGCCTCCCATAGACTGAGAGTTCAGATATTCGGAAAGTTCCCCGTTCTCCAGGGTTCTGCAGGACATAGAGCTGAGATCATAGACGTCCAGCCGGAGCTGTGAATTCTGGTCATAAACCAGAACTGCCAGGGTATTTCCCGCCATGGCCGCTTCGCTGATTGTTTCCTCTTCGTTCACACTGACGGATCTGGATTCCGTCCCGTCTCCCGCCGATATGGTCAGCTTCGTGCTGTCATAGATAAACAGGCTTCCATCGGCGGAATAATGATATCCGTAGTCGGATGCCAGGCTCGTGTCCGCATCCGCGTTCTCCCAGGTTCCTCCATTGTCCCGGCTGTCCCATACCGCCGGATTCTGTCCGTCCGCGTCTGAGGAATTGATCCGAAGGGTGCCGTCCGCCAGATAGTTCATGGAATTGATATAGACGGCTCCCTCCGGCTTTTGGATCTCTGTCTTCCGCCAGGAAGCGGTTCCTTCCCCTGCCGGGGATTGTCCGTCAGATGCGGCTTCGGTCTGTGTTCCGGTCTGCGTTCCGGCTTGTGCCGGGCTGTCCGCTTTTTCCGCGTCCCCGCCTCCCTTCGGAGAGCAGGAGCACAGCAGGATTGCCGTGGTCAGGAAACAGATGAATTTTGTCAGCTTTTGATTCATGTTGTGTCTACCTCCCTTGTTTTTCTATAAGATAGACAACCATGTATGGAAAAGTGTTTCAGAAATTTATTTTTGTGAATTATAAAATTCCATTGCTCTGTCTCCCAATTCATCCAACAATAAAATGCCGTTTCTTGCTCTGACAATACCGCTTAAAAGCGAAACTGCCTTTCAAAAAATACGCATAACTATTCAGAATGTCAGATACAAATTTCCCAATATCCGGCTCTGGCAGAGCCATGGCGGACTAAAATACCTTTTTCCTTGAGTTTTTTGATATTTGTCTCAATATTTCTTTTTGAAATTCCAATTCGCTCCGCTAATTCAGTTCCGCTCATCTGTACATTCTCCGACAGCAGATCAATAATACTCTTCTGCGTAGCATTCAATTCAACACCGATGCTTTTCCGGGCTTTCACCGATGTTTCACCGATGCTTTTCAAATTTTTCGCCGATGTTTTACCGATCTTCTGCCGATCTTCCATCGGTGATAAACCGCGAAACAGATTCACACGGAAGGTTCCTGTCATCTCAATAAACTGCGGTTCCGGCAGACTGTATTCCTTCGCCGCTTTTCGAATATTTCGAAGTCCGGTTCCCCAGGCTTCAATAAGTCCCATTTGGTTAAATACCTCTGCTACAATACGGTTTCGCTGCTTGGAACGACCGCTGATCGCTTCCTCCAGCGTCAGTCCATAGCACAATCCTCCGGGTGAAGTCACTTCCAGACGGTCATCATACAAGGCTACCTGCACACAGGAATTGTCCAAAAAGTTGCGATGACAATGGGCATTGATGATCATCTCACGAATCGCGTCTGGAGGTAATTCATGACCTTCTCTTCGAATCAGTCCTTCCACTTTTGCGCTCCTCCGGATATTGCGCAAAACAAAGGCATATGCTTCTTCAATCTGCCCATAAAGCGGGCCGTCGTATTCCTTCTTATCAATAAATTCTCCACGATCTGTACCTGCAAACACGGCACATTGGGTTCTGGAATAATAGAAATGTTTTCCGGTTAACAATGCAAATGCATTCGATGCCAGATAACCGTCTTCCGTTTTCTTAATCACATTCCAGTTCAATAGCTGTGCCCTCGTAACCTGCTGCAGTTTCTCAGCATTTCCCTTTCTCTGCTGCATTTCATTGCGATACCGATTCATATCACGACAAAGCTTTTTAATCGCATTTTCCTTGACTTCATAGCCAACACAAATCAGTTCATCCCAGGAAATCCGCGCTCCTTCCAATTCCAGTTCCTTAATCTTATCCGCATCCGCCTGTCTGGATGTACCGGCAACACGAATATAAGTACCGCCTTCCTTGCCTCTGGACTTCATATAATATGGTCTGTTTGCTCCAGGTGCTACGTAAACCACAACAATGGTTTTTCCCTCAATTGTCTGAAATGTAATATCCGGCACAATCTGGGGTGTACAGGAATCGGAAACTGCATTAGTGATACGATCCATAATTTTAAACACAGAGTCCATATCTACACCTGTCACTTCCCGCGTCACATCATTCACACCTACTATCAACTGACCTCCCTGCGTGTTTGCAAAAGCTATGATCGTCTTCATGTATTTCTCTGATTTATCAGGCAATGTCTCTTTAAATTCGACATTTTTGGATTCCCCATGAACAATCTCTTCCATCGTCATATCATCAGTCTCCTTTAGGTTCTACTTCAATACTCTTTTTTATGATACCATTCCCATCTATAATTGTCCACGCCCCAAAACGAATCTGTCCTATTTAAAATTGACTTACGGCAAGAAAGTGCCTGACGAATCTGACTGTCAATTTTTTCACTAAAAATAATAACATTTCGGTTCAAATTCGAATCTGCCAAAAAATTGACGTTCCTGCCAGGAATCTTGTTTTTCATTCTTTGAAATTTTAATATTATAATTGGGTTTTTTTCAATATTTTATTAGAACCCATATGTTTACCCATGAGATGAACGGCTATAAGCCGGGACAGACAGAGACGCTGGAAACCAAAAAGCACAAAAAAACGGAGGGCTTCCCACGCTCTCCGTTTTTTTAGATCCATCAAGCTTTCATCTTATTTTCTACAGCTCTTCATTCCTTCACTGCCTCAAACGCCGCCTCCAGCGCCGCGATCAGATCCTCTGCCCTTTCAATCCCGATGGAAAGCCGGATCGTATTCGGCCGGATCCCCTGTTCCGCAAGCTCCTCCTCCGTACTCTGGCTGTGGGTCGTCGTTGCCGGGTGGATCACCAGGGATTTCACGTCTGCCACATTTGCCAGAAGGGAGAAAATGGCAAGGTTGTCGATAAATTTCTGTGCCGTCTTTGCGTCCCCTTTGATCTCAAATGTAAAGATCGAGCCGCCCCCATTGGGAAGATATTTCTGATATAATTCGTGGCTGGGCTCACTTGCCAGCGACGGATGATGCACCGCCTCCACCTGGGGATGCTTCGCAAGGTACTCCACGATCTTTAATGCATTGCTCACATGGCGCTCTACACGGAGCGACAGGGTTTCCAGTCCCTGAAGGAAGAGAAACGCATGGAACGGGGAAAGTGTCGCGCCGGTATCCCGCAGGAGCACCGCGCGGATGTAGGTCACAAAGGCTGCCGCCCCCGCCGCGTCGGAGAAGGATACTCCGTGATAGCTTGGATTCGGTTCCGAGATCCAGTGGTATCTGCCGGATGCCTTCCAGTCAAAATTGCCGCTGTCTACGATCACGCCGCCGATGGCTGTGCCATGGCCCCCGATAAATTTTGTCGCGGAATGGATCACAAGATCTGCCCCATACTCAATCGGGCGGATCAGGTAGGGGGTCGCAAAAGTGGAATCCACGACCAGCGGGATCTGATGCTTATGCGCCGTTTCAGCAAGCTTTTCCAGGTCAACCAGGTTAGAATTCGGATTTCCCAGTGTTTCCACAAAGATTGCTTTCGTATTCTCCTGGATCGCCGCCTCAAAGGAGCCTTCCTCCTCCGGATCCACAAAGGTTGTGGTCACGCCGTTGGTCAGCGGAAGGGTGTGGGCCAGCAGATTGTAGGTTCCGCCGTAGATCGTCTTGGATGCCACGATATGCTCCCCTGACTTTGCCAGCGCCTGAAATGTATAGCTGATCGCCGCCGCGCCGGATGCCGCCGCAAGTGCCGCCGCGCCGCCCTCCAGGGACGCGATGCGCTGTTCGAAAATATCCTGGGTGGGATTGGTCAGTCTTCCGTAAATATTTCCCGCGTCACGGAGTCCGAAGCGGTCCGCCGCATGCTGGGAATCATGGAATACGTAAGAAGTGGTCGCGTAGATGGGTACCGCCCTCGCGTCTGTGACCGGGTCCGCCTGCTCCTGCCCGATATGCAGCTGCCTTGTCTCAAATCCCCAGTTTTTCGAATCTTTTATATCTGCCATTTTTATTGTCCTCCTTGATCTATTTTCGTGTTACTATTAAAAATTTACAATCAGGTCTTTACGATCGTGCCTGGTGAATCTGATTGTCCATTTTTATGTGATTGTAAATAGTAACATTTCGGTAATCATTTTAGCATATCCGTTTTTATTTGTCTCGTACTTTATTACATTAATGTAACAAATTTCTCACGAAAACAGCGGTGTTGAATAATATCTGTCCCCGGAATCCGGCAGCAGCGTCACGATCACCTTGCCCTCATTCTCCGGCCGCTTTGCCAGTTCGATGGCTCCATGCAGCGCGGCGCCGGAAGAAATCCCGACCAGGATGCCCTCTTTTTTCGCAAGCAGCTTTGCCGCGGCAAAGGCATCTTCATTTTTAGCCCTGAACACCTCATCGTATACGGAAGTATTCAATACTTCCGGTGTAAATCCCGCGCCGATCCCCTGGATCTTATGCGCCCCGGCTTTCCCTTCCGACAATACAGGGGAATCTGCCGGCTCCAGCGCCACGACTCTGATATTCGGGTTTTTCTCCTTCAGGTACTCACCAACCCCCGTAACTGTACCGCCGGTTCCTACCCCTGCAATGAAAATATCCACCTTTCCGTCCGTATCCCTCCAGATCTCCGGCCCTGTCGCCGCTTTGTGGGCTGCCGGGTTCGCCGGATTTATAAACTGCCCGGGAAGAAAGCTGCCCGAAATCTCTCCCGCAAGCTCCTCTGCCTTTTCAATGGCTCCTTTCATCCCTTTCGCGCCGTCCGTCAATACAAGCTCCGCTCCATACGCCTTTAAAATATTTCTCCGTTCTATGCTCATGGTCTCGGGCATGGTAAGGATCACCCGATAGCCCTTCGCAGCCCCGATTGCTGCCAGGCCAATGCCTGTATTTCCTGATGTTGGCTCGATGATGACAGATCCTTTTTTCAACAGCCCTTTGTCCTCCGCATCCTCCAGCATCGCCTTCGCGATCCTGTCCTTTACACTTCCCGCCGGATTCAGATATTCCAGCTTCACCAGGACCGTTGCCCTCAATCCAAGCTCCTTTTCCATATTCACGACCTCAACCAGCGGAGTATTGCCGATCAGTCCGAGTGTACCTTTGTAATAAGCTGCCATTTTACTCTCCTTTCCTGGTCCTGAAGGATTTTCTTATTTTTCCTCTATGGATCATTGAATGCATATTACTACTATTTACCTACTATGTCAATAGGTTTATATGTTTTTATTGAATTATTTTCCAATTGGCTCTATAATTTAGGAAAAGATTGGAGGTATAATTTCTATGATCTCAACGAAAGCACGCTATGCGCTCCGGGTCATGGTCGATCTTGCACAGCACCGGGAAGAGGATTATATTCCGCTAAAGGAAATCGCGAAACGGCAGGAAATCTCCGAAAAATATCTGGAGATCATTTTAAAAATACTCGTAAAGGGAAATATTTTGAAGGGACTCCGCGGAAAGGGCGGCGGCTACAGGCTGACCCGCTCCCCCGGAGAATATACCGTGGGTGAGATCATAGAACTGACGGAAGGCCCTCTCGCCCCGGTTGCCTGCCTGATGCCGAACGCGGAAGCCTGTCCCCGGAGCGAAGGCTGTATTACTTTGCCATTATGGAAAAAGTACGATACGCTGGTTCATGATTTTTTTTATGGGATCACATTGGAGGATCTGATGGAAGGGCGTTTGTAGGGAAGCAGGTTACGAATGTCCGCCGGCCCATGCAAAAAGGCTGTACTAGCGCATATGTTGGTATTGAAAAAAGCGGAGAATCCTATACATTCTCCGCCTTCTTTTCTATTATCGTCTCAAAACTCTATCGATATCAATTCTTCTTTTTTCTTACATAAATTACGGTCATTACACCGAATGCCGCTGCCGCCAGAAGTACATACAGCATGATCGGCAAATTGTCGCCGGTCACAGGGCTGTTCGCCTGAGTACCGGAAATGTTCGGCGCGCTGCCGTTGCCGTTGCCGCTTCCATTGCTGACTCCGCCGCTGCTTCCACTTCCGCTTCCACCGCTGCTTCCGCTTCCACCGCTGCTTCCGCTTCCGCTTCCGCCACTGCTTCCACTTCCGCTTCCGCCGCTGCTTCCGTTTCCACTTCCGCCATTACTTCCACTTCCGTTTCCGCCGTCATTTCCGCCGCCCCCTGCAGAATCGTCCTTCACATCCTTCCATCCTACAGCAATCGGTGAAAGTCCATTTACCTTGAAGCTGATCCCGCTATTCGTATTAGCCACTTCCGGATATTCCACATCTCCTGCCTTAAACCCATTCATATCCTCGGTAAACATATGAGCCGCCGTAAAGTGATGTGTCTCTCTGCCCGTACCGGACGGATAAGGCAGGGTGACTGACAGGCCGTCAGCCGGGAAATTATCCTTCGTCACCTTTTCCCAGCCTGCTCCATTGAGATTGACCAGAAGCTCCACATCATAGATTACCAGATCCGACTCTGCAATTGAACTGTCCTTCTCCTGGATCTTCAGTTTCATCTCCGTTTCGATCTTGCCCGGCGTATTCAAATGCTCCTGATTCAGGAAGGCATCCGGCACCTTGGAAATACCGCTCTCCACTTCGATCTTAAATTCATTTCCGTCCGCAGGCTCCTGGGGGATGTCCTGAACCGCGCTGATCCGCCCCATGATCTCCGGCAAAGCCCCGGGCATGGTATAATTTTCTTTTCCATTTCCCTCAAGGATCGCTTCATCCTGAGCGTTTTTCCAGGACAGGGCCACCTTCTGGCTGCCTTCTGCCGCTGTCTCATAGACACCGGACAGTTTTTCTGCCGGACAGTCAAACAGGACAAGCTTCGCATCCTTTTCCAAAATGCCTTCCAGCTTCAATTCACCGAAAAGGGTCGCCTCCCGGTCCTTGATCTGATCCAGCCGGTCCGCCGCTTCCAGAGCACTCACATCCCATGCCAGCGCCTTTGGCGAAACCGTAAGCTGATAGGAACTGCTTACTTCCTCATAGTTCCCTACTGCCGAAGCCGTAGCCGTAATCACTGCGCTGCCTGCTTTCTGAATCTGGACCAGACCCGTCCTCGTATCAACCGATGCCACCGAAGGATCCGAACTGCTGTAGCTGACTGACGAACCTTCCGCTGCCCCTTTGGCTGTCATGGTAAAATCCGCATCTCCGTAAGTCACCGTCTTTGTTTTTACTGGAAATGCAAAATCCTTCTGCTCTTCCATGCCTGTCATAGACACAACGATCTTATCCTCAATCTTACCGGTATTGGGATTATATATCTCCAGAGTCATCCTCTCGCTGTTTGCCAGAAGACCTGTCACGATTCGGTTACTCTGATCCTCATACTGGTAAATTTTCACCGGTACCGTGTCTGCTGCCGGGTTAAAGGAATAGACCGAATTTCCTACATTAAAGTAAAGCACTCCTTTGGAACAGGAAAGTCTGGAAAAGCTCATAGAATACATGGGCCATCCATTTCCCACATTTTCGATATCAAGTTTTGCAACCTGTGTCTCATTTCCATTCGCGTCTCTTTTCATCAGTGACGCGCCGCTATATATCGTATTTGGCGCGCCAGCCACTATCTCACCCTTGAGATAATATGAATTTCCATTCACCGCATAAATCGCAGATTCCGTTATGGGCGCAGTCTTATGCCAGGAATTATCATAACTTGTGTCCGCACATGTAATGCTATTTGAATCCCAGTTATGCGCTTTACTCCTCATGGCACTATCGCTGAGCAGGAAATACTCATGCTTTACATAACCTGTCTCCCCTGTCTGGCTGGCGGCAGTTGCGTCATCATATGTAAGATCCGCATGATACCAGCTGCCGTTCAGTTTTACATAATTCCAAATATGATTCATAGACTGGCTCTTGCAATAATCCACCTCGATCCCTGCTTCTTTCAGCAGGGCGGCGTATGCAAGAGTATACCCCTGGCAGACTCCGATGCCATTTACCAGAGCTTCGTATGCATTTCTCTTTTCAATTCCCAGATTGTTGTTTGCATTCTGGTCATATACCATATGCTGCACCAGATAGTCATGCAGCGCGGTCGCCTTCTGCTCATCAGTCATATTATTTCCAATAACTTCGGAAAATACATTGTTGATCGCAGCTCTATATTCTGCGACGCTATTTTGATTATACTGCGAGTTATATGTGAATGTACACTTCTGAACGATCCCGTCAGGCGATGTATAATAAGTCCCATCCAGTACATAAAACAGATCCGGATTATCCTGCGCCACATCCGGCCAGATTTTCCCCCAGTCATTGCTATTAAGGTTATACGCAGATAAATCTACTTCTTGGTCCCAGTTGACCATTGCCGTTGTCATCGCATTCCACGCAGCTTCTATCTGCTGGTCCGTAGCCAGCGGCATGATCAATGTTGTAAAATATTCCAACAGCTCCTTCAGCTCTTCCTCCGCTCCCGGGAGCATTGCTTTCTGTTCAGCTTCCAGATTCTCATAAGCATCAAATGCCTTCTGGATCTGCTCATATGCCTCGTCCAGCTCCTTCTTCTCCAAAGCCTTCAGCTCCTCCAGTGACGGGAGTCCATTGAGAAGCTCCTTCACCGCGGCCGCTTCCGGGTCTGCGGGAAGCTTTGCCGGGTTCTCTGTATCTGTGTTTCCGCTTTCATCCGGGTTGTTTCCCGGCTGTACTTCTGAAGCCTGTCCTTTACAGGCAGACAGATCTTCTCTGCAAGCGGCGCAATCCGGTTCTTTCGTTTCAGCCGTACATAAATCTGTACAGATACAATCTGTCTGTGCAGAAATGTCCTCTTCCGTACCGGCCTCTGTCCCCGAAGAGTCTTCCGCTTCTGTTCCCGCCGCCGCGATCACCCGCAAATGGTCCATCGTTCCGCCGATAAGACCAAAAATAAGGAAAAATACCAGTATTTTCTTAGCATTTTTCTTCCGATTGATCATTCATTTTTCTCCTTTATGCTTCTATATTTTATCGGATGAAATACGTCTGTTCCGCAGGGATATGTGGTATGGAATAGACCTTGGAGATACGTTACCGGGTAAAGCACACCCGTCCCATAGATCCATGTGTTATAGGATGCCCTATGTGAAAATGCTGTTCTGTCCCATCAAATCATCACAAACGGTTCCGACATTTTCTCCTCCGAAGCTCATTATACAGACAGACGACTGAAAGCGCAAGATTTATCTGTCATTTTTTGTATGTAATGTTTTCCTGAGTTACATGTCACACCCTGACCAATCACTACGCTGATTGGTCAGGAGGATGCGCATAAAAGCTGGGATTCAGGCCGTCCATTGCCGCAGGCAATTTAAAATGACGGCCTGAGTTACAGGGCACGCCTGGTCAAGGTGTGACCTGTAACTTCCTGAAAAGGAAAAACATCGAAGAGTTGTTGCCACATAAGGAGATAATTTAAAAACATGATTCAAACCTGACCGACTCCCCCGTCTGTCCGGATTCCCTGACTGCGTCCATCAGCGCGAGCACTCTCCTCGTCTCCGGAATCTGCACGAGAAATTCTTCTTCCCCGAAGTATGCCCTTCTGTAATTCTCAAAAAATCCCTTATGCGTTGTATCTGCCAGCGGAACCGGCTCGGTGAGGATCTTTCCCTCCGGCGGAGGGCCGAAGGAGCGCGTGGGGCCTGCTGCCGTCATGGTTCTCTCGCCGCCCACATTTTTCAGGAGCCCGGCGGTGCGCACGATCTTTCCCTCCGGAGCAAATCCGTCCAGATAGGCGCTCCCCTGATTGCCTCCTATGAACCAGTGGCGTTCGAACCACTTGTCATGCATCTTGTCTGTGAGGAAATACGTTCCAAGCTCCACTTCCGCCGTAACATGATTGTCAAACCGCATCAAAATTTTGAAATAAGCAGATCCTCCGGTCCTCGCTCCTTACGTGCCGGATATAGATTTTGGGGATGCAGATATTTTTCAGATATTGGATCTCTTCCTTCCCCAGCTCCTCCTGGTTGCTGAGGAGCTGCCACTCGTTCTGTATGCTCCCGCTACTGCTGTTGATCACCTCTTCCTTAATCATGTACTCTTTGTTATCATCCAATTCCTCAACGGTAAACTCGACCCGCTCTTTTTCTTCGCTCTGGAAGATCTTCGACAGGTTAAAATGTTCATTCTCTTTCTTCATATAATAATAGTAGCTGTATTCCCGATGGTTGAAGCACAGGCAGACGATCCTCTGTGTGGAATCCCTCGTCACGATATAATTATTGCCGATCTTCAAAACATGTCCCCCCAGCTTGTTTAAAAACTCGAACGCATAAAATGAAGGCTTTTTGATCCCGTCCTTCGTCAAAAGTCCCCCTCCGCCGTATATCAGCTTTCGGGAATCGTAAAAAATATCCACCGCGTCGGAACCATGCCAGAATCCGATCATATCCGCCGTTTTCCAGATGCTCAGAATAAATTTGATGATGTATGTCCCTCTTGCGCAGCTATCCTGCACAATATTCCGATTGGACAGGCTGTTCGACCACTCCGATATGCACATTTGATAGGTCTGCCCTTCCTCTTCCAGTATCCCCCGGATTTTTTCTATAAACTGCCTTGCGTACAGATAGTCGCTGCCCGACTGAAATGTCCGTTCTCCCATCATCTGGTGGGTGGAATCCACAAAAATTTTTATGGTAAATATTTCCGGAAATATGCCCCTTGCCGAGAGCTCATGAACCGCCTCCCGAAACTGTTCTTCGTCAATCCCTCCATGGGGATTGATCCCTGCAATCCTGCTGCTGCCCAGATTTGACTTCACAATCCTCCACCCCGCCTCATAGGCGTCCAGATATCTGTAGTCCTGGCTGTAATAGGGCTCCTTGTTCCAGGGAAATTCAAAAATCCACTGGCTGAGCACATGCTTATCATATCTGCGGACCAGATGCTTCATCAAATGCTCCAGAAGATTTTTCCATTCCTCAATCGTCTTTAGATTATACTGCATGTTCACCGAATAGAGCTCGTTGTCATGCCCGGCCATAATCACTCGGTTGCGTTTTCCAAGATCCAGGAAAAGCGGAATTTTATTCTGTACAAAAAAATCAAAAATCCGGTCCAGCGATTCAAAGTTAAAATTCCTCCCTGAAAAGTCCGTGGAAATCATAAATTTTTCCGAAAACAGATTCCAGATCCGGATATACCGGATGCTTAAGACCTCTTTGAGAAACAAGATATGCTCCTGTATCGCCGCCTCGCATACCACAGAGGCTTCTCCGATATCGATGATCTTATTGGGATTCATCCACGGTATATATCCCCGCCGGACATTGATCGTAACCTCTTTGACCTCGGAATCCTGTATTCTTTTTTCAATCCGGTCATATAAGCTTTTTCGTACTTCTTCTACCTTTTCGATTTTCATTGCGACATTTTTCACAGATTCCTCTATCTGTTTTCTGTATTCGGAAGGGGTGATTCCATATTTTTTCTTAAAATATCGGTTCAATACGGAAGGGGTCGAGAATCCGCTGTCCATGGCGATGTTGGTAATGGATGCGTCCGTTCCCCGAAGCTCCAGCGCCGCGTTCTCAATTCTGACTTCATTCAGGTAATTGATAAAATTCTGTCCCGTTTTCTTCTTAAAATAACGGGAAAGATAGGTCTCCGACACCTGGAAATGCGCTGCCACATCCGTCAGGCTCAATGGTTCGCAGTAGTAATGATTGATATAATTCAAAATCCGGTCAATCTTTTCACTCATGCGCTCCTTCAAATAGATTTTCAGGCTGTCCTTGTCCATCCTGTAGTCCGCGGTCAGCTTGTGTATGATCTGAAAAAGAAGGCTTGCGATCTCGCTCAGATCCGCATGTTCCATATTCAGGTACCGAAGCAGCAGCGTTTCGATCAAGATCCGCAGATCCCTGTCGTCGCGGGATGTATATAATACGGAATTGCAGCAGAAAATAAAATACTCCTCCCGGATCAATTTTCGGAATATCCGATACGGTATCAATATCCGAAATGCAATCGTATTGCGGGCGCTGCTGTACGCATGCGGCTGGTTCGAATTTATCACCGCGATGTCATCCTTTCCCAGCCGATAAGTCTCCCCTTCCTTTACAGCCGTTTCCCCCTCAACAATATACAGAATCTCTATGTCCTGGTGGAAATGTGTATCCTCATCTGACAGATACAGCAATTCCATGCTGCAGTCCTGTATGTTCTCCTGTCTCATCTTTTACGTCCTTTCTCTGGTTTTTCGTATGAATCGCGCGGTAAACCTGCAGATCTAACCGAACAGTACGGTTTTTCTCTCTTTCCTCCGGCAACGTTGTGCATGGGTATCTAATTATTTTAACATAATTTTATGATAAGTCCTCTTTCAACTTTTTGCTTTTCATCAGACAATAATTTCTTAGCAATAATTTTCATATTTGGATGCATGAAAAAAAAGAAGTGCAATATTCGGCATGTGATTATTGCACTTCTTTTTTATCTTCATATTTAGTTGACACAGGTCTGGCCGGATACAGGCTCTATCAACCTTTCTTTCTCAAAGATCCACATCAGCAGCTTCCCGTGGACCGCAGCCAGCAATGAGCCTCCGGACAGCACGCCCACACAGAATACCGGCGTCCACAGAAGCCCTGCTGCCAGGAAGAGTCCGGTCATGAACAAAAGGTAGATGGACTGGGGCAGATACTTGAACAGCAGCAGGATTCCATTGCGGTATGCCAGCCCTGCCGTTGTCTCCATCCTCGCGGCAAGGGGAAACAGATAGACCACCAATACAATCCATAATCCTGACAGGACACAGACCAGCACTCTCATGCCGTCGGCAAAGTTTCCTTCCACATTTCTCCAGAACATATCGTCCAGCCAAAGTACCGATGCCGCAGCCAGAAGCGGGATCCAGAGCTTTAAGGACAGGCGCAGCTTACTCCTGAATACCGCAAGGAAGTCCCGGAATACATATCCTTCCTCCTCCTTCATGATCCTCACCGCCGTAACATGAAGCGCACAAAGCGCCGCGCCCCCTGTCACCAGCGGAAGGGAAAATAAAATCCACAGGATGTTCAATTTTATCAGGTTCACTGCCTTCTCTGCGATCCGAAATAATCTGTTCTCAAAATAGAATCCCCCTGCCATGTCTTTCCCTCCGATTTTTTTTATCTGAGCACTCTACCTATCCCTTAATTCCCGTGGATGCGATGCCTTCTACATAATATTTCTGCAGGAAGATGAACATCAGCAGCATCGGAATCGCGGAGATTGTCAAGGATGCCATGATGGGCCCGTAATTGATCGGCTTCGATCCAAAGAAGGTCTGGATCGCCAGCTGTATGGTCCGCTTCTCTTCTCCCGTAACCACAAGCAAAGGCCACATGAAATCATTCCAGTGAGCAACAAAATCCAGAATAAAAATGGTGGCGTATACGGTTCCTGAGATCGGCATGACCACCTGGAAAAATGTCCTGACCGGGCCGCATCCGTCGATAGATGCCGCTTCTAAGAGCTCATCCGGAATATCCAGGAAAAACTGGCGGAACATATAGATACTGAAACATTTTGCCACAAACGGCACGATCAGAGACGCCCAGGAGTTGATCCAGCCCAGGTCAGCCATCTCCCTGTACATGGGGAGCATGATCGCTTCCGCCGGAAAGACCATCAGACTGATCACAAGTGTCAGTAAGAGGTTCTTCCCTTTGAACTCAAATTTTGCCAGCGCGTATCCGCAGATCGAATTTACGAGCAGATCCAGCAGGATGATCACCAGCACATAGAACAGGCTGTTTCCGATGAATTTCCACATATTGATCCTCTGGAAAACTTCCACGTAATTATTCAGGGATGCTTCTGTCGGAATAAATGTAGACAGAGAATTCAGCCCTTTAAAAATCTGCGCCTCCGGCTTCAGGGAGGAGGAGATCATCCAGATCAGCGGTGATACAAATATCAATGCGATTAAAGTATTTCCGATATAAAATGCGGCATTTCCAAATGTTTTTTTCTTCGTCATAGTATTCACTCCTCTCCGGCCTATTCGGCTTTAATGATCTTCTTCATTCCAAGTGACAGGCTGATCACGATGACAAAGAACACAGCCGCCACCGCGCAGGCATATCCGAAGTTCCGCTTCTGGAAGCCCTGCTCATAGATATAATATACCAGTGTCCTGGTAGAATTCTGCGGTCCGCCCTTGGTCATAACGTAAGGCTGCGTGAACAGCTTCATTGCCTGGATGACCGTGATCATAACGACGTACTGGATCACATTTTTCAGTCCCGGAAGCGTGACATAGAAAAAGCTCGCGATCTTTCCGGCTCCGTCTATGGAAGCCGCCTCGTACTGCTCTGCGGAGATTCCCTGGAGCCCGGCAAGGAAGATCATCATCTGATATCCGGCTCCCTGCCATGCGGACATGAATATGATCGAGTTCATCGCTGTCTTCGGATCGTTCAGGAATCCGCACGGCTCCAGTCCCAGATTGACCAGCAGCGCATTCAGAAGGCCGCTGTCCGGGCTGGAATTGTACATCACGGTCCAGAGGATCGCAACGACTACCATGGAGGTCACCTGCGGACTGAAATACGCCGCGCGGAAGATGGACACGCCCCTCCTCCGGGAAGAGATCAGGAGTGCCAGCGCTAACGCCAGAACCGTCTGAAAAGGAACAACCAAAATCGTAAAATAGAGTGTATTCTTCACCGCAATCCAGAAATCCTTGTCCTGAAACAGCTCTGCAAAGTTGTTGAATCCGCAGAAAACGATCCGGTCCGGACGCATAATGTTATAATCTGTGAACGCGTATCGAACCGTCTGTAAAGACGGATAGATCAAAAACGCCGCCAGCAGGACAACTGCCGGAAGGATAAATATGTAAGCCGCTTTTCTCTCACTGGCCTTATTGACTGTCTTTTGCATAGCCAATCCTCCTTTTCTTCGTCAATTATTTGCATAATATTTGTTGTAATCCTTGTCCATGGCCTCTGCCGCCGTGTCCAGCGCCTCCTGCGGATCTACTCCGGTAAAGATATTCAGCATTGCTTCCGCAAATTCCGCCGTAAGCACACTGTAGGAAGGGGTCCTCGGTCTTGGATGCCCGGTTTCCATAAGCTGTTCCTTGAAGATGGAACGGGGATATTCATTATATTCCTCAAGCACATCGTAACTTGAGACCCTTGTCGGCGGCTTGGAGATTGCCTGTGCGTAGGTGGTTACATTTTCCTCTGAAAATAAGAATCTCATCACTTCCTTTACCGCGTCCATATCCTGTACGTTCTTCGTGACCGATGCCGCCCAGTCGCCGGTAGGGGATGTGGGAATCCCGTCTCCGTCCGCCACCGGAAAATACGTTACTCCCCAGTTCAGATCCGGATAGTCCTTCTCCAGTGTCGCCACCTCCCAGGAACCTCCCAGCATGGTCGCTGCCTTACCGTTGTGAAATTCCTTCTGGATCGGGTCTATATTGGCATATCCGTCCTGTATCAGGCTGTTCAAAAACTTCGCCGCCTCTACGCCCTCAGCGCTGTTCAGATACCCCTGCGCCGAGCTTCCGTCCTCGTTGACAAAATCCGTTCCGTTGGAGATCCAGAACTGTTCCAGTACATAGGAAAGGCCTTCTCCCTTATCCATGATGATGTTCGTTCCCACGACACCGTCTTTTGTCAGTTTTTTCGCCGCGTCATAATATTCGGACCAGGTCCATGCGTCCTCCCTGCTCTCAGGCACGCTGATACCGGCTGCATCCAGCAGATCCTTGTTGTAGTACAGCGCCACAGAGCTCTCGGTGGCCCCCACTGCGTAGATCTTCCCGTCATAGGTATTCTGCTGCTTGGAGGAATCAAAAAAATCGGCCCACTCCTCCTCCGGGAAGAAATCATCCAGCGGAAGAGTCACCTCATTTGCCGCGTAGATCGATACATTCGGCCCGTCCACATACAGGATATCCGGCAGGTCGTTGGATGTGATCGCCGCGTTGACCTTATCCTCATAGGCGTATGAATCCGCCCGCACGATCGCCTCCCGGCGCAGCTCGATCTCGCCTTCATGGGCCTGGTTAAATTCCTCGATCTTGCTGATCCACCATTCCTCGATTGCCGGTTCGTCGCTGGGGCTCCATACGGTGATCACCGATTCCCCCTGTTCGTTTACGCGCTCCTTTGTCTTCCCGCATCCCGTGAAAGCACCTGATACCATCACGGCCGCGAGCAAGGCTGCAATAACTCTTTTTCTCATCTGTCTCGCTCCTTTCTTCTCTTTCCCAGATGGGCTTCCGGTCACTGATCGGCCGCAGTCAGGCCTTAAGCCCAGATTGACCTCATGCAGAAAACCTCTGCCCTCTTGATACATTCAGGTGTATCTGTATGTAATATGAAACATCCGGCATCTGATGTGTCATAAAACAACTTGGTTCCTGCCGCCTCACCGTCGTTTACATAGATCTCGGCAGTACGGCGGTCTACGAATATTTCCAGCTTCTCTACCCTGTCTACATCTGCCGGAAACGTGACATGTTCGCTCTTCACTCCATAGGTCCTGAGCCGGAGCCCTTTCTCATCATAGATGAGAAGCATCTTGCCCCCGCCGTTTTCAGACAGGCAGATGGAAAATGAACAATCTCCGTCAAATTCCAGCTCTGCCTTGTAGGTATTGGGGGTAATGTCTTTCAGGCTGATCTCCTCCCCATGTCCCTGGTACAGCGTTCCCATCTTCAGAGCCTCTATCTCTTTTACCGGAGTCAGATACAGACGGTGATCCCGGATGTGCATTTCTCTGGGGATCGTCATGCTTCCGCAGACGCCGTTTTCCTCCTCCTGATGCTCTCCGTAGAAATCGGAGATCCAGCCGATACTGATCCTTCTGCCATCATGTTCGAAGCTCTGCATCGCATAGCAGTTTCCGCAGAAGTCAAACCATCCTCTGCTCTCCTCTGTAAAGATCCCTTCTTTAAAATCTCCCACATGATATCTGCTCATCTGGTATCTGCCGAAGGGGTCCTGATGGTGCATCAGTGCTCCGATCACCAGATATTTCCCGTCAAGCTCCATAAAATCCGGGCATTCTACACAGCGGATTCCGTCTTCCTCCTCGGTCAGCAGCGGGCCTGTATACTCCCAGCTTTCCATATCCTCTGATTCATATTTCAGGACTGCGGCTTTTCCCTCCAGGGCGCTGCCGAGCATCATCTGCCATCTGCCGTCCGCCCACGTCACCTTGGGGTCCCGGAAATCAGGGGATGCCCCTGCTGGTCTCTCCCCGATGACCAGCTCCTCTTTCGTAAAATGCAGCATATCACTGCTCTTCATCCTCCACTGCTGCTGCAGGATCTGCCCGCCTTCCGCGTGCGGCTCCCTGCTCCGGGTCAGATAGAAGACCACTTCATCTTCCATCACTACCGCAGAACCGGAAAAGGCGCCTCCATCCAGTTCTTCCGGATATTTCAGTATCTCTTCCTGGGGTTCTAAGGCAACCGGAAGGTGCGTCCAGTGGATCAGATCCCGGCTTGCCGCATGTCCCCAGTACATATGGGACCATTTCTGGCTATGGGGATTAAACTGATAGAACATGTGGTAATATCCCTGAAACCAGCACAGCCCATTGGGATCATTGATCCAGTTCTTCCAGGGTGTAAAATGATATGCCTCCCGGATCGGGGAATCGTACCAGTCCGACTCCTGCATCCTTATAAATCTGCCGTTCTCATCCTGTTCCAGATAGCAGACGCCTTCATCCAGGATATTCTCACATCCGCTCAGATAGCAGATCGAGACCTGGCATTCTTCACAAAGGATCTCATACTCCGTATTCTTCTCCACCGTGACCTGAATCCATTTATATGAGGCCTGTCCCGCAGGGATTTCCTGACATTCCCCATCATTGGAAATCACACGGACGCTTCCTCCTGCCTGTAAAGCCTTGGCAAATATCTCCAGCCTTGTATACTTTCCTGTATTCATCTGTCTCCTCCTTATTGATGTGAAACCGATTCCATTCCATTATATCCTTTTATATTTGCTCTATTTTTTGCATACTTGCTTTACTTTTTCTATATTTTATGGAACCCGTTCCATACACGTAATTGTAGTATTGATTGTATATTTTGTCAATCCTGTATTTCTGTTTTTCTCTTATGGCAGCAAAAAAGAGGATTTTGTCTTGTGCATTTTGTACAAAATCCTCTTATCTTATTTTTTACTTATCTATTTTCAACAAATCTGCATCGTATTTTTTTCGCAATTTTACCAAAGAATTTCCTCTATACCGTTCCCCCCCGCTGTATCTCTACATCCAAAATCAACCGGCTCGGTACATTTTTCCTCTGTTCCACCATATCCAGAAGGGCATTCACAGAAATCTCCGCCAATAATTCTACATTTTGCCTAATAGCTGTCAGCTCCGGATACACCATGCCGGAAGGCGCCATGGCGTCAAAACCTATGATGGAGAGGTCTTCCGGCACCCGGATCCCTTTTCTCTGCGCCACATTCAGACAGGCAAGCGCGGCCAGGTCTGAGCCGAAGATCCCGTCAACATCCGGATGAAGCCGAAAAATCTCCTCCGCCATCTTATAATGTGCTTCCCAGCTGAATATATTCCACCCCATCTCTTCCTGAAGCACGGCAACAACCCCGTTCTCTTCTAATATCTGTCTGAATGTCCTGTACCTGTCATTTGCCATAACGTTGGGGGATATTCCTGAGACAAGAAACACCTTCCTCCGGCGGGCCTCAAGCATGAGTTCCGCCGCCAGCTTCCCGCCTTTCGTGTGGTCACAGCCGATCAACGGGATTCGGGATCCCAGGTCACGGTCAATGGATACGATCGGTTTCGTCTGCTTCTGGTATTCTTCTACCTCAAGGCCGTGGGATGCCGTGATGATCCCGTCCACGATATTTCGCTCAAGCATATCCAGATATTCCTGCTCCCGTCTGCTGATTCCCACAGTATTGCAGATCATCGTCTTATATCCCTGTTCATATAATTCCATCTCTATATGCTTGACAAGCGAAGAGAAGAACGGATGCTCCAAATCAGGCACGATCACGCCGACAATCCCCGTTTTATTGTGATACAGGTTCCTTGCCAGTTCATTAGGCGTATAATTCAGCTTCTTTGCCGCCTTCTCAATCTTCTTCCTTGTCTCCGGTGAAACGTACCCCGAACCATTCAGTGCCCTTGATACCGTCCCCACCCCTACGCCTGCTTCCTGCGCTACTTCTCTGATACTTGCCATTTTTGTTTCCTCAGTTTACTTTTCATTCATGATCTGTTTTCATCTGATATTTTTCGATGATGCAGGTATGTTTCCGTTCCCCCGGCGGTGCTTCTTTGCTGTAATTGATGCCGACCAATAATATATCCCCGCCATACTCCTGAATTGCCGAAGGATAATGCCGCTTCTTAATCTGCCGGATCGCACCTTCCGCAGTTTTATTCCATTTCAGCTCCACTACCAGAGCCGGCATCATGGAATCTTTTTTCGGAAGATATACAACATCTGCATATCCGCCGCCTGCCGGTAATTCTTCAAACAGGACATATTCATCCCCAAAGCTGAAATATGCCCGTTTGATCACGCTGCGCAATGCCTGTTCATTATTATAGTGAAGCGGTGATTCTTCCGAATGAATTTTCTCAATCTGCTTTGCCACGGCTTCCGCATTTTCATGAACCGTATCGTAAATAAGCTGTTCGCTTTCCCGAACTCTCCTGATCGTATCATCCCTTTTTACTTCACGGACAATTCTTGTAAATTCCATATGAATCTCTTCATTTGGAATACGAACTTTCCCTGTCCTTTCATCGTAGGCGAGATACCCAAGGTGGGTCAGGATTGTCAGCACGTCATCCCGGTTTCGAATTGTCACCAGATCATTTAAAAATCCCCTTGGTTCTGCCTTGACTTCTCCGCCGCCGATCAGTTCCGCTACGGTTTTAGAGAGACCATCAAAATCCATACTGATATATCCCATCAAACTCCCGGCCGCTGAGGTCTGTGTCCAGTAGGAATCGAAATCATCATTGCGGATGGCCTCCATCACAGAATTTGGATTATATATCGAACCGGTATCCCGGAACCAATATCCGTCATACCACCTCTTCATCTTCTCAAAATCACAATGGTATTCCTCACAGAGCCTTTTCACCTCTGTCTCTGTGAATCCCACATAACCGCCGAATTTTCTGGGTTTGATCACTGTAAATTCTTTAAAATCTGAAATTGCTGACTGCGAGCCGTCTTTTTTTATCGGGAGGATTCCTGTCATGTAAGCCGCCGCGAAGATCTGGTCCGTTGTGCCGCTGCTCTTAAATAATGTACGCAGGAAATCCAGATACGGCTTCTGGCTCTTCGGCGTCTCCCTGATCGGCGCATCCCATTCATCAATAATCATAATGAGTTTATTGCCTGTCAGTTCCGCCGTATGGAGCAGTGTTTCATCGAAGACATTTCCTACTTTTAAATCAGGATACGCTTCCAGAAGTTCCTCCGTCACACTGTTCTGGATGAACGGCACAATGCTGTCCGAGTCCGCCTTTCCCAGGACATTTGTCATATCCAGATAAATGACGTCGTATTGATTCAGATGCTGCCTGTATGTTTTGTTGAACTTCTCGTCCTGCGCAATGGCAAGGTCGTCAAACAGCGCCGAGGAATCGCAGGTCTTATCATAATACGCACATAACATCTTAGCCGCAAAGGATTTTCCAAACCGGCGCGGTCTGCTGACACAGGTCAGCAATCTCGGCGTCTCTATCGTTTCATTGATCAGGCTGATCAATCCGCTCTTATCCACATAGATGTCATTTCTGATTCTGGTAAATCCGCTGTTCCCCGGATTCAAATACATGCCCACGGCAAATCACCTCCCTCTCCCAGCCTGTCAGGTCAAAAACCTGGAGGCAATATCGGTTCTATTAAAAAGAATAGCACTGGGGTTCTTTCCCTGTCAATCCTTTTCCGACAGACCGTGATATTGTTACTATTTAAAGTCATTAGATATTACCAGACCATATGGCTGATCTGCTCCGTAACTTCTTTTAATTCTTTTTCCAGATCTGCCTGCGCCCGCAGATCATGAAGCTGCATGGCCAGGCGGATCTGCATATTCAGAGAGCATTGCTGATCCTTTAATAATGTAAACTTTGTCTTCCTGATATCCAGCGAAAGGGGTTCTATCTGATTATTTTCTATTTGATTATTTTCCATATGAAATTCTCCTTTTTCCTGTTTGTATTTATTCTAAGAGGGCTTGTTAAACTCAATTTAAACTCTCTGCTTCTAAATATGAAAAATATGTGAAATCCTCATATTCTTTAGATTCCGTTTAACTTTCTGTGTTACAATTTTTGCAAATAGATCCGTGATGATCAATGTTCAAAATGATATGGAGGACTTCCCATGCTGCAGATTTTAATTGTAGATGATGATAAGAATATACGCCGTTATCTGGCCGCTGTTTTAACCGAGGCCGGATACTCTGTTTCCTGTGCGTACTGCGCCCAGAAAGCGCTGGAGATTATGGAAAATGAAAAGATCGACCTGATCGTGCTGGACATCATGATGCCGGGCATGGATGGCTATGCCTTTGCAAAGCTTCTGCGGGACTGCGGCAGCGATATCCCGATCCTGATGCTCTCCGCAAAACAGCTTCCGGAGGATATCAAGGAGGGATTTCTGTCGGGGACGGACGATTATATGACCAAGCCTGTAAACGAAGCGGTCATGCTTCTTAGGATCAAGGCTTTGCTCAGAAGGGCGAAGATTATTTCCGACCGCAGGCTCACGATCGGCTCAACCGTACTGGACTATGATTCCATGACTGTAAAAAACAGCGAGGGCAGTCAGCTCCTCCCCCAGAAAGAATTTCAGCTTTTGTACAAGCTGCTGTCCTATCCGAACAAAATCTTTACCCGCATGCAGCTTATGGAGGATATCTGGGGGCCGGCCTCCGATTCCACGGACGCGACAGTCAGCGTCCACATCAACCGTCTCAGGAAACGTTTTGAAGACTGCAGGGATTTTTCCATTGTCACCATACGGGGGCTGGGCTATAAGGCGCAGGTAGAGGAGGATCTGGTATGAAAGAGCAGGGTAGAGGAGGCGCTGGTATGAAAGAACAGGCAGAGGAGGCGCTGATATGAAAGAGCAGGCAGGCGTCCGCGTCAAAATGACGTTGTTAACTACAGGTTTTGTTTTCATCTTGCTGGTTCTGACCATGTCTGCCAGCAATGCGATCATTATTTTCGCCATAAGACACGGCTGGATCAGCGCAGAACCAGGCGCACCTTTGAAGCCGTTTCTGTTCCAGAGCGGTATCATCAGTATCGTCATCGGCACGACCATTTCCTTTTTTATAAGCCATTTTCCCCTGCGTCCGCTTCATACGCTGATTGACGCGATACACGAGGTATCCGCGGGGAATTATGATGTAAAAATCCATCTGGAGCATCCGAAAGAATTTCAGAAGCTTTCCGAATGTTTCAACCAGATGACAGAAGAACTGGCCGGAATCGAGATGTTCCGTTCTGATTTTATCAACAATTTTTCTCATGAGTTCAAGACGCCCATCGTCTCCATCCTGGGCTTTGCCAAGCTGCTGAAGAGCCAGAAGCTGGATGCCTGCCAAAGCCGGGAATATCTGGACATTATCATTGAGGAATCCCGGCGTCTCTCCGAACTGTCCGCAACCGTGTTAAACCTTTCCAAGGTGGAAAGCCTGACCCTTCTGACGGACAAGACCGACTTTTCCTTGAGCGAACAGATCCGGGAAGCCATCCTGCTTCTGGAAAGCAAATGGTCAAAAAAGCAGATTGATTTTGATATTGATATGGAAGAGGTCATGATCCGGGCAAATGAACCGCTCTTAAAGCAGGTCTGGATGAACCTGCTGGACAATGCGGTCAAGTTTTCCCCGGAAAAGGGCTGTATTGCTGTGGCTCTGCATTTGGAAAATGGACATGCGGTTTTCACGGTGAAGGATCAGGGGGCGGGTATGGATGAAACGATACAGAAATATATTTTTGATAAGTTTTATCAGGGAGATACGTCTCACAATATGGAGGGAAATGGGCTTGGTCTGCCGCTTGTAAAGAGGATTTTAGAACTGCATAAAGGGGAGGTTGCTGTGAAAAGCAGGGCCGGGGAAGGGAGTGTTTTTGTTGTCAGGATTTTGGTGGATGGGAAGTAAAAAATCCCGGGGGAAGCTGACGGGGAATTAAGATTCCAGAGCCGTTTTCCCTGTCAGCATCGGAATTTTTTTGTAAAGGAAGTGCAAATACAGCCAGCAAAGCTGTCTGCCGAGGCTGGGAACCTGTTTTTAGATTCCCGGCCTACGGTTTTGTTTATACTATCCGTTCTGCATTCAGTTTTTTTACTTCGTCAAGTGGAAGTCCTGCGTATTCCGCAATTTTTTCAAGTGTCAATATCCCATCTGCCAACATTCTCCTTGCGGAATTAATCGCTCCCTCTTTCAATGTCTGATTCCTCATATCTTCCATAGCCCGGCACATAATTTCGATTTCCTCCTTGCTCTCTTTAAAAAATCTCACCCTGTCCGCCAATGTCCTATAGTACATATCCGCTGCATCTATACAGGAGAAGTCATGCATTAACTTCCCGATTGGCGTATCTCCACGGTAAGCGCCATTTACATACAGTATGTGCGAACCGTCCTCAAATCTTTCCCCTGTTTCTAAAAAGCACCGCTCAATCGGATAAAGCGGCAGCCCTTTTCCTATTACGTCATTCTCTGTGATGAAGATTACCCACGTTTCCGGCAGCTTGTCGAAGTCGTCGCCTTTCTTCAAAAGGTTTGCGTCCATCATGCTGCTATTGTACCTTGCTCTTTTTCTCCCGGCCCCTTTATCGGAACGCTGTACTTCTACGTTCAGTTTTGCCCCGATACTATCCGTAGCCAGTATATCCAACCGCACCGAACGGTTCAGCAGATTCTCCACAAATACCTGGGTGCGGACGTCCAGCACTTTTAAATCCGGCTTTCCCAGTATAATCTGTAATACCAGTTCTATGCTTGCCGTATCTCCCTCAAAACACTTTGTGAGGAAATCATCATCAAGCAGGCGAAAGCCTCTTAGCCTCTGTAAATCTTCCTGATGTTTCTGGTCTATCTGTTCCGTCACTGTCAACCTTCCCACCTGCTTTCCCTTTCGTTTTCGTATCTCCATACTACCATAAACCTCCTGAATTTACAAGCACATGGCTATTTGTGCAGTGTATTCATTACAATTTGTATGGGGGGTTCTTACTGTCCTACTGTTTGCCAGAAGCAGTATCTGGTATCTGAAAATGAAATTTCACCGCTTTTCGTTTTCAAAAATTCAATCTTCAAAAATTAAAATTATCTTTACAATTGCAGTCATACATAGTAAAATATTTGTAATCTACCGACCGGTCGATAGAAAGGAGGAATGCATGAACCATACGGAACGGAAAAATGAGATTATTGAGGCCTCCATCACGCTGTTTTGCGAGCGGGGGCTGGATCTGACATCCATGCAGGATATCGCCAATGCGGCTGGCATCTCCAAGGCAACCTTATATTTTTACTTTGACTCGAAAGCAGCGTTGATTCAGGAGGTACACCAGCATTGTTATCAGATGGATGTGGACGCCTGCAATTTTGGGATGGAACAGGAAAAGACGGCCATGGACAAGCTGTGCCGGAGATTTCGCAATATCATCAGCTATTCCATGAGCCACCCCAGGGAATCCATGATCGAACAGTTGTATACAGCCTCTCCGGTTTATTGCGGCATGCCCCTGCAGTGTAAAAAGGAATTTTATGCGGATATTGAAAAGATTGTACTGGAGGGCAAGGAGAACGGAGAATTTAAAGAAAGCCCAAGCTGGCTTCTGACAACCGCATATTATGGTTTCGCCTGCCAGATTTACCTGAAGTTGAAGGAAGAACCGTCGTTATGGAATGAGGATACGTTCAATGCCTGTACCAAGATGCTCCGTGGAATGTTTTTAAAGGCTTAAAACAGCCTTTCGACGACTGGCCCGCCGATGAAAATGTGCGGGCGTTGTTACTGTTCACACCCTTTGGGTGCTCCAGTAACAGTATCCAGCCCATTTTAAGTCGCCTTCGGCGGTCCTAAGCGCCAGCGACGCTTGTTTAGGACGGACCGGAACGGAGTGTAGACGGGCTGGATATTATGGCAAATGTTACTTTATTGGCCGGATGCCGTGCAGCAAGTGCACGGCACCGTGTGAACAGTAACCGAGCGTTTCATTAAGTAAAGTAGGAGGAAAGAAGATGCCATTTAAAAAATTATTTTCACCAATCAAACTCAGGGAACTGGAATTGAAAAACCGTGTAGTCATGAGCGCCATGGGAACGCATGAAAGCTCAGAGAGCGAGGACGGGAAAGGCGTAACGGATAAATTGATCGCGTACCACGTTGCCCGGGCAAAGGGAGGCTGCGGACTGAATACGGTGGAGGTGTCCTCCGTAGATGCGGCAAGCGCGCCGTCAGGATTTTTGTCCATCGCAGACGACAAGTATATCCCGGGATTTCGCAGGCTCAACGACGCGGTTCACGAGGCAGGCGGAAAGACCTGTCTGCAATTATGGCAGGGCGGTCTTGCCGTTGCAAGCGACCAGACGGTACAGATCCTTCTGCCCAACGATATGCCCCTGTCCGCGGAATATACGGTACCGGCCATCACGGAGGAAAGGCTGTATTCCGTCATTGACGCCTTCAAAGCAGCGGCTGCAAGAGCGGTGGAGGCAGGCTTTGACTGTCTGGAATTTCACTGTGCGCACAATTATCTGCCCCATTCCATGCTGTCCGGCGGGTTAAATCACAGAACGGACGACTGGGGAGGCAGCTTTGAAAACAGAAAGCGGTTCCCGTTGGCATGTATCCGGGCGATCCGCGAAAAGATGCCGGAGGGGATGCCGCTCCTGATGCGGATCGACTGCCATGACGACATGCTGGATGGCGGCCTGACCGTGGATGATGTCATTGAATTTTGCCGGGACGCCAAAGAGGCCGGTGTGGACGTCCTCAATATTTCCAGAGGAAATATCGTGTCTGCGGCCACGGTTTACGAGGTGGCGCCTGTGGATATCCCGAAAGGCTTCAATGTGGAGGACGCTGCCAGAATCCGCAGAGAGACCGGCATGATCACCATGCCCTGCGGCAGAATCAATACACCGGAGTTTGCGGAGCAGATTCTGGAGGACGGCAAAGCAGATCTGGTCGTTATGGCGCGGGCACAGCTTGCGGACCCGGACTTCTGCAATAAGGCGAAGGACGGACGGCTAGGTGAGATCAAGTATTGTATCGGCTGCAACCAGGGCTGTTATGATTACTTCTATACCTCGCTGTCGAATCCGGCGGTTAAGCATATTACCTGCATGAGAAATCCGGCCCTGCTGGAAGAAAAGGCTGCGGCATTGAAGCCAGGCACAAAATCCAAAAAGGTGCTCATCATAGGAGGCGGCATTGCCGGGATCGAAGCGGCGCTGGATCTGAAAAAGACGGGCAACGAGCCTGTGATCTATGAAAAGAGCGGAAGCCTTGGCGGGCAGTTTGTCCTTGCGGGCGTTGCGCCGGGAAAAAGGGATTTCAGTTATGCGGCTGAAAAAGCGGTGGCAAATGTAGCGGACCAGGGGATCGAGGTGCATCTGAATACGGAAGCAGGACCGGAACTGATTGAAGAAATGAAGCCGGACGCGGTCATCATTTCCGCAGGCTCCGTGCCCATTGTTCCGGACATTGCAGGGAGTAACAGCGAGTCTGTGATCGAATCCCATGACCTGCTTTCCGGCAGAGAGATCCAGGGACAGAGCGCAGTCGTGATCGGCGGCGGACTGGTGGGCTTTGAGTGCGCCCAGTATCTGGCATCCAAAGGAATCACGGTGAACATTTTGGAGATGAAATCTGAGGTACTTACAGAGCTGGGGCAGCTCCGTCAGATCACAGCCAACTTTGCACTCTCCGAGATGCCCATCACCGTCCACAAGGATACCACCTGCAAAGCAGTTGAGACAGGCAGAGTCGTGGCCCTTCAGGGAGAAAAAGAGGTTTCCTTCGAGGCGGACATTGTGGTAATGGCAGTAGGGACGAAATCCGCAGAGATAGCGGCTTTCCAGGATGCCTGCCAAAAGCTTGGCATTCCGGCTTATGTCATCGGGGATGCAAAGAAGGCTCCGGGCATGGCATTGGATGCCATCCATGACGCTTACCATGCAGTATTGGAGATCAATCAATGAAAGCGGGGAATACATATGGCAAAATTATTCAGTGAATTTACAATTGGCTCTATGACCATGAAAAACAGGACTTTCATGGCACCCATGTCATTGGGATACGGGAATCCGGGCGGAGTTCCCGGCGAGGAACAGCAGGCCTACTGGCTGGCCCGCGCCAAAGGCGGAGTCGGATGCATCATCACGGACGCGACGAGTGTGGATCCGAATACGCCTTACCTGGGCAACACGTTATGCTTCCGGAATGAGGAAAGCATCGCCGGATACAAAGCATTTACAGATAAGATCCACGCATACGGCGCAAAGATCATTCCCCAGATCACGCATCCGGGGCCGGAGAGCATTTCTTCCTTTTTCGGCGTTACGCCGGTGTCGTCCAGCGGATATAAAAATTCCATGCGGCAGGATACCCGCGCCCTGGAGATTGAGGAACTCCCACCCATCATCGAACAGTATGCCAACGCTTCCTGTCAGGCAAAACAGGCAGGTTTTGACGGGATCGAGCTGCACTGCGCGCATGGGTATATGCTGCTCGGATCGTTCTTGTCCCCGCTGAGAAATACCCGTACCGACGAATATGGGGGAAGCCTGATGAACCGCGCCCGCCTTCTGCTGGAGGTGGTGGACGCGATCAAAGCAAAATGCGGAAAAGAATTTCCCATTATCCTCAGGATGTCAGGGAGCGAAAAGGTGCCCGGAGGAAATACGGTTGAGGATATGATGGAGCTGGTACCCGTACTGATTGAGCATGGAATCGATGCATTTGAGATCTCGGGCGGCTCCCAGTACGAGGTGCCGCACAAGATCATGCCGTCCCATGGGGAAGAAGCAGGCGCAAATGTAGAGGAGGCTGTCCGGATCAAATCCGTCAGCACGGTTCCCGTGATCTTGGTTGGAAAGATCAATACGCCGGGGCTTGCACAGTCGCTGCTGGAAGAAGACAAGGCGGACGGGATCGTGCTGGGCAGGGTGCTGCTTGCAGATCCGGAATTTGTCAACAAGATCCGGGAAGGACGTACAGAGGAGATTGCTCCCTGTGCCGGATGTCTGGTAGGCTGCGTGGGTGAGCAGAATATGCGCCGTCCGGCCTCCTGCGTGATCAATCCGTTTTTGGGAAAAGAGACAAAACTGTCCGTCGTACCGGCAGAACCCCCGAAGAAAGTAGCGGTCATTGGCGGCGGCATCGGCGGAATGGCCGCGGCAAGGATGGCGGCTCTCAGGGGCGAGGATGTGACGCTGTATGAAAAAGAAGAAAAACTGGGAGGCCAGGTTTTGCTGGCAGCGATCCCGCCGCACAAATCGTCCCTGCTGAAATGGATACAATATCTGGAGAAGGAGCTTTTGCGTCTGCATGTGAACGTAGAGCGGGGGCATGCGGTGAGCGCAAAGGAGATTCTAAAGAGCGGCTTTGACGCAGTAATTCTTGCCAACGGATCCCACCCTGTGTCGTTGCAAGAAGGGGAAAATATCTGTACCGCGCATCAGATCCTGCAAGGCGAGACGGCAATTCCGCAAGGCAATGTGCTCATCGTCGGAGGCGGAATGGTGGGCCTGGAGACGGCCGAGTATCTGGATTCCGTAAAGAACGGGGATCTGTCGCTTACTGTCATTGAGATGAAAAATACTATAGGCGAAGGCATGGCGCCCGGCAACCTGGTTCCGGCCATGGGAAGACTGAAAAAGATCGGCGTGACCATGATGACGGAAACGAAGCTGAAATGTATATCGGGAGATACCGTGACATTGGAAGCTGCCGGCCAGGAAAAAGAGGTATCCGGGTTCACAAAGATCGTATTTGCTGTGGGTTCCAAGCCGGACACCGGACTGTATGAATCGCTCAAAGACTGCGGGAAAGAAATTTACACAGTGGGTGATGCGAAGGAAGCAGGCCAGGCGCTGCAGGCGGTTGCAGATGGAACAGCGGCGGCCATGGCGCTGTAGTACGTGTGATTTCGAAAACAAAGAACCGTAGGCAATTTAAAATAATGGACTGAGTTACAGGACACACCTGGTCAGGGCGTGTCCTGTAACATTTAATGAGAAATTAAGCAGAGAAGATTTTGATGCCATTCCATTTATAAATGCCTTTCTGTTTCAGCAGGCTGAACTCCCTGAGATACAGAAATTGATTTCCATTAATGGTAAGGAAGGCGCATATATACGACAATACAAAATAATGGGAGAACTGATCAGCCATCTAACCAATTCTCCCATAGAATTGAATCTCTATAATTTTGCAATATACTTTCCCCTGTCAGCATCCGGGATTTTCATCGCCGTCATTGCCTGTTCCGCTGTCCACTTCATGGTATCCATCAGATTTTTTATTGTTTCAAGCAATGTCTCCTGCTTCGTTTCCTGCCTTGTTTCACGTTCCTGCTTTTCGAAATCTTCCTTCATCAATTCTCTCAATGCGTCACACATAATTTTATCGCACCTCCTGATCGCTTCATAAATTTCCCTGTTCGCAGATACACTAACCTGCAGAACCGCGTCTATGTTATTTCTGTCACCTGGCTCGGTCATCTTTCCTGCCTTTTCAACAAATGCCCGGACATCCTCTTCCTGTACATGTTTCGACAGGACACGCAGTGTACGGTGTGTTTCTTTCTCCAGTTGTTTTGTCACTACAATCTGTGTATCAAACAGTGCCTGCTTCCCGCTTATATAGTATATTCCCGGATATCGCTCCTCAATCTCCAGACCCATTTTTTTCATTGTTTTAAACATTTCTCTCGGGCAGCTTTCCCGGAAAATTGAAATTGTCAATTCATCGGCGGGGATCTGGTCTACGCTTTCTCCCAATCCTTTATACAGGCACGCATAGCCAACCGTTTTATAATAATCATCAATGGTAAGCGCGTCATCCGGATTTTTGTATTCCACTACATTAAACTTTTTAAATATATGCCCAAGCTCGTTTTCTATCCGGACATCCGATAGCTTCTTGATGATCAGTAGATCCATCCGGACAGGCTCTTTGCTCAGATTATACTCCCTCTGAAATTCAAGATCGCCCTTGTTCGATAAAAATTCCAGCTCTGCCGCTCCATAAAAACCCGGATGCCAACTGATATTCAGTACTTCAAGATTATCCGACATCTGCTCTCACCCCTTATCCTGCCATCTACTTTTCCTGCTGTTTGATCATCTTCTTTACTATAATTTTGCAATATACTTTCCTCTGTCAGCATCCGGGATTTTCATCGCCGTCATTGCCTGTTCCGCTGTCCACTTCATGGTATCCATCAGATTTTTTATTGTTTCAAGCAATGTCTCCTGCTTCGTCTCCTGTTTCGTTTCTTCAAAATCTTCCTTCATCAATTCTCTCAATGCGTCACACATAATTTTATCGCACCTCCTGATCGCTTCATAAATCTCTCTGTTCGCAGATACACTAACCTGCAGAACCGCGTCTATGTTATTTCTGTCTCCCGGCTCGGTCATCTTTCCTGCCTTTTCAACAAATGCCCGGACATCCTCTTCCTGTACATGTTTCGACAGGACACGCAGTGTACGGTGTGTTTCTTTCTCCAGTTGTTTTGTCACTATAATCTGTGTATCAAACAGCGCCTGCTTCCCGCTTATATAGTATATTCCCGGATATCGCTCCTCAATCTCCAGGCCCATCTTTTTCATTGCTTTAAACATTTCTCTCGGGCAGCTTTCCCGGAAAATTGAAATTGTCAATTCATCGGCCGGAATAAGGTCTACGCTTTCTCCCAATCCTTTATACAGGCACGCATAGCCAACCGTTTTATAATAATCGTCAATGGTAAGCGCGTCATCCGGATTTTTGTATTCCACTACATTAAACTTTTTAAATATATGCCCAAGTTCGTTTTCTATCCGAGCATCCGATAGCTTCTTGATGATCAGCAGATCCATCCGGACAGGCTCTTTGCTCAGATTATACTCCCTCTGAAATTCAAGATCGCCCTTGTTCGATAAAAATTCCAGCTCTGCCGCTCCATAAAAACCCGGATGCCAACTGATATTCAGTACTTCAAGATTATCCGACATCTGCTCTCACCCCTTATCCTATTTTCCTTCTTATATTCTTATACTAGCATCAGACACAATAATTCGCAAGTCATAATCTGTATATGTGCGCGGTTGCGGTTAATGTTCACACGGTGTCGTGCACTTGCTGCACGGCGTCCGGCCAATAAAGTAACATTTGCCATAATATCCAGCCCGTCTACACTCCGTTCCGGTCCGTCCTAAACAAGCGTCGCTAGCGCTTAGGACCGCCGAAGGCGACTTAAAATGGGCTGGATACTGTTACTGGAGCACCCAAAGGGTGTGAACAGTAACCGCAGTTTAAACGGGCTGTTTTCATCCGATAAGTTTTCTGGAATCCAGCTATACTTTCTCAATCGAATAGCGTATAATGAACCCAGCAACGAAATCGGAATTGATATAGCGAAAGGATTCATTATGATTGATAATAAACGGGTCAAAGAAATTCTCTTTGGATTGGGAGCAGATTTATGTGGAATAGCGAGTATAGATAGATTTCATGACGCTCCTAAAGGGTATCATCCTACAGATGTCTTACCGACTTGCAAATCAGTTATTTCTTTTGGATGTAGATTTCCGATAGGAACTCTAAGCTGTACTTCTCCCGTACCTTATACAAGAGCGAGAAATTCTATTACATCAAAAATGGATGCAATGGCTCTTGATTTTTGTATTGAAATGGAAAAATATCAAATTGCTTGTGTACCAATTCCAACAAATGAAAGCCAATGGGACGATAATACAAAGAGATGGCGCTCTATTATTTCCCAAAAGCATGCGGCACAGGCTGCGGGATTGGGTACGATAGGGAGACATTCTTTGCTTATTACACCAGAATTTGGAAGTATGGTCTGGTTAGGAGCCGTTTTGTGTGAACAAGAATTAGAATGTGACGAGTTAAAGGATAATATTTGTAATAACTGTAATGCCTGCGTAAACATATGTCCGGTAAATGCGTTAGAGCATTTAGAATTAGAGCAGCAAGCATGTTGGGATTATGCCTTTGGCGATGATAAAACGATACAAAGCTGGGTAATAAGTTGTCACAAATGCAGAGATATTTGTCCTTATAATTTAGGGACAGAAAATTCTTCCTTTTTCATTCATAGAAACAGTAAATGATGGGATACCTTATGAAATTACGATTGTCACATCAGATATGTATTACTGGAAGATGGCGTAACCGCTTATTGGGGAAAAAATGGATAATTTGAGTTTTAAATATGAACAGACAAAATATATGCTCAAACAGAAAATAAAGAAGTTGTTTGCAAATGATTATTCGGGACATGATTATTGGCATAGTATCCGTGTCCTAAATACCGCAGAAAAAATTTCAAAAACAGAAGAATGCAACGAATACATAGTGATGATTGCTGCATTACTGCACGATACGGATGATATAAAGATTTTTGAGACAACGGATTACGAAAATGCACGGCGTATTATGTCAGAATGTCTTCTTACGGAGGATACGATAGATCAAGTAATTGATATTATCAAGGAGATTTCGTTCAAAGGTACAGATACAACTTCTCCAAAGTCAATAGAAGGAAAAATTGTGCAGGATGCAGACCGATTGGATGCAATGGGGGCGATCGGAATTGCGAGGGCTTTTGCATATGGCGGAAATCATAATAGGGCGATTTATATTCCAGACTGCCAACCTCATATAAATATGAATGAAACCGAATATAGGAATAACAAAGGAACAACAATAAATCATTTCTATGAAAAATTGCTTTTGATTAAAGATATGATGAATACCGATTGTGCAAAAATCATTGCGGAGAAACGAGATGGATATATGCGTGGATTTTTAAAAGAATTTTATGAAGAATGGAACGAACAATAAGAAAGACAAATATCTTTTCTGTGATGAATCCGGCAATATTGATCTTTCATGGAGGAAAGCGGCAAAAGTTTTATATAGATAATCGATATTTAGAGGAATGAATGTCAAGAAAAATTATAGAGATAAAACATCATCTTTCAAGTGGATGCTGTATGTGTAGTGGAATTGAAGATTTATATGCAACAAAAACAAATCAATCTATTCCAGAGGGGGTTCTTCTTGCATTGGGAAGTTTTGGTGAAACCGTTTTTATTAAAATGAACAATAGTGAAAAACCATATATGTTTAGCGCAAACGACGCAAGACCAAAAACAGTATACGAGAATTTAAAAGATGAACTAGGGTTAGATTATAAAATCATTGGAGGAAGAACTGTAAAATACGCCAAAAAGTCTATTAAGAAAGAGATTGATGGAGGCTATCCTGTTGTTTTAGGGCCGTTGGATATGTTTTATTTGCCCTATCTGAAAATGTACCATGTTGAACATATACCTATACATTATGTTTTGATGACTGGATATGATGAAGAAAAGAATTGTGTTTTAATATATGACTGTGACCGGGAAGATATGATAGAGCTTGCCGTTAGTGATTTAGAACTAGCCTGGAATATCGAGAAAAATGGGGTGGGCGACAAAAACGGATTTATTAAAATCCGATTAGGTGAAAATCTGCCGGATAAATACACCCTTAGCTGCAATTGCCTGTTGAAAAAAGCGGAAAGGCAGTTCAGGAAAAAACCGTATATTCTCGGAATTTCTGCCTACGAAAAAATTGCAAGAGAGCTTCCGAAATGGAAGAAGAAATTTTCAGAAGAAGAGTATAGAAAAGCTCTTATTTCTATTACCGAATATATGGGAAAAGTACCTAAAGTGCCAAATCAGATTATGGGAGTTAAAGAAGCTGATATACCATACTGTGCGAATTACGATAGACTTGCAGAAATTATCCATGAATTAGGCCAGGAATATAAGCAGGATAATTGGATCGAGTCTGCGCAATTGTTTGATAAATGTGGGAAAAATATCGAAACGATTGTTACATACGTTGTGCAGTATTGTTGTAATGACGTTAACAGAATAGATGAGATTCCTAACTTGTTTCTCAAAAATGCTGATCATGCAAAAGAAGCCTATCGGTTAATTCAAGACATCAACGGTTACAGGACACACCTTTACCAGGCATGACAGGTGCCTGTAACCGCAGTTTAAACGCACTGTTTTCATCCAATAAGGATCCAATAAGTTTTCTGGAACCCAGCTATACTTTTTCAATCAAATATTATATAATGAATCCGGTAACGAAATTGAAAGCAATATAAAAAAATAGGATATAGACAAATCGGGATTTGGAGGTGTGCTCTTATGCCAATACTCAAAGGATTAGAGTGGACATTTGATACGGTGGCTTCTACATACGAAAAACTACGCCCTGGTTATGTTGAAGAATTGTATCAAAAATTATTTGATTACATTTCTATTAGTGAAAACAGCAATGTCGTTGAGATTGGAAGTGGCGGTGGACAGGCAACTACGCCAATACTAAAGACAGGATGCAGACTAACTGCAGTTGAATATGGAGAACAATTTTCTGAGTTATTAAAAGATAAATTTAAGGCGTATCACAATTTTTCGGTAATTACAGGCAAATTTGAAGATACAGAATTTGAAGATGATGCTTTTGATTTGGTTTTTTCGGCATCTGCCTTCCACTGGGTACCTGAAAAAGTAGGGTATGAAAAAGTGTTTTTGATGTTGAAAAAAGATGGTGTTTTTGCTCGATTTGCAAATCATCCGTATCGCGATAAAGGTAAGCCAGAGCTTTCAAAAGAAATAGATGAAATTTATGATGAGTATTACAATAAGTACCACAACAAGGTGAAACATAAAGCATTATCTGAATATTCAGAAGAGCAAGCAAAAGAGCTAGCGATAATTGCTCAAAAATATGGATTTACAGATATTCAATATGCGTTGTTCCATCGGGAGCGTATGTTTTCGGCAAAAGAGTATGTTGAACTCTTAGGAACTTATTCGGATCATATTGCTATCGAAGAAACAATCAGAATTAAATTCTTTTCAAAAATCGAAGAAGCAATTAACAAATATGGTGGCACAATCACAATTTATGACACGATTGATTTACAACTAGCAAGAAAGAGATAAATTCAAATTTGTCGGTAACTTAGAATATATGCACTGTTGATTATCGGTAGACACACCTTGTCGGGTAGCAAATTAAGGCAGTTCTCGCTTTGTGTCCTGTTCTTTATCAGGCAGTTTTGATAGGATTTTTCTGAAAGGAGAAAAATAATGAATCAAGAAAAAGTCGGAAAATTCTTAAAAGAACTCCGTAAGCAAAAAGGACTTACCCAAGAACAAATTGCAGAAATATTTCATGTATCAAACAGAACAATATCCCGTTGGGAGAATGTCAACAATATGCCAGATTTAGATATTTTGATTGAAATATCAGATTATTATGAAGTTGACTTACGGGAAGTTCTAAATGGAGAAAGGAAAAGCGATTTGTAATAGGTTTGTCATGCCCGCGCAGCCAAAGCTATTGACAGCAAGCTGACGGGCATCAAAATTCCAGCCGTGCGGTTGGATGCGCTCTTAAAGCTGACAGATAGTTTGGATCATGTCTGTCATGAGGGCATCCCGCTCAATACGGTACACATATCTCATAGTATGCCTTCCTTCCGAAAATACATACCCCGAGGCCCCCGCGATCTCCGGGCAAGGTACGAGCCGGTCGTTCATAAAACGCTGGTCGTCGTTGAGCAGCCACGCTACCGCCGTCACATCCCAGATCACCTTTGCCCAGGCCAGGCCTGCCGCCCATTCTTCCACATCCTGAATGGCATACCCGGCCACATATTCCGCAAGCGGATTTTTTCCTGTAAAATACTTCTCCAGTTCCGGCCTGCTGATTGAGAATCTCTCCACCACACCCCAGCAGGGCAATTGTACCAGAGGAACCCCGCTGTTAAAAAGAATCCGCGCTGCGGCAACATCCTCGATCAGATTAAATTCCTCCATCTCCTCACAGTGAAAAGCACTGCCCCCCCAGCCAGACGACCACCATCCGCTCTACAATCTCCGGCTGGTTTAAAATCGCGGAAGCAATATTGGTTGCCGCTGCAATTCCAATGACATATAAAGGATCCTCCGCTGAATGCGCCATGGCCCTGCAGACCAAATCCTCGGACGCCTCGGAAACCGCCGGGGATACCGCGTCTTTCAGAAAATGCTCCGCCCCTTTGAATACCCTGTCCCGATATTGGGAGGCGCCTGCCAGATCCAGCAGCTTTAAGATCTCCTGATAGCTTTTCTCCATTCCCTCTTTCGGAGAGTCTGCCTTTTCGTTTAAAAAAGGCGCCGCATAGATAGCCTGCAGCCGAAGCCTGTCCGTATTTCCAAGCAGGTATGCCAGCGCAAACTGGTCGTCCACCTCATTATATGTATCCGTATCTATGACCACATCAACCGGATGCCCCGGACACTGCAGCATGCGGATTCTCTGAGTCTCTTCCAAATCAAGCCACCTCCGTACAGATCATTCTTTTTCCCATTCCGGCTGCTGTTTTGCCGCAGCCCTTTGCTTTATATGTATTCTGCAATTTGTTCACAAAACGCTCTGTATGATCGTTTTATTGCAGCATTTATTTTATTTAATTCTGAGTGTTCTGTCAATATCTTCTCACCCTCTTTATCACCAGACAGAAATAATTGTTATTGTTCACACGGGGTCGTGCACCTGCTGTACGGCGTCCGGTCAATTCAGTGATGGGGCGGTCTTGTTATCTCAATATCGTGCACCCTGCCGTCTTCCAGTCCATACTTTTTGAAGAAGCTTCCCTCATTGATACCGAAGGAAATATAGGATGCCAGATCCTGGAATACCAGCGTTTCTCCCACCGCCACATCTCCAAAGGTCTTTGCATACACGGTTTTTTCATGGAAAATTTCTTCTCCGTCCCGACGGATCGTGATATCAAGCGTATCTCCATATTGGAATCCTGTGACTGCAAATTCTTGATTTAAAATATTCGTCTCCGCCGTTCCGTATGGATCGTGGCTTTCAATCACGCCTTTTGCATAGCCTTCTCTCACTTCAGCCTGATAAACCGCATGGCGGACCATTTCCTCCACCGGGTAGGCCGGCCCGACTTCCTATGACAAACATGTGCAAAAGCTCCATCGACGACATCGAGCTGCACTACAATTATGCCCCGCCCACCGATATCGGACGCACGAAGCTTAACCTGGGAAAAAGCGAAATTGTACTCGCAAGTACGAACATTTACAAATCCAATCAAGTTCCTGTCGGTTATTCCTTTACACAGATCCCGGCTTCCGCATTTGAAGCGCTGGACGTGGATATCTCCAATGATTCTGCATTAGAGGATCTGATCGAGCACAAAATATTTGATGTTTCCTCCAAAGGGAACATGAGCGTTCAGTTGATCGCTTCTAATGAGGAAAAATCCCGGATACTGGAAATCCCGGAAGGGACGCCTTTGCTGCTGTCGGAGTTGATTTTATTCAACCATGCGCATCAGGCATTTTCCCGCTGCAAGTTTTATATGCTTCCTGAATTTTATAAAATGGAGTTTCAGATTTGAGTAAATGAAAGAAGAATCCCTCAACTGTGCTGTACCACGGTTGGGGGATTCTTCTATACATATCTCTATTTTCCCTGTAAAATGCCATTTTCGTACAATTCATGCGGTGCGATATCCTGTCCGTTCATCCATTCAATTCCCGTACCGCCAGGAAGAAGGCGCACTGTCTGGAAATAAGCTTCATTTCCCAATTCCCCGAACTAGCTTCCCATAATATAAGGACGTACATCGAATAACTTTATCTCTCTTGTCTCATAGGTTAGAAGAAGACTGAATGGTTTTACCGGTTTCACTTCTGTAATTATCGGCTGAAGCATGTCTTGTTCCCCCTTATCTCAATGGTTCTATACGAAAAAATTGTTCCCCGTTGGCCAGCAGCTTCCAGTTTGCTTCCAATTCCTCCTATACCTATGCGATAAAACAATATTTTTTCTTCATTATACTCATAAACAGCAATTCAGTCAACGCACCTTATTCTTGATTTGCAAGTTATGTGACTTCATCACCGAATAAATCATTTTTTCACTGTATAATGAATGAAAAACTATAAGGAGTTTTACTCATGGCAAAGAGAAAAGCAGTCGTCAGCATCCAGGAATGTGTAGCCTGCGGATGCTGCATAAAGGTTTGTCCTAGAAGCGCGATCACGATTTTAAAAGGCATCCATGCCAGCATTGACAGGGAATTATGTGTGGGATGCGGAAAATGTGCAAAAGAATGTCCCGCAAGTATTATTTCATTGGAGGTGACGGAAAGATGAAAGAAAAGAAGAAATGGTATGATTATCTTTGGATAGTTTCTCTTACCTACCTGATCCTGGGATTTTTCAATATCCTTTTTGCATGGCTGGGACTCCTCTGCTTTTTTATACCGCTTTTCATAGCGATTATAAACGGCAGCAAAGCCTACTGCAACAAATACTGCGGCAGAGGGCAACTGTTTTCCCTTGTAGGCGGAAGGTTCGGATTGTCCCGGAAAAAGGATATCCCAAAATGGATGAAGTCAGCATATTTCCGGTATGGATTTTTAATCTTTTTCTTTGTGATGTTTTTCCTTATGCTTTGGAACACCTGGCTGGTATTCTCCGGCGTAAAAAATCTCAGCACTGCAGTAACACTGCTGTGGACGTTCAAGCTTCCCTGGCACTGGGCTTATCACGGCACGCTGTTTTCTGACGGAACCGCACAGTTTGCTTTCGGCTTCTACAGCGTGATGCTTACCTCCACCGTGCTGGGATTCCTTACCATGGTGTTATTCAAACCCCGCTCCTGGTGCGTGTACTGCCCTATGGGAACCATGACGCAGCTTATTTGCAGAGCCAAAAACGGGGCGGCGCTGCAAAAATGATCGTCTGATCCCTGGTGTCAGTTATAGATTTCATTGTTTCCATCAGATTTCTAATTGCTTCCTTAATAGAATATCAAATCGAATATTGGCCAGAATTGTTTATGTTATTCTGGCCATCTTATAGGCGGGGTATTGTTAAATACTGCTTGGTCGTAGTATTTTTTTGCTCAATTCTGCAATAAAATCATACGTAAGCGTAGGTGCTGATTTAGCAACAAGGTCAACAGATACACCATTTTCCAAAAGGTTTGTTGCCATTTTTATTTCAGTTTGTTTTGTTTTTTCCGCTGCATACTCCTCTACTACCTGACACATAATGGACGCTCCCTCCTTGGTTTTTTTGAAAAAATTAACTCGGCTGCAGGTTTTCGGAAACTTAGGGTTTTGACCAACACTTTTCTTAAAGTATTGCATTAGCTCTGCAATATCACTTTTGTCATCGACAGCTATATTTACATAAATTTCATGCGTTCCATTTTCTACAATGGTTCCTGTTTCTTTGATAACATGGTCGATATGGTAAATGGTACGTTTCTCACAAAAGATATCAAACTTTGAAATGAAAATAATATATACATCCGGGAGTTCTTTATAGTCGAGTCCCTTTTCTACGAAAATAGTATCTATATTGGAACGATTGAAACGCACCCGTCTTTGATGGTCATCATCGTCTTCTTTTTGCACTTCGCAGTTTATGATAGAATGGTTTTCATCTTCGCAGATCAAGTCCAACACAACGGAATGTGCCCCGATATTTCTTAAAAAACGCTGTACTTTGGATTCGATTACCCTTAATTTCGGCTTTTCAAGGATAATTCTTAACATTTCCTCAACAACTTCTCTGTCCTCTGCTATTTTCTAAAAAAACACATCGTCAATAATATTCAGTTTAGAGACAAATGCTTTCTGCTCTTCATATGTCTGCATAAAAGATCCTTTCATAAATATTGTAGCTTCTTTTATACTTAGTATACCATGGATTTATGGATACTCAATGGAAATTTTTAATTAGCTGGCGTATTTTGGACATTTTCTATGGGCAGTTTTTCATATCCGAATAGAGATTCACAAGTGTCTAAAACGGAATAGTGAAAAAATAGTGTAATTTTAGTGGAAAAATAATTTAGAAAACGGTATAATAATTATCAGCGAAATGGAGGTGGACGATTTGATAAGGGTAACACTTACGAATGAAATCTTAAAAAGGATATCGGAGATTGATGAAAATCGTTTTTCTCTTAGCACGATAGATCTGCCGCCAGTTACAAAGAATCGGCTTAAAAAAAACTCCAAGAAAAAAAGCTCCTATAAGAGCAGTTAATATGACGAAGAGAACTATTTTGAGTGAGAAATTTGAATACAATAAGGCTGCTGCTGAATGGGGGATTAGGCAAGCAGAATTGATTAAAAAAAGTGAAGATATAACGAGGAGGTTAGCGGAAAAATATTTACCTATTATTTTATCGCGTAATGAAAGGAACAATTAGCGGCAAGAATAAAGATATTCATTTAAGGCTGCACTCAAGCACATCAGACATATACTATGAAAAAAGGGGCGAACGCCAAACTAACCTCCGCCCTTCGCCCCCCTTTCATCCAACAACCGGAAACACGATCCGTACTTCAAACCCTTTCCCCCATTCCGAATTGGCATCCAAAGACAGGTTTAGCTCTTTGGCCATCTCTTTGGCGAGATACAGCCCCATGCCGGTGGCTTTTTTTCTTCCTTCACCGGAATCGCCGGTAAATCCCTTTTCGAAAATATAGGGAAGGTCGCAGCTTCGAACTCCCATACCGTTGTCCCGGATACTCAGCACATGGCAGTCATTTTCCATAAAAAATCTGAAGATAAGCTCCGGCTCTTTGCCGCAATATTTTATGGAATTACTGATCACCTGCCGCAGGAGAAAACGCAGCCCTCTCCGGTCGGAGCAGACCGTCTGCTCCGTCATGTCCGCCTGTATCTGAAACTGCTTTTCCTCCAGCAGCGGTTTATAATCCTCCAGAACCTCCTCCACACATCCCCTGACAGAAATATGTTCGAACAGGTAGTCCTTCCTCGATCCTTTCAGACGCGCGTAAAATAGCATCTGGTCCACGGACTCCTGCAGGCGGTTCTGGATATAGTCCAGCTTGCAGCTAACGTTTTCGGACAATTCCTCTCTGCGGTTGTCCAGAAGCAGCGTCAGCAGGGAAAGCGGCGTTTTGGCTTCATGCGCCCAGGCTTCCACGTATTCTTCGTAATCATTCATCTGCTCCAGGAGCCCGATATAAGCATTCTGCTTGTCACGCAGGCACCTGCCCAGCAGGCGGACAGCCTCCCCCTGGGCCGGAACCAGAACCCCCAGCAGCCGTTCCTCATGGTACTCATCGGGATTCGCCAGAAAATCCAAAAATACCTGCTCTCTTTTTTCTTCCAGACGTACCAGTACAAAGCATATTGCGGAAAACATCAAAAGCACTGCCAGCAGGAGCAAAGCCGACATCGCATAAAATGCATCCAGATCCGCAATCCACAGCAGAACGGTGAAAAACACGTCAACCCCAAACAGGAGCAGAAGCCAGGGCAAATACCGCAGAATTTTTTGAAATTTACGCTTCATGAGGCCCCTCCTCCGTAAAACGATATCCCAGCCCGCGCGCCAAAACGATCTGCCGGCGCATCCTTAGTCCCGCCAGTGTCTTTTTCAGCCGCGTCAGATTCACCTGGAGGGCATTTTCATCGATAAATTCCGTTGTCCCCCAGATTGCCATGCACAGCTCCTCCTTCGAAACGGGCTCCTCTCCGTGGAGCAGAAACATTTCCAGAATTTTCCCCTGGTTTCTTGGAAGGACTACGGAGCTGTTATGGATATACAGCGTATAGGTCTGACGGTCCAGAAGGCATTCCGGGCCTTCCAGCAGATTTTGCCGTCCCTCATAGCGTTTCAATACATTTGACACACGGGCCAGCAGCCGTTCTTTCCTGCATGGTTTTATCAAATATTCGTCGGCGCCCAGATTCAGCGCGTGAAGCTCGTCCTGCAGCTGATCGCGGGACGTCAGTACAAGAACCGGGATGCTGCTTTTTTGCTTGATTTCCCGGCAGATCTGGAAACCGCTGCTCACAGGCAGGTTCAGATCCAACAGCACCAGATCCGGTGAAAGCTTCAAAAGCTGCTTTGCAGCATCCCCAAATTCGCTGATCTCTTCCACCTCATAGTCCGCTTTTTGCAGAATGCCGGATAACTCTTCCCTCATAAAAAGTTCATCTTCTACAATTGCAATCCGCTTCATAGATCTGTCCTCCCTGTTGTAACCAATTTGCGAAGCAAATTGATTGCCCGCATCATTTTTTCATACGATACTTTACACTACCTAATTTTTTAACCGATTTACGCCCCATATGGTTCTGCCCGGATCATTCTTCCCGTTCCAGCTCCGTCAATGTCAGCAGATAACGGTCGCTTGATTTTTTCACCGCGGCAATATAAATATATTCTAACAAACACAGCCCTGAAATCATAACTATAGAAAGCATGATCATCTGTAAAAAATGTTCCTTTGCATCCGGTGATAAAAGTCCGGTAAGCAATGCGCGTACTCCAAACACACTGCTGCATGCGGCAGCCACGGTGGGGATTCCAAAATACCAGTTGATCTGTTTTCTGGCGGATCTGCATAAGGTCTTATACGAAGCCCCCAGACGAATCAATGTCCGGTAACGGCGGTTTACATTCTGCTGGCCCATCAGGAACTGTACGCCGATGACCGTATTTGCAATGATCAGAAATATAACCGCAAGGTAGATCGTAATATAACTGGCGGACACCATATAAAACATCTGCCGTCCCATATTCTGCAGGTAGCTCTCATACTGCAGACCTGTTTTGTCCAGCTCCCTGTTCATATCCGATATGGCGGACATAAGACATGCCGTTTGGATCGTTTTTTCATCCAAAACACCGTCGAGATAAATTTCACACTCTCCCTGAGTATAGTATTCAAACATTTCATCCGAAACGATCAGCGCGAAAGCCAATGTAATCGAACGGTCCGTCACCACGTCCGTTGTCTGCACCGGGCCTGTCAGATAGAATGCATCCCCATCCAGCAAGGCTTCCGGCTTTGTTTCCAGAATACGGTTCAGCATTTGCCGCATTTCCTCCGAGCTGAATCCGCTGTCCATATACACAGCCGCTTCCTCTGCATCCAGCTTCAGTTCCGGCATGTCTGCCGCGGCCAAAAGCCGGTTATAGCCGCTCAGGGAAATCAGATAGGGGGTGTAGTATTTCATATTATTCAAAAGCCGGCCGCTGATTTCGGCAGGCTGCATTCCATCCAGTTCCTCCATCAGCCGATCCATTTTTAATACATCTTCTCTATCTTCCCCGGTCCGGCTTTGAACCATTCCGATCTTTATTTCAAATAAATCTGAAAACCGGGAATCCAGTCCATGATCCGAAAGCTGCTGTCTGATTGCCGCAGCCTCCTCACTGCTTTCCACATACGCAAAGGTATAATCCAATACATGGGGTTCCGATTTTCCGTAAAAACCCGCGATGGCCACGCCCGAGCCAAAACAGCACATGGCAGCCAGAATCAGCAGAGAGCAGACCGCAAGCGTACCGGATTGGTAAATCACCGTTTCCTCAACCTGCCGAAAATGAAAGACATGAAGCTGCCGGTCACGTTTTCCGGCTTTCACCAACAGGCCGATCGGAAAACGAAGTCCCCAGAAAAGCGCCATAGTTCCCACCAGCCCAAACATCACCGCGGCTGTCATCTGCCGGACATAAATCCACGCTTCCCCTCTGGTCACGCTGGTATAGGCAATGATCAGGCAAATGATCCCGGCGATGAGGGACGCTCCGTAAACAGGCGCGGGAAGCTGCTTCTTTTCCCCCTTCGGCATTTCTGCCAGCAGGGAATCAATTTCCTGCCTGCTGATCTTTCCGCTGAGAATCAAAAATGCGGCGAATTTGATCAGGAGGAATCCCCCTGCCGTCCAGAACATTGCCTCAAGTGAAAAGGAAACCTGATGTCCCACGATGCTGATTCCGACCAGGCGTGCCGTGATCAGGCTGATCAGCTCTGACAGCATGAGTGAAACCGGCAGCCCGACGGCCAGTAAAATCAGACTGTTCCGAAGATCCTCGGCCAACAGCATGGTAAATAATTTGCTTCGTCGCATCCCCAGGATCAGATAAACGCCGAACTCGTGCTTGCGCCGTTCCATCTGAAACCTGCTGGCATAATAAATAAGAAAGAACAGGATCACCAGGGCCATTCCATAAAATACCGGGATCATGGACATCAGTTTATTGACCGCGTCACTCTCCATTTTGGATAAAAAAATCATCACATCCTGACGGGGCAATGCCAGGATAATATAAAATACAATGATTGCTGCCAGCATAGAACCAAAAAACAAGCCGTTTTCTTTCCGGTTCCTTTTGCTGTTGCGTGAGACCAGTTTAGAGAACATTTGCACTGCCACCTCCCAACTGCGCCATCATCATCAGTATCCTCTCATAGAATAACGGCCTTGTTTCATCCGGGATATCCCGACGCAGCTCATGAAAAAGCACTCCGTCCTGGATAAACAGTATCCGGCTGCAGTAACTTGCCGCGTTGGAATCATGTGTCACCATGAGGATTGTAGCATGTTCATCCTGGTTCAATCCGGCCAGCTTCTCCATCAGCGCCTTTGCATTTTTCGAATCTAAGGCTCCGGTGGGCTCGTCCGCAAGGATAATACCGGGATTCAGGATCAGCGCCCTGGCAGCCGCGATCCTCTGTTTTTGTCCCCCTGACATCTGTACGGGAAATTTATCCAGAACGTCTGTCACTTCCAGATACGATGCCAGTTTTTCGAGCCGTGTCCTGCTCTCCTGCTCCGGCACGCCGTGAAGGGACAGCGGAAGCAGAATATTTTCACGCCCGGTCAGGTTATCCAGCAGTTCAAAATTCTGGAATAAATATCCGATCTCCCTGCCCCGGTAGTCTGCCAGCTCCGCCCCGCTAAGGCTTAGAACCTGCCTGCCCTTCATCATGATGCTGCCGCTGCCCGGCCGGGTCACGGCTGCAATGCAGTTCAGCAGCGTAGATTTTCCCGACCCGCTGCAGCCCATAATCCCCAGAAATTCCCCGGGCATTACCTGAAATGTAATACCGTCCAGCGCCTTTGTCTGGTTCGGATTTTTGCCGTAATATTTTTTCAGAGATTCAATTTCGAGAATTGGTTCCATCTTTTTTTGCCTCCCTTTTTGATCATGTATTTATGATACCACAGGGCGGCTCCTGGTAACACTTACATCTGATGAAAGGGTTGGGAGATCAAAGTTACTGAGAGCACCCGTTTAGATGTGAACAATAACAGATGTGGAATTTAGCAGCGGTACAGGGAAAGGATCTGAAATTAAATATCAGATGGTCGTAGACGGTACTGCTGCGGTTTCGGATGGAGTGACGGCATATTGGGCGCCCGCTGGGTTATACTAGTACAGCATTGCGTAATTAACGGTGAATTCTGCACCTGCTATTTCTGCCAGTTCTGCGTTGTCGTCAATCAACGATGCCACCGCATCGCCTCTTTCCTCCGCCTTGTCCTGACAAAAGTATCAGGCACATGATTCACCATTATATACGCAATGCTGTACTAGTACAACGAATAATAAGTATCTGGCTATATCGCGCAGGATGATTTTTCAGATACAAGGCAGATTTTCGACGGCGTAGCGGTGGCTACGGCTAGAAAATCTAACGCAGTAGCTGGAAAATCAGACAAGTGATATGGCTAGTTATTTATTATTCGTTGTACTAGATATCTGATATTTTGAAATGAATGTCCTGAAATCGGCATTAGCCGACCTCCCCTCTTTTAACGCAGCTACATTTTTTTGTAAGCCGCAGTAGCCGTCGGATTCATCAAAGCTCCAGTTGTCTCATCTCCTGATTCGCTGTTTCGTACAAATAGACTTTGTTCGACAAGACTTCTGACGGATCGAAGGCTTTGTTCATCTGCTTGATCCGCATCAGTATACTTCGCGGCTGGATTGTGCCTTTTTTATGAAGTCTGGCTTCGCTGGTGCCCGTAAAAGCGATATAATAATCGTCTCCGAAAAGCTCTGCTATACGCTGCATTACTCCGGGATAAAACATGGCAATTGCTCCGTTTATCTGCGCTGTCGTTGTCACGGTCGGCACTGCATTCGGTGAAAGAGAAGTGATATCACTGTTCAACGCCATAAACGCGCCTCTGTGATAAGGTGGATTTACGATGTCCATTGCATTTAAGTATATACGCGGCGGCGCCATGATGTATGTATTGCTCATCGCGCTCTCCCACACTTCTTCTTCATCGATCCCCCATTCCTGCATTGAGGCTTTCGGGACCTTAACAGACAATACATCATGTGTTTTTCCGTTATTTTCATCACTTGCAAGAATATAGAGCACCAGCACCATATCGCCGATGCGTCTGAAAATATGGTTTTTCAGTTCATATCGGTGGTCATTGAAATTCAGCGGGCGGATAAAAAGCTTGTCTTTCAACAAGTCATATTCATTTTTTTCGATCAGATCTATAATTCCCAGTTCCATAAATTTTCTGCTGGAATCAATTGAAGAAAGAATCTGTTCCCACACAGCCTCCCAACTGTCTTTTTCATACTTCTGATACAACTGCCCGCAGTCAAATCTGCACATCTGTTCTCTCTGGCCCTTATATTGGTACAGGATGATATAATCGCCAATCAGCACATCCGACTCCGTTTTGTGATACTTGATGTTTGTTTCACGTATAATAGAAAGTTCCTTCGCATCCGTCGATGTGGCTCCATCCTCAATGAAGACCATTTTGTTATAACCCAATTCCTGTTTCTTTTCTTCAAGCTTTTTTTGCAGTTCGCTGATAAACTCCTTGTATGCCATTTTCATACCTCCGTTTATTATTTATTCTATCATTTCCATTCCAATCAATATCCAAACTCTCAGAAAGTCCATTTGCTTAATTTACTTCTGTCTCTGTAAAACCAACATACTCCGCCATCTGTCTGGGACTGGCCATTGTATGCTCTCGGAAATTATTTAAAGCTGACTGTGTGCCATACTTCTTAATTGACAAAATCCCCGTAATATATGCAAGCTTTAAAAACGCCCCTGATGGTGTCCCTTTAAATAAACCTCTTAATTCCTCATTGTTTATCATTCATCTATCCGACAAATCATTGAGGGATTGGATTACTTGTCTTTGTAAATTGACAAGTTCCATTACCACCTTTCTTACTTAAACTATATTCTTTTACTTAGTATACCCTAAAAAGCAGATTCTCTCAATATACTATTTTTTTTAGCAATTAAAATTCCCTTGCTTGTAAAATGAACATTTTTACTGTTTTTCCATCTTTTTTCTGTTCCCTGGTAAATGCATGTCTAAATGCTTCTGGATTTTTAATAATCTCAGTCTTAGCTGGACTTTCGGAGTTAGTATATACCATCCGAATATACTGAATCTTCTACATTTTCATATTTGACAGTACTTTTATTTTTTCTTGATCTGCGATAGGAAGAAGGGGTTGATTCATAATATTTACGGAACTGAGAAATAAAAGAAAAATAAAAAAAATGGTGTTGTATATTGTTTGTGTATTGCTTTGTGCTTTGATGATATTTCCTCTGTTATGGGGAGTGACGTCTTCTTTCCGGACAGATGATGAGTTGTTCAAATATCTGATGCCTTTGTCATGGAAGACGTTTGTTCCGCAGAACATCACATTCGATGCGTATATCCGGATTTTTCAGGAGTTCTCTTTTGGAAAAGCAATTGGAAATACGGTGATCGTAACTTCACTTACGATCATATTGGGGCTGATCATAAATAGTATGGCCGGTTTCGCCTTTGCCTGTTTTGATTTTCCGCTGAAAAAAGTATTATATGCCGTGATCTTAATGACATTTATGATACCGTTTGAGGCGATCGCGCTTCCGCTTTCCGTACCTGTTACAATATCAGCCGCGCTGATGATCTTTATCTCACAGTGGAATTCTTATCTGTGGCCTCTGATCATCGGGATGTCAAAGGATATGCAGGTGATCCAGACAGCGCTGGGATCGTTCCAGCAGGAGAGAGGAACGTTGTGGTCATACCTTTATGCGGCGACAGCGATATCGGCTGTCATTCCGCTTGTGATATTCCTGCCCCTGCAGAAATATTATGTGGAGGGAATTACCAGCAGCGGCGTAAAGGGTTAGTGTAAATAAAGAGAATAGGAGGAGGATAAAAATGCCGACACCCCATAACAGAGCGAAAAAAGAGGAAATTGCAAAGAAGGTTTTGATGCCGGGAGATCCGCTTCACGCAAAGATCATTGCGCAGAGCGTGTGGAGTGAATCCAGTTATGCGCGTACACAGAATGGATATGAAGTCGACATCTTGTTTCCAGATCCGGGATTAAATAAGGAAATATTGCAAACGGCGGCATATATTGATATTCCGGTAAAAGCGGAGGCTGGTTGGAAGACATGGATACATATGCTGTGATTGACGCGACGATTGCTGAGAATTTTGAAGTTGAGATGTCCGAAGGAACCATTGGAACCTCAATTCTCGCAAAATTGAGATGATCTTTCCCTGAGGACACGCAGATATTATAGAATATCAGAGTACTCTGTCAAAGAAGGGAGGATTGGCTTTGGACAGTTCAATGATCATAGAAATCATAGGTTATATTGGATCTGCTTTGATAGTGGCTTCTATGTTAATGACTTCTGTAATAAAATTAAGAGTGGTCAATACGGTCGGAGCGTGTTTTTTTGTAGTATACGCGCTGCTCATTCATTCATATCCAACCGCGTTAATGAATGCCTGCCTGGCAATCATTAACATCCAGAAGATTATTCATTTGCCGGGGAATGAGCAGAACTTTACGGAAGATTCCCCGCTCCTGCTTACAAGGGATTCAAAGAATGTGGCATCAGTATGCACGCGCAAGACTGTGTCCCAAGAAAAATAGCGGAGTAAAAGACGGTAACCAGATTCATTACATAGGAACGGCAGAGAGAGTTTACATACATATATTTAGAAGCACATTTAGAAAGCAGGGAATTCTATGTTCCCCGCTTTCCATTCATCACCTTACAAAAAATCACCGCCACCATCGTACTCACCGCCGTCGCCGCAATCGCCGGTCCCACAATTGCCGTCGGATTCACGCTCCCGTACTGGCTCCGGTACGCGATCACATTCACCGGAATCAGCTGCAGTGATGAGATATTCAGTATCAAGAATGTACACATCTCATTACTGGCGATTCCCCGCTTTCTCACCGGTCCCGGAAGTCTTCCCTGCCTTCTGTCCTCCTCAAGCCGGCCTAATTCTTCCATGGCCCTTAATCCCCCTTGTGTCAAGTTAATGACACGAATTTTTTAAATATTTTTTTGAACCATAGAATTGTTTGTCGATTCAAGAAAACTTTCCAGTTCATCTTTAAATTTAAAGACAATTTCCACCTGCCCATTTCCATAGACATAAATAGCGGAGACAAGCTGCTCCACGATTTCCTTTGTTAATTCTGACAAGTTCTCTTTTCCCTCCAATAAAGAGAGAATACCAGATCTATCTACATCTGTTTCCTCATCATCCCTTGCATACTGCCCAAGCTGCTGCTGATATGCCTCTAACATCCTCAAATTCTTCTGACGTTGTTCCTGGAATTTACAACGGTCAATTTCTTCCTTTTTATACTGTTCATACAGGATAAAGTTCTCATTCTTGCACGTTTGGATTTTATTCCGGAGAAATTCCTGCTCTTTTGCTGTTTTTTCTTTTTGCTGTTTCGCCACATCCCGGTAAAGCCTGGACAATTCTTTCCGGTCAGCGAACAACGCCGCCTGCCTGCAAATTGCCTCTCTGACAATCTCCATCAGCTCTGTTTCTTTCACATTCTCCGAGCAGCATCCGGAATCCTTAATCTCATAGTAATGCCTACAGTAATAAGAAGCGTTCCGCCTGTTCCGACGGATCATATGGTGCCTGCAGCCGCCGCATTTTACAATTCCCTTGATGGGAGAATCCTTGTCCCCTCTTTTTCGTTTCTCTCCTTCACAGTATACCACGGAATCATACTTTTTTGTTCCTTGATCTGATACTGTGCAATCCTTTTTTGCAGCCCCTTCATAAGATATGGCAGAATCTTTTTCTGGTTTCTTTTTTTCTAAATAATTGCTAGCTTTAAAATTTTTACTATTTATCCATTCAAACTGCTTATTGGGAATAATTCCTTCATGCGTATTCTCACAGGTTTCCCATTCAGCTTGCGGCAGACACCTTGTCCTTTTAGAACCGACCTCAATCACTTCCTTTTTGTGAAAAACGGTATTCCCGATATAAATGGGATTTTTCAATATCCGTCCTATAATAGAGCCGTTCCAGAATTTTTTCTCCTGCTCATATTTCCAGTGTTTTGCAATGCCTTTTTTCTTTGCGTACTCTTGTGGCGTTGCGATATTCTTTTCATTCAGATGCTTTGCCACTTCCGCTTTTACGCCGCATTCCTCATATAAACGAAAAATCAGCCTTACTACATCAGCCGCTTCTTCATCTATTACAATCCTATTATGATCCTCCGGTGACTTCTTATAGCCATATGGTGCGAAAGTTGCCATATACTTTCCACGCATCCTTTTATGGAAGAGATCACTTTTAATCTTTATAGAGTTTTCTTCGCTGAAATAGTCATACATCAGGTTTTCAAAAGCGACATCCATATCCGGTGTTGTTCCCATATAATCTGCGCTGTCAAAATGGTTGTTCACGGCAATAAACCTTACATCTAACAGGGGGAATATTTTTTCAATGTAATTTCCCACTTCAATATGGTTTCTCCCGAAGCGTGAAAAGTCTTTGACCAATATTCCATAAATTTTGCCGGATTTTACTTCTTCCAGGAGCCGTCCAATACCAGGACGCTCAAAATTCTTACCGCTGTACCCATCATCCACATATTCCACAATCCTATAATGGGATAGTTCCGGCATCCGCTCTATATATCTACGGAGTATATACCTCTGATTTGTAATGCTGTTACTTTCATCCACAACTTCATCATCTTCTTTTGAAAGCCTCATATATAACGCCATAATCATAGAATCATTTCCCTCCCTCCGTCCATTTTTCTAACATGGCAAAGCAATCCTGATAGCTTAACCGTATATCAATCCGTTTGTCCTGGAATACTTCCACCCGTTCAATACAGCAATGAACCATAGCCTCTGTCAGCCGGGTTTCACCATCCAGTGCCATCCATGCAGAAAACATTTTCTTAATGGATGTTCTTTTTTTTCTGATTTTCTTTTCTTCTATTTCTAATTCCTTTGCCTGCATATCACAGGACTTCTTTTGGCCTATATAAGTTTTCCGAAATTCCTGAAATTCATCAACGGTTAATCTCCCCTCAGTGTATCTGGCATATTGCTCCAGATATTCTTGTTCAAGCAGAGCTTTTCGATTTGTGATCCGCTGTTTTTCATGTTCGATATGCCGTAACTTACCTTCAAATGAAAATTGTACGTCGTTCTCAATTTGCTTCTTTAATCCTTTTATCAGCAGTAACTGCTCCTGGATGGTACAGTAGAGGATTTCACACAATGCCTGTTCTTCTATATATCTGGAATCACAGCAGTCTGAGATTTTTCTGTGGGTACTGCAGCGGTACACTTTATATTGCTCTGTTTTTTCATTTACTTTACGGTATTCCACGGCTCTTACCATAACGGCTTTGCAACTGCCGCAAAACACTTTATTCTCCAGTACATCGGCCTCAAATACTTTAGATTTTGCAATCACATCAGAATGCATCCGATAAGCGGCAAATTCTTCTTTTATCTGTGCTAATCTGTTTTGGACAGACAGGAAAGTATCTTTATCCACAATCGGGGGATGGTTTTCTGTAAGCAGTATTTGTTCTTCCTCCGGAACTTTTGCCGATTTCTTTCCCTCACAAAAGCTCTGCTGCGTCTTATGCCGCAAGACATCGCCCATATAAACGGGATTCTTTAAAATCCGGTTTATGGTAGATGACTGCCAGATTTTCAACGTATCTTCCGAACTCTTAAAAACTCTTCCTGTCTGGCGGTATTGTGACGGTGTTAATACGTTGTTCTGGTAAAGCTGCCTGCAAAGCTCATATTTGGACGTTCCCTGGCTGTACCGCCTGAAAATCTGCCTTACAATCTCTGCTGCCGGTTCGTCAATACAATAGTTTTCGTTCGATTCATCCATCTTATATCCATAAGGGATAGTTGACGAACGGTAAAACATCCTTTTTTCCTGCTTAATATGAAATGTACTGCCAACTTTTTTTGAAATATCCCTTGCATACATTTCATGCATCAGATTTTTTAACGAAATCAGCAATAGTTCTTTATCGCATCCTGCATCACAACTATCGTATCTGTCCACAATGGAAATAAAGCGCACTCCCAAAAACGGGAACACCTTTTCAATGTAATTTCCGGCTTCGATATACTCCCTCCCGAAGCGTGATAAGTCTTTTACGATCACACAATTTATTTCTTTCCGTTTCAGATCATCAATCATTCTCGTAAATGCCGGGCGATCAAAGCTGGTTCCGGATTTTCCGTCATCAATATATTCTTTTACAATAGATACATCCTTATTTTTTTCTGCGTACTCTTTTGCAAGTTTCCGTTGGTTTTCCAACGAATCACTTCCCGTATAGTCGCTGTCCACAGATAACCTCAGATAGTTCCCCGCAAGAAAAATCTCTTTGGATCGTGCTGCGAGTGGCTGTGCTTTCAAATACCTGTTTGCGGTTCTTGCCACGATCCATTCACCCCCTGTCTTGCAGGCTCTGACAGATTCTCTGCAATCCGGCAGGCAGTCTTATATTTATCATCATATTTAAAAATGATTTCTATCCGGCAATCTTCATGTATGATGATTTTTTCAACGAGTAAAAGCAAAATAGTCCTGTCCAGTTCATCTATGTTCCTGTTACTGGCAAATTTCCGAATCCACTCATTAGAAAGCAGTCCATTCTGGAAAATGGTTTCTATTTCCTGCCGGAGCGCTTGAATCGACTTCTCAATCGTTTCTGCACGTTCTGAATAGATTTGTGAGAATTGTATGTATTCTTCTTTAGAAATCATGCCGTCAAACAAATCCTTGTGCAATGTAAGCTCCATTTTTTTACATTTGTTCAGTTCATCGTATTTTGCAAGAATCTCCGTATCGTTTGCTATCACATCTTCACATTGAATTTCCATAGAATCCGTCATTTGCAAAATCTGATCCAATTCTGCAATCTGCTCTATATGCCTCCTTATGGAATCCAGCACGATTTCCTTCAATGTACTTTCTTCAATGCTGTGTCTGGTACAGCCTTTCCCTTTATTATAGGTAGAGCAAATGTAGTATACATAGGAACTGTGTTTGTACTTATTTTGCCTTCTTACCATACTGCGGTTACATTCACCGCAAAATAGCAGCCCAGAAAAAAGATATAAAGTTTTCTTCGCAGGAGCGGTGCGTGTATCACGGCATAACAGGCGTTCCACATTTTCATAATCTGTGCGGCTTATGATGGGTTCGTGGCTGCCTTCTATAACAGCCCACTCGCTTTCAGGCTTTTCTACAACCTTGTCAAGTTTATAGTTCACCTTCTCACGCTTGCCTTGCTCCAGAACCCCTATGTAAATTTTATTTTTCAAAATCCGGGTGACAGTCACTGCCGTCCATTGTGCCTTAGAATTTTTTTGAAACCCGGATTTATAATTGATTCCCATAAGCCTCTTATATTCAGAGGGTGGAATCACGCCTAACTGATTGAGCTTATCTGCAATCGCTCCGGCATTCATGCCATCCAATTTCCATGCGAAAATCCGTTTTACTATATCCGCCGAGTATTCATCCGGTTCAATCCGATTTTTGTCGTTCTCTGCCTTTTTATAGCCATATGCCACATATGCCCCTACATAAAGACCATTTTCACGCATCACTTCCTGATGGCTCCGTACTTTGCCGGATATATCCCGGCTGTAATTATCGTTTACAAAATTTTTTACCGGAATCAGTAAATTCATATCGCTCTGTGAAGCTGTCAGGCTGTCAAAGTGATCCAGTACAGAAACGAAACGGACATTTAATGACGGAAAAATCTTTTTCACATAGCGCCCGGATTCGATATAGTCCCTGCCAAGTCGGGATAAGTCCTTTACGATCACCATGTTTATTTTTCCTTCATAAATGTCATTCCGCATACGGCGAAACGCAGGCCGTTCAAAATTCAAGCCTGTAAATCCATCATCAATATAAATATCGAACAGGGTAACGTCCGGCATAGATTTTAACTCTTTCAGTATCAATGCCTTTTGATTGGCAATGCTGTTGCTCTCGGATTTCTCTGTTTTAAGCGACAAATCTTCATCTTCCTTTGATAGACGGAGATATACAGCAGCCATATAAGATTTGAATGAATTATTTTTATCCATAAATATTCTCCTAATTTTATAGTGCTGAAATGACCATAAAATCAGGTTTCCACATATGGATTTAGTCCTGATTTTATTCTATCATACGCCTGCCTATTTGTCCATAAAGATTCAAAAATCAAATCATATTCGCTGTTTTTAAGACTAATTCTTTTAAACGGTCTGTCAGTGTTACTTCCGTATCCTCAAATCCAATCTTAACGATGTAATCACCGTATTTGTAACAGTATGGATTCTTAATCTGGCTTACAAAGTCGTTTATTTGCCGTTCTTGATTCAGAAATCGGTTTATACTTACATCCCTCACATCCACTAAATCTGCCCGGTCTACTTTTGTCACATCAATTCTTTTCATTTCTTCTACATTCAAAATAAACACGCCCTTTCCAGCTTGTTCCTTTATCAATATATTTTCTCCTGCTTGTCTTATATGTGCGTTTCTATGCTTAAAACAAATCCTGCAGGCGGCTGTCAGGAAACAGCGCCATTTGCTATAACTTACGGGAAAAACTGCCAATAGCAGACTTTCTGTAAGAATCGCAATCTTTTCAGACCGGAGCAGCTCACCTCCGGAAGTATCATTGTCAGAAACAGCATCATCGCCGCAAAGTCCCTGTCTCTTTGCCAGTAATCAAATAGTTACCGCTCGTACCTTTACTTCAATGCCCGAATCAACATTCCTTCGCTTTAATCCGAAAATGCTTCACTGGCGCATTTTACCGGATACTTTTTAATATCTGTCACTTTACGACATCGTGTCACAAAGTGACAGGTACAGATAGTCATGGCGTATTCATTAAATAGCTCAACTGCTTCGTACATCCTGCAGGATTCACCATATGAAATTGTCAAGGTGCGTATGAAAAACGAATATCAGGCTGACAGAAAGGGATGCCTGCCTGCTCCGTTTATCGTATCAGCTTAAAATTCAATATTGTCATGAGCAGCTTTGTCTGTAAACGCTGGCGCAGTGTTTCATCCACACAATAATGAACATTTCCGAATTTGTCTTTCATCTTCCGGGCAGATAAACTTGTGATATATCCTTCATAATGGTTCAACACTTTATGAATTGCCAGGATATCTCCCTCCGTAGCTGCCTTAATGACACAAAAAGGCAGCAATCTTGTATCTTCACTATTTTTTCTTTTTGTTTTCATTGCTACGTTCCTCCATCATTTGTTTTAACAATTCAAGCGAGCGTTTCCTATGCTCATTTACCGTACTCCTGTCCAGGTTCAGTTTCCTTGCAATATCAGCATCGCTTAGCCCCTGGAAATACGACAGCATGATTACATCACGTTTTCTTTCCGTCAACGCATTTAACGCCTCCGCAAGCAGCATGTCCTTTAGCCGGATGTCATAGCCTAATGCCCGAAAATCGAAATATTCCGAATCATACTCGTCGATTACAGAAAGGCTTTCTAATTCTCTCTCTGTTAATTCAGAGAAAATCACTTCATGCTTACCAAGATAGTCCATATGCCTTGTATAATCTACCAGTTCACCCTTCAATGCCAGCTTGCATTTCCGGTCAAACTGGTGCCTGACAGTTTCCTCATCCAAGGAAGAAGGTTGCTTCATAGAATTCACCTCCTTCCCGGCCAACAGGATCAGAGTCCATGTCCTTTTTCCCTTTCACTCCTATCCCGTATGGGTGATGCCAGATGTTGGGGTCTGGAAGAAAATTTCCAAAAAAATTTCTTTATAAATAAAAACGCCCATATGAGCCGAAACCCATTGGACGTTTTAACTATGAAAATTGCCTATTTTTAACAGGCTTTTCTCCTTTTCTTCTAAAAATAAAATGCGGAAACGATAAAATCTATCATCTCCGCATGTCCTTATTCTTTTCAATTTTATATTTTACTGCACCAATATATAAGGAAACAAACACCACCAGGACAGTCAATGCAGCAAGCGATACAATTTCATGTTTCCCGACTAATGTACAACACCCAGCAAATACAAGAATGCCGCCAACAATCTTTATGGTCACGTTCCTGCAATGACATTTTTCCTCATCGTCCAATTCCCAGTTTTTACTTTCTACAGGTGAAATTTTTACTATCAGTGTTCCGCATATTAAAATAATAAGCCATGCCCCAATGATTGGCAGTTTATATATGCAGGAAATAGCCATCACTGCTGTCTGCACGGTAACAGAGCACAGAAAGCACGCAAAAAAGCTATTTAAGTGCACTCCACCCGCATAAGTGCGCAGCAAAATAAAAATGGAAGTAAACACCATAAACTCAGGAATCATATGCAGATATATCGCTATAGCCAAACAGGTAATGAAACAGCAGAGCATTTCCAGACCGATTTGAAAGCCATATTGATATACCGCATATAATTCTTCCGGAACCGCACCGGCGTTAATGACGTATCTCGTCAATCTTTCCGATAGCTGCTTCATTATTTCGTATTCTTCATTTTCTTTAATGCTTCCGGCATCTTTGGCTGATGAAAGATGTAACAACACTTACTATCTGCGGACATCTTCCCCAGTTTGAGTGATGCATTTGCCAACATGTTTGCCGTCTGATTTTTCAAATTTTCATATTATGAATCTCCTTTCTTTTATTTACAGTAATACTTTACTACAAAAAATCCTATAAATTTGCTTCTTGTAAAAAAATCGAGTATTCATATAACTTTTTCTATAAAGCAACTCTCTATAACCAAAACAGCAGCAATGATATATTTCAATCATCACTGCTGTTCTTCTGATTACTGTGCTTTAAATACCAATTCCATAAAGCAAGCTCATCAATTTTCTTTTTGTACTTCTGCATGTCATCTGTTTTTTCTAAATAATCATATGCCCCGGCATTCAATATTGAAAAAATGTCTTGTGGGTCTCCTTCTTCTATCAATGCCAAAATTGGAATTGCATGACCTAATCTGCCTTTCACTTTAATAATAGATTCAAATGTCCCATCTTTCGTCATTTTCCTATCAAAGTGCATTATAATGATATCTGAATGCGGATATTGATTTTCTTTCAACGAATCATATGTACACCATGACAGCTTGTATTTGCCTGACGTTATCGTATTTGTAACCTCAAATACTTTTTTACTATTGCTAAATAATAATACCTTTTCCATACAGCACCACTTTCATCCTTTTTCACCAAATTTTATCTTGTTATTTTACCATTATCCAACTCCCATCTTCCACATAATGTAATAATTTGGACTGTTCATGTAATTTCCTATTTCCCATATAATAAAACTTTTACAATAAATTTTCTCTGATCAGAATCATCAATCATTACTGTACCATGATATTTTGCTGCAACCCGTTTTACTGATGGGATACCAATACCATGATTCTCTGCATCTAGTTTTGTAGACTTCAGTATATTGCTTTTTGTTTTTATAAGTCTCCCTTCATAGCTGTTTTCTATAGATAATAACAGGTTTTCTTTATCATATTTCATCCAAATTTTCAAATATTTTTCTATCTTTGCTTTTTCTGCTCCTTCTACAGCATTTTCCAATAAATTACCAAGTATCAGACATAAGTCTGCGCCTTTAAAAGGCATCTTCATAGGAACATTAATATTTACCGAAAAGTCTATTCCTGCCTTTTGAGCTATCATATGCCAATATCCAATCAAGGAATCAATCACAATATTTCCACTGTTTGTAATTGCTGATGTTGAAATTGCTCCCTCTTCCATTATTTCATAAACAAAGCTTATTATTTTATCGCACTCTCCGTTTTCTGCATGCGCAAGTATTGACACCAAGTTATTTTTCATATTATGCTTTACATCACGCAATTGCAATATAGAAATTTCTCGTTCTTGCAAATGACGCTCATATAACTCCAACTGCTGCTCATAAGCAGAAGTCATACGCCTCAGCCGCAAGTCATCAGCCAACTTCATATAAATATAGAAAATCAAAACATTTATACACAGTAACATGATCGCAGCAATAGCTGAATTGAAATTTGCACGCTTGCTGTTTACTTTATAACAAAGTGTAAAAATATTGTTCATAATGAAAATACTTCCTATCGGAATCAATACAAGCATAATACTATATCTAACAGGCAGTTCTTTTATATCATCGTTCATAAATACTCTTTTTAGAGATATAATTATAAAAAAGAACAATAGTTTTGAGGCAAATGAACCCAATTTTTCCATTCCCTGAAGATTGCTTAATTGCTTACAGTAAATCAGGAATAGATAACCACTTAATATTTCTATTAACATCCAAATTGCATTAAAAGATACCGTAAAAATACACTTCTTCCAGAATTGCCCTTCATAAATAGCCATTACTGCAAGCATAGTCACTACAGTAGTAATTCCAATATTTATGTAAGCAGGTAACATAGTACTATTTGTCATAAAAAGCTGCCATACCATAAATATAATAAAGCCTGTTATTAACGATACTTTATCTTTCCCTATTTCAAAAAAAATATCAAAGTAATTATAAAACAGATAAAGTGAAAATCCTGAGAGTAAAATATCTATTCCAAATAGCAATACTCTATTTATCCACATAGAATCCCCCCATCGAACAATATTGTTCGCTGATCAATTTCCGCCTATCTTCACTGATTGGAATATGCTTTCCATTATCCATTATTACTAAATCATAAGCCAGTCCCTTTATATGATTATAATTTACAAGAAATGATTGATGAACACGTAAAAATGAGACTTTAGAGGACTTCAAACTACCTTCAATTTCATTTAATTTTCCATATAACTCGGAATTTTCTTTTTCTGTCACAATAAATACTTTTCTCTTATTACTCTTGAAATACAGAATATCTCGAATCGGCACCTTATAATTTATACGCTGAAAATTATACCGAAAATAAAAGTCCCCACTATTTATATCCTCATAAGCTGCCTTAAAGCACGTTTCCATTTGCTTACCGCTTACTGGCTTCACTAAAAACTGAAACGGACGTACTTCAAAAGATTCCTTCATATAGTTTTCATGGCTCGTAACATAAATAATTAGAACGTTTTTATCATACGTCCTGATCCTTTTGGCCGCAGAAATCCCATCTTCTTTATCCATCTCTATATCTAGGTAAATAATATCATAGCAAATTCCTTCTACAACAGCATCCACCAGATTCTCCCCGCTCCAGAACACATCTATATCTATATCGACAAAATTCTGCTTTGCAATTTCCTGTATCATCCTCTCCATTCTTCCAGTAGCTTGTATATCATCATCACAAACGGCAATGTTCAGCATACTTATCAACTCTTTTCTATTTTTTTACCGTCTTTCACTTTTTTACCTAACCACATGTATAATATGACTTAAAAAGCCTAATTCTTTTCCCTCATTTTATTAATACTACATATTATGATTAGGGTGTCAAAAGGTCAATTTTTCAAACAGGCACTGCTATATTGCACAAAAATCAATGCCGATCAACTACCTTTTTGAGTGTTTTAGAGGTCACTGTTTTAGTGAAATTGTACAAATGTTTTTCACAGAATATCCCTTTGACACCCCAATTATAATTATAATATAATATAATATAATATAATATAATATAATATAATATAATATATCGACTATTTTCAACACACACTTAATATCACTGTTCCAATTTTTTCAGCAATGATTAATCTGTATATTACTCCACTTCTTTTTGAACATAAAGCTCCCCACAGCAAGCTGCGAGGAATTAAAATCTTTCTTTTACTAAATATCTCTATAACTGAAAATTTTACATCCTAATACCGTTGTAATTAATATTACAGCTAAACTTGATAAGAACACTTCAATGCATGTTGAAAAAGGTATTTGAAAACTTCCTGCCAAAACAGAACATTGACTCGGCCAACAATTATAAATCTGTGTTCCTAAAATATTATCTATAAAACCTAATATATTAGGCGCAAAAAGCAAGATAAAGATATTAATTGCCAACGACTTCCCATATGATCCTGTAAGCATAGCGGTAAATACAAAAATAGATGAATACGCACATAAAACTATTATTTGCAAAATAATAAACATGATAAACCCAGGAAGGTTAAATACATTATTTGGATCAAATCCCCACCCTATTGTTGCAATGAGACTATATAATCCAAGTTCTATTATATTAGCAAAAACCATTGCAATTGAACAAACTACTAATTTAGATAAATAAAATCTTATTTTTGACTCAGAATGAGGCAATATCAATCTAATACGTCCTGTATAAAATTCTTCTGCAACAAATGTTGAAATAAATATTGAAATAACTACAACCGGAATATTATCCCCCATACGACTTAAAAGTATTTCGGCTCCATTCAATGGAATATCAGTATCTTTCCAAAGTACATATATAGAAAATGGCACAATCAGTACCAAAAAGAGAACACAAACTCTAAATGTATTATTTCTTTTGAATTTATATAATTCAGATTTTAATAATCTATCCATTTTTTTCATTCCTTATTAGTTTTAAAAAGTATGATTCTATGTCAGATTCCAAAGATACAAATTTTGTAATACCAATTCCATATGAAAGTAATTTAAAATTTATATTATTAATCTTTTGATCCGAATTACAATCACTTAATATGATTGTATGTTTGTTGACTTCAATATTACTTTGTCCAAATTCTTCTTGTAAAATCTCAAGTGCTTTTTCAACACAATCTACTTCTATAAGAATTTTATGACTATTTAAATTATGAAGTTCCTCTTGCGTAATCTCTTTAATAAGTTTTCCCGAATCCATAATACCAAATTTATGTGATATCTTCGACAGCTCATCTAATATATGGCTGGATATAATAAATGATATTCCTTCTTTATTCAATTCATAAAACAAATCTCTAACTTGCTTTATACCTATTGGATCCAGACCATTCATAGGCTCGTCAAGAATTAACAAACGTGGATTTCCTAAAAGTGATAGAGCAATCATCAGTCTTTGCTTCATTCCTAATGAATAGGTTTTTACTTTTTTATGGATTTCTTTTAGGCCTACTAATTCCAAGATTCTATAAATAGTTTCCTTTTTTGTACAATTTAAAAGAATCCCTTGTGCCATCATATTTTCAAATGCATCAAATTCAGGGTATAAAGCAGGATACTCTATACTATATCCTACTTTCTCCAATTGCGTACACATGTTTGAACTTCCCATGAGAATGATATCCCCCTCATCCGGTTTGGTTAGTCCACAAAGCATTTTCATCAATGTAGTCTTACCTGCTCCATTTACTCCAATAAGCCCATAAATCTTTCCTTCCTCAACAGAAAGTGACACATTGTCCACCACTGTTTTATTTTTATACTTTTTGGTTAATCCTCGTATTTGCACAATAAAATGTTCCACAACTTTTCTCCTTCATTCAACTATTTATAATAATCAGCTTGAACTTTATATAGCTCAGCATATTTTCCACCCTTATTAATAAGTTCCTTATGTGTACCTTCTTCAACTATTTTGCCATCCATAAATATGAGAATCTTATCGCAAAATTTTGTCACCGCAAATCTATGTGATATATAAAGAACTAACTTATTGTTAAAGAAAGAGTCAAATTGACCATATATTTGTGCTTCAGCTTTGGGATCTAAAGCCGATGTAGGTTCATCAAGGATTGCTATTGGTGTGTTTTTATATAACGCTCTTACTAAAGCTATTTTCTGCCCCTCTCCTCCAGATGGTTCAAATCCATTTCTCTTATAATCTTTATAAATATATGTCTCTAATCCATCTTCCAAACTTTCAATTTTTTTAGACATACCACAGCAATCAAATATTTGTTTTATATTGCTTTTTTCTGTCTCTTTTTTTCCAAGAGTTATATTGTCGTATATGGACATGGAAAATAGTTTATAATCTTGAAATACTGAGGCAAATAATTTACTATAATATTCATAATCAATGTTTTGAATATTAATACCATTAATATAGATATTTCCCTCAGTAGGTTCATAAATCCGTAGTAACAATTTAATAAATGTTGATTTCCCTGAACCATTTTCACCTACTATAGCAATTTTACTATTTGATTGGATTTTAACGTTAACATTTTTAAGCGCATAAAATGATTGTCCAGAATATCTATATGAAACATTTCTGAACTCTATTTCAAATCTATCTTTATCTATAGGAGGTTTTAAATTTCCTGTTCTTATTTTACAATTATTTATAGAAATATATTCTTCATATGAAGAAAAATAATCCGTACACTGACGCAAATCAATAATTTGAGATAAAATAATTTTTAAGGTAGAAGTAAATTGTAGTACACAATTTAAATACATTGTAAAATCGCCAACTGTAATTATATGCTGAATAACCTTAATCAAAATATATCCATATAGCAAAATCTGTTGTACTGAATATATAAAAGCGCCGACAATCACTCCTATAATATTATTATAGGCAATTTTTTCGTAAAAGGCTTGCATAGAATCCAGTTGTTCACTATATAAAGACAGTAACCAGTCAGAAAGACAATTGGCACGAATTTCTTTCCCATAACGAAAATCAGAAAATATATTAGTAAAATACATGCTTCTCCGCTCATATTTTACTTTTTCCAAATTCAACGTAATATTTTTTCTTTTATATTTAGCATCAAAAAACGTATTGATTAATACAATACCTATAAGAAGAATAATAAATAAAGGATTAAGATTTCCCAAAATACTGGCTATTCCCAATAATGTTATTAAACTACCAATTATAGAAAAACCAGACTCTAGCACTTGTCCAAATCCACTTCCATTTCCATAAAGAAACTTATAAGCTTTGCTTCTTGTATCCAGATATTCAGGATTTTCAACTTTTGCATAGTCAGCTTTCATTACAGTATCACCAAGATATAACTGAAATTGCTTAAAAACCAACATTCTTTTCAAAAGTATTCTGTTCTTTAAAAATCCATCAAAAAAACTATATATTAATGTTAAGGTAATTTGTATTACTATTAAAGTCACTGCACTTTCAATATTCTTATTTAGAAACAACATATTAATTATATACTTAGGAATTACAAGAGAAACTACTATGTAAGCACTAGAAATAATCTGTTGAAGAAATAAAAAAATAATATAAATCTTATTATATTTCCAACAGTATTTAGCAAAATAAGATACTCCTCTAAAAATATTAATCATTCCTTCCTGCATTCGGCAATTTAGCTAAATGAATCAAAATCTGTTCTGTCATTTTCCTTGACATATCACAGAATTTAACATCCATAACAAATTTATCCGTATTTTCATTCATTGAGTTGAGCCCAAGACAACTATTACATAAATTTTTAATATAACAATTTTTACATTCCTCATTTTTATCTTTATCGCTGAATTCTCTTATTGCCGTAATCTTGTTAATAAGCCTTTCACTCTCAAACAAATTCTCATCAAATATATTTCCTAATCTATAGTTTTCTAAATCTGTAAACATAAAACATGGATAAAGATCACCGTTTACCGATACCGAAAGTGTACTAACACCTGCATCACAAATATAACCACAGCTAGATGTTTTATTCACTATTCCGTAAACAATTCGTTGCATCAATGAATAGGTATAATTATTTTGACTACTCTGTTCGTTCTCTTTAAAAAAATCATCTATAGAGTTAACAAATGGCGTGTAATCCTTCAGAATAAAATCACTTTCTTCCGAACCACTTACAGGCACTAAATGAACTGGTACTCCTGGTAATTCTTCATTAATATGTTTAATACAATCCAAAATACTTATTCCACTATCATAATGATATTGTGTATATGTTGCTTCTATTGTATCTAGCAACCCTGTCTTCTCTTTAAATTCTTTTGCTTTTTGCAAAATAAGATCTGATGTCCCATTACCATTTTTCTGAATTCGCAGAATGTTATTAACTTTATAATTCCCATCATAACTTATTGTTGTATGAATTTGATATTGATTTGCAATTCTAATAAATTCAGAATCAATTAATGTTCCATTTGTCACAATACCAAAAGTGATTTCCGGATCTTTTTCCTTAAATTTTTGACACGCATATTCCATAACTTCCATATTGAGAAGAGGTTCACCACCAAAAAATTGCAATCCTATAATCCTTTTGTATCGGCCATAAAAGATATCAATTATCTGATCAACGGTTTTCTTACTAAGCATAGCTGATGATGAATGATATGTTCCTCCATTGGCATAACAGTATACACATCTCAAATTGCACCCATTAGCCAAATGTATAACCAATCTTCCTAATATCTCATCATTTTCCGCTCTGCTTTCTGGAATGCATGTAATGGGGGTTCTATACTCATTTACCCTTTTTTTGTATAATTCTATGTCTGATTCAATAAGATTAAATTCTTTGCAAATCTGATTCTCAGGTGTTTCATTAATAATTGTTTTAATAAGAGAAATAGCTTTATCATTTACTTTAAAAAAGCGTTTGCTTTCGGGAAAATAAACAATTTTATAATCACTATTTGTATTGGTTATTATGTGCATCTTTCTATAAGCTCCTTAAAATCTTATTGTCCATTTGTTACATGGTTATTATTTTGAGACTATGCAATATGTCTTACATAGTCTCGTTTTTCTATCACGCTAATTTCTTCTTAACATCCCCACCCACAATGATTGCCTCCCGGCTTGCTTGATCCACAACCAGTACCACATCTATTTCCAGTAGTAAAACAAGAAACCCCACATACTCCACCTGCCCTAGATTGTGGATTATCTCCACATACTTCAAATCCTTCACATTCTTCCATGTAGATTTCTTCGTTTTCCATCATATAATACTCCTTATCTTATTCAAATTATTCTTTTATAATGCCACTTACATATAAATTTAGTAACAACCAAATCCACAAACTTTTCCATTATTACAGCTAAATCCACATAAATATCCTTTACGTGGTGTCGGAGTACCCTCTTCTTCCAAAAATTCACTTGAAATTTCACATTCTTCCATAAATATTACTTCATTTTCTTCAGTCATATTAGTTCATATTCTCCTTTCAACCGATTTCCTAACCTTAACAAAATGCGCCACATCCAAACCCTTTACAAGCGGCGCCACACGCTAATCCTGTTCCAGGAATACATTTTATTCCTGAAAGTTTATATGTTTCTATTTCACTTTCTGAAGAGTATCCCTCTACTTTTGTAACCTCAATCTCTTCAAATAAAACATCATTACTGTCCATTATCTTTTCCTCCTTTTTGATTTTCTTTAATTACTATAAAATAAATTGCTATCCCAATCCCAAACAACATATAAATCGTTCCATCCAAAGGATTACCATTAAAAAATTGTAGAATGCTACTAGCTATTAATATTACTTCAATAAAAACAGAAAAAAAGAAACATAATTTTGATCCAAAGGTCTTTTTATTTGATAAAAAGTTCCTGTCTCCTTTATCTAATATTATCTCCACACCTAACATTATAGCCCCTTCTACTAGGCAATTTATTACCTTCCTAAATAAATTCAACCCTACTTATTCTCCCTTTTTTGAAGCAATTTAAATGAAATAGATTCTAGTTATAGTTTCTGTAAATCAGTTTATGTAGTATCATAAACTTTTTTGGGTTTTTGGATATAGTAGCTACAACTTGTCTTCATAAATCATATCCTCCTTTACTTTTTATAATACAATATAGATTATAGCATTACATTTCTTTTATTTTCCCTAGATGTAATAAAACCGCTAATTGATGTAATATTTCTTTTCATCAATTGCACCTCTTTTTTCTTTATCCCGAATTCGGGATAATCAGGGCAAGATTCTCCTGAGTTACTCAAAACCCACTTCGTGGATTTTGCTTCCCGGCAAACTTGATGGGGATTCCGCTCCCCATGCCCTCGGTTCTGGCATATTTTCCAAATATGCAGTTTGGCTCCTATAAAAAATAGTAGCAGCGTAATTGTGCCAATCACGGAGAAATCTAAAGATTTCTATAAAAAATCCCTTTTTCGTTTCCCATTGGCATTCCCCAATCGGCTTATATTATAGGAACTCTTTTTAAGTCCTTATAATCAGGAATGAACTATCACCCTTACAATTTTAACAGAAAGGAACTATGCAATGGCAAGACCAAAAAAGGAAAAGGAATTACAACACAAGAACCAGATTATGCTCCGCCTTACCGATACGGAATATGAAATTGTCTCTGAAAGCGCTAAAGCTGCGCACCTTCCACTGGCTGAATATGTCCGAAAACAAATTATGAAGCAGAAGGTCACAGCAAAATATGAGATTGTGGCAGACCTGCCGGAGCTGAAAAAGCTGGTTGCGGAGTTTGGGAAAATCGGCAGCAACTTAAACCAGATTGCAAGGCACTTTAACAGCGGCGGCATCCATTCACAGGAAATGCGTAAGGCAATCGACCAGAGCGTGGCCAGAATCTATGAAATGAAATATGAAGTCTTGAAGATGGCAGGAGATTTCCATTCTGCCGCCAGAAGGAGTTTGGATGGCAATACTGAAACACATAGCGAGTAAAAATGCCGACTATGGGGAAATACAGCGTTATCTCATGTTTGAACATGATGAAGATACCAACAAACCGATCCTTGATGAAAATGGTGAATTGGTTCCACGTAAGGAATATATCATGGATGGCATAAACTGTGATCCGTTCACGTTCGACATGGAGTGCCGGGAACTAAATGCCCGATACCACAAAAACGAATCCTATGACGAGATTAAATCCCACCATTATATCATCAGCTTCGACCCAAAGGACGCAACTGAAAATGGACTGACCGGGAAACAGGCACAGCAGATTGGAATGGAATATGCAAAGAAAAACTTTCCCGGACATCAGGCTCTTGTCTGTACCCACATGGACGGGCATAATGGAAGCGGAAACATCCACGTACATATCGTAATCAACAGCTTACGGAAATTTGATGTGGAACGCCAGAACTTTATGGAGCGGGCCTGCGATTCCCGTGCCGGGTATAAGCATCATGTTACCAAAGATTACCTGATCCACTTAAAGCAGTCGCTCATGGATATATGCCGCCGGGAACATCTGCACCAGATAGATCTGCTTGCCCCGACAGAGAAGAAAATCACAGATCGGGAATACCACGCAGGACGAAGAGGACAAAAGAAACTGGATGAACGTAACAGACAGCTCCTTGCAGACGGGCTTACGCCGCGAAAAACGGTATTCCAGACACAGAAAGATTTCCTACGGTCTGCAATCGAAGATGCCGTAGCCGTTTCCTGCAGCCAGGAAGATTTCCAGGCATTGCTTTTGGAAAAATATAATATTCGGCTGAAAGTTAGCCGTGGCAGGTTCAGCTACCTTCACCCGGAACGAAACAAATATATCACCGGAAGGATGCTTGGCACACGCTATGAAGAAGATTACCTCCAGGAGCTGTTTAAGGAAAATGCAGAGAGTAAAGAAAACAAAAAGAAAATGGTTGATGCGGAAAAAGATAATACAAAGCCGGAAAAAACTGCAATTCAGCCACCCAATCTACTGTATGAGGAATCTCTATCATTCCTTTTTATCAAATCAGATTTGCGACTGGTGGTTGATCTGCAGGATTGCGTAAAGGCACAGCAGAATGCCGCCTACGCTAACAAGGTGAAACTTTCCAACCTGAAAGAAATGGCTAAGACGGTCGCATATATACAGGAGCATGGGTATGATACAAGGGATTCCCTTGAAAATTCTTTTTCAGAGATTAAGAACCATGCTTCCACTTCCAAAAAAGATTTGAAGTTTGTGGAAGACAATCTCCGGAAGGTAAACGAGCAGATCCATTACACAGGCCAGTACCTTGCCAATAAGCCTGTCTACCAAAAGTTTGTGAAAGCAAAGAATAAAGAGCAGTTCCGGCAGGAGCATCCGACGGAAATCGCACTCTATGAAGCGGCACGGAAATTTTTAAAAGTGCAGTCCGCAGACAGGAAGCTCCCATCCATGAAGCTATTGAAAGCAGAAAAAGAAAAGCTACTCCAGCAGAAAGAAGATGCACAGAAAACCTACCACTACTACCGGGATTACCAAAAAGAACTGAATACCGTCTGCTCCAATGTCGATAAGATTTTAGGGCAGTCAAACACCCGACAGCCGGAAAAACAGAAAAGCGCCGACATTTCTTAACCGTTCTGAACAGAAAAACAGCTGCAGGAGCAGCATATCCCCTTTGCTGGCACTGGTGATAGACAGCGGAATGTACTTTTCCTATCAGTTCTGATTCCTTCACTTTATCCTCCATGTAAATAACCCCGGCTGCATCCATTCACAACCGGGGATTCTATATACTTTTCTTTTTGTATCTGCCTGCCGCCAAGTATTATATCGTTTGGAGCAACCCCTTTTCGATCTCCCGAATGTCTTCCACAGACAATTCAGGAAAACAGCCTGCAATTTCTTCTGCCGACATTTTCCCCAGCTTTAACATATTTTCTACTCCACCCCTTACTGCTTCCTTTGCGGCCTCACGCCTCTCACTTGCGATATGGGTGCGCATAATCTTTTCTTCATCAAACAAAGCCATCATAATAGATATAACCTCCTTTTCCCTGCCTGACAAAAACTCCCGGAGCACGTCCCTGTCTTTACAGATACGGATGGTTTCCGTGACAGCCTCCCGGCTCCTGCCATACTGTTTCACCTGTTCATTATATACTTTTGTGAACGCAACATATTGACTGATAATATCATTTCCATTGCCGCCATAAAGCACTTTGATTTTTACTTCAATGGAACATTCCTTCCCGCCGAAAAATTCTTTGGAGAGTGAAATCGTTTCCGGCCTGTTGGCACGCTCTCCTGTAAAAATCATGTATAATTCCGGCTCTGGGAGATGGACTTTCTTGCTTCCGTATAAGTCTGCACCCTGTTCCTCAAAATAATCATGGTAAGTCTGCACTAAATACATCAACACTCGTATAATGATATTCATTGTCCATGAAGATTGATGCTCAACCAGAAACATAACTTTATCCCCAACCCTGAAAGCCAGGTCATTATAGATTCCATTCGTGAGTACATTCCTTATGGTAATATCCGTAAGCGCGTCTTCCGTAGTTTTTGTATCTTCCGGATGGAGCGCACGGTATAACTGCATCAGATATTTCTTATTCTGGAAGATCGTCGTAAATACACTGTCTTTCGCCGTATATTTTGCAAACGCATCCTTTTTCTCCGCTGTTTTCTCTTGTGGTTCTTCCTGTAATGTTTCACCCTGCATAATATCACCTCGGTTCCGGTTTTTGCCAATCGGCCTGGCAAATCGGCTATGCCCTGCCTGCTATGGTTTTATTATACATAGAAACTCTCCATTGTTCAAGACACAAAAAAAGAGAAGCATCCGGCAGCGTTCGCCAGACACTTCTCCCTTTCTTACTTCCGTCTGCGCTCCATCTCCTCTGCCATTGCCATCTGCTGTGCGGGCTTCCCATACCGCTTTGCAATCTCCGCCTGTTTGCGGCGCAGCTTTGCCAGAACGGATGCCCTGCCATTCTTACCTTTGGGGGACATATTATTCCGTCTGCCGTCAATCATGTTGTAGTTCTGTTCTTCCTCTATCTCGGAACTGCGAATATACTCCCCATTCTCCATATATTTCTGCCAGTTTTCAAGAGAGGGCTTATCCATAGTATTGCCGGATTGCGGCTGGATATGCCCATCGGACATTTCCTGTTTTTGCGGCTCTGCGGTAGGCTGCGGCGGATTAAGGTAATCCCTGATCTGCTGTAAGGCCGTCTGGTCAAACCCCCGATATGTATGGTCTACAATGATCTTCCCTTCTTCATCCAGTATAACCCATGCCACTTCTTTTCCATAGGTTTCATGCTCCATCAAGAAGAACTGCCTGCCGTCTATGATAATGCTGTCAAAAGCGTGCCAGCTCCCTTCTTTCCCTTCAATATGGAAATCTGACGTATCAATCGACACAAGTGCGCCGGATGAACCTTTCTGGATAAAACCGGCTATAACGGTAAATCCATCCTTCTCAATATAGTAGGATGTCACAACACTATCCTTATTCAGCACAAGCACATCGCTGACACTGATTGAATGGCCATGGAATGTCCGTGGCAGCTTCTTGTTGAAACGCCTGCGGATCTGCTCCGGCCCATCTCCCAGCTGCATCCGTGCCAGGTACACTTGCTCATAATACCCGTACTGTACCTGGATTCCCTTCTCCTGCAGCGTACTATAAGGCCGGAACCGTATCTGCCTGTTTTCCGGGATGTTTTTAAGCTGGTAGACTGCAAATTGGTTCACATCCATCATTCGTCCTCTACCGGTTCCTCTTTATCCGGTTCCAAATCCAGATTTAAAAATGCTTCATCCGTAAGGAACCACAGCTTTTCCAGTGTGCTGTTAATAAGTGCGAGCATTTCTTCATCCCTGTCGATGTAGGGGATCACATTATGTATTTCCTCTATGGTTGCCTGTCTGCTTTCCTTTTGGAACATTGCTATCAGGAAATATTCATTTTCCTCAAACCTCACCATCATAATTCCGGTTCTCCTTTCCTCTTTGCCTGTGCTTTCTGCCCCTGCCTTTCCTGCCCTGGCTTTTCCTTCTCCTGCGCTTTCATCCTTGCCTGCCGTTCCCGGAGGGCATTTAGGACAGACTGCTTCTTGCTGACGCCGGATATGCCCCTGTCTGTTTTGAATGCATTTTCAGCCGCTTTTTCCGGTTCTGCAGATTGCTTTTCCAGTCCCGCCGTATCTCTGCCGGATTTCTGTGCCACTGTGTCTGAATTCTGGTTTTCTTCCGTCTGCACAGCTTTTTCTTCCTTTTCTACCTCTGGCATTGGTTGTTGCGGTTCTTCTGCTTTCTCTGCTGATTCCGATACTTCCCGCTCCGGCCTCTGTTCCAAAAGAATCGCCTCCATATCCGCAATCGCTTTCTGCACTAACGGGCTGTCCCGGTATTGCGGGATCTCATTGATAAATTCCGTCTGCATTTCTCCCATTACCATTAAATCAAAATTCCCGTCATAGATGCTGCCATCCTCCAAGCAGAAGCCGATCCCCTTAATGCCGTTCATCCGCTCTGCCGGGATTTTTTCATACAGTTCCATCGCTTCCTGCAATGTTTCCAGCCGTTCATGGTATTCACCCAATACGGGAAACTCCGTACATTCCGCCACATAAAACGTAATGGTTGCCTCCTGCTCTGTCTGTTCGTTATTTTCAGAAATCTCCATATGACCCTGTTTTTCGTCCAGATATTCTTCCGCACTCTTTAAATATTCCTCCAACGTACCCGTCTTTTCCGTAGATATTGGATTGATATCAACCGGGATTCCCGCTATCTTAAAATCCCCCTCATGTAACGCATTGAAGAAAACATCCTCTTTCAGATTGCCGCTGTAAGATACCACCACATCTATATCCGAACCTTCATGGTACAGCCCTTCCCTGGAACGGCTCCCATATACCCTTGCGCCAAGCAGCTCCACTTCCTCCGGCAGCCCCATTCCATCAATCTGCGCCTGGGCATAGCAGAGTACAGTTTCCTCTATCCCTGCCCGGCTTTGGCCGTTTAAGGCAGGCTCCGGCTCTGCCATATCAGAAATAAGCGGCAGTTTCTCCTTCTCCGTTTCTTTCGCCTGCGCTTTCTGCAGATCTTCCCGTGCCGCTATTTCAGCTTTCTCCTGCAATTCTTCATAGTCCATAACTTTACATGCTGTCATGGGAATGCCTTCATCAGAAAGGATTTCTTCCATTGCTTCACCGATGGATATATCCGGATTGTCATACACGCCTCCGTCAATCTCCCTGAAATCCTTATCGTAAATCGTATAATCGTAGCCATCGGAAACAGTCTGGATGGAAAAATACCCTTTTCCTGTCTGATATGCAATTTCAGCATCATAGTTATCAAGATACGCTTTTGCTTTCTGTGACGCTTCCATCGTTTCTTTACGCACCCATTTCCCGCTTAAGGAATATTTTTCTATGTCCGTAAGTGTTTCCAATCCATTTTTACATTCAATCAATGACATCCGGGAGGGCGGCTGTTCGCTGCTCTCCATGCCAAGCCGCTTATCCATATGGTTCGGAATCTGATGGTAGGCAGTGACTGCCGCATCCATATCTGCAAAATGCTGATACGCCCGTTCTCCCTTGTCGCCATCAGTGTTCTGTATGACATAGTATTGCGCAATGAATGGCGGCTCTGTCTCCATCTCTATCCCCTTTTCCGAAAAATACTCGCTAATGGCTTCCATTGCCCCCTGGTCAAACCCATGCTCCAAATCCTCTGCCACCAGTTCCCCTTGCTGATTGACAATAATAGAGGCCACAGAATCCCCGTATTCCTCATGTTCCATCCGGTAAAATAGCTCGCCGTTGATCTCTTTTGCTTCTACTGTATCCCATGTGCCAAAATGCCCATTTGCAATAAACCCTTTTGTTTCCTCATTAATCTGCACACTTTCTTCCTTCCCTAACTCCTGTTCCTGTATCTCATCCCTCGCAAGCCCGATAAACCCGTCCAGCACAGCCGGGTGGCTGCTTACCACATAATCAGCGTTCATATCCATCCCCCGGTTTACGTTCTCTGGTATCTCATATCCCTTTGCCCATGCCTTATTTCCAAAAGAGAACCTCCCGTCATTCTCCAAATACTGTACGGTATTGGCAAGGATGAATACCACACGTTCTGCGCCATATTCCTCCAGGACTCCCTTAGCGGCATCATGCGCCAGATGCATCCCGTCAAAGTTCTCCCGGATTGCGTCCTCAATGGCGTTTTTGCAGTCCAGGTTCAGCTTCCTTGATTCCAGATAATCATCCGCCCGGCCATGCTCCATTGCGTAGGTAATGGTATGCGTATAAAGGTAAGCGATGAATAACCTGCCGGTTTTACATATTCTAAAATCTGTGGGATAATCTTTTTGACTGACAAGTGAAAGACGTGATTCAAGATTTGTTTATAATCAAGTTCTTAATCAACCGAAGT
>CAJSZT010000016.1:0-101137 GCA_910573785.1 Lachnospiraceae bacterium | reverse complement strand
TGCTCTGAATGCAAAAACCGGGAAATGGGGAGATGCTTCTCCAGTTAAAGAGATTATCGCACAGATTTCGGGACTTGTAAAAACGTTAGATTATTCATCGCTTACTGTTCTTGAGCATATCTATTATGGAGCAAGGATTGACAACCGCGATCTGTCCGGGCTGATCAAGTGCGGTGAACGTAGTTTTTCGCCTAATCCTGATGAAGCAGGCAGAAACAGGGATTATTCCCTGGATGTGATGCCGCAGGAATATTCTACCTGTGGCGTAGGGGATTTTCGTCTGCCTTCTATTGAATTGGAACTGCCAGGAGGAAGCCATACGGCAGACCTGCGGTATGAGGGATTTCATTTGGAAAAGGGAAAGTATAAACTGGAGGGGCTGCCTGGTTTTCATGGTATGGAAAATGAAGCAGAGACTCTGGTGGTCTTGCTGAAAGATTCGGCTGCCCAAATAGCAGTGGAAATGTATTATGGGGTGTTTGAGGATTTTGACCTTATCACCCGTGCCATCCGGTTAGTGAATGAGGGGACCGAGACAATACGTGTGTGCAGGTGCGCCTCACTTTGTCTGGATTTTACCCGGTCTGATCTGGATCTGATTACTTTTAACGGCCATCATTTGATGGAACGGTGTTTGGACCGCGGACCGGTGCGGCCGGGAATACAAAGTGTAGGCAGTGTACGCGGAATATCCAGTCATCAACATAATCCTTTTGTGATGATCTGTGATCATGACGCAGATGAAGACAGGGGGATGTGTTATGGCGCCATGCTTCTGTACAGCGGCAACTTTGAGGCAGCGGTGGAATGCAGTCAATATGAGAACAGCCGTCTGGTCATGGGAATCCATCCCTATCATTTCTGCTGGACGCTGGAACCGGCCGGGACATTTACGGCTCCGGAAACGGCAATGGTCTGCTCACCAGATGGGTTTGGACAAATGAGCCGTCAGTATCACAAAGCAATCCGGAAACATTTGCTCCGTGATCCGTACCAGTATGAAAGGAAACCAGTTCTGGTAAATAATTGGGAAGCTACTTATTTTGATTTCGATGCTGACAAACTGGTTGATATTGCCAGAGAAGCAGCTGATTTGGGAATTGAGCTGTTTGTAATGGATGACGGCTGGTTCGGTTCCCGAAATGATGATAACAGCGGGCTTGGCGACTGGCAGGTAAACCGGGAAAAGCTGCCTGGCGGACTGGAGGCTCTGGTTCCATGCGTCAAGGATCTGGGAATGAAATTCGGAATTTGGATGGAGCCGGAAATGGTGAATGAGGACAGTAATCTCTATCGTGCCCATCCAGACTGGATACTGCGTGTTCCCGGACGAGCGCCTTCCAGGGGCAGGGGACAGTTGGTACTGGATTTCTCACGTAAAGATGTGAGGGATCATATTTATGATCAGATGAAAGCAGTACTTGGCAGTGCAGACATTTCTTATATTAAATGGGATATGAACCGCAGTCTTACAGATGTCTGGTCCGCCGGACTGCCTGCCGGGCGCCAGGGGGAGGTCTATCACCGATATGTCCTGGGCGTTTATGATCTGTTGGAGCGGCTGCATTGTGACTATCCTTATATACTTATTGAAGGGTGCTGCGGAGGAGGAGGCCGGTTTGACGGCGGTATGCTTTACTATACGCCTCAGATCTGGTGCAGTGACGATACGGACGCGATTGACCGTCTGCGTATCCAGTATGGAACTTCTTTCTGTTATCCGGTTTGTACCATGGGAGCCCATGTTTCAGCGGTTCCCAACGAACAAAACGGGCGGTTTACCCCTTTGGAGACACGGGGAATCACTGCTATGAGCGGAGCTTTTGGCTATGAGATGGATCTGGGGAAATGTACAGAAGAAGAGAAAAGAAAGATCCGGTGTCAGGTGGAAACGTATAAGAAGCATTATAACCTGATACATGACGGGGACTATTACCGTCTCAGCAGCCCTTTCCAGGACAGTTCATATACAGCCTGGGAGCAGGTGTCCGCTGGTCAGAAAGAGGCTCTGGTTAACGTGGTGATGGGATGTACCCACTCTGCTCCGCCTTTCAGGACACTGCGGCTGAAAGGGCTGAATCCGTCATTTCAATATCAGGTTGATGGAATCGGGGAGACTTACAGCGGAGGGGAATTGATGAAGGCCGGTTATCCCCTTCCGCAGATACGGGGGGATTATCCTGCTTTTCAAGTATATTTGAAGGCAGTTGGATGAGATGAAAATGAAAAGGGCTGACTCACTGTGGGTCAGTCCCTTTCCGCGTGATTGTGTTTTCTCCACTCCTGGGGAGGCATGCCGTAGAATTTTTTGAAAGCCTGGGAAAAATGAAATTGGTTGGGGTATCCGCATTGAGCTGCTATGCTCTTAATGGGCAGATCAGTAAGACTCATTAACTCGGCCGCGTTTGTCAGACGCTGACGGATCAGAAATTCCTGGGGAGTACAGCCTATGACTTTTTTAAATTTGCGGCTGAAATAAATTCGGTTCAATTTGCAAAAAACGGCTACTTCATCGACAGTCAGTTCACGGTTGAAATTCTGCTGGATATACACTACCGCTTCATTGATATAAAAATCTTGTTCTCTTTTTTCTTCTGTATTCTGCCGGCTGGTGGAGAACTCAATGAGTTCGTCCAGAAACAGGTATAACTTTCCAACCAGGTGGACGGGAGATCTTTTCGAGTTTTCAAAAAAATAGAGCATATGGTCCTGCAGAAATTTTTCCCTCTTCTATGCTCCGTGGGCGGTAAATGGGCTGGCTCTGTTCTAAACCCGCCTGGAGCAGACATTCCTCTGCGCGCATTCCGTCAAATTCTATCCAGACATATTTCCAGGGATCTTTCTCATCAGCGGTGTATAAATTAATTTGTCCCGGACAGATCAGGAATCCCTGGCCTGCATCCAGGCGGTATTCGTGTATATTACCATTGGCGGCGTGAGAATACAACATTCCCTTTCCGCTGATGATGTAGTGGAACAGATAATGGTTGCGGACAAAAGGACCAAAAGAATGGAGAGGTTCACATTCTTCCCAGCCGTATTGATAAGGGCGTATATCCAGAAAATGTTCATGAGGGAAAAGCGCGATGTGAGGTGTGTCCATAGCAGGCGGCTCCTTTCAATGTGTTGAAAGCAATATAAATGTTACAGGTCAGACCTTGACCAGATTCCATCAAAAATAAATACGAAATAGTTAAAAGCGGGCATAGATACATCTTTGTTCGCTTTTTGCAAGTTACTGTTCACACGATGTCGCGCGCTTGCTGCACGGCATCCGGCGTTTTACTTTTCCGGCCATGCAAACAGATATCTTATATATTCCGCCGCCATCTCCATGCGCGGCGAATTTTTGAGCACACCCAGATACACGTCATCTTCAAAGCCTGCCTGCCGGAAAACGCCTGCCTGCGATACGTTAAGCCCCATAGGATATTCCTCCGTCACAGCCTGGTATTCCAGGGAACTGTCCTGCAGCAGTTCGTCAGCATTGTCTTCCAGTATGGCCGTGCCAGACACCAGGTACGGCTCCCATTTGGCCGTGCTCTGCAAATCCGTATCCCGGATCAGTTCTTCCATATTATAGAAATACCCGTTCTGCGCAAATGTGTCAAACGCTTCCCGGTTCATGAGCACCACATCCAGCTTTTCATCATCAATCGAAGCGATGATCTTTACGCGGGAAGCATAGGCGTACTCATGATTGGGGGCATCGGGATCGTCGGTGAGATTGATTCCCGTATATAGTTCCAGCTCCGTTTTGGAAGCATCGGCGCCCAGGAAATCCAAGAAACCGCCGTCCAGTTCGTTGGTGAGCTGCTCCCCTGCGGACACATTTACAAGGGCGGTATAAAGCAAAACCTCCTTTTTGGTAAAATGGCCGTATGCCGTATAGCCGACGATGTATAAGCAGATCAGGCAGACTGCGATGGGAAATTTATAATAATCCCAGACATACCGCACCTTCTGTTTCCTGTTGAGGGAATTCCATTTTTCATTCGAACTCTTTTTAAAATGAATGTTTTTTCTTTTCTCTTTCATAGCTTCTTAATCCGCAGCCGCCTCATGTTCCTCCGTCTTTTCCTCGCAGAGCAGCAGGACATTGGACAGAAGGTAGGAACAGAGCAGCGCGCACAACCCTTCCCCGAAAATCACAGCCGGGGTAAAGAACCGTACCACGACCAGCAGCATTACAAAATAGATGACAGCCATCAATGCGGTGCAGAACAGAAAACGGATGCCGATAAACAGAGCGTTTTTGAACATCGCGCCGACCGTATTGTCAAATCTGGCCAGAAGAGGGAAGATATACATCAGGACTACGCTGTAAGCAGCCGCAGCCACGAAAAATATTGCCGTGCAAAGCGTCCAGAACGCGTTTTCAAACCGCATATGATACAGGACATACCCGTCGATGCCCAGCACGATCCCTACGCCAAGCAGGATCAGCCAGATGATCGTTCCCTGCTTAAAATTTTCCCGGAAAGAATGGAAAAACGCTTTCGTCAGGTTCCCCTCTTCATTTTTCGCGACTTTTAATGATACATAGAAGAGGGCGGTGGTGGACGCGCCGACCGTCACAATGGGAATACAGCAGATGAACCATAAAATATTCAGATAAACGCTGTATACGAGCTTGTTGATAAACTGCAGGACCGGTCCGTCCAGATTGAATAAATTACCCATAAAATCTTTCCTCCTATTATAATACGGCGCCCCCTCACCTGCGGTACGAGGGCAGGTCATCGAAAGGTATAAAAAGAAATACTCCGCATCTGCCTTTCTCCTCACCCCTCCGTAGAGTCCCGGTAGATCAGGCTGGTTTCCGTGTGCATGGTACGGTAATTCAGGGATGGCTCATTGATCCGCGACATCAGCAGGTTCACGGCGGCAAAGCCCATGATCTGGCTGTGGATATGGATCGTAGTCAGCGGGGGCGTGACGATCTTGGACTCCGGGGAATCGTCAAAGCCGCACAGATACACATCCTCCGGAACCGAGTATCCCAGCTTTTTCAGCACTTGCAGCACATTCAGAGCGGCGGAATCATTGGAGCACAAAAACACCTCCGGAAAAGGCTCCAGCTTCTGCAGGCTTTCGGTGAGATACTCCTGATAATCCTCCGATTTGGGATTGCGGATCCCCTTCTTATTCCCTGTGACGCAGTATTCGTCTGGGCAGGGGAGACCCAGAAGCTGCAGGGCATTCCGGTAAGCCATATACCGCTCGAAGAAGGAGCGGCAGTGCAGATATTCCCCGACAAATCCGATCCTGGTCTTTCCACGCCGGGCCATTTCCTGTATAAATAAGTAGATACCGGTCTGGTTGTCCATACAGAGCAGGTCCGCCTCCAGCGGTTCCTGGAAGCAGGCCGCCGGCGCGTCTACAAATAAGACAGGCAGCCCCAGGCCGCAGAGCATCTTATCATATTCATAGTCAAACATCTCAATGCAGATGATCCCGGCGGTCCGCTCCATGGAAAAAGAAGCAGGCAGCTTCATGGCATCCAGCTCATCCGCCAGGATCCGGTGCATCGTCAGGCTGTACCCCAGCCCGGAGAGCTCCATCTGAAATTTGTCCAGCATGACGGAAGCAAAATGAGAGCCGTCTATAAAATTTGCGATCAATAACGCAATCTCCGTGTTCTGCTTTGCGGCCGGGATGGAAAGCACGGCGCTTCCCGAGGCAGCGCTTGCGGCGGTCACATAGGAAAACTGCTTGTACCCCATCTCCATCGCCTTTTTTAAAACCTTCTCCCGGGTCGAATCGGCCAGGATGCCGGTATTGTTGATCGCCTTTGATACGGTGTTGCGGGAAATGCCGAGCTCATCCGCAATGTCCTGTATCGTAACTCTAGTACCCATATGTCCCTCCTTTTGCTGTATCGGCATATCCTCAAACCGGAGTCCGGGGATCTGTCTGCCGTAAATCTTTTCTAAAAACATTATAATGCACAAAAGAGATTGTGTCAAATGTAAAAATGTAAAAATTAGAGATTTTTCCGAAAATGTAGTGAAAAATAGATGTGAATCTAATCGATATGTGCATTAAGAATAAAAATGCAAAAAATAAATATGTGCAAATGGCGAAAAAGTATTGACTAAATGTAAAAAAAGTGATATAAATTTATATAAGCAAATCCCAAAATGTGTTACAATGATTTTACAAATGCACAAATCATAAAAGTGGGAAGGAGAGGAATAAGGTAATGAGAGAAAAAGTGTGCAAAAGAAAAAGGGATTTGAGAGAAAGGAGGAAATTATGAATACAAATGCAACAACTGTTCCAAATCAAAGACAGGACAAGGGATTTCACAACACCATGCTGTATGTAAAGCAGCACTGGCAGCTATATGCGATCTTCCTGATGCCCGCGCTGTTGCTGACACTGATCTTCAAGTACGCGCCCATGAGCGGTATTCTGATCGCGTTCCAGGACTACAACCCATTCCGGGGTGTTTCCGGAAGCGAATGGGTGGGCCTGAAGCATTTTACCAGGTTCTTATCCTCGCCGGACTTTATGGGCTATCTGGCCAATACTTTGAAACTGAGTGTGTACGGCCTCCTGTGGGGATTTCCGATGCCGATCCTATTGGCGTTTCTGCTGAACCGGATCCAGAGTACGGGCATTAAGAAAAAGATACAATTGGTGCTGTATCTTCCCAACTTCGTATCTGTCATCGTACTTTGCGGTATCGTGAGGATCTTACTTTCCGTGACAGGCCCTCTGAATCTTTTGATGGGAACAGAGATTAACTTTATGACCATGCCGGAAGCGTTCCGCTCCATTTACATCATCAGCGGTATCTGGCAGGGCGCAGGCTGGGCATCCATCATGTATACGGCATCTTTGTCCAACGCCAGCCAGGAGCTCAAAGAAGCGGCTGTCATGGACGGCGCGAATATCCTGCAGCAGATCAAGGCGGTAGAGTGGCCGGCGATCAAAGATATGGTCGTGATCCAGTTCATCCTGCAGGCAGGAAATATCATGAGCATCGGATTTGAAAAAGCATACGCGCTGCAGACAGACCTGAACCTCCCGGCATCCGAGATCATTGCCACCTATGTATACCGGAAAGGTCTGATCGACGGAGATTACAGCTTTTCAACTGCGGTAGGTTTATTTAACACCGTGATCAATGTCATCCTTCTGGTTGCCGTGAACAAGATCGTAGCCAAGATGAATGACGGACAGGGATTATAAGGAGGTGCGTACGAAGTGGTAAAAACAAGATATTCCGGTCAGGACAAGATATTATTGACAATTGGATACATACTTCTTGGGCTGTTTGTAGTGGCGATCATCGTGCCCATGATCTACATCATCGTGGCATCCTTTATGGATCCCATTACACTGCAGAATAAGGGAATTACCTTTGATTTCAGCAAATGGACGACGACTGCCTATGAGCGTGTCATGTCCAACAGCCAGATCTGGATTGGTTTTAAAAACGCGGTCATCTATTCCATACTATTTACGGTGGTGTCTGTAGTTGTTACGCTTTTAGCGGCTTACCCGTTATCCAGGGCGGATTTCAAGGGAAGAGGATTTTTCAATATTATTTTCATGATCACCATGTTCTTCGGCGGCGGCCTGATCCCGACCTACTTGATCGTAAGTAACTTAGGTCTGGTGGACAGCATGTGGGCGGTCATCCTCCCGGGAGCTTTCAGCGTCTGGAATATGACCATTGCCAGAACTTATTACCGCGGGATCCCGAAGGAACTCCGGGAAGCGGCGGACGTGGACGGGGCAAATGAGCTGACATTCTTCTTCAAGATCCTGCTTCCGGTCTGTACGCCGGTTATCGCGGTGCTTGCTCTGTGGCAGTTTGTAGGTATGTGGAACAGCTACTTTGACGCAATGATCTACCTCAATGATTCCGCAAAACAGCCTCTGCAGCTGGTACTTCGTTCCATCCTGATCCAGAACCAGCCGGAATCCGGCATGATCTCTGATATGCAGAGTACGGCGGCCCGCGCGCAGCTGGCAGAGCTTTTGAAATACGCAACTATTATTATTTCCAGTTTGCCGCTTCTGATCATGTACCCGTTCTTCCAGAAATATTTTGACAGCGGGATCATGGCAGGCGCTGTAAAGGGCTAAGCTGAAGAGGAAAAGGAGACAGACCATGAGATATAGAAAAGTAAAACGTATAATGGCAGCGGCGCTGGCAGGCTGTATGGTACTTTCTATGGCAGGCTGCGGCAAGGTAAAGATCAATGACGGCACATTCCGTCCGGTGGACGAGGCAACCCTGGAGTTTCCGCAGAAGGAAACCGTGACGCTGACCGGGCTGATCAATTATCCGCCCAGCACGGAGTCAGAACCCAATAACAGGACGATCTTCAAGCGCCTCGAGGAACAGACCAATGTGCATATTGACTGGACCGCCATCCCTAACGACCAGTGGGCGGATAAGATATCCCTGAATATGTCTGACCCGAACAAGCTGACTGATTTTGTTTTCACGGCAGGCTTTTCAGACAGCAACCTGCTCAAGTACGGGGAGTTCGGCGCAATCATTCCGCTGGAAGAATATATCGACAACTATATGCCGAACCTGAAATCGGTGTTTGACAAATATCCGGAGTACAGGATCATGTGTACGGATGTAAACGGCCATATCTGGTCTCTGCCCTGGATCGAGCAGCTTGGTTCGGAAAAGACGGCGATCCAGACCATTGATAATATGAGCTTTATCAATAAGAAATGGATGGATTTTCTTGATCTGGAGATGCCGGAGACAGTCGATGAATTTGAAGAGGTTCTGATGGCGTTCCGCGACCATGCGTCAGAGCTTCAGGCAGAATTTAATATTGATGGAAATATCATCCCCATGTCGTGTATAATTAATGATGGCGGCCAGGATCCGGCGATCCTGATCAATGGCTTTGGGGAAGGCTACGGCGACGCGGACAAGGCCAGACATATCGCGGTGACGGATGATCAGGAAGTCATCTGCGCCGCTGTGCAGGAAGGCTGGAAGAAAGGGATCGAATGGCTTCACAAACTGTATGATGAAGGCTTGATCGACCCGGAGGCATTTACCCAGGAATGGTCCACCTATGTGGCGAAAGGAAAGTCAGGCCGTTACGGCGTATGCTTCAGCTGGGACGTAGGAAATATCGACAACCTGAAGGACTGGGTTCCGCTCCCGGCGCTGACGGCGGACACGAGAAATATCACTCCTACGAACGGCTCCTTTACCAGCGGATTTGACCGCGGACGCTGCGTGGTAACTTCTGTGGCGGAGAATCCGGCCCTGGTATGCGCATGGCTGGATCAGATGTACGCGCCGATCCAGTCCCCGCAGAATAACTGGGGAACCTACGGGGAAGACGATGACTTTGATATCTTCGAGATGAGCACCAACGACCAGGGGGGGGGAGATGCTGAAACATGCTCCTTTGGGCGACGCCTCCCCGGTGGAGGTCCGGGAAGCCGAAGCTGTCGGCGGACCTCTCGCTGTTCTGGACGAGTACTATGATGTGTACGTGACCTGCCCGGATGACGCCCAGTACCGTCTGGACTGGATCAAAGATATCTACACGCCCGACATGCACACAAAATATGTGTATCCCAACCTTTTCATGAGCAGGGAGGACACCGAGACACTGTCGAACCTGCAGGCGGATATCGAGAAGACGATCAACAGGCATAAGGCGGACTGGATCATGAACGGATTTACGGACGCGGACTGGGAAAAATTCCTGGATGACCTGGATGCGTACGGGCTGGAGGAGTATCTGGGATTATTCCAGAAATATCTGGATGCCTACAACGCAGAGATGGCAGAATAAGTAAAAATGATTTATAATGTCATTATATGACGAAAGAGACAGGACAGCAGCTGCGGACGAGGCTGCGGCCTGCTGTCCAAGCATCTGGTCGGCATGAATTATACTGCGCGCCAGATAAATCTGCCGCACAGTATAACATATATATGATGAAAGGAAAATGAATTATGACAAGTCAGACATTGAGAGAAGCAAGGAAGTATGAGGAAGCTTCCGAAAAAATGATCCAAAAAGAAGAAAGGCCTGATTTCCATTTATCTGTCCGTACCGGCTGGATGAATGACCCCAACGGATTTTCTTATTATAAAGGCAGGTATCACATGTTCTATCAGTATTACCCTTATGATACCAAATGGGGTCCCATGCACTGGGGGCATGCGGTGAGCACGGATCTGCTGCACTGGGACTACCTGCCCGCCGCGCTGGCGCCGGATGAGGCTTATGACAGGGACGGCTGTTTTTCCGGCAGCGCGATCGAGCTTCCCGACGGCAGGCAGCTTCTGATGTATACCGGAGTGGTAAGGACGCCCCAGTGGAACGGCGGGCACTGTGATATACAGACACAGTGCATTGCGGTGGGGGACGGTGTGGATTATGAGAAATGTGACTGCAACCCGGTCCTTGACAGCAGGGATCTGCCGGAAGGGTTCAGCAGAGAGGATTTCCGGGATCCGAAGATGTGGAAGGACGAGGACGGAAGGTACTGGTGTGTGGTCGGAAACCGCCCGGCGGACGGAAGCGGGCAGATCCTGCTTTTCTCCAGCGAGGATGCGTTCCGGTGGAAGTATGAAAAGGTACTTGCGGAAAACCGGAACCGGATCGGAAAAATGTGGGAGTGTCCGGATTTCTTTGAACTGGACGGCAAATGGGTGCTGCTGACCAGCCCTCAGGATATGCTGCCTCAGGGCTTTGAATTTCACAACGGAAACGGAACGCTCTGCCTGATCGGAGAATATGACAGGAAGACGCTCACATTTTCGGAGCAAAAGCAGCAGTCCATTGATTATGGGATTGACTTTTATGCTCCCCAGACCGTGCTGGCTCCGGACGGACGCAGGATCATGATGGGCTGGATGCAGAACTGGGACACCAGTATGCCCCACTCTCCCTATCAGAAATGGTTCGGACAGATGAGCCTTCCGAGAGAGCTTTCTGTGAAAAACGGAAGGCTGTACCAGAAGCCGGTCCGGGAACTGGATGACATGCGGAAAAATGAGGTGGCGCATTCCGATGTGATCCTGGAAAACGGCACCATCCATCTGGAAGGCGTCCGGGGACGGAGGATCGATATGGAAGTGTCCATCCGTCCGGGAGATCCGGACAGCATTTACCGGAAATTTGCGGTGCGGTTTGCACAGAATGAGGAATATCAGACCTCTTTAAGCTTCCGCCCCTATGAGTCGGTGCTGAAGATCGACCGGAAGTTTTCCGGCTCCCGCAGGGCGCTGATCCATCAGAGAAGATGTAAGATCAGCGGCCGGGAGGAGGAGCTGAAGCTGAGGATCATCCTGGACCGGTTCAGCGCAGAGGTCTTTGTCAATGACGGGGAGCAGGTGATGACGGCGACCTTCTACACAGATCCTGCGGCAGACGGGATTTCCTTCTTTGCGGACGGCAAGGTCAGGATGGATGTTGTGAAGTATGATCTGGTCTGATGTATACGGAAGTATATGAAAAGAACAAGGAACTATCTATCATGAAATGATCGATAGTTCCTTAAATTGTGGAGGTCTGAAATGAAAGCTTATTTATTTGTTGCAAAGGTGCGGATCCAGTCTGCCCTGGCTTACCGGTTCAACGTCATCTCCACCATATCCATTCAGTGTCTGCTCATGTTCGCCATGGCCTGCTTCTGGAAGGCGGCCTATGGCGGGACGGGAAATGTCTCAGGAGTAGGGGAACGGGAGATGCTTACCTACACGACGATTTCTGTGATCATGGGAAATCTGCTGACCATGGGTGTGGAGGGCCGGATCGAGAGCAGTGTCCGATCCGGCAGCGTGGCGCTTGACATGTTAAAGCCTGTGAATATCTATGGGATCTATCTGGCGGAGGATCTGGGCGATATGGCTGTTGCTTTTTTCCAGACCGCCGTCCCGCTGTTCCTTATCGGCTCCGCCTTGTTCGGCCTGCCGGCTCCGGCATCTGCTGTCCACGTCATACTTTTCCTCGTAAGCTTTGCGGTCGGGTATCTCATCAACTGGATGCTGGCTGCTCTTTTGGGGATGTGCGCCTTCAAGACGATCGTCATGGGGCCCATAAGAAATGTAAAGGGATTCGTTATGAAGCTGCTTTCCGGCAGCGTCATCCCTCTCTGGTTTTTCCCGGATGGAGTTCGGGTAGTTCTGGAGTGTCTGCCTTTTGTAAATATCTACCAGCTTCCCCTTGGGATTTATATCGGGCGTTATACATTTGGAGAAATGCTCCTGCGCACTGTGCTGCAGCTGTTTTGGTGCGCGGCGCTGTGGCTGATATTTCATGCGGTGCAGAAAAAGGCGGCTGCGGCCGTCCTGATCCAAGGAGGGTGATGAGGATGAAAAAAATAAAATATTACGCTTCTGTGGCGGCCGCATTGACAAGGCAATCCATCCAGTCCCGGCTGGAATACCCGTTTATGCTGATCGGCCATGTGCTGGCCAACTGCGTGCAGTGGGTGGTGGGATTCGCCACCATCAAGTTCGTGGTGGATTCCTTTGGCAGCCTGGGCGGCTGGGGATATGAAAGCCTGGCATTCCTGTACGGCATGTCCGTGCTGAGCCATGGGCTGGCAGTGGTGTTTTTTATCCAGACATGGTACATGCCCTACTGCGTGGTAGAGGGAGAGTATGACATGTTTTTACTGCGGCCCATGGGAGTGCTGTTTCAGTTTCTGTTCGAGGATTTCAATCTGATCGGCATCACCGACATGATCCCCGGGCTGATGGTATTTTTTTATGGGTGCGCAAAGGTGCATCTGGAAGTAAACGCCGCGAACATTGCTCTGATCTTGTTTACACTGGCCGGCGGAACCTTGATCCGGGGCGCGGTGTGGATCTTCTGCGGCTCCCTCTCGTTCTGGACGAAGAGTACGGCAAATTTTACGGATATGGTGGGAGCGCTTTTTGAGCGGGTGTCCATGTATCCGCTTACTATATATCCGAAATGGACGCAGGCGCTGTTTACATTCCTTCTGCCCCTTGCGTGGATCACTTTCTATCCGGTTAAAGACATTCTGGAAATGGAGGGGAGCGTCATTCCGGTTCCTATGGCAGTCATCGGCCTGGGGGTGGGCGCGGTCATGTTCGCCCTGAGCTGCGGACTGTTTCGGATCGGAATGCGCAGATATGAGAGCGCCGGGAGCTGAGGAACTGCTAAGGAACTGTATGGATATAACTTGCCGCTTTGCGCGGCTCCTGAGAGTTTCCGAGAGTGTTTCCTAACCTGGATAAACCAGAAAAGCACGATACGAGAATTTTGCCATTTTGCGCAAGAAATTGTTCGTAAGTGCCTAAGACATGGAGGAGAAATTTTCATGCATATTATAGAAGTCAGCCATTTGGTAAAGGAATACAAGAAGATCAAAAAAGAGAGGGGACTGTACGGAGCGGTGAAAAATCTGTTTGTGCAGGACGTACAGTATGTAAGGGCTGTGGATGATATTTCCTTTGAGGTGGAAAAAGGGGATATTGTGGCTTACATCGGCCCCAACGGCGCGGGAAAAAGTACCACGGTGAAGATGCTCTCCGGTATTCTGCAGCCCACCGCGGGAGAGATTCTGATTGACGGCATTTCTCCGCAGAAGGACCGCAGGCGGGTGGTTAGGAACCTGGGCGTTGTATTCGGGCAGCGCAGCCAGCTCAACTGGAACCTGCGTCTGGGCGAGACCTTCGACCTGCTCAAAAGGATCTACCAGATTGAGGATGGGCTTTATGACAGGAACCTGAGGATGCTGGATGAGATCTTTCGATTCAGCGAATTTATCGACACTCCGGTGCGCCAGCTTTCCCTGGGACAGCGGATGAGAGGGGACCTGGCGGCGGCAATGCTCCACTCCCCGCAGATCTTATTCCTGGATGAACCGACCATCGGCCTGGACGTAGAGGCAAAATATTCTGTCCGAAAGTTCATCAGGGAGATCAACCAGCGCAGCGGGACGACCATCATCCTGACCACCCATGACCTGGGGGATGTCCAGGAGCTGTGCAGGCGGCTGATCATCATCAATGAGGGAAAGATCATTGAGGACGGCTCACTGGACAGTCTGGTGGACCGGATCGCGCCCTATCGGCAGCTTGTGATCGACTTTTATCATCCCGCCGTTATCCGGCACCCGAAAGCGGAACTGGTGTCCGTGGAGGAAGCCAGGGCTGTGTACAAATTCAAAAAGGACGAGATCACTGCGGCCCGACTGATCGAGGATATTTCCCATACCGCGCCGATCAAGGAGGTAGGGCTTAAGGAGGCCAAGATTGATGATATCATAAGGGCGGCATATTCCGGAAACGTCCCTCAGTAAAAATACTTACGGCCAAATATTCCGGCGCTTAATATAAAACGATTCAGCAGGGCGGCAGACGGGGCTGTGGTCTGGTCATGCATTCTTTGGAGCGGCTGATAACGTAAGGGAAGGAATACTATTCGTATTCCTTCCCCGCCAGTATTTCCTTATAATCCTGATAATTCCGTTCCAGCAGAGCCGGGGTGTCCAGCCCGTAGGGACATTTTCTGCTGCAGGCGTTGCAGTGCAGGCAGTCCTCGGTTTTTTTCATCATGGCCTGGGCTTTTTCGGTAAGCTGTTCTTCGGAGGGGGCCCGGCGGATCAGGAGGGACATTCTTGCGCAGGTGTTGATCTCGATGCCTGCCGGACAGGGCATGCAGTATCCGCAGCCGCGGCAAAATTCTCCCTGCAGCTCGTCCTGGTCGCGGCGGATCACTGCCGACAATTCCCCGTCTAAGACGGGTTCGTTTTCCTGATAGGAGAGAAATTCATCCAGCTCCGTTTCCCTCTGGATGCCCCAGATCGGGAGTACATTGTCAAACTGCAGCATGTATGCGTAAGCGGCCGCGGAATGGTTGATCAGCCCGCCTGCCAGGGCTTTCATGGCGATGAAGCCCATATCGGCTGCTTTGCATTTTTTTACCAGATCCAGCTCCTGGTCTGAGGACAGGTAGCTGAATGGGAACTGCAGCGTATCATAGAGTCCGCTCTCGACGGCTTCCCGGGCAACAGCCAGCCGATGGTTGGTGATGGCGATATGGCGGATCTTGCCCTGCTCCTTTGCTTTTTCCATGGCTTCATAGAGCCCGCTGCCGTCTCCCGGCTTTGGGCAGAAGGGCGTGTTGTGGAACTGGTAAATGTCCAGATAGTCGGTTTTCAGATTCCGAAGGGTGGTTTCCAGATCCTTCCAGAAATCCTCCGCATTTTCCGCTCCGGTCTTGGAAGCGAGGAAGATCTTGTCCCGACGGTCTTGAAATGCCATCCCTAATTTTTCTTCGCTGTCCGTATAGTACCGGGCAGTGTCATAAAAATCAATTCCATTGTCAAAGGCTTTGTGAAGCAGATATACGGCGTCCTTATCAGAAATGCGCTGGATCGGGAGCGCTCCGAAGCCGTTTTTGTTTACTGTGATATTCGTTTTTCCGAGGGTGATTTTTCTCATAGTCGTTTTTTCTCCATTACAATGTGTGGTCGGCCAGATGCCCGGCAGCGGGGGAAACAGTGAATACAGCGTTTTATCCCCAAGGGGCATCTTGAAATTATTATAGCCCCCAAGCATACCCTTGTAAAGCGAAAAAATGACTGTTGGCAATTCTAACTGGCGCCCTGAGTTACAGGGCACGCCTGATCAAGGTGTGACCTGTAACCGCCCTGCAACGGCGGCTGGTTCACATCAATGACGCCATAGCGAACTCATCCAGACCGCCCTGCTCCTTTTCCTGGCCGGACTCTTGCGGAACCTGGCTCATACGGGCTTCGGCTTTGCTGATCAGGGCTTCCACCTTGGCAATCTCTGATTCATCGCACCAGCCCTTTTCCAGACCGGCTTTGCAGTCGGAAAGATCCTTTTGCAGCAGCGACAGCACCTGTTGGAGCTGCCCACGGCTTTTTGCCGCCGCGATCTGTCTCATCCGTTTTCCCACGTTGACGGCGACCTTGCCGCCCTGCTCCTCGGAGACCTCCGGGTCGTCCTGCTTTTCAGCGATTTCCGTTTCCTCCTGCTCCTTTGACGCACTCTGTTTTTCCCGCGCTTCTATGCCGGAGTCGGCCTGCTCCCGCGCTTCCTGTTCCAGCACCGCGGCCAGTCGGCCTTCGGGTGAGATTTCCAGATCGTCCTCCCTCAGATCCGAATACATTTTCTCCGTTGTTTCCGCGCGTGATTCCTTTTCCTCTTTCTCCGCCTTTTCCAGTCTTTTGATATCAAAAAATTTCTTATTGACCGGATTTCTATAAATATTGTTTTGACCTGAAATATACATTAGACCATCCTCCTATTTTTGCGGGCGCTTCCGGAGACTCCCCTGCACCCATTTATGACTTTTCCTGAACCATGACCGTAACCCGAAAGATCTGGCTCTCCGGACAGAACTCCATCTCTCCCATATATTTTTCCGCGATCCGCCGCACGCTGGACAGGCCGATGCCATGCATGGACACATCCGTTTTTTTATCCGTGACAGGCAGGCCGTCCGCTCCAAATACCAGATCTCCCGCAAAAGAATTTTTTACCTCGATCAGAAGGAAGCGTCCTTTCCGCCTCCCTGCCAGGGAGATAAAACGCTCCCCTTCCGATATCTTTTCACAGGCTTCCAGCGCGTTTTGAAGCAGGTTTTGAAGAACGATCCCCACATCAAACGCGTCAAAGCTTCCGGAATCCGGATAGTGAAAATCTGTCTGGAAAGGAATCCCCTGATCCTCGCATTGCTGCCTCTTATCATTGACGATCACATCCGTGACCGGATTTCCTGTACGGAGTGTCAGCTCAAAGCCGCCCATACTCTCGTCCATCCGAAAAATGTAATCCTCCGCACATGCGTATTCTCCGCTATGGAGCATTCCTTTGATATTGTTCAGATGCCCGCGCGTTTCATGCCTGATCCGCCGGATCTGGCTGTAAAACTGCTCCGCCTCCTGGATCCGCGCCCGGATTGCCTGAACCTGCTGGCGCTCCACGAAAGCGGCGGCCTGTTCTTCCCGAAGCGCGGCCATTTCCTGCTGGAACAGGATGGTCAGATAACCTCCTGTGTAAAACAGCAGGGCAAGCAGCGGCACAACCGCCAGAAATGCCGGATGCCGTTCATAAAGCTGAAGCAGCTGTCCATCCTTGATCTCATACAAAAGACCGGCGATCATCTGCCCAAATAAGATTCCCGCGGCCGGGATCAGGCTCATATAGCACAGCCCCGGCAGGCCTGACGGCAGGAACTCTCCCGGCGCGTCAGGAAATCGGCCGTTGCTGCTGTGCCCCGACATCTCAGAATACACGCTGCTGCTGTGCTCCATCAAAAATGTACATCCCGTCGTCCGGCTTTTTATTCGGCGCAGAAGGGCATAGAGCATAATGATAAATAAAACGAGATGTGAGAGAAGGAGCAGTGTCAGCAGGACCGTGGTGCGTAAGTAAACTGCCTCCGGGGGTTCTGTCGGCGCAGGAACAAGCTCTTCTCCTATGAAAAACAGGCTTTCTGCCATCAGACCGCTGGAAATCTTGGCATTCCAGTAAAGCAGTCCCAGAAGAAAGGCCATATGTTTTCCCAGCTCCAGAGCATTCGATGCTGCCGTCAAAAACAGGAGCAGCACCAGGATAAACGAACCCTGCGGGGCGGCGATCCGGCTCAAAAACAAAGACGTCAGCAGGTATACGCAAAAGACGGCCGCACCCTTTTTCCGCCGGTGCTCCCGCTCCCCCATAAAGGGGTATAAAAATAAAGTCAGACAGAGCGCATACAGCAGCTCCGCCCCGACGGCATAAGCCTGATGAAAGATCTGAAATCCTGCTTCACTCATAGGCCGGCCCCCTTTTTCAGAAAGCGGAGATACGCTTTTGTAAAATCCGGATACTTATACTTGGAGAGCAGCAGCCTTTCTCCATTTGTTAAAGTCACCTCCGTTTTGCTGTACCCACTCACATAGGAGAGATTGACCAGATACCCTTTGTGGATTCGGAAAAAATGCTCCTGCAGCTCCAGCTCCAGATCCCGGATCTTCATGTAGCAGGCAAATTCCCCGTCCTTCATATGCAGGACGGCTTTATGGTTGCTGCTCTCGATGTAATAAATGCTGTCCAATGGAACGACCTTATTTGTACCGGCAAACGAGAGCACGAGCGGGCGGGCCCTCTGCGGAACTTTCCATCCGGTCATGACCTGCTCTGCCGCGCGGGCAAAGACACCGGCAAACTTCCCTTCGTCCACAGGCTTTACCAGATAGTGGAAGGCCCCTACGTCAAAAGCGTCAAATACATACTGCTCATAGCCGGTCACAAAAATGATCACCGGCTGTACCGCCGAACCCCCTTCCCTGATCTTTCGAGCCAGCGCCATCCCGTCTGATCCAGAGTCGTCAGGATCCAGCTCGATGTCCAAAAAAAGGAGATCGATTTCCTTCTGATCCGCAAGATATTCACCCGCAGAAGCATATTCCGCAATCTCACATGGAAAGGGCTGCGCCTGAATCAGTGATGAGAGGTAGGCGCGGGTCTTAGGCTCATCGTCACAAATCGCTGTTTTTATCATGTTGATTTTCCTCTATGTCTGTCGAAGCACTTCCGGAAACTCTCCCGCACCCATCTCACAGATCTGGGGATAAAGAATTTCCGAGAATGTTCTATCTGTTTTTTCGTTCAAACCGGCCCCAAGATAAACCCATCCGGCGTGACTGGACGGTTTCGGGGCGCGACTGGACCGGGAAAGGCTGCTGTCCGCTCCCGGGCTGCGCGGTCACAGCCGGTACGACGCCGGGGCTGGAATCCATTCTGTGATTCAATCCCTTCCCTGACCTTACCTATTGTAACTGCCGGATGCTTTACATGTAAAGTGGAAAAACAGACAGTTGAAGCCGGAGTCCTCTTCCTGTATAATTAGAAAAGCAAGTGGCAATACTGAAAAAGAAAAAATAATATCGGGCGTGAAGCGCTTGGGAGCTGTATGATAATGAATATTCGGGAGTCAGATATTTTAAATATCTGGCTCCGTTTTTTTGTTTTACCTTCGGAATGCAATATTTTCCCCATAATGCAAAAAATCCTTGCTTTTATTTTGTGTATATGGTATAAAGTGAATAACGAAAATCATTTAAGAAAATTGTTTCGTATACAAAATATACAAAACGAGAAATGATTTTGAATGTAAAAATGAAAAAATGGAGGTAAAAGAGATGAGGAAAAAAGTAATCTGTATGCTGGCGGGCGTGAGCTTATTAGCGGTGACGGTATCAGGCTGCGGCGGAAAGGGTGACACACCGGATAGCGGGAGTTCGGAAGGAGGAAAAACGCTGAAGCTCCTGACCCATTATGACGCCGCGTTTGCGGAGGCGGCAAAGAAGTATGAGGAGGAGACCGGCGTAAAGGTTGAGGTGGAGCAGACGGCGTATGAGAATATCGGGGATACGCTGGAGGTCGTCTTAAGCTCCGGCTCGGATGAGTATGACCTGATCATGGCGGACGGCCCGAATACATCTGCATATGTGAACAGAGGGTATCTGGAGCCTTTGGTCGGGTATTTTACGGAGGAGGAAAAGGGAGAATTTTCCCCGGAGCTTTTAAAACAGGGAACCGTGGGCGGAGAGTTTTACGCGGCCCCGCTGGGAGACAGCTCCACGGTGCTTTACTACAATAAGAATCTGCTGAGCGAGGCAGGGATTGAAGTGGACTGGAGCCAATATACCGGAGAAAACCGGATCACCTGGGAAGAGCTGACAGAGCTGGCGAGAGAAGCGGTGAAGGAGCTGGATCCCGACGGGAGCAAGGGGATCTATGGGATTGAGATCGGACAGGTCAGCTCCGTCTATCAGATGAACCTGCTTGCGAACAGTATGGGCGGTAAAAACATCAGCGACGACGGCAGCACGGTAAAGGGCGTGATCGATTCGGACGAGTGGAAGGACGCGATTGCATGGTATCAGGGACTGGTGGAGGAAGGCGTTTTTTCCAAAGGCGTGTCCGGACTGGAGACCTACAACAACTTCTATGCCGGGAAATGTGTATTTGAATGGATGACGGCGGATTCCTATACCTTCTGCCTGAGCGCGGACATGACAGAGGATGATTTCGGATGGACGTATCAGCCATGCTTCGCGGGACATGAGGATGAAGTGGCGACAGGCTGCGGCAACTGGGCACTGGGCGTCAGCGCGTTTTCTAAAAATAAGGAAGAGGCCGGTAAGTTCGTCAACTACATGACCTGCGGCGAGGGAAATGATATCTTCCTGTCCATCGAAGGCATGAGTCCGAATACGGCGGAAAGATATACGGAAGAGCTGACCGGGAAAAATCCGGTATTGGAAATCGCAAAGTATGAGGCGGAAAATACGGCGTATGTCCGCGCGGTGACGCCTGCGTTTAACGAATATTCAGCGGCGCTCTCTACGATGTGGGAGGATATCCGGAACGGGGCGGACATGGATACGGCGCTTGAGCGCACGGTGGAACAGATCGACTCAGCCCTCGGCGAATACAGCGAATCACAGTAAAGGGGGCGTTTTAAATGAAAGGAACAACAGCCATATCGGCAAAAATGAAAAAGAGCATGCTTCCCTATTGCCTGCTGCTGCCGGCCCTGGCTTTTGTACTGGTATTTAAGATCTATCCGCTGATCTACTGCTTTATTCAGGGATTCCATTATAAAGGAAGCTGGTCGTTGGAAACCTTCCGAATCTTGTTTTCCAATAAGTCTTTCTGGCATTCCCTGTGGGTGACGGTAAAGATGAACCTGGTCATGACACCCCTTCAGATCGTGCTTTCCTTTCTTATGGCATTGCTGGTCAACCAGGCAGTGAGAGGAGTAGGGACTTTCCGGAGTCTCTACTACCTGCCGGTTACCATCTCTATGCCGGTGGCGGCGATCTGCTGGAGCCTGATGCTTTCGGTAAACAACGGACTGGCGAACAGCCTGATCGGGAGCTGGTTCGGGATGGAGCCACAGGGCTTTTTTACAGACGCGAACCAGGCGCTGTGGTGCATCGTGGCTTTGAGTACCTGGAAGGGGTGCGGATACTGGATGATGTTCTACCTTACGGGATTAAAGGGCATTGATACCAGCGTGTATGAGGCGGCGAAGATCGATGGGGCGGGCGCATTGCAGACATTGTGGAATATTACGATCCCGCTGGTGAAGAAAACCACGCTGTTCGTCATGGTGGCGGATACGAGTATCAATATCCTTCTGTTCGCCCCGGCGCAGCTGATCACAAGCGGCGGCCCCAGCGATTCGACAAATGTTCTGATGTATGAAGCCTATAAACAGGCGTTTAAATATGGAAGCTATGAAAAGGGAGCGGCGACGACCTGCGTGCTGGTGGTCTTGATCCTGATTATCGTATTTTTCCAGTTTAAACTGACGAACCAGGAAGATTAGGAGGGATGGGCCTTGAAACGTGTTGAGAAAAATCTGTTGGGAAAAGCGGGGATCTATCTGCTGCTGGCAATCGTTTTGCTGATCTCGCTGTTTCCGATCATTTATCCGCTGCTGTCATCATTTCGGACAGACAACGAATTATTTGAAAATATGGCGCCTTTTAACTGGCATACGATCGTTCCCATCCACTGGACCTGGGAGAATTACATCGCTGTTTTTCAGGAATATGAGTTTGGCCGCTATCTGAAAAATACATTGGTCATGATCGCGCTGATCATACCCGGTACGATCGCAATCTGCTCGCTGGCGGCGTTTGCGTTTTCCTTCTATGATTTTAAAATGAAGAAACAATTGTTTGCGCTGTTTCTGTTGACATTTATGATTCCCGGAGAGGCGATCGCTCTTCCGCTGTACTCGCTTGTAAATTCTATGGGACTGATCAATACTTATGCCGGCCTGGTGCTTCCGGCGCTGGCGAACGGCCTGGTGCTTTTCCTGTTTGTGCAGTTTTTCAGCGAGACTCCGAAGGCACTGCTGGAATCCGTAGAGATCGACGGGGGCGGATGGTGGACGTCATTTTCCAGGATCGTCCTTCCTCTGTCCAAACCGATCATCATAACGGCAGGGCTTATGATCTTTGTGAACCAATGGAATGATTATCTGTGGCCTTTGCTGGCAGCGCGGGCGCGGGAGGTGAAGGTTGTGACCGTGGCAGTGGCGAATTTTAAGGAGCAGAATGTGATTCACTGGGGATACATTTATGCTGCCGCGACAGTATCGGCGATCATCCCGATCTTTCTGTTTTTGCCGCTGCAGAAGTATTTTGTACAGGGAATTACAAGCGGCGGGGTGAAAGGATAAACCAAGATGTATGATGATAAATATGGATTCCTGGGAGCTGCCGAAAAAGCGGCGGATATTGTCATACTCAGCATACTGTGGCTGCTGTGTTGTATACCGGCAGTCACAGCCGTTCCGGCAGGCGCGGCATTGTATTATACGGTTGTAAAGTACCTGCGGCGGGGAAGAGGGAAGCTCTTCCAGGTTTTTTGGGGAGCCTTCCTGCAAAATATGAAGCAGGGGATCGCGCTGAGCGCGGCGGTATGCGTATATGGGATCATCACGCTGAATTGGCTGGCGTTCGCGGGACAGTTTGAAGTAACCTCGGCTCAGGGGATGATATTTACGATCACTTCAAGAGTGCTTCTCGTATTCGGCCTGTTTTCGCAGGTCTATCTGTGTCCGGTTCTGTCAAGATTCCGGGGATCCGTGAAATCCATACTTCTGGGCGCGGTATATATGGGGTATCGGTACTTTTTTTCAAGCCTGTGCGCGGCTGTGCTCCTGGCGGCGGCTCTGTATGCCGTGTATGTACTGCCGGTAAGCGCCGCGGCCGTGCCGGCAGTGTACATGCTGCTTCTGTCTTTTCCAGCAGAAAGGAACATGAAAAAATATATGAAGGGACTGGAGGCGGAGGACGCGGACCAGTGGTACCTGGAATGAAGCGGCGGGCCGGATGCCGCCCGGGCTTTTTGGCCTGTGCGGCCGGAGAAACAGACAAGTCAGGATGGAGCGGCTGCGCAGAACATGACATGATGATTGGAGAAAGAAGGATGAATAACGAAGAAAGAAAAAAAAGACTGCAGATTCCGACAGGCAGGCTGCGTCTGGTGATCGATACGGACGCGAAGAATGAGGTGGACGACCAGTTCGCGATCGCGTGGGCGCTGAGGTCGCCGGAACGGTTTCAGGTGGAAGCGGTATACGCGGCGCCGTTTTCCCATGAATGCTTTCAAAATTTTCAGGCGTCCAAAGAGATGGTTGAAAAGTCGTCGGATCTGATCGGCCACGCCGTGGATCCGGGGGACGGCATGAGGCAGAGCTATGATGAGATCCGGAGGGTTTTTGATCTGCTGCATATGGATCCGGAGAACAGGATTTTTTACGGCTCGGACCGATATATCGGGACGGATGGGAAACCGGTGGCCAGCGCCGCCGCTGAGGATCTGGTCCGGCGAGCGAAGGAATCGGAGGAGCCGCTGTATATTGCGGCCATCGGGGCGATCACGAATATTGCGTCAGCCATTCTGATGGATCCGTCTATTATCGACAGGATCGTCGTGGTCTGGCTTGCGGGGCAGCCGCTGGAATTTGGGCATGGGATCGAGTTCAACATGATGCAGGATGTGAAGGCGTCCCAGATCGTTTTGGACAGCGGAGTGCCGCTGGTATTGGTCCCCTGTATGAATGTCGCGTCGGCGCTTACCGTATCGGAGCAGGAGCTTAAGGCGAACCTGGCGGGTAAGAATGAACTGGGGGATTATCTGTATTCCATCGTAGCCGGGGCATTTTGCAACGAAGAGGCGGAAAAAGCATTTATGCAGGTAGACCGGGGCGGATATCTTCTGGGCAGAGAAGACTACAGCGAGGAGTATCTGGGGAAATTTCCGACGGAGCATATCAGCTGGAGCAGGATCGTATGGGATATTTCAGTGATCGCGTTTTTAAAAAATCCAAACTGGGTACTGTCCAGATATGAAAGCGCGCCGGTCCTTAAGGAAGACCTGCGTTACGAGCGTGAAGAAAACAGGCCAGTGATCAAGGTCGCGACCTATTGCTGGAGAAATTATATATTCGGAGATTTATTTTATCGGTTAGAGCGTGTTTGAAAATGTTACAATTCACGGCCTGACCGGCCGTGAATCGTAACTTGAAAATTGCTTTCTGCAAGATGCCGTCCTGACGGAATAGATTTTTTCATGCGGCTGTGGTACAATATCTGTGGTGAGGGAAGAGGGCAAAAGGAGAAAATCAGGGCATGAATATCAAGGATATCGCAAAGCTGTGTGATGTTTCCGCGTCTACCGTATCAAAGGTGCTGCATGATGACAGAACGATCAGTGAGGAAACGAGAAAAAAGGTTCTGGACGTGGTCAAGGAGTATCATTATGTTCCGTATTCAGGTGTTATAAAGAATGCGGCTCCCAGGATGAATATGATCGCCGTTGTGTTGGACGAGGGGCAGGCTTTTCACAAAGAGCTTTTATATGCGATTGAAAATAAAGCATTTGACTATGGCTATAATATCGTAGTCTGCAATGCGGCGGAAGAGGAACGCAGGGCGAAATACCTGCGGATATTAGAAAATAAAGGGATCAACGGGATGATATTCCTCGGACAGGGAGGAAGAGGCGGGTATCTGCTTCCGACGGTGGAGGTTGGCGTACGATCCTCCGCCGCGCGGGAAGAAAAATTATCTGTAATACAGTACAGCGCCGAGCAAATGGGATATGTTGGGATCCGGTATCTGCTGGATCAGGGACATAGAAAGATTGCCTGTTTTTTGAAGCAGGGAGAGGAAGAGATCAAGGCAGGATACCGAAAGGCTTACGAGGAGATATTTACACAGCCAAAGGAAGAATGGATTTTTGAGTTGGGAGAGAGCTTGACGGAGGAAATGGTTGGAGGCTGCGTGGAAAGCGGGGTGACGGCAATCTTTTGTTCCGATATCAGATTCTGCAATTATCTTTATGCAGGCCTTGTAAAATGTGGTTTATCTATTCCGGGTGAGGTATCTGTGGTATGTATGGGAAACGGCGGCCTGGCAGAGCAACTGATACCGCCTGTTACGACAGTGGAAGTGTCTGTCTCACGGATCGCGTGTAAGGTAATGGATGCTTTGAATGGGATGGTAGAATTTCAGGAGCCGGGATGGACCTACAACGCTGCCGCGGAGCCGGAAATCATAGAAAGAGGCAGTGCTGAAAACCGGTCGGAAGATGGAAGGACCGAAAAGATCATTGTAATCGGAAATATGAATATGGATTGTAATGTCATAGTGGACAATACCCGTACAAGAGGCGGAACTCTTCGTGTAAAGAGGACCATGCAGTTTCCCGGCGGGGATGGGGCCAATCAGGCGGCCGGGATCGGGAAGCTCGGAGGGGCTGCGTATATTCTGGGGTGTCTGGGAAACGACCAGGAAGGGCGGATGATTTATAACAGCCTGACAGAAGCGGGGGTCCGGATGAACGGGGTTGTGTTCTGCCCCTTCCAGACAACCGGAAAGGCCTACATTACAGTTGGGACAGGCGGGCAAAATACGATCATTATCGAGGAGGGCGCAAACCAGTGCCTGGACAGCGGACACATCAAAAAGTACGAGTCTGTTTTTGACGGGGCGGGTTTTTGCATTATCAATATGGAACTTTCCGAAGAGACGGTTTTTACGGCCATGGATATGTGCCTGAAAAAGAAAGTGAAGATGATCGTGAAGCCTTCCGCAATCGAAGCGCTGGAAGAAGAATTTTTCGGAAAGATCGATTATTTTGTGCCCAATGAGGATGAGGCGGCGCGGCTCGTGCCCGGAGACATGACAATTGAAGAACGGGCGGAGATCCTGTTTTCCAAGGGGATCAAGAATATCATTATTACACTTGGGGAAAAGGGCTGCTATCTGAAAAATAAAGATTATGCACGTTTTTTCGAGTCGCAGAAATTTTCGGTTGTAGATGTGACAGGCGCGGGGGATGCATTTATCAGCGCGATGGCGGTATGCCTTTCCAGAAAATACGATATCGTCCGGTCGATCCGGCTGGCAACCTATGCGGCGGATGTCAGTGTTACCCGGTTCGGCGTGCAGCAGGCGATGATCAATCAGGAAGGGCTGGACGCGTATCAGGCGTATCTGGAGCATGGGGTGGCCGAGAAGCGCGGAAAAGAATAAATGCGGTAACAGTATCCAGCCCATTTTAAGTCGCCTTCGGCGAGGGGCTGGATATTATGGCAAATGTTACTTTATTGGCCGGACGCCGTGCAGCAAGTGCACGGCACCGTGTGAACAGTAACTGACCTGTAGTTACAGGTCACACCTTGACCAGGCGTGCCCTGTAACTCAGGCCGTCATTTTAAATTGCCTACGGCAATGGACGGCCTGAATACCAGCTCTTATGTGCATCCTCCCGACCAATCAGCGTGGTGATTGGTCGGGGTGTGACATGTAACGACCTGTAACGTCAAAAAATCGAAAATACATTCGGGGTTGTATATTCGACAGCAATGTGTTATTCTTGTCAGGAAGAATTCAAAAAGGTATTCATCTTTTTTATTCTTACCGGTAGATCACCGGGTTACTCAATCAAAGTTTTTTACAAAGCAGGCTTTAGGGTTGGTCTTATTTTAAGAGTGTTAATTTGGCTTTTTTCGGGAGAATTTTACTTTTCTGAACGGATATTTCATGTTATGATGAGTTCAGGAAGTGAGACAATTCTTTTTAGCTCTTCAGGCGGCCGGCCGGAAAGTTACTGATCACATTTTGAGGCTTATGTACATCCTCCTGACCGCTCAGCGTGGTGATCGGTCAGGGTGTGACATGTAACACCGGAAAGCACTGCAGGAGAAAGGAGAATTGCATGACTCAGAAAACTAAGAAAATTCAAAAAATGGACAGTGACTTTATCATGTCCCCGAAGGTGGATGTATGCTTTGCGGGGCTGATGGAGAACCCGATCGTACGGAAAGGCTTCTGCGCCGCGATCCTGCGGGTTCCCCCGGAAACGATCGAAAAGACGGAGCTGCTTCTCACCCATTTACAGCGTGACCACGCAGACGATAAACTTGGGATCTTAGATGTGCGTGTGCGTATGCTGGACGGTGTCCAGATCAACATGGAGATGCAGGTGAAAAAGTATGATTTCTGGGATGAGCGGACTTTGTTCTATCTCTGTAAAATGTTTTCAGGGCAGCTGAAATCTGGAGGATCCTATGGAAACCTCAAAAAATGTATACATGTCAGTATCCTGGATTTTATACATTTTCCGAAGGATAAGAGATTTTACCGCAGGATCGGCTTCTGCGACAGGAAGACAGGAAAGCTCTACAGTGACAAGCTGGAGATCCAGGTTCTGGAACTGAAGAAGCTGCCGAAGGAGATCAAGACCGGGGAAGATATTGTCAACTGGATGCGTTTTTTTGACGGGAAAAGCAAGGAGGAATTTCAACAGATGGCGAAGGAAAGTATCTATTTGGAGGAGGCGTATGATACGCTGCAGAAGCTGAGCGCGGATGATATCAAGCGGCTGGAGTATGAAGCTAGGGAGAAGGCGCTGAAGGATTATAATACGTTTGTTGTCGATGCGGCGAAACGTGCGGCGGAACGCGCGGCGCAGCGTGCGGCGAAACAAGGAGAGAAGCGAGGAGAAAAGCGAGGAGAAAAGCGCGGCAGGAAGATCGGTGAAGAAAACGGTATCAAATTAACAAAAAAAGTATTCAAGCTGCAGGCGCAGGGGGAGAATGAACAGAATATTGCGTCCGAATGCAATATTACAGTTGAGAAGGTACGGCAGATTTTATATTGAGCGTAAGAGAAATCTCCTGCGCGGTATCATGCGATGCGCAAGCCGTATAAGGAAACAGGCCGATTTGCGGCTGTGGCCGACGGAATACTCACAGTAGATTTCACCGGCCAAAGGATAGAATGATCGTGATTTCGGCAACGGACTTTTTGCGTCAAAGAGGGCAAGGGCAGAATAGGAGGTTGGAAGTATTTTGGAAGCGGTTATGGAATATCTGCGGGACTTGAATGTGGTATCAATATCACTTCGGATCCTCCTGTCCATTCTGATCGGGGGGATCCTGGGAGTAGAGCGGGGGAGGAAGAACCGCCCCGCCGGACTTCGGACGTATATCCTGGTGTGCCTGGGCTCTGCGCTGGTGATGATGACGAACCAGTATGTGTATGTTACATTTGAAACCGGAGACCCGGTGCGCCTGGGAGCACAGGTGATCAGCGGCATCGGTTTTCTGGGCGCGGGGACGATCGTGCTGACCGGGAGAAATAAGATCATGGGGATCACTACTGCGGCGGGCTTATGGACTGCCGCCTGCAGCGGCCTTGCGATCGGGATCGGATTTTATGAGGGTGCGGTTCTGGGCGGCCTTGCGATTGCGTTTACCGTGTCCGGGCTTTTAAAATTCGACATCTGGATCCGGAAAAAGTCCAGATATCTGGATCTGTATATTGAATACAATGTAGAAAAAGGCAATTTCAGCGGTTTCCTGCAGTATGCCAGGGAACATGAGCTGGAGGTAAGCAATATCCGGGTAAATAAAGGATTTTCCTGGTCCGAACAAAGCGGAAGGTCAGGGATCCTCAGCTATACGGTCACGGTCACCAGCCAGATCTACCGTACCCACTCGGAGATATTGGAAGTGCTGGCGCATGAGAAGGGGATCCAGTTTATTGAGGAATTGTAAATAAGTGTTCTATCCGGCCAGATGGAGCGCCAGGAGGGAGATGGGCCTCAGCTCCCATTCACCCCATAATTCTTCCGAAACTGCTTCGGCGTCGTTCCGGTCTGCCGGCGGAATACGGAAATAAAGTAGCTGACATCATGAAATCCGCTCATATGGCTGATGCTCTGCACTTGCAGGTAAGGCTTCCCGATCAGCAGCTCCTTCGCCCGGTTGATCCGGAACCGGGTGATATAATTCTGCGCGGAATATCCGGTAAACCGCCGGAACAGCCGTGTAAGATACTGAGGGCTGACATGGACCTCACGGGCCAGGCTGTCCACATCCGGGACAGCAGCGGGATCTGTTTCAATTCTTTCTATTATCGGAGCCACATACTGGCGGTACAGCGGATGCTCTGTCTGCGAATGCTTCCTGTAAATGCCGGAAAAATGCATCAAAAATTCGTAGCACTGGGCGGAAAGGCTCAGGTCGTCCAGGCGGTTTTCCTGATAGGAAAGAAGCGTCCGGTCGATCCACTCCTGGAAATATTGTCCCTCTTCCGCGTCAATGAAAAGGTAAGAAGCTTCCCCGCATATTTTCCGGATGTCATTCGCCAGTGTTCCGCCGAAGGTCAGGAAAGCGGTCCTCCAGCTTTTGGTGTTGTTCCGGTAGCGGTGAGGCGTGTGGGGGGAGATCAGGATCCCTTCGCCCGGATTCAGGATGATGTCCTCCCCGGCCAGAGTGACCGTTCCCTGCCCGTTCTCCGTCTGGAGCCAGTGGTACAGGGGAAAGCCTTTTGGACGGGAAATGGATTCCTGAGACCAGCGGTTGCCGATGCTGTCAATGGTCAGGGGCAGCTCCTGAATGGAAAGCTTGAAAAAGATAGGCATGGTTTACCTCCGTTTTTGTTTCGAATATTCATATTTTTTAGTCTAGCTTACCATACTTTTCATTCCCAAAAAAGACTATAATAAATAAAAAGTGATCAAGCACATACGGAGGTATCAGACAATGGGAGCAAAATTCAAAAAAATGTTATACGGCGGAGACTACAACCCGGAACAGTGGCCGAGGGAGATCTGGCAGCAGGACATGGAGCTGTTTGACAAGGCGGGGATTAACAGCGCCACCATCAACGTATTTTCCTGGGCCCGGCTCCAGCCGTCGGAGGAGGTTTACGATTTTCACGAGCTGGACGCGATCGTGGACACGCTGACAAAGGCGGGGAAGCAGATTGTGCTGGCAACCTCCACGGCTGCCCTTCCGGCGTGGATGGTGAAGCGCTATCCGGAGGTGGCGCGGGTGGATTATGAGGGCCGCCGCCACAAGTTCGGACAGCGCCACAATGCCTGCCCCAACAGCCCGGTGTACCGGCATTTTATCCAGGAACTGACGGCAAGACTGGCAGAGCGCTACGGAAGCAATGAAAATGTGGTATGCTGGCATATCAATAATGAGTACGGCGGGGAATGCTATTGCGAGAACTGTGAAAAGGCGTTTCGGGTCTGGCTGCGGAAAAAATATGGGACGGTCGAAGCCCTGAACCAGGCATGGAACCTGACCTTCTGGGGCCACAACATTTACGATTGGGATGAGATCGTGCTGCCAAATGCCCTCAGCGAAGGGATCCCGTGGCAGGAAAGCGGAGAATTTGGATGTGAAAAGACTGCATTTGCTGGGATCTCCATTGATTACCGCCGCTTCATGTCGGACAGCATTCTGGATAATTTCCGGCTGGAGCGGGACTCCATCCGGCAGTATGACAAAGCGGCCCCGGTGACAACGAATCTGATGGGCACCTACAAGGGGCTGGATTATTTCAAATGGGCGAAGGAGATGGACATTGTTTCCTGGGACAATTATCCCAGCTACGATACCCCCTGGAGCCACGTGGCCATGCGGCATGACCTGATGCGCGGACTGAAAAACGCGCCCTTCATGCTGATGGAGCAGACCCCCAGCCAGCAGAACTGGCAGCCCTACAATTCCCTGAAAAAGCCGGGGCAGATGCGGGCGCAGAGCTGGCAGACCGTTGCCCACGGCGGGGACACGGTCCAGTTTTTCCAGCTCCGCAGATCTGTGGGCGGCTGCGAGAAGTTCCACGGAGCCGTGATCGCCCATGCGGGTACGGACCAGACCAGGGTATTCCGTGAGGTGGCGCGGCTCGGGGAAGAGCTGAACCGGATCGGGGATTCCATCATCGGCTCCGGGACGGAATCGAAGGTGGGGATCCTGTTCGACTGGGACAACTACTGGGCGCTGGAATACACAAGCGGCCCCAATGTGGACCTGAAATATGTGGACCAGATTTCCCGTTATTACGAATATTTTTACCAGAAAAATATTTCCGTAGATATGATCCCTGTGGATGCGGATCTCTCCAAATACGATCTGGTAGCTGCGCCAGTTCTGTACATGGTGAAGGCAGGTATGGCGGAGGCCATCGAAGCATACGTGGCAGCAGGCGGCACCTTTGTCACCGGTTTCATGAGCGGCATTGTCAATGAATCCGACAACGTACATCTGGGCGGCTACCCTGGCCCCCTGAGGAAGCTGGCAGGCGTGTGGGCCGAGGAGATTGACGCGCTGGCGCCGGAGCAGTCCAATGAGATCGTATTTACCGACGGGAGCAAGGATCAGTGCGGAATGCTGTGCGATATCCTCCATCTGGAAGGCGCGGAAGAGATTGCCCGGTATGGGAGCAATTTCTATGCGGGAACACCGGCTGTTACGAGAAATGCGTTCGGAAAGGGATTCGTGTATTATGTGGGAACCGTGCTGTCGGAGGACGGGCTGGAGAAAGTGCTGGATCTGGCCTGCGACGGGGCGGGCGTTGCTTCCGTGATCGGGGAAGAAACAGAATTGGAAGTGACGAGACGGATCTCGGATGTAGGGGCGGTCTATTTTGTGATGAACTTCAAGGATCAGGAGCTTCCGCTGCCGGCGGTATTTGCCGGGAAGAAGGATCTGCTGTCGGGACGGACGATGGAGGAAGGGGAAATGCTGAAGAAGTATGATGTGAGGATTGCTGTGTTACAATAAGGCTGTTGGTCAATGCAGTGCCCGGATAAGAAAATGGAACTGGAAGCTTTTGGCTTCCAGTTCCAGAGTTAAAACGGCAATAAAGTATTTGGGATTTATCATGCAAATGCGATATGATGTTTCTTCAATAATTCCATTGCCCTGGCAAGGTCGGCTTCCTTTTGAACAAGCTCAGTAAGCGCGGCATCCTTTTCAGTAAGTGCGGCATCCTTTTCGGTAAGTGCGGCAGCTGTCTCAGCAAGCGCGGCATCTCTTTCCGCGCGCAGCACATCATTCTCGCCCTGCATCAGCTTTATCCCCTTCTGAATCCCTCTGTTCTCAACCTGATCCAATATCTCACACATATTCGGCTCACCTCCTGTAGTTTTTACCTTCTGTGCTTCTAAAAATCTTTCATCCCCGGTCATGACTGACATAAATTTCAGCATGGCATCCACATGCTTTATCTTTTTTTTGCTGGGAATATAAGTTTTGTTTTTCCGCTTCTGTACAAAATAATCCGCCACAATCCGAAAATCACTCCTGAATAGCTTTACCTGATCCTCTGTCAAATACGCGATCTCGAATATATGAAGCTTATAGTCATTGACATATTCTTCCAATCCTTCGGGAATCTCAACCATTTCTTTTATGGATCTGGGTCCGCTCCAGCGGGATTCGCCAAAATACAGGACGATGCTCAGCACCGGGCAGCGCCCTTTTGAGTTCTCATCAAGAAGCTGCGACCGATAGGCGGCGCCGTCATATCCAATGATCCGGAAAGGCATATCTTTGTCCGGATCCGTCTGATTCTCCAGGCCCAAAATGGCAATCTTCACCTTGCCGGCAGACCAGTATTTCGCATTGTCTCGTTCTTCCTCATGCAGATTTCCTTTATCCGCCTTATACTGAGATCTGACCTTTAAAGATCTCAAGTCTCTGGACTTAACCGTCCTCTTTCCGCAAAACACGAATCCGTTAACGATGTCAGAGAACACATCGTTATAATCCTCTAAATTTTTTTCTACGATATCTTTTTGTCCCATTCATTTTCCTCGTTGGTTTCAATTATATTATAGTTCATCGACTGCCGGAATACAAGCTCAATTCCGAATTGCGTGCTTCATGAACACCTGTGGTGTTACAGTTCACGGCCCAACCGGCCGCGAACTGTAACCACCTGTGAAAGGTGAACCAAATGACCATAAATCCCGTTATATAACCATCATATCATCTCCTCCCTTCGTAACCTGTAACCAATTTGCGAAGCAAATTGATTGCCTTCTGAATGCAACCACTTGCACAGCAAGTGATTGCTTGCCCGCCATCTGCGAAGCAGATTTTAAATGCGGGCAATACCCGTATCATTTTTTCATACGATACTTTACACTACCGTTACAGTTTGCCGGCTGGCCAGTAAACTGTAAGTGCGGCTCAGAACATAAATACACGAAGTATCCGCTGTAAAAACAGTTGTTATTCTGAACTCTTAATAAAAAACTGTTTCAAACATTGAAGTAAAGGCGATACAGCCCTGAAAATAAAAAGACATTTTCATTGTAGATTGATAGAATGTTTGAAAAATGCACCTGCAGTGATCGTTCCTCTGTCTGCCTGACGGAGGAAATATCATTGCGAGATGCATTTACTTTAGCATATCCTGGAATAAAAAGCAATTTCTTTTTGGTAAAATAAAAAACTCCCTACTTCTGCTTCTCCATCATTTTTTTCAGACCTTTCTTTAACCTGACGGAGACAGGGATGGTCTCCCCGTTATTCATGGATACGGTCATGGCAGTAAAATCCACTTCGGTAATATTATCCCGATTGACAATATACGACCGGTGGCATCTGTAAAAACGATAATCCAACTGTTTTTCCACCTCTTTCAATTGCCCGGAAAATTCAATGACCCGCTTTTTCGCATGGAGCAGGACCTTATGGATATTGCCAGATGTTTCGAAGCAGATGATGTCATTGTAGTCGATGGTAATGCACCGGTCATTCTGACGGATCACAAAGGCCCGGTTGATCTTATTGTTCAGCGAAGTATATTTGCGTTCCACATCCAAAAGGCATTCATGGATCTTGGACTTGATATGCTCCTGGGTATCCTTAATGATAAAATCCAAAGCCTCGACCTTATACTGGAAGGTCAAAAAACTCATTTCCGAATGTGAGGTGATAAAGATAATAAAACAACGGGGCTGGATCTGACGGATCCGCTGCGCAAGCTCCAGACCATCCATATCAGATTTTAAATCAATGTCCAGAAAGAAAAGTCCTGTATTTTCCGCTGTTAAAATCTTTTCGAGAAGCGCATGTGGATCTGATGTAGCCAGGGCAATCTTCATGTCCATTTCTTCAATTAAAATTGTATTCAAAATATATTTTTTAAAGAGATTTAGCTGCTTTTGGTTATCTTCACAGATGTAGATATCGATCATATTAAGTGCCCTCCTTAGAAACTGTAAAAAAATAATTGGATACTTGCCTGTACATCAGTGCAATACCTATTATACAATAATATTTATCGTAAGTGCAGGAAAAAAATAATCGTGATTCATCTGATCATAATCGTTTCCCGATTAACGGAAATTACAGAAAATACGACGCTTATTATAAAATCGAAAAACAGCATATCCGTATTGTTATAATTGAAGCACAAGCAGGCCATCAATTCCCTGGCGGAAATTGGCGGCGAATTACCATCAAATCAGGAGGGAGATACAGGAAATGGAAAAAATAGCAAATAGGATCGTCAGCTACTTAGACACAGATCAGGCAGCATGGAATGAGATAGAGCGGATGCAAATGATTTTAGGATTACAGGTTCTGATCCATAATATTGTTATGACCGGAACCATTCTCTTCCTGGCTTTGTTAACCGGAATGCTTTGGGAAGCAGCCATACTTCTTACAGCATACGGAGCACTCAAAATGACCGTTGGGGGTGTACATTTTAAAACAAGCTGCGCCTGCCTGACTGCGACAACCGCTTTTGTAATGACGGGAGTGCTGGTTTCACGGCGGCTGGATATAGGTTTTATGAGCATTGCTATCATTTATGCGGCATGCTTTATCACGCTTATGCTCATTGGCCCGCAGGGGACAGAAAATAATCCAATCTCAGAAGAAAATTTTGAAATACTCAGAAAAAAAGCTGCCTGGATTATTTTAATTTATCTTATTATCACATTTTTTATGCTTTCTGAAAATTTAAAAAATGTGCCCTGTCTGCTGCTTATTGCGGTTGTCTTTGAAACCCTGTCAGTTTTGCCTTCATACATAAAAAACAGGAGCAGTTAATGTACTGCTCCTGTTTGCTATACTCACGGTCAATTTATACTGCGCGCCAGATAAATCTGCCGTGCAGTATAACACGATGCGCACAGCCGAATGAGGAATTATGCCGCTTTGCGGCTGCCGTGAGTATAATTGACATTCAGTATATCAGGTGATACGAAGCCGCTGTACAAAATGTTCACCCTGAATCTCCGTATCCAAAAAAACAGAATTATATTTTGCAATGATCTCATGGGCATTATATAGTCCCAGCCCGCGGTTTGCACCCTTTGTAGATACATTTGGCTGTGCCAGTGAAGCGTAAGGAACCCCCTTTTCAAGAAACGAGTTGGAAATGATAAAGACATATTCCGTATCAGCATGAACCAGGGCAAAGCTGAGGAAAGGAGAATCCGTTTCAAGAGCAGCCTCGATCGCGTTATCCAGAAATATTCCGATCACACGGGTCAGATCCAAAGTATCCATTGGTATATCTGCAATTTCATTCGTGACCTCTATACTTACATTGATATTCAATTCTATGGCATATAACAGCTTCGCTGAAAGAATGCTTTTTAATTCCGTTGTCCTGATATTCATTAATTGATTGATATGAGCCGAATTTTTAGAAATATTCTTACCTGTTGGAAGGATTTCCTTCTCAAAATATCTTTTCAAACCCTCCATATCATCCGTTTCCATATAACCGGACATGGAAAGCAGGATGTTGGAGTAGTCATGCTTGAAGGAGCGCAGGGAAGAATACATATTCTCAATCTGATTGGTATATTCCTGCAATCTGTGATACGAATCCTGACGCGCATCCATATCTGCCTTTTCTTTGTTTGCTTTTAGGATGTTTACAATCAGAACCATACTGACTGTAAAGTAGCAGGTGAATAAAATGCAGTTAAAAAGTACAATCTTCCGTGTATATCCAATCATATCTCCCATTATGATGTTGAATAAAAACACAAACAGGCAGGCAAGCAGGTTAGTTGCTATAAGTAACAGGAGCTGCCTGGATAAAACTACCTGCAGCTTGTGTATAAGAGAATGAAGCAGTCTGCTCAATACAGGAAAAATGCAGGCAATGAGAGCAATATAAGAGATCATATAAATCAAATATATGAAGCTGGACTGCAAATCTTCTGCTGAGTAGATTGGGTAGATCAATGTATCCCATGCCATAGAATAGAGATTATCCAATAGTACACAAATCAGGTAAGCTGCAATAACGGTACAGATATTCATAAGCCGATGAGAGTCTATGAAAGCGATGTATGTACAGACGCTTATTAGTAAAAGAACAACCCCTGCATTACTCAGAGCAACTCCCATCAGCAGGATATTGATGAACAGTATTGTAAAAAGAATCAATTTTTGTTTTATTTTCAGATTGAACGGCAAAAAACAGCATATAGGAATTAAATAGATGAGAACATTAAAAAAATATGACAATATCTGCATTAAATATAAGTCCTTCCTATAGTGTATTCTCAGAGAAAACATCAATATGTGTATCTACAAAAATATGAACAATTGTGATTATACTACATATTTTTGAAAGGAGCAACGTTTATTCAGTAATAATCGTTGTGTTTTTTTTGAAAAAGTACGATTTTTCATTGTAAAACATATTTTATTCAAGAATATAAAAAATGAAGAAATATGGGTTATACTCTACTTACGAAATACGAAATGCGAAAGGACAAAGAAGAAATGAAGAAAAATATAAAAAAGACGATTGGTAACATAGCTATTAATCTTGGGAAATATGCTGTAGGAAAATCAATTGTTATGGGAATGTACGATCCTAAGATTCCGGATATTCTGAAAATAAATAATAAGGAAAGAAAATAGAACTTATGCTTTGGAGCCATTGTTTCAGGACGGTTCTGTAACAATAAGATAGTTGAGAGGTGTAGGCAGATGGAATTAAAGTTAAAAAATGTATCGAAAGATTATGGCAGCGTATTGGCGGTAGACAATGTCAATTATTCGATGGAAACAGGCGTGTATGGGCTGCTGGGAGTGAACGGCGCGGGAAAGACGACGCTGATGACGATGCTCTGTACAGTAACCTGTCCCAGCGCGGGAGGGATTACATGGGACGGGGACGACATTTTCGAATTGGAAGAGGACTATCGGGGACTGCTGGGATATCTGCCCCAGGACTTTGGGTATTATCCGGATCTTTCTGTTTTCGATTATCTGATGTACATTGCGGCACTCAAGGGTATCCCTCCGGCTGCGGCAAAAAAGAGAATCCGCGAGCTGCTGGATATGGTCGGGCTGTTAAAATACAGGAAGCGGAAAATGAAGGCACTGTCTGGCGGGATGGTAAGGCGTGCCGGGATTGCACAGGCCATGCTGAACGACCCCAAAATCCTGATACTGGATGAGCCGACAGCGGGGCTTGACCCGAATGAACGGATTCGTTTCCGCAACCTGATCAGCGAGTTATCGGAGGATCGTCTGGTATTGCTCTCTACCCATATCGTGTCAGATGTGGAATATATTGCAGAACAGATCGTGCTGATGCAGGAAGGCAGATTCTTTCGCACCGGAACATCAGAGGAACTGATTGCCGGCATGGATGAGGAAGTCTGGACCTGTACGGTTCCGAGGCAGAAGGTAAATCAATATATACAGCAGTATCCGGTGGGGAATGTGAAGCATGTATCCGGCGGAGCAGAGCTTCGGATCATTTCAAAAACCCGTCCTTCCGAGAATGCGGTACGGGAAGCCCCCACGCTGGAGGATGCGTTTCTGTTGTATTTTGGTGAAAATGGAGGTGATGAAGATGCTGCGGTATGAAATGAAAAAATTCTTTTCAAAAACAATTAATAAGGTGATACTGACCGTGTTGCTTTTGGTGACCATCATACTGGGTTTTCTTGCGGCCGGAAACATATTCTATGCAGATATGGAAGGGAAAAGCCTTACCGGGATCAGCAAGCTAACTGCCGGGCGGCGTATTGCGGCGGATAAGAACCGGTGGAGAGGCGAGCTGACAACAGAAAGGCTGGCTGAAATCGGGAAAAGCTATCACGAGCTAAAACAACAGTATCCGGAAGAAATCCCGGATGCGGAATATGGCGGGATTGTGCAGTCCTACGATGATATTCTATACTTTGCGGCTAAGGTGTATACACCGGAATCGGACTTTATAGGGGACGCAAGGGCGAATCTGACAGAAGAGGATATGATTCATCTGTATGACACATATGCAGAGAATTTGCGGAAAATGCCGGAAGAATACGGCGGCACACCGGAAAAGGAAGAGTATCTAAGAAAGCAGTACGGGAAAATAGAAATTCCGGTTACTTACGAAGCTTACGATTCGTGGGATACAATGTTAATCTATGCGGAAACATACGTGATCATCCTGGCGGTTGCCATTGGATTTTTGGCTGCCGGAATCTTTGATGAAGAATTTCGGAATCATGCGGAGCTGGTGTTTTTCACAACAAAATATGGACGGTCAAAAGCGGCAAAAAATAAAATTGTGGTGGGAATGACGATGGCAACCATTGTTTTCTGGGCAGGAGTCGGGCTCTTGTCATTGATTTCATTTGGAATCATGGGAGTGAGCGGTTTTGACACGCCATATCAGATTGTAGATCCTTACAGCAGTTCTTCCACAACGCTGGGGCAGAATTATCTTTTGCTCGTGGGGTGCGGCTATATTGCCAGCTTGCTGTCTGCATCGGTTACCATGCTGGTGACGGCAAGGATGCGCAGCGAAAAGGTGGCGGTCTGCATTCCGTTTTTCATGTATATAGTGCTGCTTTTTATTGCCGGGGCACTTTCTAAAGTTACGAAAATTGTATATTTTACGCCGGATGTGCTGGTCAATATAGTGAGAGCTGTAAAAGTCCAATTTATTTTCCAGATAGGAAGCGTCGTATTTCGGCAGATTCCATTTGTGATGGGAATATATTTCGCGGCTTCTGTATTGTTACTGCCGTTTATATATAGAAGCTATTCCAGATACAGGCTTACAAAAATAGGAAGCAGACATGTGCGGAAGAGAAATTCTTTCGGACATGACAGGAGAAAACGGCTTGAAAAGGTCTGAATTACTCATGTTGTATGCAGCCTGCCTTGCAGAACAAATTGGAGGTGCGCAATCCATGGTAATACAAGGCGTGGAGCGTTTTAATAACAGGAGTTTCAGAAAATAAACAAAAAAAGGAGAATTTAAATGAAGGTTGTAAAGGAAAACAATTCAGGAGTTACACCAAAAGCGGGTTGCGTATGCTCAGAAGGTTGGCAGAATACAAGGGGTATTTGGGGACCAATTTGGAATTGCAATTGTAACTGTGACGGTTATGGGGATGCGACTTTCAATGCAAATTTCAAGTTGGCTAAAAATGCGTAATACTTAAGTAGTATAGGTCTAACGATGTCGGGGGAGCAGAAAGAAAAAGCTTCCCTGCTAACATCTAATAAAAATTGGAGGATATAAAATGAAAATTGTAAAAGAAAACAATTCGGGAATCACACCAAAAGCGGGATGTGTATGTGCAGAGGGGTGGCAGAGTACAAGAGGTCTATGGCAACCTTTGTTTGGTTGCAATTGTAATTGCGACGGTTATGGGAAGGATACTTTCTCGGCAAATAAAAACCTGGCATCTAATGCATAAAAAGTAGCAATAGCTATCTTACTGATGGGGAAGTAGACGAGTCGCACTTCCCCTGTTATTACCCAGATGAAATACGAGATTGTGTAGAAAAGGATATAAGTGAAATGAATAATCAAAGATATGGAATGCTTTTTGATACGTCAGCAGATATACATTATTACTATGATGCAGGAACTGGTAAAGTGGTTTCCTGTACAAATGATGAAAAATTGTTTATTAAACAGATTTTAAAGAATGAAATTGCAATAAAAGATGCAAAGAACATGAATCAAGAGTTTGGGGAATTTGCAGATGAAGAGAATTTGTTTTCTGATCATGAATGGAACTTTTTAGCACCGTCAAAAGAAGAATTTATCAACTCTGTCAAAGGAAATTGCCAGCAGATTGTATTAGAACTAACAGAAGGCTGTAATTTGCGGTGTGAATATTGTGTTTATAACGAACATCATCCAAACTTCCGGGGATATTCGAATAAGAAAATGACTTTTGAAACTGCAAAAAAGGGAATTGATTTAGTTCTTCATAATTATGAAGGGGAAGAATTTGCGTTATCTTTTTATGGTGGTGAGCCATTAGTGAATTTCCCATTGATGAAAGAGTGCATAGAGTATACCAGGAAAGCATATCCGAATAGAAATGTAACATACAGTTTTACTACTAATTTAACACTTCTAACACAGGAGATGGTAGATTATTTTAAAACTCTTGAGAACATTGATATTTTATGTAGTCTGGATGGTCCAGAAAAGATTCATGATAAATACCGTAAGGATGTCAACGGTGATGGAACCTTTGAACGGGCAATCGAGAAGTTTAACGTGTTACGAAAGGAATATTATAATCCAGCGAAAAAAAGAAATTTGATGATAAACTGCGTGATGGTTCCTCCGTATACAAAGAAAAAATTAAAGGAGTTATACTGTTTTTTCTATGAGGAACTGAAGGTGCCAAAAGAAATCAGTTGTAATTATTCGTATGTAGATCTTGGAGATATGAAAGTTGACAACGCAACAAACGTATCGGATAAGGAAGAATGGCAGATTAGTCCGCTGGAGGAATATGCAGCAGATGACTTTTTGGAAAAAAAGGAAGATGCCAGATTTTGGAAGATGATAAATCTGGAACTATATAAAGTGGCAAATCGAGATATTGCCCAAAAAGGCGTGATTGAAGGCGGATCTTTACATGGAAACTGCGTTCCAGGGCAGCGAAGGGTTTACGTAACGGTTGACGGGGATCTCAGAACATGTGAAAAAGTAGGGAATATACCGTGTCTGGGAAATTGCGAAAAAGGCTATGATTATGACAAGAGTTATAAATTCTATATAGAGGATTATATTAAATATTATCAACCGAAATGTAATAATTGTTGGGCAAGAAATATGTGCAGTGCGTGCTATAGTAATACAATTTCTGATAATTGCGATACACCATATATATCCGGCGAAATGTGTAATTCGTCTCGTAGACTGGTTCGGGAAATGTTTATAAATTATTTCCGGCTTTTTGAGAAAGATAAGGAAGGGTTAGAGATAGCGCTTAGTAAAGTAAAGCTCAAGTAGGCATAAACTACAGGAATGATTTGTCAGAAGAGAAATAATGTGAGCATAGAAGGATGGGATTGAGAAAAGAAAGAGGCATTATCGCAAATTTAATATGGTGTTTAAAACAACTGTGTAAGTATAAAAAAGAGTTTATTGGAGTGTTTTTGATTGAATCCATTGTAAGAGGGATATCACCGGTGGTTTCTCTGGTGCTGATTCAGCAAATCATAGATATGCTTCAATATAAAACAGATAAGATAGACCAGATTATAATAAAGCTATTGATTTTGTCCGTATTTCAGCTTCTGTGTGGAATTAGCTTGAACTATATACAATTGGCTCTGAAAAATTGGGAACTTGAATATGATGCGCATTTTCAGGCAAGTATTTTAAATAAGATCTCGATACTTGATAGTAAAGACTTCGAAAACACAGAAACCTATAATTTGATTAATCGAACCCAATATGATGGGAATGCCGGAATACTTGGTACAATTAAAACCATGTTTTCATTAACATCAGCAGTAGTTAGTATGGTATCTTATGCTGTCATTATTATTAAATATAATATTTTAATATTTGTATTAATAATTTTGATTCCAATAATCCGATATTTTTTTGAAAAAAAATATAATTTGGCAGAATACGAGGTGAACAAAAAGAATACAGAAATAAGCAGACGAACGGCTTATATCTCATTTTTGCTGACGAATTCTGAAAATTTTAAGGAAATAAAATCATACAATCTGTTTGATTTATTCGTTGAGCAATACAAAAATTTCAAAGAACAATATAATTTTGATTTTATAATTCTGTTCAACAAGAGTACAAGAACATACAGTATTATTGAAGTATTAGAGAGAATAATGGATTGTTTTATAATGACAATAATTTTAATACAAACATTTTTTGGCAGATTGTCGATTGGAAATTTTATCTTATACAATAATTCGATTGACAATCTAAAAGAGAATACTATGTCGATGCTTTCGCAAGTATCTTATATTTATAAGAACAGCGCAATGATTGAACAGATAAGAAGATTTTTTGAAATAGTTCCGGAAGATATTCATGAAAAAGGAGTGTATGTTGAAGAAATTCAAAAAATCACATTAAAAGACATTGCGTATCGATATAGGGGTAAAAATGAATATGCTCTTAGAAATATTAATTTAGAGTTCAGCAAAGACGATTTTGCAGTGTTAGTTGGATATAACGGGTCAGGGAAATCAACATTAATAAAGATAATTATGGGCATTTATAGCGATTATGAAGGTGATATTTTTGTAAACGATATAAATTTAAAGGATGTTAATTTGGATAATTATCGGAGAAGGATCAGCGTAATGTTCCAAAATTATATTAAATATGAAAATACTATTGCAGACAATATAAAATATGGGCATATAGAAAAAGCATGTGAGTCAGATATAGGTAATATATTAGATAAGGTTGCGCTTACGGAATTTAAAGAGTGCATGGGGCAGTCTTTGGGCTACCAGTTTACGGAAGGAACACAGATATCATTGGGACAGTGGCAAAAGCTGGCGTTAGGACGGACATTAATAAAGCCTGCTGATATGTATATATATGATGAGCCAAATGCATCTCTTGACGTTATATCTGAACAATCTGTTCTCAATACAATATATGATGAAAGACAGAATAAAATGACAATACTTATTGTTCACAGGTTTAGTTGTATGCTGGAAAAAGCAAATAAAATTATTGTTTTAGAAAAAGGTGAAGTTCAAGAAACAGGAGTACACGAAGAGCTGTTAAAGAATAACGGCTTATATCACCATTTGTATTCTGTACAAAAAGAAATGGCGATATCAGATGAGGAATAATAAAGAAATGGGTGAAAATGAGGCACAAAATAAGGAGAAAAAATGAAAAGAAATTCAATTTCGCTGAAGATTTTGTCGATTGCTTTAGGGGCTGTACTCTTTGCTATGGTTTGGATCAGTATGGAATATATGGCGGCAGTAAAAGAGTCAGATATATCTCTAGGATGGAACCTGATACTTGTGAACAGAGAACACCTGATTCCAAAGGATTATAAAGTGGAACTTACGGAATTATCGAATGGAGAAAAAGTGGATTCCAGAATATATCCGGAGCTGCAGGAGATGTTTAATGATGCGCGTGCTGCCGGACTGGATATGTTTGTTGCGGATGGATATCGGACAGAAACCGAGCAACAAGATTTGTTGGATGATAAAATTCAAGATTATAAAAACGAGGGGCACTCAGGGCAAGAGGCAAAGAAACTTGCAAAGCAATGGGTGAGCATTCCCGGAACAAGTGAGCATCAATTGGGAATTTCGGTTGATATCAATGCGGAAACATTGGTCAGCTCGGATGAAGCAGTGTATGCCTGGCTTGCGGAAAACAGTTATAAATATGGATTTATAAATCGATATCCCGCAGATAAAACGGAAATAACAGGTACAATTTATGAACCCTGGCACTACCGATATGTGGGGAAACAAGCTGCAATGGAAATATACTCTCAGAACCTTTGCTTAGAAGAATATGTGGAGCAATTGAGACTATAGATGTACTGTCGAGTAGATGCAGGGAGTAATCCCCACATCTACTCGACATCGTTCGGAACAGTGGCTGTTTTCACAGCGGATACTTCGTGTATTTATGTTCTGAGCAGTCGCGCATTTATAAGAAATAGACATTAAAATCGCCCTAGTACAGCATTGCGTAATTAACGGTGTTCTGCACCTGCTATTTCTATCAGTACTGCGTTGGAAATCTTATGGACAGGAGAAAACGGAAAATTTAAAGCTGGGGGAGATGAAGTGCTCAGGATATATTGATATCAGCGCAAAGCATTTTCCGAAGATGCAAATGACAGTAAACGGAAACTATATAAATTACTTTATAATTTCGGAAAAGGGATTCGAAAATTTAGGGATGGAAGAAAAATATTTCGCGTTATCTATAAACGCAGATAAACAAAAAGAACCGGTTATGAAGCAAAAGATAAAGTCATTTGTTCAGGAATACAATAAAGATACAGAAGAATGGAATCAAATTACGCTGTATTGTAATTCGGATCTTTTGGCTGCCGCGAAAAAATATATAACGGCAACAAATCTGGTTTTAGGCACACTTGGCGCTATCCTGTTGTTTATCGGTATCATGAATTATATAAACACGATTTTTACGGATATACAGGTTCGCAAGCATGAACTGGTCATTATGGAAAGCATCGGTATGACCGGAAAGCAATTAAGAAAATTGCTGATGATGGAAGGAATTGGGTATTGGGGGATTGTTTTAGCCTTAGAAGCAACAGCCGGATACATGGTTCTATGGATGATGGGAAAAAGAATAAAAGAACAATTACCCTATTTTAAATTTTCTTATCCATGGGGCTGCTTTTTCCTACTTGCCGTTATCCTTTTAATAATGTGTGCGGCAATATCTGAATATATGTATCGAAAATCTGTCAGTGGAAGTATTTCTGAGAGACTAAAATCAGAATAGCAGAGGGCAGGATGGTATTGGTTACTGTTCACACGGCGTCGTGCACCCTGCTGCACGGCGTCCGGCCAATAAAGTAACATTTGCCATAATATCCAGCCCCTCACCGAATCACAACGATTTCTCAATACTTGAAAAGGAACCATTCTCCGTAGTATAATGAAATTACAACAAGAAAGATCAGGAGCCGCTGCCCAGCGCATAAGGAAACATGCCGCTTTGCGGCTGCGGCTGGCGCGCTGCTCACGGCAGATTTCATCGGCCGTAAGGAGTTGTAGAAAAATAAGTGATACAGATTGCGCAGGATATTTCAGTTATTTTTCTACAACTCCTAAGTATAACGGAAACGGAGGATACGGTATGTCAGATTTAAGAATAAAGGAATATCTCGCCCAGGCCGGGATCCGCAGGGTCCATGAGCTGGACACCGCTCTGCGGGAAGCCTTCGGGCAGGAGGAGGGCCAAAAGCATATTAAAAAGCTGACGGAATTGTATGACCGTTCAGAAGAACGGCTGTTCTATGGAAGTAAGGACACAGCCTGTCTCCGCCGCCAGGAGGAGCTTGTGGATTATCTGAACCAGAGCTTGCAGATGAGCCTTTTGGCAGCCTCTTTTTATGACCGTGTGTTTTTCCGGAGGGCGATGGAAGCTCTGCTCCGATATGAGCAGTTTTTTGCAGGGGACATTCTGGATATCGGCTGCGGAAATGGGATCCTGACCTGTTTTTTGGCGCGCGTCCATCCTGACGCTTCTGTGACCGGCCTGGATCTGTCGCAAATGGCTGTTTCCACGGCGGAGGAGCTCGCCGGGAGACTGCGGACGGATAATGTACGTTTTGCCAGCCCTCAGACGCTGAACCAAAAGAAGTATGACACTGTGTTTTCCTGCCGTACGGTACATGAGAATGCCAGGTGGAGGCCGCTGATTGAAGAGATGAAAGCGGCGCGGCTGTCAATGGAAGAGCAGTCAAAACGGTATGAAGGGTATGTGAAGGAGCTTTCGGCGCTGGTAAAACCCCAGGGGTATTTTGTCAGCATAGAGCGCTGTGAGGAGGACGATGTATGCGCCGGCCTGATCTGCGCTCTGGCAGGCGTGGGACTTTGCCAGGTAAAGGGCACCTGCATGCAGTTTTCCTGTAAAAATGGAGACGAAATGGCTGCGTTTCAGGCAATGGTCTTTCAGAAGGCAGATGGATGACTATAAATGAAGGTGCATTTCAGGGATATCCGGGTTAGGAGATATGGACATGAACGAGAAAGCCGGAAGATTTCCGATTCATTTGTTTTTCAGTTTGATGCTGCTTCACGATATTATAATGAATACGAGATCCATAATCAGGAAGGGAGTGTTGGCTTTGATTTCATTTCGTTCATACCTGGTTTTCGAATTTGACGGACAGGAAACGATTAAAAATATTACCGATCATGTAAAAATGATCCTGGAAGAAAGCAAGGTTCAGGAGGGGATGATCCTGGTGTCGGCGCTCCACACGACATCGGCGGTTTTTATCAATGATGATGAAGAAGGTCTGGTGCAGGATACGCTGGAATTTTTGGAGAAGATCATTCCCAACAGCAAGGTTCCCTATTACCGGCACAACAACAGCGAGAAGGACGCGCCTGCGCATCTGAAAAGAAATGCGGTCGGCCGGAGTGAGATGATCTCGGTCACAGAGGGAAAAATGGATCTGGGAAACTGGGAACAGATCTTCTATGCCGACTTCAATGGAAAACGGAAAAAGAAGCTCTGCATCAAAATTATAGGAGAATGACAAGGAGTCTGCGGCAGCAGGCTCCTTTGCTGTTTCACAAGGCATATTTTCAAAAATCAGATTAGAAAATGACGCGGGAAAAATGGTGTAATTTGTACAAACCATTTTAAGGCTTTTGCGGATCAAAGAAAAAGAAAGTGTACAACCTGCTGTAAAACAAGAATGTCAAATTAGGCAGTATGTATATATATGCGGCAAAAAGACGAAAAAACATGCAAAAAACCAAATTTGCTTGTGCAAAAGAACTATGCTATCATGAAGCTACTTTCAATCGGGTTGAAGACTAATATCGATTCGGAACAGCGCGCCCCGGTAAGGAACTGTGCAAAATAACACGCTCTGAAACGGGATTTCTGAATCGTAATGAAATATAATCAGGAAGTGAGGCAGAGCTTATGCGAGAAAATTTTGATGTGATCGTGATCGGCGGCGGAACAACCGGAACGGGTGTGATCCGTGACCTTGTACTACGCGGCTTTCCAAATTCCCTTTTGCTGGAGCGGGATGATCTGGCGGCGGGGACATCAGGCGGATGCCATTCCGCATTGCACGGAGGGGCGCGCTATGCGGTATCCGATATCCAGACCGCCAGGGAATGCCTGCAGGAGAATCAGATCTACCGCAGGATTGTGCCGCAGGTGGTGGATCCGACAGACGCAATCTGGGTGGCAAAGACGGATGAGCAGTTGGAATTTGCGAAAAAATGGATGAAAAACGCAGATGAGATCGGTCTTCCCTATGAGATCATTTCTGTAGAGGAAGCGACCAGCGAGGAACCGCTTTTGTCGAAGGATATCCAGTTTGCGCTCAGGACCATTGACACGGGCTTTGATCCGTTCAGGCTGTGCATTGCACAGGCCTATGATGCCAAGATGAAGGGCGCCCAGATCCGCACCCATCAGGAAGTGATTGGCATACTCATGGAAGGAAGCCGTGTGGTGGGACTTCGAGTGTTGAATAAGAAAGAAAATCATATTTACGAAGTTTATGCGAAGCTTGTGATCAATGCGGCGGGACCCTGGTGCTCCCAGATCACGGAGATGGCCGGATTTGCGATTCCCATGAAGCCCAACAAGGGATCCACCGGAATCTACAGCATGCGGCCAACAAAGACCCTGATCGGGATCCTGCGCACGCCTGCGGACGGCGACGGACTTGTCAGCCAGGGCTTCCAGAATACGGCGCTTTTAGGAACCTCCTCCGTAGATGTGGAGGATCCGGACGACGCGGATCCCGGAATGGACGAGATCAAGATCATGGAGGATTCCGTGGCGGAGATCATTCCGGAGCTCCGGGAAGCAAGAATGCTGAGACTGTGTACCGGCGTGCGCCCCTTGTATACGACAGGAGAGGAGACCGGGCGCAATATCAGCCGGGGAATGTTCCTTCTGGACCACGAAGAAATGGAAGGGGTTGCAGGGATCATTACCATCACCGGCGGAAAATATGCGACAGCCCGCCTGATGGCGGAGGAAGCGGTGAATCTGGCCTGTGAAAAGCTGGTGGGCAGGGTGATCCCGTGTACTTCGGATAAAGAGCTGATCTACGGAGCAACCACAAGGGAAGAGGCGGAAAAGGACGCCCAGGAGATCCACGAGAAATATCACATTTCCCGGTATGCGGCGCACAAATTTACAGCCCGCTACGGGGTGTTTGCAAAGAAGATCCTGGAGGAATACCCGGAGCAGGCATACGTCATTGACGATGCGGTACAGATGATCGGTTCGGAGGTATGCTATGCGTTCCGGGAGGAGGATGTGGACGACTTCAAGGATCTGCGGCGCCGCACCCGTCTCGGCATGGGCCAGGAGCAGGGTACCTTCTCCATCTACAAAGCAGGCGGGATCGCGCAGCAGGAGCTTGGCATGACGCCGGCCGAGGCCGAAGGATGCGTGCTCGGATATGTGGAGGAACGCTGGAAGGGCATTTATTTTGCGGCACAGTACGGAGATCAGCTCCCATTATCAGAACTGATGCAGGAAATGTATATCGGTATGGGCAGCTATGATATTTTAAATATAGGATAAGGAGGGGCTGGTCATGAGTGGAATGAAAAGCGATGTTCTGGTCATAGGCGGCGGCACGGCCGCATGCGCGGCGGCGGAGGCTGTCCTGCAGGCCGGGAAAAAGGTCACAATGGTATTTCCAAACGGCGGAAGCAGCGAGGTGTCTGCCGGCTCCGTGGACATTCTGGGAGTCGTTCCGGGGGAGGAACCACGGATCTGCGAAGACTACAGGGAAGGGATCCGGGCGCTTCTGGAACGATACCCGGACCATGTCTACGGGAAATGCGGGGGCGAACTGGACACAGGTGTACAGGCTCTGGTATCCCTGGCGGAAACGGGTGGATACAGGCTGAAAGGCTTTGACGGAAAAAATGTATGGATTCCCAATATGCTGGGAACATTTTCTGTCAATGCACTGGTTCCGGAAATGCTGGCCGGCGGAGCATTGATCCCGGGAGAGGAAAAGAAAGTCCTTGTGATCGGAGTAAAAGGAAATGCGGCATTCAATGCGGAAGCGGCGGCCATGTCCTACCAGCAGTACCAGAAAAAGCTGGGAGGGAAGGCGGATTATTTTTCTGCGGAGATCCGGCTGACAGGCTGGGGGGACAGGCGGAAGGTCAGCGACGGCGAGCTCGCGGATTATCTGGATACTAGGGAAGGCGCGCAGGAATTGATTTCCGCGGTCCGGACCTTCTGCGGAAACGGCAAGTACCATTTTGACACGATCCTCTTTCCGCCTGTATTGGGATATGTAAAATACCAGGAGCTTCTGGCAGAGATCAAAGCAGCCTGCGGATGCAATGCGGCAGAGGTGCAGGCACTTGGAAATTCCGTCATCGGGTATCGGTTTACCCGGGCTCTATACAGAGGACTTGAGGCGCGGGGGGCAGTCCTGCTCCGGGGCACAAAGGCGGAGTCCATATCCCCGGCGGAAAACGGAATTGACGCGGTGTGCACGATCGGACTGACCGACCAGCTTCACCCAGGCGAGAAGATGACGATCCATGCATCCTCTGCCGTTCTGGCTACAGGAGGCTTCGTAGGCGGCGGGATCAAAGCACGCAGGACAGAGGTCTGGATCGAATTACTGGAGGAAAAGCTGGGTGGGATCACGACAGAGGTTCTGGACCGGAACGCCCTCAGCAGATCGGGACAGGATTTTATGCGGATGGGCGCGGAAGTAACGGACGACCTGTCCGTAAAGGATGAAATATATAACGGACGCCTGTTTGCCTGCGGCGACATCCTTGCGGGGCACAATTTTGCAAGTGAACGTAGCGGGGCGGGAATTGCGGCGGCATCTGCGTATCTGGCCGGAAAAAACGCGGCGGCAAACATATAGGAGGTGGGAAAAGGATGGCAACACAAGACTTTTCAAAATTGTACTATCGGACGGCCAACTGCCTGACAAGTGATATCATTGCGGATTTTTCTCCCGTCAGCCGGGTGCTGGGAACAGATACATCGGCGGGGATGGGAGTGGTGTTCACGGCGATGGGGACACGCTTTGATATGCAGTACGTGGCAAAGGAAGCATTTATGGCGGCGGACAGCTACGAAGCGGATACCCGCAGCATTGATGACACTCCTGTTGCGGAAGTGATGCGTTATGTCCGCAGCGAGATCATTGCAGGCGGAAATGTGCCGGAAGCATATCAGGCTCTGACGGAAAAGATCCGAAAAGGAGAATGCGTCTACGGACAATACGCCGAATATGAGTCAGGCTGTGAGGAGGCGGATGTCCTGTTCCTGATCAGTCCTGCCGCAACGGACGCGGAAAAGACGGCGGAAAAATTTACGGAATTTGCCGGACGGCTGAATAAAAGCTGCTGCTGTACAAATAAATATAAGGACTGCGGATATCTCCTGCTTCAGCTTGGGCAGACGGAAGCGGCCAATGCGCAGGCAGAGGCAATGGCAGGAATCCTCGAAAAATATAAAGAGATCGTAACAGACGACGGCTACGTCCTGGATACCCTGCTTATCCAGTTTCCGGAGCTTTCCGAAAGGATCCGGTTTATCGACGAATTTATTTATGAAGGAAAAGAAACAATAAAATCCGTAAAAGAAACGGTCGTACTGCATGAAAGTGGGATCATTCAGAGGCTGTACCCGTCCCGGAGCGTGGATTACCGGGAGCTATTTGCGGAAGCAAAGGTGATTCTTCCGGCAAGGAGCGGGTTCGATGTAACCGATTCGGGTTTGGCAGGAGGGCTTGGCCTGTATGAATCGGAGAATCTGACGGCAATTTCCGGGCGCCGGATGGCTGACCTGACGGAGCCGGAGCATGACGTGATCATTACTCCCTGTGCCTGTGAAGCCGCGGGGCTGAACTGCGCCGAAAAGGAGCGGGTTATGACACTGCTGGAATACGTATATCATTGTACAGAATGTCCGTAAGGATCTGCAGGAAAAGAACAGTGTAAACGTCAGAAAAATCTGCTGTTTTGTACAGCAAAACGTAACGGTATGGTTGGATGCTCCAGGGAGTTTCCATCCTGCTTGTACAATTTGCAATATTTTAATGGAGGAGAAAATAATCATGAAATATGATCCGAATATATTTAAGCTGCCAGAATCAATTGAGAAAGAACAGTATATTGTCTGCACCTATTTCTGCCAAGGGTATACGTCTGACCTGCTGAACAAGGTGGGATCCATGGCCATCGAGCAGACCACAGGCACATGGGCTCCGGTGCCGCTGGAGACGCCGGAGGTCAGGAGACGCCACGGCGGAAAGGTGATCGCGGTCCATGAGATCCCCTGCTATGAATTTGAAATGCCGGAGACAAAAGGACAGGAGCGCATGGCGATATTCCAGATCGCTTTCCCGTTTGAAAACATGGGGGCAAACCTTCCCCAGGTGCTGACCTCCGTGATCGGAAATATTTCCATGGCAGGAAAATTAAAGTTGATCGATATTGATTTCCCAAAGGCATTTACAGACGGCTTCCAGGGGCCAAGGTTCGGCGTGGAAGGGCTGCGGGAGATCACCGGAGTGCCGAAACGGCCGTTTATCGTCAGCATGATCAAGCCGTGTACGGGCGCGACGCCGGAAAATGCGGGCAAGCTGATCCGGGAGCTGGCTATGGCAGGGATCGACTGGATCAAAGACGATGAGCTGTTCAGCGATACCGATTACTGTACGGTCAAGGCCAGGGTCAGAATCGCGGCGGAGATCCTGAAGGATGTGTATGAAAAGACCGGAAAGCGGGTCATCTATTCCCCCAATATCACGGACCGCCCGGACCGGATGCTGGATAAGGCGAAAATGTGCAAAGAGATGGGGATCCCGGGGCTGATGATCAATGCACTGACGGTGGGCTGGCCGGCCATGCAGATGATTGCGGAGAATGACGAGGTAGACCTGCCGATCCTGGCGCATCCGGCCTTTGCAGGGGCCATGTATGAATCCCATTATTCCGGAATTTCCAGCCACCTGGTGCTTGGAAAATTTATGCGCATGAGCGGCGCAGATCTTGTGATCTACCCCTGTGCATACGGAAAAGTGGATATCCAGCGGGAAAGATACATTCGGATTGCCCAGTCCCTTCTGACAGATTTCCGGGGGATGAAGCGTACCTTCCCGGGACCGGCGGCAGGTGTATACCAGGGGTTGATCCCCAACGTGGCGGACGACCTGGGAATGGATTTCTCCATCTCAGCAGGCGCGGCGATGCATGCCCATCCGATGGGGGCGGCAGCAGGAGTGGAAAGCCTGATCAAAGCAGCGGAAGCAACGGCGGATGGGATCCCCCTGGAAGAAGCGGCGAAGGACTGCGAATCACTGAAGGCTGCATTGGACCTGTGGGGGATCGGAGTTCATCAGGATCTGTTTGACCTGAAAAAATAGAGATGAAAAGAAAAACAGTAGATCTACATATGCACAGCGGATATTCCAGCGACGGGACATTTGGCGTACATGCGCTTTTTGAGCAGGCGAGACAGAATCAGATGCAAGCAGTCGTGATCGCGGACCATGATACCTGGGAGGCTTGGGACGAGGCAGAGCGGGAGTCGGAGCTTACAGGGATCAGGACGCTTCCCGCACTGGAGCTGTCCTGCGTTGACGAGAGCAGGATGGTGCATATCCTGGGATATGGAATCGACACGAAGGGAGGGCACATGCTGTCGGAGACGGTGGAATGGATCCAGCAGTCGCGGATCGGCATCCTTCCCCAGATCCGGAGGAATCTGGAAGAAGAAGGCTTTTACGTGGATATGGAAAAGGTGAAAGCGCTGGCCGATCCGCATCCGGCGGTGATCACCAACTTTGCAAATGCGATCTTGCTGGATCCACGCAACAGGGATAATCCGAAATTATTGCCCTACCGACCGGGGGGAAGCAAATCGGACGTGCCCTTTATCCGGTTCATCAAGGACTACCTGACAGCAGGAAGCAAGTGCTATGTGCCGGAATATATCGTGGACATTTATGCGGGGATCCGGATGATCCGGGAAGCGAAGGGAGTCCCCGTCCTTGCCCACCCGGGGGAATGGTTTGCGCGGAAGGATGAGAAGAAGATGGAGCGGATGCTGGAATGCGGCCTGCAGGGAATTGAGGTCTATACCCCATATCATTCCCCGGAAAAGGCCGCGTATTTTGAAAATCTGGCCGCAGACTATGGATTATTCCGGACAGCGGGTTCCGATTATCACGATGAAAACAAAAAACCGGGACACCGGATGGGAATGATAGAAACGGCGGATATGGATATGTTTTACGGGCTGGAGAGACTGATTGAAAGAAATTGGGAGTTAGAGCCGTCCGGGCGGCCATAGAGGAACTTTATACGAGATTGCGGGTGTATCTGTAAAGGGATTGGACAGAGACGCAGAATAAAAGAGAATACAGGAGGCGAAAATGGAATCAACAGGGTTGTATACTAATCAGACAATGATACTGACAGGAGTCCGCGCGGCGGATGCCGAGGAAGCCATACGGCTGATCTGCGGCAGGGCAATGGAAAATGCATGCATTGAGCCGGAATTTATTACTGCGATATTGGAGAGGGAAAAGGAATTTCCTACCGGGCTGCCTACGGCGGTTCCGGTTGCGATCCCTCATATCCATGACGGTTGCCTGCGTTCTTTTTTTTCCGCGGCAGTGCTGAGAGAACCGGTGGCATTTTGTTCCATGGGGGACCCGGACGAAACGATAGAGACCAGGATGGTATTCCTGTTCGGTCTTACGGATCCGAGCTATCAGACCGATGTATTGAAAAAATTCTGTTCCATTTTCCAGGATGAAGAAACCATGGGCCGGCTGCAGGAGACGGAGGAGCCGGAGAAACTGATGCAGGAGCTGAAGGGGCTGCTGGAAGAGTATTTGGTCACATATTTTTGAGGAAGAGAAGGTAGTGTAAAGTATCGTATGAAAAAACGATACGGGAATTGCCCGTATTAAAAATCTGCTTCGCAGATGGCGGGCAAGCAGGCAATCAATTTGCTGCGCAAATTGGTTACAAATAAGGAGGTGTTGCTTATGAAAGCAAAGATCAATATGGCGGTTGCCTGCGGCGGCGGGATTTTTACAACCACAGTAGTGACTGACAAGATCAAGGAAATCCTGAAAAAAGAGAAAATAGCATTTTCCATCACGCCCCACAAGATTACGGAGGTTCCGAACCTGGCGGGCTATGACCTGATCGTCGTGACCGGAAAGACCAATGCGAAAAACAAAGCCGGCGCGCCGGTCATGTTGGGACTCCCGTTGTTTACCGGTGTAGGGTCAGAGGAATTTACAGAAGAGATGTTAAAAGAGATCCACAGGATCATGGAGGAATAAGACTACGTACAGGAGGTGGCGATTTATGCAGGCTTTATTACAGATTGGAAATGCATTTAACAGCGTAATGGGCATTTTCGGAAGCACGATCATTGTACCGATCATCATTTTTATCATCAGTATGGGCATGAGGGTAGGGGCGAAAAAATCATTTCAGGGAGCAATCTACATGGCGGTCGGTCTGACCCTCTTCAATGCGGTCCTTGGCGTCCTGATGTCCGCCATCACGCCTTATGTTACCGCAATGGCAGACAACGTAGGGATCTCACTGCCCTATATTGACATCGGATGGCAGGGGGCGTCCGTGGTCGTGTATTCCAATACACTGGGATATATCTACCTGGTGCTGGGCCTGGGCCTGAACCTGCTCCTGTTTGCCCTTAAGCTGGTAGATACCTTTCAGCCCACCGATATCTGGAATTATTATCAGTTTGTGTTCTGGGCGGTGATCGTTCAGTTTACGACCGGAAGCTTTGCGCTTGGGGTTGCGGCAGCGGTCGTGTGTAATCTGGTGGTGCTTCTGATTGCGGATATCATTGCGCCGTCCCTGCAGGAATTTAACGGATATGATAACCTGACCCTGACCAGTGTTCCTCAGGGCGGCGCGCCGTTTGCGATGATCGTCAGATGGATCGTCGTGAAGCTGAAGATTCGGACCAGACCGATCAGTGCGGAAAGCCTGCAGGAAAAATTTGGCTTCTGGGGGGAACCGCTCTCCATTGGATTGATCGTAGGCATCCTGATCGCTGTGCTGGGTTCGACCCAAAATCTGGGAGAGGTCGGCACATGGGCCGGGATCCTGGCAACCGCAGTCACCATCGCCGGTGTGATGGTCATCTATCCTTCGGTCTCCGGGCTGTTCGTAAAGGGGCTGATCCCTCTGAGCCAGTCGATGCAGGCCCGTGCCCGCACAGGAGAGTCAAACCGCAGATTCTTCCATGTGGCGATGGATCCGGCAGTGTTCTTCGGAAACGGGGATAATATGGCGGCGGCTCTGATTCTGATCCCGATCGTGTTCTTTACATCTCTTGTGATGCCGGGGAATCAAATATTGATGCTGGCGGATATTCCAGCAATGGCATTTATGACGGCCGGCCTGATTTTTGTATTCCGGGGGGATATTCTGATGACGATCATATCGGGGACGGTCTGGTTCAATATCGCAAATATTCTGAACTCGGATGTCTGTGCGGCGTTTACAAAGGCGGCGGAGTCCGCGGGGGTGGCTTCACAGATGTCATCGGTGGCGGACGCGTTTTCCCAAGGGCTGGGAATCGCCTCCTGGACCGTGGGGACAAATCCGGTTCTGTATCTTGTATATAAGGCGTTCGCCGCGGAAGGGATTCTGCGTATCGCAGGGATCATCCTTGTACTGGCCGCATATGCGTTCATCTATCTTTCCTTTAGAAAGGATAAGAAGAAATGGTGGATGGCAGCAGGAGCAAGTGAGGAATATCTGACGGAACGGGGATATATTGAATCATAGGTTCGGCAGATAAAGCTGCGGTTTCAGGAAGATTTTGACAGGCAGGGGCACTTTGGCGCTTCTGCTTGTTTTGCTTTTTATAAAATGATATAATTTCATCTGGATGTAGTTATGTGCAAGGTGGTGCGAAAAAATGGCGGATCGATTCTTTCAGGGATATGTATACCAGCTGCAGGGGAGCATTCCAAGGACATTCGGGGTGATAGACAATAAAGAGATTGTTTCATGCAGCAATCAGGAGCTGATCGGGAATAGGAATTCCTTTCAGCTGATGTCCTGCCGTGCTGCGGAAAATGAATGCTTTTTTGCGGGAAATAATACGTATCGTATTTTTTATGAAAACAGCTTCGTGAAGTTTGCGGTTTTTGTAGAGGGAACGGATAAGGTTGCGAGGGAATATGCGACGATACTTTCGGTCTGCTTTACAGGAATGAAGTCTTATTTTGAAGAAAAATACAATCGGCATCTGTTCTATAAAAATCTCTTTTTGGAAAATATTTTGCCGGAGGATATCAATGTACGCGCAAATATGATGAAAATTCCCCTGCTGAAGCCGAGGGCGGTTTTCCTGCTTCGGTTTCCAAAGACTGACGCAAAATGGGATTTAAGCCTGTTGCTTTCAGGTATGGAGAAGCCCGGGAAATATGAAATTTTTTCCATGACGGAGTCGGATGTGATCCTGATTGCGGAGACCAGGTCGAACACCTCCAGGGAAGAACTGGATGATATGGGGTTTCATTTCCAAAAAAAGGCATCTGAGCTGTTCGGATCTCTGCCTGTGGTGGGGATCGGAAGCATCGTGGCAGATATCCGGAAGCTGGCGGAGTCCTATAAGGAATCGGTCTATGTGCTTACACTTTTATATCTGCTGGAGGAGAAAGCATCCGTGGTCAACTATAACCGCCTGGGAATCAACCGTTTGATCTATCAGCTTCCATTGCCGCTGTGCGAGGCATATTTGAAAGAAGTGTTTGTGAAGGGCAGCTTTCAGACCCTGGAAGAGGAAACACTGGAAACGGTGAAATGCTTCTTCGGCAACAACCTGAACGTATCCGAGACGGCGCGTCAATTGTTTATCCATAGAAATACGCTGATGTACCGCCTGGAAAAAGTGAAGAAGCTGACCGGGCTGGATGTGCGAATCTTTGACCATGCGGTGATCTTCAAGCTTGCGATGGTGATCCACAGGCATGTGGAGTATAAGAGGTAGGAAACAAAATGAGGTATGTCCTGCAATATGTGATGGGCATACCTCGTTCGATTTTACTTTTTAAATCAGTTCAATCGTCACTCCATCCGGCAGGCTGATCCAGTTCTCCTTAATCCGGCGGCAGCCGAATTCCTCCGCGCGGGCGATCACCGTTTCTTTCTCCTTTGTGGAAATCGCCAGATGGTCATATAATGTCCCGGCGGCGGGCTTATCCGGGGCTTCATTGAGCTGAACCCCTTCATGGAACCAGATCTTCCGCTCCGGAGCGTCTCCGGCCGTCTTTTGGACGGTCATTTCAAAAACCGTTGTAAAAAAATCCAGATACCAATCCAGTCTGTCTACAGACAGTGCGATGTGATGCAGCGTATACTTCATAAAACTCTCTCCTTCTTTTTTGGCTTCTGACGGGGCTGTCAATCTTGACAACAGGATCCCTTTTCTAAGTACTCTCCCTCTCCACAAGCGAAGGCTGATAAACCAGGTGCCGGGGGCCGGCCTTATGCTCTTCGGGGGAATCAATCTCCTCGATCGTCATAAGCGCGGCCTTCACTCCGATCTCGTGGGCGGGCATTTCCATGGAGGTCATGGCTGTTTCCAGCATTCCTCCTATGATGTGTCCGGTCAGGCTGATGACGCGGATCTGCTCCAGGCGCCGTCCTTGTTCCTTGAGCGCGCGGAGCGCTCCGATCCCCTGTACATCGGCGGCGGCCATGATGGCGTCCAGCTTCGGATTGGTTCCCAGCAGCTCCAGGGTGCAGTCATAGCCGTATTCCAGACTGTGTACACTTGCGGGCTGAGGGGAGACAGCCGAGGTTTCAGAAAGGCCGAGCTCAGCCAGCGCTTTGCGGTATCCTTCATAACGGTCCCGATAGGGGGTGATCTGCATGGAGCCGTTGATCAGCCCGATCTCCCGGCAGCCCTTGGACGCCAGATACTTCACCGCTTCATAACCGCATGCCTTGTAGTCCACGACGATGCTGCTGATCAGAGGGTCCTGCTTCCGGACGATCTGGGTGCAGGCCAGACCGCTGGAATGGATGTCGCGCACCAGGCGGGTATTGCGCCCGGTTCCGGCGATGATCAGCCCGTCGATAAAACCATTTCTCAGCCGGTTCAGGCATTCCTTTTCCACCTTCGGGTTGTCCTCCGTGTGGCAGATCAGCGTTGCGTAGCCATGCTTCCGGGCTTCCTCCTCGATCCCCTGGGTGATCTCCGCAAAAACGGTCATGATCAGGCGCGGTATTACAACACCGATGGTATTGCGTTTCCCCTGGCGCAGGCCCTTGGCGAGAAGATTGGGCTGATAGCTCAGCTCTTTCACGGCGGCAAAAATGCGGGCCTTGGTGTCAGGATGTACATAAGATGTGTTGTTCAAAGCCCTGGATACGGTGCTGACATCGACACAGGCCAGCTTTGCTACGTCCTTTAAAGTAGCCATTTGACACCTCCATATTGTGAGCACTCCCGGGAACTCTTTGCATCCGGATCTGTGAGAATGCTCATTGTAAATGACAGTTAGGCACTGTAATTTATTAATTGTCACATCTTGCTTGTCTGGATTTCTATGCACTACGTTGTCGTCAGTCACCGTACCCCGGTACGGCTCCTTCCTTCGCCTTGCGCATAAAAGTCCATCCTGCGCAATCTTGTAGCATTAATAAAATTACAGCGCCTTATCAGCTGTAAATAATCGCGTCAATTATATAATGAAAAACCAGCGGGATGCAAGGATTATTCTGGTGAAAAGTGCACAAAAAACGAAACGAAAAACAGTGGAAAATACACAAAATATGCAATTTTTTGTAGGATTCATGCAACAATTTGCAGGCATGGGCAAAAGCATTGACGGTCAAAAAGGAACATGATATAAATGACCCATAAGATATACAGACGTTTGGATGTCGTTAAGAAAAACAGATGCGCAGATGTTTTTTTGAAACTGGTAACCTGGAAAAAAACAAAAATGATCAATGTGAAGAAAAGGAGAACTATCATGGCTAAAGTAAAAAATTTCAAGACAATTTTCCCGGCGGTATCCGTACCGTTAAATGATGATTATTCTATCAATGAAGAAGAATTTCGTACTTACCTCCGCTGGATCAAGAGCTTTTATGGAAAAGGGATTGAGGGACTTGTGTGCAACGGACATACAGGTGAGATCACAGGCTTGAGCCGTGAAGAACGCAGACGTGTCGTTGAGATCTGCTCCGAGGTGTGTGGCGACTGCATGACCATCATTTCCGGAATCAACTGTGAAAATACAATTGAAAGCATTGAGATGGCAAAGGAAGCAAAGGAAGCCGGCGCTGATGGGATTCTCCTGATGCCGCCCCACATGTGGCTTCGTTTCGGTATGCACAAGGATGCTCCCTATGAATATGTAAAGGATGTAGCGGAGGGCGCTGACATTGACATCATCATCCACCTGTATCCGGCGACAAGCAAGGCGTTTTACCCGGTAGAGACATTGATCAAAATGTGCAAAGAGATCGACCATGTAAAATGCATCAAAATGGGTACCCGTGTGACTTCCATTTACGAGCACGACGTACGCCTGCTCCGTCAGGAATGCCCGGACATCTCCCTGATCACCTGCCACGACGAGACGCTCTGTGTAAGCTGGTTCCCGGGAATGGACGGTGCGCTGATCGGTTTTGCGGGATGTGTTCCGGAGCTGATCTGCCCGGCACGGGAAGTATTTGCGAATCCGGACAAGCACACTCTGAAAGAGGCGCAGGACTGGTCCGACCGTATTTATCACATTTCACAGGCAATCTACGGAGGCGGACAGCCGTCAGGAGAAGCTCACGCAAGGCTGAAGGAAGCGCTGGTACAGAGAGGCATCTTCAAGTCCGGTCTGATGAGAAAGCCGGTTCTTCCGCTGAACCAGGAGGAAAAGGACTGGATCGCGATGGGCTTAAAGAACAGCGAGCTTCCCAAGGTTGACATGACGCAGTTTGAGAAATAAGATAAGAACTTGAATTATGCCGGTGTATTGACTATGATTCGGTCGGTACACCGGTTTTAAGGAGAAAAAAACAATGTCTAATGAAAATCACGTTGCGGGAAACGACGGATTCGATCCTTCCAAGGTTCAGAAGCTGTCATTCACCGAGATCCTGAAGCGGATCGGCCCGGGGATCATCCTGACAGGCGTCGTGATCGGCCCGGGAAATATTACCACATCGGCGATGATCGGTGCGAATTATGGTTACGGCCTGCTCTGGCTGATCATACCGATCCTGCTGATGGGAGTTACATTTATGCTGACTTCCTATCGTATATCCATGCTGACGGGAATGCCGATTCTGCATGCCATCCGCCACTATTACGGCGGAGCGGCGGCCGGGTTCTGCGGAATTGCGCTGTTCCTGTCATGCCTGTTTTTTACCCTGGGAAATGTATCCGGAACCGGAGCGGGCATGAACCTGATCTTCGGCATCAACTGGAAGCTGGGCGCCCTGATCATGCTTGCGGTTCTCCTGGGGCTTTATTTTTCAAAGGGCGTCTACTCAAAGGTGGAAAAAGGCATCATGATCTGTATCGCCGGCATGATTCTCGCATTTTACGCGACGCTTGTAGCGACAGGAGGCCCGGCCTGGGGCGAAATGGGCAAGGGGCTTGTCAAGTGGAGTCTGCCTGAGGGCAGCATGACGACTGCGCTTGCCTATATCAGCACCAACGCGGCGGTGACGGCCGGAATCTACGGAACCTATCTTGGCGCAGAGAAAAAATGGAAAAAAGAGGATTTGTTTAATGGGGCAATGAAATGGGACGCAGTGGCGCATATTGTGACTGTGATCCTGATCTCCGGCGCGATCATGCTGGTCGGAGCAATCGTTCTCAATCCCCAGGGAATCGCGATCCAGGCGCCGGCACAGCTTGCCGAACTGCTGGTTCCGTTTCTCGGAGGGGCGGCAAAGTATGTGATGGGAATTGCGCTTCTGGGCGCCGGATTTTCGTCACTGCTTGGAAATACCCAGCGGGGAATGGTGCTTTTGAGCGCAGGATTTGATAAGGACGTGGCTCTGGAGTCCAAGATCATCCGCTGGGGATGTGTGGCCAGCCTGGCGTTCGCATGTGTGATCTGTTTTATCTATGACGGATCGCCTACACAGCTGATCTTTATTGCCAATATCGCGACATCCATTGCAACACCGGTAGCGGGTCTGCTTTCCCGCAGCTTGCTGCGGGGAAGTCCATCGGGCTGTATACTGTTACTGAAGCGCCCAAAGGGTGTGAATAGTAACAATGGCTGACAGTTAGGAGCTGTTTTTTCGATACTCCGAAGGTGAGAATCCCTTCTGCTTATGGAAGATCCTGCTGAAATACAGCGGATTTTCATATCCTACGATACGTCCGATCTCCGTCACCGTATAGGTGGTGGACTCCAGCAGAACCTGCGCGTTTGTGATGCGGATGGATAGGATATACTGCATGGGCGTGACTCCGGTGTATCCTTTAAAATTCCGGATGAACCAGCTTATGCTCATCCCCCGGGATCTGGCATATTCCTGGATGCTGATGGCGGAATTGTAGTGGTCGTTGAAATATTGGGCCGCCAGGTCCATCTCGTATTCCAGATATTCATTTTTCAGGATGCGCTGCTTTGACACCTGCCTGTGGATCAGGATCAGGAGGTGGCGGAGCAGGAGCGTCAGCATTTCTTCATAGTCGGCCCGGCAGTGCTGGAGCTCAGAGATCATCCGTTTGAAGATCCGTTCATATTCCAGGGATGTCCCGGCATAGAATACCCGCATGTCATCCCGGATGCCGTAGCTTCTCAGGATGTTGGTCACGTTGCTTCCGGTGAAATGAACCCAATACACCTGAGTTCGGTCAGCCGCATAATATTCATATTTCTGAAATTCTTTCGGTCGGTAGATCACCATGTTCCCGGCAGTCACAACGGTTTCATTTTCTGCATGGTCAAAGTGAAAATGCACGGCTCCGGCAAAGACATAGAGGAGCTGAAAATCCAGCCTCCCCCGGGGGCGGTAGGTGGGCAGCCTGGAATGGGTGGAAAGGCGGTAAGTCCCGCAGCTTCCGACGATCAGCGGCCGGCTCTTGTCTTTAAAATCCAGATGCTTATTGTTTAAATATCCCGAGTTCAGATACATGTGCGGCCTCCTGTTTTATGAATTACATCTATTGTATCATTTTGTGCATGTTTTGTCTAATTGAGTTTATGGATTTTGAAATGGAAAATTCATATAATAAATCCAGAAAATAAAGAAAAAAAGAAATCTGCCTCGTTCGGGGCAGCAGGAGAGAAGAACAAAAAAGTGTATGTCTAAACGAGATTCAGAACAGGAGGCTGCAAACATGATCGTACCAAGGTATTATGAAGACCTCAGCATTTTGCATGAGGGGACTATGCCGGCCAGGGCATATTACATCCCGGCATCGAAGCGGATGGATCATCTGGCGGAACACAGGGAGGAATCCGACCGCATCCAGTTCCTGAACGGGAACTGGAAGTTCAGATTCTTTCGGAGCATCTATGACGTACAGGAGCCGTTTTACGAGCCGGGCTATGATACGTCTGATTTTGGGGATATCAGCGTCCCCGGCGTGTGGCAGATGGCCGGGTATGACTCCCACCAGTACACCAATATCCGTTATCCGTTTCCCTTTGACCCGCCCTTTGTTCCCCAGGATAACCCGTGCGGCGCATATGTGCATACGTTTGACTATGTAAAGAACGGGCAGGCGCCAAAGGCGTATCTCAATTTTGAAGGGGTGGATTCCTGTTTTTACCTGTGGCTGAACGGCACATGGATCGGGTACAGCCAGGTGTCCCATGCGACCAGTGAATTTGATGTCACATCTGCCCTGAAAGAAGGGGAAAACACCATTGCGGTGCTGGTCTTGAAATGGTGTGACGGCAGCTATCTGGAGGATCAGGACAAATTCCGTATGAGCGGGATTTTCCGGGACGTGTATCTGCTGAAACGTCCGGAACACTGCATCGGTGATTACCGGGTGGAAACGGCTGTGGATGGGGAAAGAGAATCCGGCCGGGGGCAGCAGGGCGTCCAATCTGCGGCAACGTCTGACAGTATGAGAACTGCCGATGCGGAAACTGCCGATGCGGGTTCTGGCAGCGCGGAATCTGCAGCCGGCCCGCGGCTTCGTGGAAACAGGGCGGAGATCCGCTTACATATTTCTTATATCGGAAAGCCGGCGGCTGCGAAAGTGACGGTCTATGATCCCAAAAACCGGATTGCGGCGTCCGGTGAAGCCGAGTCCGGCCGCATTTCTCTGGAAGTCTCAGAACCGGAGCTGTGGAGTGCGGAGCATCCGGTTTTATATACGCTTGTCATTGAGACGGGACAGGAAGTGATCACGGATCATGTAGGGTTTCGAACCATCCGGATTCAGGATCAGGTCATATACCTGAACGGGCAGAAGGTCAAATTCCATGGTGTGAACCGCCATGATTCCGATCCGAAGACCGGCTTTGCCGTCAGTCCGGAACAGGTAATGAAAGACCTTACGATGATGAAGCAGCACAACTTCAATGCTATCCGCTCCAGCCATTATCCAAATGCGCCTTATTTTTATGAGCTGTGCGATCTGTACGGCTTCATGGTTATGAATGAAGCAGACGTGGAAGCCCACGGCCCCAATATGATCTATTACAAAGAGGATACGGATTACAACCGCTTCAAGGGGTGGAACCGGAGGATTGCGGACGATCCGGCCTGGGAGGATTCTATTCTGGACCGGGTGCGGCTTATGGTTCAGCGGGACAAGAACCGCCCCAGTATCCTGATGTGGTCCATGGGAAATGAGAGCGCTTACGGGTGTAATTTTGAGAAGGCCCTCCGGTGGACGAAGAAATTTGACCCGGACAGGATCACCCAGTATGAAAGTGCGAGATACCGAAACTATGATGTGACTTATGACTACTCAAATCTTGACTTGTACAGCAGAATGTATCCCGCCTTCGAGGAAATTGAGGAGTACTTTAAAAAGGACGGGAGCAAACCGTTTTTGCTGGTGGAATATGCCCATTCCATGGGAAACGGCCCCGGAGATCTGGAGGATTATTTTCAGATCATCCACAGCAATGACCGGATGTGCGGCGGTTTCGTGTGGGAGTGGTGCGACCATGCGGTGTATGCCGGAGACGGGGACGGCGAAAGATATCTCTACGGCGGGGATCACGGAGAGAAGATCCACGACGGAAATTTCTGCATGGACGGGCTGGTGTATCCGAACCGCACTCCTCACACCGGGCTGCTGGAATATAAAAACATACACCGCCCGGCGAGGGTGGTTTCCTATGATGCCCGGAACGGGGAATTGAAGCTGCGCAACTACCTGGATTTCACGGATTTGAAAGATTACGCGGACATCCGCTATGAGGTGGCCTGCGACGGCGTTTGTGTGGAATCGGGCAGCATTCCCGCATGTTCCGTGCCGCCTCACGGCGAGGCGTCGGTTGTGCTGGATGTATCCGTCCCCGAGGCGGGGAGGGCGTATCTGAAAATCCTCTACCTGCTCCGCGGCGGATCGCCCCTGGTTCCGGCAGGCCATTTGCTGGGATTTGATGAAATCCTTCTGGAAAACGCGGACGGAAGAAACCAGGATGCGCTCAGGCGTCTGTTCAGCGGGGAAACCTCCGGCTGCGGTCTGGAGGTGGCGGAGACGGACTGCAGAGTCATCATCCGGGGGGAGGGATTTGTCTATACCTATAATAAGAGGAACGGTCTCTTTGAGAGTATCATTTACAGGGGAACGGAATATCTGGACAGGCCGATGGAGCTCAATATCTGGAGGGCGCCCACAGACAACGACATGTATATCAAGGAGGAGTGGAAAAAAGCGCATTACCACGAAGCGTCTGCCAGAGCCTATGCCACGGCTGCCGGACAGTCCGAGAACGAGGTCGTAATCCTGACCGCCATGTCCGTTTCAGCGCCCACTGTCCAGCGTATTCTGGATATCAAGGGGTTCTGGACCGTGGACAAAAACGGCGGTATTCACGGGTCGATGGACGCGGTAAAAAATGGAGAATTTCCGGCGCTGCCCAGATTCGGCCTGCGGCTCTTCCTGCCGGAGCGGATGGACACCGTTTCATATTATGGATACGGCCCCATGGAAAGCTACCGCGATAAGCACCGTGCAGCCAGCCACGGCCGATATACTGCAAATGTGGCAGAGCTGCATGAGGACTACATCCGTCCCCAGGAAAACGGGAGCCATTTTGACTGCGATTATGTGGAGGTCAGCGGAAACCAGGTCGGGTTTGCTGCGATTTCGGCCCCGGGCTGCAGATTTTCCTTCAACGCGTCCGTCTATACGCAGGAAGAATTGGAAAAAAAGGCCCACAATTTTGAACTGGAAAGGTCGGGCAGTACCGTATTGTGCCTGGATTATGCGTTAAACGGGATCGGCTCCAATAGCTGCGGCCCGGAGGTCATGGAAAAATACCGTTTTGATGAGACAAGGTTCCGGTTCCAGTTCAGCCTGGTGCCGTTTGTGAAGGAACCGTAAACAAGTTGAAACAGCAGGGAAGGGGCGGACACGTTACTGGCCACACGGTGTCGTGCATTCGCTGCGCGGCATCCGGCCAATTCAGTGATGGGGCTGGATGCCGTTACTGTGAGCACCCGGCCAGGGTTTGAACAGTAACGGGGCGGCACCCGATTACAAAAAAGGAGAGTACACATGCAGGAAAAAACATATTTGAAATGGTACAATAAGATTGGTTATGGTTCCGGAGATATTGCAGGCAATGTGGTCTATGCGTTTTTGTCCTCATTTGTTATGATTTATCTGACCAATACGATCGGCCTGTCGGCGGGGATCGTAGGAACTTTGATCGCGGCTTCCAAATTATTTGACGGATTTACGGATATTTTCTTCGGCTCCATGATTGACAAGACCCACAGCAGGCTGGGGAAGGCACGGCCCTGGATGCTGTACGGCTACATCGGCTGTGCCGTTACTCTGGCGGCGATCTTCGCGGTTCCCACGGGCTGGGGGGACACAGCGCAGTATGCCTGGTTTTTCATTGCCTATACCCTGTTAAACGGCGTATTTTACACGGCAAATAACATCGCCTATTCCGCGCTGACGTCACTGGTGACGAAAAACAGCAAGGAGCGGGTTCAGATGGGTTCCTATAGATTCATTTTCGCGTTTGCTACCAGTCTGCTGATCCAGTCCGTCACCATCGGCTTTGTAGCGAAATGCGGCGGCGGCGCGGCGGCCTGGCGGACAGTTGCCATTGTCTATGCGGTGCTCGGCCTGATCGTCAATACGGTGTCGGTATTTTCTGTGAAAGAGCTTCCCGAGGAGGAACTCAACGAGTGGGAGGAGAAACAGAGCGAGGAAGAGAAGTACGGGCTGGGAGAGGCGTTCCGGCTCCTGGTTTCCAACAAATACTATCTGATGATCTGCGGCGTCTATATCCTGCAGCAGTTATACGCGGCGATGATCAATTCCGGAATCTATTATATGACCTATGTGCTGAAAAATGAAAACCTCTACGGTGTGTTTTCCTGGGCGGCCAATATCCCGCTGATCATCGCGCTGATTTTCACACCCGCGCTTGTGGGCAGGTGGAAAGGGATGTACAAGCTGAACCTGAGGGGCTATATGATCGCAGTCGCAGGCCGGGCGCTTGTAGTCGCGGCCGGGTATATCGGGAGCGTCCCGCTGATGCTGGCATTTACCGCGCTGGCTGCGCTGGGACAGGGGCCCTGGCAGGGGGACATGAACGCGGTGATCGCATCCTGCTCAGAGTATACCTTTTTAACGAAAGGAAAAAGAGTGGACGGAACCATGTACTCCTGCACCTCCCTCGGCGTAAAGCTGGGCGGCGGCCTGGGAACGGCGGCAGCAGGCTGGCTGCTGGAGCTCAGCAGATTTGACGGCACCCTGGCGGTACAGCCGGAATCCTGCATCAATATGCTGCATATCATGTACCTGTGGATTCCGCTGATCATCAATGTGGTGATCATGCTGGTGCTATCCTGGATGAACGTGGAAGGAGCCAACGAAAAGCTTCGAGAAGAAAAAGAGACTTTTTAAAATCCACCGGAGACTGCTGCGAAACAGGCAGAAAAAGAAACGGGGTATGTCCTGCGGCGGGCATACCCCATTCTATTTTTAACCGGCAACCATCTGATAGATCTCGTCGGTTGTTTTATCCGGGTTTTTGGAAATGATGTCATAGAGGGAAAGGATCTCATCCGTATCTGTCTCCAGCTCATCCGCGATGACAGAGAGGGGTTTGTTTTTGGCGCATTTTTTCTGGATTAGAGAAATGCGTTCGGTTAGTTTTGTTTTTACCGTATTTTCTTCGGTTGCCTCTTTCACAGCTTTTTCGGTCGCCTTCTCCACTTCTTCCTTAAGCTTACGGTCAAATTTTTCCTGTACGATTTCCATGAAAATATCGCTCATACCATTTACCTCCCTGAATATTTTCCACCTGTACGGTTGCAATCCGAAGTCACGTTTTTATGCAATTTATTGCAATGAAAATGTGACTTTGGATTAGCAACCTACCTCATTAATGAGTAAAATGTGACTGCGTTAGCAGGCACAAAAGTGCGAAGCACGGATTTTACGAATGAATGAGGTGGGTTGGATGCTCAAAGAGCATCCAACCGTACAGGTGGAAAATTTTCTGATTTGCACGCATGATCGTTTCTATGACCGACCGATGCAGGCGGCTGTCCTTATGATCCATATAGTTTTCAACCAGTTTTTCGGCTGTTTCAGTTGCTTTCAGCTTATTTGTCAGGCTTTTCAGCCAGAGATTTTCTTCCCCGGATAAGTTTTTTGTGACCAGGATCTGGATGGGGATGAGATCTCCGTTCACATAGTAGATTCCTTTTTCCACCTCCGTGACCTGATACTTTTTGATTTTCGTCAAATGTTTTATCATCTTCCGGGGATATTTTCCCGATACGAAGGTGATGCTCAGTTCTTCGGCAGGAATGCTGTCTGCATACTGCACATCTGCTTTATAAAAGCAAGTGTATCCGTAGACTTTGTAAAAATCATCTACACTTAGAGAATCATCCGGACTTTTGTATTCAATGATGTTGTATTTTTTGAATATCCTCCCGATGTTCTTCTTTACGGGCCTGTCCGTCTCTTTTTTGATGATCAGCACATCAATCTCCATCGGTTTTTTGCCCAATTGATGCTCATTTTCAAACACCAGGTTGTCTGCGTCGTCTTCCAGTTCAATTTGAATGCCGGCATAAAATGCAGGATGCCAGTAAGTGGCATCAGTTTCTTTTTTCTTCTGCGTCATAGAAAACCTCCTTATTCAGTTTTTTTCAGGAGATTTTCTGCTCCCTTTTCAGAAAACCTCCTGCTTATCTGGATAAAAGCACGAATTTTCTGAAAGGACAGGGGATGAAATCCCTTGTATTGATATGTCTGAGATATAACGGAATCCGAGATTCCGAAATAATGGAACTTTTAGAAAATATGCTTTCTCCTATTCTAGCATACTTGTCCGGAAAAACACAAGATAAAAATAGATTATTGCTGAACACGCGGCGTACACCGTTACTGTTTACACCCTGACCGGGCGTTCACAGCAACGGCATCCAGCCCATTGAAAAGTCGCCTGACGGCGGTCCTAAGCGCCAGCGACGCTTGTTTAGGACGGATCGGAACGGAGTGTAGACGGGCTGGATGTATGCAACCGCTATTTTCCGGCCGGATGCCTTGCAGCATGGCGCAAGGCACCGTGAACAGTAAGTGCGGCTACCTGCTGCACGGTCACAGGCCAGTACAGTGCTGAGAGCGGAATCCGGTCTCCTGCCATAAGAAATCTAATAGGCGGATTCTTTGAGGGACATCCTCCATAGGAGGCATGTCCGCTCGATCAGTCAAAGACCCCGCGGCAAGCTGCGGGGCCTCTGACCCTCGCGGCAGTCGCCAAATATCCATGCAAGCATGGCTGCTTGGTTCGCTGCATCAAGGAAATAAAAGCTATTTCAACTATGCAAATGGCATTTCCCAGCTGCCGCACAGGCAGAAGGAGCCGCCGCACAGCCTCCCAGGGCGGTTTCACGGTATTCCGGGGGAAGCCGTCTGCCGGCGCTGTACATGGCGCCCAGCATTTCGTCAAAAGGAATCAACTGTCTGACTCCGCTCAATGCCAGTTCTGCCGCGGTCAGCGCATTGGCTGCGCCGATGGCATTCCGGTTCTGGCAGGGGTATTCCACCAGGCCGCCTACCGGATCACAGACCAGCCCCAGGAGATTCATCAGCGCGGTGGATGCGCTTTCCAGACACTGCCGTGGGCTGCCGCCCATGAGTTCTACCGCTGCGGAAGCAGCCATGGCAGAGGCCACGCCCACCTCGGCCTGGCAGCCTCCTACCGCTCCGGCGACGGTAGCATTTCTCATGGCCAGATAGCCGATGGCGCTGGCATTGTACAGCGGGGGAAGGAGCTCTTCGTCAGAGAAACCGTGCGCATCCTTTAATGACAGCAGGACGCCGGGCACCACACCTGAGGAGCCTGCGGTGGGCGCGGCCACGATCAGCCCCATGGAGCTGTTCACTTCCAGCACTGCCATGGCGTAGGCAATGGCCCCGGACACCAGGCTGCCGCAGAGGGAATTTCCCTCCTTCCGCCGGCGGTTCACCAGCCTGGCTTCACCGCCGATCAGCCCGCCCATAGAAGGACGGGGATTCTCAAGAGGCTCGTTGACTGCCTGCTTCATGATCTCAAGTACCCGGTTCATCCGACTGGTAAGTTCCTGGTCTGTAACCTCCGTCAAAAGGCGTTCGCGGTTTTTCATGGCCTCAGACACAGGAATCCGGTTCGTTTCGCAAATCGAAAGCAGCTCTGCCGCATTTTTAAAATCCATCATTTTATCCCTCCCTTATCTGAATCAGCATGACATGCTCTACATCCTGCTCCAGCAGGATTTTTTCCTTTGTGTGCTCCGGAAGCTTTCCGTCAAATTCCACAATACTGTATGCCTTGTCCCCCTTTGACTCACGGAACAGCCTCATAAAAGCAATGTTGATTTCCGCCTGGCTTAAACAGCTTGTGATATGGGCCGCCATACCGATCCGATCCTTGTGGACTACGATCAGGGTATTGCACTCGCCGGAAAAATCAACGTCAATCTCATTGATCCGCGCGATCCGGATTTTTCCGCCTCCTACGGACTCGCCCCGCATGGAAACAGTCTTTCCGGTAATGCCTGTCAGATCAATGTCTACCGTATTGGGATGAACTTCGGTCTCTGTTTCATTGCAGGAAAAGCGCCAGGTGAGATTTTGCTCCTTTGCCAGCTCATAAGCGCGGGGGATCCGGACATCATCGGTAGAACATCCCATCACGCCTGCCAGCAGCGCACGATCCGTGCCGTGCCCCTTGTAAGTTCTGGCAAAAGAGCCATACAGGACAAATTCTGCCCGGGCGGCAGGCTCTCCCAGCATTTTCCTGGCCATAAGGGCGATGGAGCAGGCGCCTGCCGTATGAGAACTGGAAGGCCCTACCATGTTGGGCCCTAATACGTCAAAAATACTGATAAATTCCATCAAGTTTTCCTCTTTTCATAAAGTATTTCCATTGGTAACAATTCACGGTGAATGGTAATTTTTATTGTACCCACAAAACAGAAATAAATCAAATTCAAAGATTTTAGTTATAGGGAAGGACAGGTAGAAATTTTTTTGTTCGGAGTATCAAATAAATGATGTGCTGGCGATTGATCTGTTGGACACACCAGAGCATATTTTTGAGCGTCTTGTTTTCAGCAATGAGGAAGATGAAGTATATGAGGATAACGAATACAAAAATGCTCATAAAAACTACTATTTGTCAGAAAAACAGGAGGATATCCTGTTTTATGAACGCCCCTATTCCAGAGTGACGAATAAGTTCTTTGTGAATAATGCTGCGCCAGAGCGCTTGGCTGAAGAGTTTCATCTGGATGTCTTACGATGATTTTTTATTCATGACAATAGAATCCTTGCGTATTTTGTGATCAATCGGAGATCCGGGGCGCTGTACACTCTGTACTATTTCTGAACTTTCCCGGTAACGATCTGATAGATTTCTTCTGCCGTTTTTTCGGGATTTTTAGAAATGACCTCATAGAGAGAACGTATTTCCTCTGTATCCGTCTCCAGATCATCGGCGATGCGGGAAAGCGATTTGTTTCTGGCGCATTTTTTCTGGATCAGGGAAATTCGCTCGGTTAGCTTTTCTTTTACAGCTTTTTCCGTAGCTTTTTCCATAGCTTTTTCCATAGCTTTTTCTGTAGCTTCCTCTATAGCTTTTTCTGTAGCTTCCTCTACAGCTTTGTCTAATTCCTCCTTCAGCTTTCGATCAAACTTCTCCTGTACAATTTTCATAATAATATCGCTCATACCGTTTACCTCCTCAAATAATTTTTGATTCGCATGCATGATGGTCTCTATCATCGACCGATGCAGGCGGCTCTCTTTATGATCCATATAGTTTTCGATCAGCTTCTCGGCTGTATCAGTTTCATTCAGCTTATTAGTAAGACTTTTCAGCCAGAGATTTTCCTCTGCGGATAACTTTCTGGTGATCAGGATCTGGATGGGAATCAGATCCCCATATACATAATAAATTCCCTTTTCTTCTTCTTCGACCCGATATTTTTTGATTTTTTTCAAATGCTCGATCATCTTTCGGGGATATTTTTCCGCTACGAAGGTAATAGTCAATTCGTCTGCGTGAATGCTGTTTACATACCGGGCATCTGCTTTGTAAAAGCACGTATATCCATAGACTTTGTAAAAATCATCCACACTGAGAGAATCATCCGGACTTTTGTATTCGATGATATTATACTTTTTAAAAATCCTTCCGATATTTTTCTTCACGGGCCTGTCCGTCTCTTTTTTGATGATCAGCACATCAATTTCCATCGGTTTTGTGCCCAGCTGATGCTCATTTTCAAATACCAGGTTGTCCGCGTCCTCTGCCAGTTCGATCTGGATTCCGGCAAAAAACGCAGGATGCCAATACGTCGCATCGTTTTCTTTTTTCTTCTGCGTCATAGAAAACCTCCTTATTCTGTTTTTTTCAGGAGATTTTCTGCTCCCTTTTCAGAAAACCTCCTGCTTATCTGGATAAAAGCACGAATTTTCTGAAAGGACAGGGGATGAAATCCCTTGTATTGATATGTCTGAGATATAACGGAATCCGAGATTCCGAAATAATGGAACTTTTAGAAAATATGCTTTTTCCTATTCTAGCATACTTGTCCGGAAAAACACAAGATAAAAATAGATTATTGCAGGGCAATTTTGGGGACAACTTTGAAATAAGCTAAAGCGAAAAGGAAACAAGAAGCGGTTTTGAAATAGCAATCAAAGCCGCCGTTTCGTGGAACAGAACAAAAGGGATTTGACGCGCGCATCCGATCACAAGAGGTCAGAATTGATATAGCAAAAACAACCCGGATGAGATATGATATTCCAAAATCACACATTTTTCAGCAATGCTGGGAATACCAACAAAACCCGATTCGATTATAGAAGGAAGGGACACTATGGAACACAGAGAAATTGTGACCTGCCATTTTTCAACGATCAGATCACAGAGCATGCATTTCCATCAGGCGGTAGAGATCGTCTATCTTCTGGACGGCATATTAGAGCTGCGGTATGAATCGGAGCAACATGTACTGCGTCCAAACGAATTTCTGCTGATCAATTCCAATGTGCGGCACGAATACCAGGGAAAAGGAGATGTACTGCTGGCAAGCCTCCGGATAGATTACAGGCAGTTAACCGACCTGTTCCATGGAGAACAGTTATACTTTCTGTGTGATTCGGCGAAAGCAGAAGAGGCTTCGGCCGGATATGCAAAATTGCGGCGCTGCGTCTGGCAGATCTTTCAGTATGAGCAGAGCAGGGAAGGGCAGGCAAATGCTTACCGGAACAGCCTTTATTATCAGATGATCTACATCCTGAGTTCAGAATTTCTTGTAAAAAAAGAACTGCAGGGACATGACTTCCGGCGCGGAAACCAAAGTGAAAGAATGAAGGAGATCTTTGACTTTCTCACAATGAATTACAGAGAGCAGATCTCGCTTCAAAAGCTGGCGGATCAGTTGTTCCTTTCCCCGACCTATCTTTCCAGATACATTAAGAAAAACCTGAATATGAGTTTTCTGAAACTGCTTCAGAATATCCGTCTGGAGTATGCGGTGGAAGAACTGGTCTGCTCGGATAAGACCGTGCTGAAAATCGCGATGGACAATGGATTTTCCGGGATCACAGGCTTTAACCGAAGCTTTCAGGAAAGCTACGGCATGTCGCCGACAGAGTACCGGCAAAAGCAGCAGGAAAGCAGCCGTAAAGAACCGTCAATGGGATTGACAGAGGAAATGCAGAAAAAAATTGATGATTTTTTGCTTGCAAACGGCGCGGTCGAAGCGGAGGCTTCAGATCAGGATGTCTCCATACTGGAAGCAGACTGCAGAGAAAGGGAGACGCTGGCAAAAAACTGGAATCAGGTACTTAATATCGGAAAAGCTCAGGATCTGCTCCGCTATGACGTATGCGGTCAGGTCAGATTTCTCCAGAAAAGCCTGCGGTTCCAATATGGAAGGGTCTGGAACGTGCTGTCCGATGAGATGATGATCCGGCTCGGGGATTACCGGACGGAATATAACTTCAGCCTTCTTGATAAGGAGATTGATTTTTTGATCGAGACAGGACTGACTCCCTTCCTGGAGCTTGGGTTTCGGAATATAGGCATCATGGCGAATTACCACACGATCCTGACAGAGGTGGATTATGGAGAAAAGTTCTGCAGCCTGGAGTCAAATAAAGGATTTCTGACAGAGCTGATGATACATTGGCTGAAACGCTACGGGCCGGAGCAGGTGCGGCACTGGAAAATCGGTATCGAAAATAATTCCGGAAGAGAGAATTACGGCAGTATGGATAAATATCTGGAAACCTTTGATGCCGTCGCGTCGATTTTCAAAAGCTACGTTCCGGAGCTTAAGATCGGCAGCACCGGACTGTGCCTGAATTTTCATGGAGACGAGTTTCGAACGCTGTTGGAAATCTGGAGAAAGCGCGGTGCCATGCCCGATTTTATCGGATTAAACAGCTTTCCATATCTGTGGCGGGAAAATCCGTTTGCGGCCGGCAAAAACCCATACACCACGGACGCCGACTTTTTGTATCATCTGTTACGGCAGACACGGGAGCTGATCCGGGAAAAGGGGATAAGGATTCCGGAGATTTATGTTTTGGACTGGAGCTTTACCCTGTCTAACCGTAATGTACTCAACGACAGCTGCTTTAACGGCGCATATATTATGAAGAATCTGATACAAAACCGGGAGCAGGCAAAGATCCTGTCATATTGGGAAATGATGGATCTGATGTATGACTATACGGATACGGAAAAGGGACTTTTCGGCGGAGGCGGGATACTCACCAAGGGCGGAATCTGCAAACCGGCATATTACGCCTTCGATTTTATGAACAGGCTCAAAAAGGACGTATTGGCATGGAACGACGACGCAGTCATATCAGGGGATGGGGAAGCTTCATTCTTTATATGCTGCCACAATTATAAGCACTTCAATTTTCGATACTATTTGGAAGAAGAAAATGAGATTGAAGCAGAACACCAGTACCGTTTTTTTGAAAATACGGAAAAGAAGGCATTTCTATTTCGAATACACAATGTACATCCCGGCGAGTACCGTGTCAAAATCTATACGGTAAATCAGGAGCATGGCAATATTCAAAACAAATGGATGGAAACAGGGTTTGAGAATGAACCTGCTTCCGCGGAAATGGATTATCTGCGGGCGGTCACGCGGCCCGGGATAAAAGTGTCACATATCCAGGCGGAAAATGGGACGCTGGTGATTGAGACATGTCTGAATGCCCAGGAGATACAGGGGATCGAGGTTATGGAAAGATGGTAGGAAGTCTGCCGCGGTCCGGAACAGATTGACATGAAAAAGACAAGAATTTGGTCAAAGTTTTTGCTCTGTTTAAATCAGAGAAGATGAACAAGGATAAAAAAAGGGATGATAACAGAGTCCTTTCTGATGAGAAATAAAAAGCAGTCCTGCTAAAATAAAAATACATTCGATACAACATCAGGAAGGAGAAAACATGGAAACAAAGGCGATTACACAAGAAAAAACGAACAAGACACTTGGCCTGTTCTACAGCTTCGGGGAGGTGGGGTCACAGCTGAGCTGGTATATGATCAATTCCTATCTGACCCTGTTTTATACGGATATCGTAGGACTCTCGGCCGCGGCGATTTCTTTTATCATGCTGGTGGCAAGGATCTGGGACGCGGCAAACGATCCGATGATGGGCCTTCTGGCAGACCGTACACAGACACGGTGGGGGAAGTTCCGTCCTTACCTTATGATCGGCCCGCCGTTTCTGGCCGTGTTCAATATCCTGACCTTTACCGTATTTCCGGTGGAAGGTGCCGCGAAGGTTGCGATCTGCCTGAGCTGCTATATCGCGACGGGGATGGCCTATACGGTGGTAAACCTGAGCTATTCGGGGCTGCTGAACCGGATCGCAAGAGACTCCCGGGTGCGTACAAATTATGCGGCGGCAAAAAGTGTGGCAAGCGCCGTGATCAGTATGCTGCTCTCCGCATTTGCGATGCCGGTGATCTTATATTTCAGTACGACCGTTAACGGGAATGAGAAGGCGGCGGATGCGAGAGGGTACCTCATTGCCGCGGTCATATTATCCGTTCTCATGCTCCCGGCTTTTTGGCTCTGTGCGTGGAGATGCAAAGAAACCGTCGTGATCGACGTCCCGGAAAGCAGCGGCGCGAAAGAGAAGAAATCCATCCTCAGATCACTGAAGGTATCCGTGCAGAACAAGATGCTTCTGATCATCATCCTGAATACATTCATGGGGGCCATGGGAAATATCGCGAGGATGTCTCTGCTGTCCTATTATGTGATCTATGTGGTCGGATCTTATACGATGATCGCTCCGATCTATACAACAATGTCCGTATTCCAGCTCATCGGCAGTATGCTGATACCTTATATGATCCGGCTGACGAGTAAACGGAATATCTGCATTCTGATGAATACCGCATCCATCATTTCACTCATTGCGATATTCCTGTTCGGGGCAAAAATACCGGCGGTGATTTTTATATTCAGCGCAGTAATCGGGTATTCCAACTCTACGGCCGGCGTAGGGATCGGAATGGTATGTGACTGTATTGAATACGGCGACTGGAAATACGGCATCCGGGACGAGGCGCTTCCTTTTGCGGTCACAAGCTTTTCCGTAAAGCTTGCAACGGCGATCACCGGCTCCGTGGGTGTTCTGCTGCTGGCGGCAGCAGGCTATGTGGCAGGCGCAGAGCAGTCCGAAGCCGTAAAAATGGGGATCAATGCGGTAGTAAATCTGATACCCGCGGCCTGCTTTGTGGTCTCTACGATTCCGTTGTTTTTCTATAAGCTGGATGACAAAATGATGAGGCAGATCGCATCTGATCTGGATGAGAGAAAAATGGCAGGCAAGTAGAATAAGCCTGGAAAAGAAGGTACATAAAAATGCCGGAAAAGATGGAGGTTTGACAGAATGGCAGAGAAGAAATGGCAGAAAGAAATCAAAGACGGCTATATCCTGGTCAGAAATGAGGGCGGGAAGGACATCGCATATTCGCCGGAGTCGGGGGTGAAGCTTCTGGAGGAGGACGGATACCTGTTTAAAAATCTCAGTGGAAGCGGCAGGCTGGAAAAGTATGAGGACTGGAGGCTGCCTGCGGAGGAACGGGCGGAGGATCTGGCATCCAGGCTCAGTATGGAACAGATCGCCGGGCTGATGCTCTACAGCAGCCATCAGACCGTCACGTCTCCGGGAAAGGGGGATACCTTTAACCAGCGTTTTGCCGGGACTTATGATGGAAAGCCTTTTGATATGGAACACGGAGATATCACGCAGCTTACGGATCAGCAGAAGGAATTCCTGGAAATAGACCAGGTCAGGCACATTTTACTGACCACCGTGGAATCCGCAGAGGCGGCTGCGAAATGGAATAATCATATCCAGGAGTTCTGCGAAGGGACGGGACTGGGGATTCCAGCCAGCATCAGCTCGGATCCCAGGCACGGTGCGGCTTCCAACGGGGAATTTTTTGTGGGTGCCAGAGGGATGATCTCCCAATGGCCTTCCCAGCTTGGCCTGGCGGCAACCTTTTGTCCGGAGACGGTAAAACGGTTTGGCGAGATCCTTGCGGATGAATATAGAGGGCTGGGGATCGTGACCGCGCTTTCCCCGCAGATTGATCTGGCAAGTGAGCCAAGATGGAACCGGTATAACGGGACGTTTGGAGAAGGGACAAAGCTTACAGTGGATCTGGCCAGGGCCTATGTGGACGGCTGCCAGACAACGGAGGAAAGCCCCGACGGCTGGGGAAGCAGAAGCGTCAATGCCATGGTGAAGCACTGGCCCGGCGGCGGAACCGGGGAGGGCGGCCGGGATGCTCATTTTTCTTACGGAAAATACGCGGTCTATCCGGGGGAGAATTTTGAAGAGCATTTAAAACCATTTACGGAAGGGGCGTTCCGTCTGGATGGAAAGACGGGGCAGGCGTCCTCGGTTATGCCCTACTATACCATTTCCTATGGGATTGATAAAAAATACGGGGAAAATGTGGGGAACAGCTACAGCAAATATATTGTCCAGGAGCTTTTGCGGGACACCTGCGGATATGACGGCGTTGTCTGTACGGATTGGGGGATCACGGATACCTGTTCGTCGGATGAGATGATATCCGGGATGAACTGGGGAACCGCACATCTGAGTGTGGAGGAGAGGCATTACAAGGCACTGATGGCGGGCGTGGACCAATTCGGCGGAAATACAAAAAAGGCGCCGGTGCTTGCGGCATACCGTATGGGCTGCGCTTCGGCAGGGGAAGAGGCGATGCAGGAACGGATGCGCCGGTCGGCAAAACGGATCCTGAAAAATATTTTCCGGCCCGGGCTGTTTGAGAATCCCTATGTGGATACGGAGGAAAGCAGGCATGTGGTTGGAAACGCGGCTTTTATGGAAGCCGGATTTCAGGCGCAGAAGGACTCGGTGGTGCTTTTGAAAAATAAAGGGCAGGTTCTGCCGATGAAACCGGGGACGAAGGTATATATCCCGGAATGCCCGGAAACCTGGCTGTACGGAATGCCCGCGCTGTTTGCGGAAGATCTGCGCGTCCCGGGCCATCCGTGGCTGGAGAAGGCACTGGCCGGCCAGTATTTTACACCGGTCGACAGCCCGGAGGAGGCCGATGCCGCGATCGTATTTATGGAAAGCCCCAAGCCCATGCTGCCGGGATATTCCCGCGAGAAGGGCTATGTGCCGCTTACGCTGCAGTACCGTCCCTATACATCGCAGAAGGGGCGGAAGAAAAGCATTGCGGGAGGGGACCCGTTCTGCTATGCACATCAGGAAGAAGAATTCCATTCCCGGGGAAACACTTCCGGAGTATCCAGCGGATACCAGGCTTCGGACAGAGCTTATCTGGGCAAAACGAATACCTGTGCCAATGAAAAGCATCTGGATGTCTTTTTACAGACAAAAGAGGCGATGGGAGAGAAGCCTGTCATTGCGGTTGTGGATACGTCGGGGCCGATGGTCGTAAGCGAATTTGAGCCTCTTGCGGATGCTGTTTTGATGGGATTTGAGATCCAGAAGCAGGCGTACCTTGAGGTGATCACAGGAAGGCATACCCCGTCCGGGCTTCTTCCGTTTCAAATCCCCGCGGATATGGATACGGTAGAAGAGCAGCAGGAAGATGTTCCGCGGGATGTCAGATGCTATGAGGATACATGCGGCCATAAGTATGACTTTGCGTATGGGATGGATTTTTCACAGGTAATCGAAGACGAAAGAGTAAGGAGATATCGATAAGTCTAAAATCCAGAAAACAGGCAGCAGGAACCGAAAGAGATTAGATTTCTGCTGCCTGTAAAATTTTATTTTATCCCCTAAAATTTTCGAAGTATGTTATAATAATATTTACTTGAAATGAGAGGACTGAATGATCATGAAGGTAAATATTCGTAAGATCAGTGAGGAAACCGGATTTTCCATGTCTACGGTCTCCAACGCGCTGAACCGCAAAAAGGGAGTGAACAGGGAAACTGCCGAAAAGATATGGAAGGCCGCCGAGGAGCTGGGCTACCACGCGGAGGAGGAGATCACGAAGATCCGGTTTGTCATATTCCGGAGGGACGGGCAGATCATTGACGAGAGCTCCTTTCATCCGGCAGTGATCGAAGGGGTGGAGCGTCAGGCGAAGCTTATGGGCTATGAGACCATTTTCTGCTATGTAGACATCAATGACCCGGATTATCAGGAGCGGCTTCACGACATTTTGACGGATATGCAGAGCGCGGTGGTGCTCCTGGGAACCGAGATGCTGGAAGAGGATTACGGGCCCTACGCCGCCGCCAAGAACCGGATCATCCTTTTGGACGGGCGGAGCGACAGATACGCCTTTGACAGCGTGCTCATCAATGATACGGACGCCGCCGCGGGGGCTGTGGAATATCTGGCGGAAAAGGGGCATACAAAGATCGGATATCTGCGGGGGGAATCCCGGATCCAGGCGTTCCGGTCCCGGGAAATGGGCTATTATCAGGTGATGAATCAGCGCGGATTTTCTGTAAAGCCGGAATATATCGCGACGGTAGGGACCAGGATCGAGACTGCCTACCGGAGCATGAAGGAATATCTGGAAAAGGCAAAAGAGGTACCGACGGCATTTTTCGCGGATAACGACGTGATCGCGATCGGATGCATGCAGGCGATGAAGGAATGCGGGTACGGCGTCCCCGGAGATATCTCGGTGATCGGCTTTGAAGATGTGGCCTACGGGCTGGTCTCGGACCCGCCCTTATCCACGGTGCATGTATATAAGCAGGAGCTGGGGGCCCGGGCGGTACGTGAGCTTCTGTCAGCGGAAGGGAAGGACAGCAAGGCGAAGGTGAAGATCCAGGTCTGCGCGGAATTTGTAGAGCGGGGGAGTGTCAGAGAGGTGATACCGGGCGCTGGATAAATCTGCAGGATCTGGAAACACGCTACCTGAGTGTCAATTTTGAGTAAAAAAGGTCAATCCGCCTTGTGCAAATCGGCCTTTTCTACGTGTTTGCTTTTACTTCTTCGAGAGCCTGATACCCCGCTGCTTGCAATGTTTATAAAAATTATTATAAAAACTATTGAAAATTTTATATAAAAGTTTATAATGCATAATATAAAATATGGAAAAGGAGATACAAGATCATGGGAAAGATCGGAGTAGTAGGAAGTATCAACATGGATATGACTGTAAAAGCGGAGCGGATCCCGCTGAAGGGTGAGACGCTCAAAGGCTGGGATCTGCAGTACATCCCGGGGGGAAAAGGCGCCAACCAGGCAGTGGCCATGGCAATGCTGGGGGCAGAGGTGGAGATGTTCGGATGCGTGGGAGACGACGCGGCCGGGGAAAGCCTGGTAAAGAACCTGCGGGACACAGGCGTAGAGACCGGGCACATCAAGGTGGTTCCGGGGGTGCCTACCGGTCTGGCGATGATCACGGTCGGGGAGAATGACAACACGATCATTGTAGTCGCGGGTACAAACGACCATGTAGACATTGATTATGTGAACGAAGTGAAGGATTCCATTCTGGAGTGTGAGATCGTCCTGCTTCAGCACGAGATCCCCCAGGAGACCGTGGAGTATGTCATTGCCCTCTGTGCGGACAGCGGCGTAAAGGTAGTCCTGAATCCGGGACCGGCAAGACCGGTGAAGCAGGAGACCCTGGAGAAGGTCACCTACCTGACCCCCAACGAACATGAGGCCGTGATCCTGTTCGGCAGGGACATTTCCTTTGAGGAAATGATGAAGAAATATCCAGAAAAGCTGGTGATCACCCAGGGCTCCCGGGGGGTCAGCACCTGCCTGAAAAGCGGGGAGGTCATTCTTGTACCTGCGAGAAAATCAAACGTGGTCGATACCACCGGGGCCGGGGACACCCTGAACGGCGCGTTTACTGTTGCGGTCACAGAAGGGAAGGGCATCGCGGATGCACTGGCATTTGCCAACACCGCGGCCGGGCTGTCCACAGAAAAATTCGGGGCGCAGGGCGGAATGCCGACTCTCGAAGAAGTCAGGTCTGCAATGCCGCGGTGGTGACAAAAGGCCTTGCTGTCCAGGGAGGCGCTGCCAGCCGTGCGGGGGCAGCCGTTGAAAAATGGGTTTAGACCATGATGCAGAAGGAGACGATCCCGCAATGAATTCCAGCTTAAAAAAATCTGAATTCTGCGGAATCGTCTCATCCCTGCTTGTCAGGGGTTAAAAATCAGTATTAACCGATAGCCCCTATCAATCCTGATACTTGATCCTTTCCACCAGAGACGTCCTGTCCTGCTCCTTCAGGCAGCCGTAGGACACCGCCATGGGAAGAAGGACCATGGCCGCGATATACAATCCCACCGCCGCGAACGGAAACCGGTAATGCAGATAAGGGGCGGTCCGGCTCATATACCGTATCAATCCAAATCCGGCCAGAGACCCTGCCGTGAGCGTGATGACCAGATTCGGCAGCGCAAGAAGCAGGCTCTCCCACAGAAGCATCCCGCGCAGCTGCTTTTGCTCCATCCCTACGGATTCCAGCATGGACAGCTCCTTTTTCCGGGAGGCGAAGCTGCCGATCAGCGTATTGACCAAATTGAAAAGGCTGAACAAAATGATGAATAGGGAAAGTCCATAGATCTGGGTCTGATTTGCCCGGATCGAAACGGAATCCTCCTGCATCTGTTCCCGCAGTGTAGAGAGGCTGAGGTCGTCATATCCGCTGATCAGTTCTCTCAGATCCTCTTCTATCTGCAGCCCGTTCTTTTCGTAATCCTCCGCGGAAATGGTGAAGTGATATGCGGTATTCATATTTTTCCACAATTTTTTCATAGTTACGTCTGTCATGCAGAACTCATCCTCGCCGCCGGAAGCCGGATCTGCAACGGATTCCGATGCGACGGCCGCAACCTCCAGTTCAATCTGATGCTCCTCTCCGTCAAAATACCGGACGGTCAGCATTTCTCCGGGTACAAACGAGGCTCCGGTGAGCTGCTCGTAAAGTTCCGGCCTGGTGATCAGGATGGCATCGTGCTCCGCCAGATATTCATAGGTATTGTTCCCCTCGGCGTCCAACTGAAAATATTCGGTATCATTTTCCGTAAGGGGATAGAAGGGCTGAGTAAATGTGCTCCCATTGCGTTCGATCACGCCTGTCGCGGCGCGTGCCGTCTGTACATCCTTCACATGGGGAATCTGCCGGATGCGCCGCTCCAGCTCCTCGCTCAGATGGCCGATCAGCTGCATGTCTGTGATCCCGTAAGTTTTCGGCGACGTGTGGCTGTACAGATAAGAGAGAACGTATTCCCCGTTTCGGAAAAAATCCTGCCTGGAAAATGCTTCCTTGTCCCAGGAGGCATTCCAGGTGGAGGCAGCCATAAACAGGAGGCCGCCCAAGGCAAGGGACGCTGTCGTAAGCCACCATTTCTTCCGGCTGCTCCGGTTTTCCAGTCTGGCCAGTGTGTATGGGGACAAGGGCCTGCGGCGGGAGAGAGAAAAATGCCCGCCCGCTTCATCATTCCCTGTACTCTTTGCCGCGTCCACCGGGGTAATCTTTGCCGCAAAGGAGGCGGGCCTGCGGATGGAAAACTGTACAATGAAGCTCGCCGCAGCTGCCGCAAGGAGACAGATGATCCCATAATTTTTCCAATTCCATCCGGACGGCAGCAGGATATACGCGATGATCCCGCCAAGCAGCAGCCCCGTGGGAATGGAGACCGCGCTGAGCAGCCAGCCCTCCCGGCGTATCATCTTCCGGACCTGCACCGGAGTCATCCCAATGGTCTGGAACTGTCCGATCTGCCGCACCCGGGACATTACGGAAAAATAAAAAATACTGTAGATCACAAGGCCGCCTGCAAAAAAGAGCAGGACAGCGACAAAGAAAACGACATATAATCCGGAGTTCCCTTTCTGGAGCGATTCGCCGAATTTCCCATTGGGGTTGACGTCCGGACGGCTGATCCCATGATCGGCGGCAAGCTGGTAGATCAGCGTGGTAAATTCGGTATAAGGCATGCCGTCCGTATCCCGGAGACGCACAAGGGCTTCATAGGGGATCTGCTTCATCAGATCGCTCTTCTCCGCAAATTCCCGGGAGACATAGACGCTGTATGAGGAAGACGGAAATGCTTTCTCCGTCAGTCCGGTGATGACAAATTCCTCCATACCATTTCCCGTGTCCAGAGTGACAGAGGAACCGATCCTGCCCCCGTTTTCCAAAGCCGCCGCGGAGTCCGGATCCGCTGCTTTATCCAATGCTTCTACAAAGGCCCTGTCCACCACGATCTCGTTATACTTCTCGGGCGCCGCGCCTTCTGCAAGCTGATAGGTTTCTATGGCCGCGTCATGGCTTCCGAAGAAGGTATAATGATATTTGGCGTCTCCTGCCTGAAAATCCGTTTCACTGAATTTGTAAGGGATCGAAAGCTGGGCCCGCTCATCATTTCCCAATTCCTCCACCTGTTCGGCGGTCACATCCATATAAATGACATGCTGCATTTTTTCAAGGATCTGCTGCTCCGCAAAATGATAGCCCATGAGGTAAAGGGAAAGGGTGGAGACCAGCAGGACCGCCAGCAGGATCGACAGCGCGGAAAAGAAGGCGGACAGCTTCTTGGAAAGCAGGTTATTTTTGGCAAGCCGGAAAAGCAGCCGGCGGTTATTGTTTTTGTTCAGTCCCATAGTTACCACCTGCTTTCCGCGATCTTTCCGTCTTCGATGCGGATCGTGCGGTCTGCCGACTGGGCGATCTCATCGTTGTGGGTGATCATGACAATGGTCTGGTGAAAATTTTTGCTGGTGGTCTGGAGCAGGCCGATCACCTCCTGACTTGTGCGGCTGTCCAGATTTCCAGTCGGCTCGTCGGCCAGGATGATGGCGGGCTTCGCGGCCAGCGCTCTTGCGATGGCCGCGCGCTGCTGCTGCCCTCCGGACAGCTTGCCGGGCTTTCTCGACAGCTTATCCCCCAGTCCCAGGGTGCGGACAACCTCCATCAGATACGTTTCATCCGGTTCCCGGCCGTCCAGCTCCACCGGAAGGACGATATTGTCATATATGGTCAGATTCGGGACAAGGTTGTAGTTCTGGAAAATAAATCCGATCTTTCTCCTCCGGAAAATGGTAAGCTCGTTCCGGTCCATCCCGTTCAGTTCCTGGCCGTCTACGACGACACTCCCGCTTGTGGGCGTATCCAGCCCGCCCAGCATGTGGAGGAGCGTGCTCTTGCCGGAGCCGGAGGTCCCGACAACCGCAGTAAAACTGCCCTGCTCGATCTCCATGGTGATCCCGTCCAGGGCCTTCACCAGAACCGGCTCTTCGCCGTAATATTTTTTGAGATCATTGGTGCGTAAAATATTCATGTCTATCATCTCCTTATGTATTCGTTCTCTTTCCCAACCGTACAGTTGGTATCTTTATGATAGGCGTGAATGGTATCGATCCTGTTTCAAATTCAAAAAGAAAAGTATCAAAACCGAAACATTTAAAGGCACCCTGTTCAGACCCGGTTCGGGAGACAGACGGAGAAGCAGCTTCCCTCCCCCGGCGCGGAGCGGACGGCGATATACCCTTTCTGCAGAGTAATGATATACCTTGCGAGATACAATCCCAACCCTAAGCCCTCCTCCTGCGACACACTTTTTTCCCTGTAAAACCGTTTGAAAATGTCGTTGATATGGGCAGGTTCGATTCCCCTTCCTGTATCCTGTATCCGGATTTCCGAATACATTTCCCCGACCCGGACCAAGATGCGGATGCTCCCATTTTCCGGCGTATACTTCACCGCGTTGTCCAGAATATTTTCAATGGCCTCCGCCGTCCATTTCCTGTCGTGGCAGACCTGGACCGAGGAGCGGCAGTCCACAGAGATCTCGATATTTTTGAGTTCGGCCTTATGTATGATATTATTGACGGCGGCCGCAAGCGTGTCAAGGACCCTGCGGTTTTCCATGTCCGGGTGGATCATATCCGTTTCCAGCCGGGAAGCCTTCAAAAGCGTGTCCAGGAGAAATTCCAGCTTGATCAGCTGCTGCTCCGGCGCCCTTGCCGCAGATACAGAATCCGATGCCGCCGAAAACAGCGGCATCTCTTCCTCCGACAGCATCTCGCAGTACATCCTGAGATTCGAAAGCGGCGTTTTGATCTGATGGGTGATCTCCGAGATCATTTCCAGGAGCTGCTGTTTTTCCCTTCTGCTTTCTTCCAGACGCAGAGCGGTCATCCGCTCCATTTTCTCCAGCTCCATCACCACCTTGGAGGTGAGCGTTTCCCGGTTCTGCTGGTCAGGCACAGATTCTCCCTGCATGACCTGTTCCGCGTAGCGGCAGAGCTCCGAGGAAAGACGGACAAACTGCCTGCGGAAATGAAAATAAATGCACAGGCTGATCAGGCCGCAGAACAAAACGGCTGCGGCCAATCCCCCCGTCATTTGCGGCCTCCGACCCATTTATAGCCTAAGCCGTAAATGGTCTTGATATACTCATGCTCCCCGTCCGCGATCTTATTTCTCAGCCGGCTCACGTTTAAGGAAAGAGTATGCTCATTGACATAGTTTTCCTTCCGGTCCCAGATCTTTTCCAGAAGGATGTCCTTGGTCAGGATCTGGTCCCGGTTCCGGCAGAATACTTCCAATATCTCAAACTCCGTGGGTGTGAGGGAAACCACGTTCCCCCGGCTTTTTACGATCCGGTTTTCCAGGTCAACGGACAGGCTTCCGGCCGTATAGACCTTTTGTCCCTGCGCGCCGGAGCATCTTCTCAGTACAGTCTGGATCTTCTCCATCAGCACCTTAACGCTGAACGGTTTTACAATATAATCGTCCGCGCCAAAGCGCAGCCCCTGGATGATCTCCTCCTCCAAATTGTGAGCCGTCAGGAAAACAAAGGGAACATTGCTGCGGGAGATGGTTTCCCTGGCAAGGTCAAATCCATTTCCATCGGGCAGATTGACATCCAGCAGGATCAGGTCAAAATGCTCCTGCTCCAGGAGGGGCTTCGCCTCTTCGATACAGTATGCGGAAAAGGGGGTGATGCCGCGTTTCTGGAGATGATAGCACAGGCCGGAATTTAAGAGCTCGTCGTCTTCGATGACTAAAATTTGTGTCTGCATGGTGTGACTCCTCTTTCTGTTGGGGTAGGTGGCTGCGGGGAATGAACTCCCTTCTGCTGCTGATAGTATAGCAAGCCCGGGACATTGTTTCAATAGGTCAAATGCATTACAACGTGAAAATGACTTTATTCAAACCAGTAATCCGTTGCATGTTTTCTGTTTTTATGCTATGTTTATCATGGAACTAAGAAGTAAGGAACTCGTTATTTCCCGACAGCCCCCATATATTAAGAAGAAAAGAGAGCAGGCTGATTCTTCTGCTGACCGGAGAAGAAAAAAATGATATGATCATAAAAACCGTATCGGATCATGTATTACGAAAAAATCTATATAAGGAATATAATCTGTAACGATTCAGAACGGCAGCAGCTATAATTTATAATGGTACACCGAATGACAGGGAACCGAAGGAAAAGGAGAACGCTATGGGCTATCAGGACGAATGGCTTCTTTTGGAAGCCGAGGATGATCTGGATGAGGTGGAGCACAGACCGCCGACAGAAGAATTTTTATTTTACCAGGCAGTGACCAATGGGGATCTGGACGCAGTCCGGGAGAATTGCGAGCAGGAACGGTTTCTTGACAGTGAGGGAGTCGGCGTGCTGTCCAGGAATCCGGTTACAAACCTGAAGTATCATTTTGTGATCACGACGGCAATGGTCACGCGTCTTTGCAAGCAGAAGGGGATGGAACTGGAGCAGGCGTTCCGGATGAGCGATTTTTATATTCAGAAGCTGGACGATATCCATACGGTACAGGGGGTGCGGAATCTGCACGACTCGATGGTTCTGGACTATGCGGAAAAGATGCGGAGGATCAGCCGGAGCGATACCAATTCCCGGCATATCAATGCCTGCAAGGAGTACATTTATTCCCATATCAAGGAACGGATCACGATCGAAGACCTGGCGGATGCCCTGGGGGTCTCTTCCAGCTACCTCTCCCGGCTGTTTAAGAAGGAGACGGGGGATTCCGTCAGCGCCTATATACGCGGGCAGAAGATCGAGATGGCAAAGAACCTGCTGCAGTACAGCGAGTATTCCATGATCGACATCGCGAACCGGCTGTCCTTCTCTTCGCAGAGCCATTTTATACAGCAGTTCCGTGAAGCTGTGGGCATGACCCCGAAGAAATACCGGGACATCAATCATATGATCCAGTGGGATATCGATGGGGAAAATGAGATCGGAGAGGATCAGGAAAATCTATAAAACAGACGGCGCAGCATATGACAGATGCTGCGCCGTAACATTTTTCCGCCTGTACGGCTGCAATCCGAAATCTCAGTTTAGCAGCCTACAGGCGGACATTTTTCAGAGAATCAGCCGAATCTCATTTTCTTCCTCAAGAATTCCGGCGGGGATATAGCTGCTGTCCAGTTCCCTCCCATTGAGGATCAGCTTTTGAAAACCGGATTCCCTGCCGTCCGGGTTCTCGATTCGGATATGCAGATGCTTTCCGCGGAAATCCTTCTCGATCTCCAGGTGCTCCCAGCCCTTCGGGATGGACGGGGCGATCCGGATTCCTTCCGGATCCGGCCGCAGACCCAGGATCCCTTCCACACATCCGACCATGACCGTGGAAGCGGTGCCGGTCAGCCAATGGACATGGGAGCGGCCCGGATGTTCGCTGGCGCGGCCTTCCGTAAACTGGCCGTAGCAGTAGGGCTCCAGGCGGCGGATCTCCGCCCGGTCATTCTGGGCGGCCGGGGCATTTTCCATAAAGTAGGTGAAGGCGCGTTCCCCATGCCCCCGGAGGGCTTCCGCCAGGATCAGCCATCCCTGGGACTGGGAAAAGATGCCTGCGTTTTCCTTGGTTCCCTGGTTGTAGATGACGGCAAGCGCGCCGTCAAACGCGTGCGCATGGTAAGGCGGATCCATCAGGAGGGCGCCGTAGTCTGTGTTTAGATTCTTATATACATTTTCCAGTGCCGCATCGGCCTGGCCGGGAGAGGCAAGCCCGCTGATGACCGCCCAGCTCTGGGGGTTCAGCCACAGGCTGGCTTCCGGGTCAGCCGGGGCTCCGATCCGCTCTCCACGCTCCGTATATCCCCGGATAAACCGGTCCTGATCCCAGCACAGAGTTTGGATGATGGTTCCGGCCTCCGCCAGCTTTTCTTCCAGATATTTCACATAGTCCGCATCCTTTTTATATTCAGCAAATCTTTTTAAAATATCCAGTGCATAGTAAAACTGCATGGCTACAAAGGAAGACTCCCCGTCTGCGCCCAGGCGCAGGCAGTCGTTCCAGTCCGCGTAGAGCCCGGCAGGCATGCCGTGGGGGCCCAGGTGATCTAGAGAAAACTGGATTGCGCGCTGCAGATGCCCGTAAACCGTATCTTCCTCCTTGTCCGCAAAGGGGATGATCTCATCCAGAAAATCCAGATTTCCTGTTTCGGAAATATATTTCCAGACCGTGGGAAAGAGCCACAGGGCATCATCCGCGCGGTAGGCCGGATGCCCGGTCTCCTGCCGGTAGGAAGCGTCATCAGGCGTATCCTCCTGTCCCGGGCGGTGAGTGAACTTTACAAGGGGCAGTCCTCCGCCGCGGCTGACCTGGGCGGAGAGCATAAAGCGGAGCTTTTCCGCCGCCATTTCCGGAGCGAGGTGGATGATGCCCTGGATATCCTGCACGGTATCCCGGTAGCCGTAACCGTTGCGCAGCCCGCAGTAGATGAAGGAGGCGGCCCTGGACCAGATAAATGTCATAAAGCAGTTGTAGGCGTTCCAGGTATTGAGCATGGTGTCAAATTCCGGACTGGGAGTACGGACCTTTAAATGATCCAGCTTTTCGTACCAGAAGGACTTTAATTCCTGCAGCTCCTTTTTTGTCTGTGCTGCCGGATCCGCATAGGAATCCAGGATGGAAGCCGCGGCTTCGGAGCCGTCCGGTCCGAGAACAAACAGAATGGTCTTCGTTTCCCCCGGCGCCAGCGTGACCTGACAGGAAAGGGCGCCGCAGGAATTCTCATTGTAGCTGTCCACATTTCCCAGGCTGCCGGAAATGACGCCCAGGGGATTGCCGTAGCCGTGGTATTTCCCCAGAAAATGCTCCTTTTCTCCGCAGTAGGAAGCAGCCTCGGCTCCGGCAAGTCCGAAGAAGCGCTCGGTCACATTCTTGGAATCCACCTGCCCGTCCTCCGGGAGGGCGTCCAGATTGCCGTGGATCTGCTGGATGATCCGGTTCTTTTCAAACAGGGTCTTCGTGATAAACAGGGAATACTGCAGATTCACCTGATCCTGTTCGTAATTGCTGTGGTTTGTAAATTCGGCATAGCCGGTCAGGGTCAGGTCCCTGGCCCGCTCCGAATGATTGGAGACGGAAAGCGTCCAGACCTCATAGGATTTTCCGAGGGGGACGTAATAAGCGGCTTCAGAGCGAATCCCGCTGTAGTCGGCGGTCATTACGGTATAGCCCATGCCGTGGCGGCATTCGTACCTGCACAGATCCAGAGACTTGCCGACGGGCTGCCAGGAGGCGGACCAGTAGTCGGCGGAGTCGTTGTCCCGGAGGTAGAGGTAGCGCCCCGGCTGGTCGAAGCTGTTGAAAATGTAACGGAGGATCCGGCCGTTCGCGCCGGATTTTGCAAAGCTGTAGCCTCCCGCGTTGTTAGAAATGATGGCGCCGTATTCCGGGGAGCCCAGGTAGTTGACCCAGGGGGCCGGGGTGTCCGGGCGGGTGATCACATATTCTCGGTTCAGGGGGTCAAAGTATCCGTAGTTCATAGGGGAATGTTTCCTTTCTTTTATGTGGTTTAGAGAGGGGGGACGCTCAGACAAAAATCATTGTCCGCGTCACCCCGCTTTCGCTTCGCAAAAAACGCAGCGGTACTAAGCTCGAAAGAACCTCGCTAAGTGCCGGCGTTTTTTGAGAGGTTCCTTTGGACAATGATTTTTGTCTGAGCTGCGCTTTCGGCTGAAACGTACAGGTTTACAGCAGAGTTACAGTGATCGTATGCCGCGCATTGGGGAGGGCGGTCAGGGTTTCGCGGGGGAGGACTACATAGGCATCTTCGCTGACCGCGAGCGGCGCCTGATCGCAGGCGGCGGAGGCGATGCGGTAGGAGCCGAAATCTTTCCGCTGTTTGTTTTCATATATGATTGTAAAAAGTCTGCCGGCGAAGGGGACGGTGAGGGCGGCGCGGCATTCCTCATCGAATTGGGAGGCCAGGAGCTTGGGGTACAGGACCAGGCTGCCGGACTCTCCGCGGACGCCGAAGACCTCGGTGATCATGGTGAGCATGAACCAGCTTGCGGCGCCGGTCAGGTAGTGGTACATTCCGCGGCCGTCGGAGCGGAAGTATTCCGGTATGCCGGGGTAGATATGGCTGGTGTCAAAATCCAGGGCCGTATCGGCAAGGGTTTTCAGGGCTTTCCAGCCCTCTTTTGCGAAGCCGCGCCGATAGAGGGCGTTGGCGTACATGACGGTCATATGGGAAAAGACCGCGCCGTTTTCCTTTTCCCCGTAGGCAAATCCGAACATGCGCCCCATATCGAATTTCAGTTCATGAAAATCTGTGTTCAGGCGGTAGCCGCCGATCTCCTTTTGATAGAGATAATGGTCAGCGCTTTTGGTGATCTTTTCGATGTGCGTGTCCTGCGCGGTTCCGCTCATGATGGCAAAGACCTGTCCTGTCAGCATCATGCGGACCTGGTCTCCGAAAAAGCCCTCCACCGCGCGGCCGTGGTTGTCGTAGTAGCTGTTGAACCAGCCTTCCCCGTCGGGGCCTTCGATCCATTCATGCTCCCGCAGGTATTCCATGAGCCAGTTGGCCTTCTGGATCAGATTGACCGTAAGGGAGGAGAGAGGAACACGGACACGCCTTCCGCTGAGCGTGTGCCTGCACCGCGCGGTATAGTCGGACAGGATCCGGCGCTTTTTGTCAATGTCGCCGAAGGCTTCAGAGCTGCTGTCCAGCAGGATCGTGATCTCTTCCAGGAGCTCAGCGGTATGTGAGGAGGAATGCTCATCCAGGCTGCGGATCATGGCCGCAAGCTCCAGCAGATTGCCGGCGTAGGCACAGGTGAAGGCCACGCTTTCCCCGTGCTCGGAAGCCATATCCAGAGCGTCGTTCCAGTCTGCGCCGCGGAGACGGCAGATATTGTGCGCGCCTGTCTCATAAAAGGCGGTGAGCTGCTGGATGAGAAGATGCTCTAAGATCGTTCCGGTGTAAATGTCTCCGGCAGCGGTGCGCTGTCTGTTTCCGGTTTCCGGCTCCCACAGGGAATCAACGGCATTTCCCCGCATGGTCTGGGCGTCCTTAAAATAGGAAACCGATTTGTTCAGGATTTCGATATCCCCGGTCTGGTCGATATAGAGCCTGGTGGTCATCAGCGGCCAGAGCGCGTGGTCCATCCAGACCCGCGGGATGCCGTTCCGGTCCGCAATGAAATTGCCGTCTCCGCTGCCGATGATGGTGGCATTGGTCCCGTCGACGCGGACGCCGCCGTAATTTGCGGCGATCATTTTGCCCACCTGGTCCGGCTCCATCAGCAGCAGGGAGAGGCAGTCCTGCCAGAGATCCCTCCATCCCCGTCCGCCTCTGCCGTAGTCGTGGTGGGGCAGGAAGGAGCAGCCGAACAGGCGGCGCAGAAACGGCTGAAAGCAGATCCATTTCATCAGGCAGTCAAAATCCGCGTCCCCGGTGCGGAAACGGACAGAGACCTGATCCTGCCAGCAGGCTTTGGTATCCTCCAGGGCATGCAGTACCTTTTCGGAGGTATTGTATTTTTCAAAAATGCGGGAAATGCGTTCTTCGCTCTCTTCCGTTCCCAGAAGGACGATGTAGTCCGCCCGCCCGCCGGGAGCCAGGGAAATCGGCTCAAAACGGAAAGCGCCCATGGCTTCCTTTCCTGCCGCGGAGGTTTGGGCCGGACATCCGGGATATCCCTCGTATACGGCCCGGGGGCGCGTAAAGGTGCCTCCTTCTCCGAGGAACGCTTCCACGGTGGGATAAAAAGCAGCCGGCGCGCTGCCCGCCCCCGTGCAGCCCATGACATAATAGATCCGGCTGTTGGGACGGTGCCCCTTCTCGTCAAAGGACATGGTGGGGCAGACAAAAACTCCGTGCCGGTCTGTGCGGATGCGGTGGAGCATGGAGGTTACATTCCGATGGTCCCGGATGTTGTCCGCGCTGCGCCCGTAGATGGGGACGGCAGCGTAAGGTGTCAGATTCTGCATGGTATTTGAAATATTCTGCACGGTCACGTACATGATCTCCGCCTGCTCCCCGTTGGGGATAAAGGAAGTCACCGTGGTTTCGAGCTGGTGGACTCTGGAAGTCCTTTTGATCGTGTGACGCATAAATCCGGCTGTCAATTCGCTGTCATCCTGCAGCTTGGTGAATTTATCCGCCTCCTGCCGCGCAGAGACACCCGCGGCTGAATATACTTCTGCGTCATTTTTTACAAACCAGAAGTTGCGCCCGGAACGGCTGCTGTGCAGATCCTCGGAACTGACAGGCTCTAAAAGGAAGCTTTCCTGGTCAATTTTGGCATCCCCGCCCAGGTTCGGCGTAACGGCGCTTTTCAATCCGGCCTCGGAAGCAAGCGGGAAGTATAAGTAACTCGTATTTTCCGGCCGCTCCATCACAAAGCTGCCGTGCTCATCAATAAATTTCAGATGTTTCAATGTTTTGCTCCTTTCCTGCTGTTTCATACCCACAGGGCATTCCATAACTCCGGCCGCTCATCAAGACGCATGAGTTTTTCCGGCAGTTCCTCAGGTATAGAAACATCATAATAGAAAGAGTGAAATTATGAAAATCAGAATCATGAGAAAAATATCAGAATCATGACCTGAAATGTTATATTGAGCGCCAGATAAATCTGCCGCTCCGTATAATATGACGCGCACAGCCGCGCAGGGACATCTGCAGCCTCGCTGTTCCACGCGATGGTAAAGAATCTGCGATAGGGTCATGAATTTGATATTTTGTTAAAATTCATAATATATTGTCAGAAAATTATGCGCTATAATCCGGGCATACTAAAAAAGCGGGGCGGCAGCTCCGCAGAATGAAGAGGAGGATTTTTCAAATGAAAAAGAGAGTGGTATGTATCGTATTGGCTGCGGCTATGGCAGCAGGCTCACTGGCAGGCTGCGGAAGCAAACCCGGCTCCGGCGGCTCTGACGGCGGGGCGGCAGGAGAAGCATCCGGCGGCGAAGAGGGCAAGGTCATCAATATCTATAGCTGGAACGATGAGTTCCGGGAGCGTGTGGAGGCTGTTTATCCGGAAGTGAAGGAGACCTCCTCGGACGGAACCGTGACTACGTTAAACGACGGTACAGAGATTCACTGGATCATCAATCCGAACCAGGACGGTGTCTACCAGCAGAAGCTGGATGAAGCGCTGATGAAGCAGGCAGACGCGGCAGCAGATGATAAGGTGGATATCTTCCTGTCAGAGACGGATTATGTCAATAAATATACGGACGCGGAAGCAGACGTGGCAATGCCTCTTGCAGATCTTGGAATCGACCCGGATTCGGAGCTGTCCGACCAGTATGAATTTACCAAAGTAACGGCTTCAGATACGGAGGGCGTCCAGAGGGGATCCACCTGGCAGTGCTGCCCGGGGCTGCTGGTATATCGCAGGGACATTGCGAAGGAAGTATTCGGTACGGATGATCCGGAGGAGATCGGCGAAAAGGTCAAGGATTGGGATACCATGAAGGCAACGGCGGAAGAGCTCAAGGCGAAGGGATATTTTACATTTTCCCTGAATCCGTGAACCTAACCTAAAAATAAAATGAAATCGGTAAATAAGAAATATGAGGCACTCTTTGTACCAATTTCATGCCAATAAAATATTGTTTTCGATAATCATACACTTTGAATCAAACTACTATCCAGCCGCTTAGGTAAAATTTCTCTAAAATTGCCATACCTTAACTAAGGCTCATCGAACCATTCCAATGGCAAGGAAAATGTAGGATATCTTTCGTTTATTTTGCAGCTTGGAATATCCTGCTTATTTGTGAAGCTGCGTTCCTCCAGGGATTACTCCGCCCCAGATCAAGTCTCACCTGCCTTGCATGCTTTGTCACAACCCCGGGGGTCATGATGATCCGTTCAACTACCGTGCGTAGCCTCCGGCGGTTTACGGGTCTTTTCATGGGGATATCGCTGATCCTAAGTGATGCCTGTCCTATCATCCGCAGGAGATTGTAGGCCAGCTGGATCAGTTCCAGGACAAGTTCGTTTGTTTCGAACTTTCCAGATGGAAACTGCTCTGCACATAAGTCCGTCTTGATTTCACTGTGGTACTGTTCCATTTCTCCATGTTTATGGTAAAGCTCTATGATGTCTTCGTCCGAAAAGTCTACATTGACGGAGTACATATCACAGTCAATTTTAGGGCTGATATAGTACTGCCCATCATGGTCACAGGCACGCTCTGTTATATCGTAAATGGTTCGGATTCCAACGGTCTTCCTGCTATGGCCGGATTTTGAACTGGCATCAGGTACATTATAAGATACGTCCCGGAATGTCTGCCCAATGTATTCCTTTTTCCCTTCCCGTGGAGACTTTACATTTGTGCATACACCGCCTACTTTGTCCAGCCACTCCCGCGGATTCTCCTTGCGGATGTTGCGCTTAATGATGAAATGCACCCTGTCCCCCCGGAAACACTCTTCCATGAAAATGCCGATATTATCCGCAGAATCGTTTCCGGAGTCGAGACGAATCAAGAGTGGTTTGTCCGTAATCTGACGGGCAAGTTTTAATACTTCGACCAGAAAGTTTGGTGTCCCTTTCTGGCAGTGCTGTTTTCCCTCCCGTAGTTCGCATGCAATAAGGTATCCTTCTGTCCCAATGTAGGCGAAGATAGGCGCATAGCCATCCTTCTTTTTATAAGTTCTCGAAATGCCTTCCTTATTGCATTTCTCATCAAGGAAAGGGCTCACGTCGATGTCGATTGGTATATAGCCATTTTCCAATGCGGACGGTTCCACGCCAAACTTTTTGAACAGATCCACATTGATCTGACGCAGCGCACCCTGCATACTGGCGCCGATTTCGTCCATACGCTGCCGCATGGTTGGCTCCGATGGGATATGGCGCATATGAAAAGCATTGCAGAAAAACTCAGGGTCATCATCGGTTTCATGGATGGATTCGAAGTCAGCGTTCCCACAGAGTATACCGATAAGCATGGCCTTTAGTACATCACTGTTCTTATATTCCTTGGATGGCGAAGAATATTTGTCAATTTTCGTGTCAAAATCAACAGCTTTTAACATCTGTCCTGGAATCAGCAGACCGCCATAGGGTGTAATCCTGGAATTGCTGAATGTATACTTTATGGTGTTATATGCAAACATAACATGTTCTTTCATGCTCATTTTAGTTGGCCTCCGTGTGTATAAGATGATGATATCATTATACACCGAAAGCGGAAAAAAGCCAATAATTATCCACCTATTCGGTGAGCACCATATCTTAGCCGATATATATCAAGATATTGAATTTTAGAAGCATGCCAAAGTATTACTTTAAACGAAGTTCACGGATTCAGGTGATAAGCCAATCATACCACATATATTTAGGATTACATATTGAAAAAATTCTCTTAAAAGTGTTTCTGCTTTCATAGATATCTCCTTTAAAAACAAAAGGCGCCAGAACATTCTATCTTCTATGACCTAACGATAGAATGTCTGACGCAAAATCTCTTTACCCGGTGGCAAAAGAGCAACGTTGTTTCCAGTATTTTTATTTCTGTTCTTCTACTTCAATCTTACGGATCTGCTTTGTGCGGATCTCTTCACAGATTTCACGGATAAAGGTATCCAGCGGCTTCTGGCCTTCATCGCCCAGATAACGGCTGCGTACCGATACCACGCCTTCCTCCTGCTCTTTGGCGCCCACGACCAGCATAAACGGAACCCGGTTCAGGCGGGCGTCACGGATCTTGTAGCCCATTTTCTCGGAGCGCTGATCCACGGAGCAGCGGATGCGGGCCTCTTTCAGTTTTTGCTCCACCTGGGCCGCATAATCGTGGTATTTATCCGAGATCGGGATGATGCGCACCTGCTCCGGACAGAGCCAGGTCGGGAACAGGCCGGCATATTTCTCGATCAGCCATGCCAGTGTTCGCTCGTAGCAGCCCATGGAGGTTCTGTGGATGATGTAGGGGCGTTTCTTGTCGCCGTTTTCGTCAATAAAATACATATCAAACTGTTCTGCCAGCAGGGCATCCCACTGGATGGTGATCATGGTGTCTTCCTTGCCGTATACGTTTTTGGCATTGATATCCACCTTGGGGCCGTAGAAAGCGGCTTCGCCCACGTCCTCTACAAACGGGATGTTCAGCTCCTGGAGCATGGTGCGGATATGTCCTTCGGTTTCCTCCCAGACTTCCGGCGAGCCGATGTATTTTTCCGTATTTTCCGGGTCCCATTTGGACAGGTGGTAGGTCACATCCTCCTCCACGCCCAGAACCTGCAGGCAATGCTGTGCCAGGGCGATACAGTCTTTGAACTCCTTTACCATCTGGTCCGGCCTTACAACCAGATGCCCCTCGGAAATGGTAAACTGGCGAACCCGTGTGAGACCGTGCATCTCGCCGGAATCCTCGTTGCGGAAGAGGGTCGAGGTCTCGCCGTAGCGCAGGGGCAGATCCCGGTAGCTGTGCTGCTCGGCCTTATATACATAGTACTGGAAGGGGCAGGTCATGGGGCGCAGGGCAAAGACTTCTTTGTCCTTGTCTTCATCCCCCAGCACAAACATTCCGTCTTTGTAGTGATCCCAGTGTCCGGAGATCTTGTACAGGTCGCTCTTTGCCATCAGCGGGGTTTTGGTGCGGATGTATCCCCACTCGTTGTCCTCCAGATCCTCGATCCAGCGCTGCAGCTCTTTGAGCATGATCACGCCGTTGGGCATGAGAAGGGGCAGCCCCTGCCCGATCACGTCCACGGTGGTGAACAGCTTCATTTCCCGGCCCAGCTTGTTGTGGTCGCGTTTTTTCGCCTCTTCCAGCATGGTGAGATGCTCCTGCAGCTCGTCCTTTGTGCCGTAGGCGGTTCCGTAGATCCTGGCCAGCATCTGATTTTTTTCATTGCCTCTCCAGTAAGCGCCGGAGGAGGAGATCAGCTTGAACGCCTTGACGCCCTTGGTGCTCATCAGGTGGGGGCCTGCGCACAGATCCACCCAATCTCCCTGGGAATAGAAGGAAATCTCAGCGTCCTCGGGAAGGTCCTGGATCAGTTCTACTTTATAGGGTTCATTTTTCTCTTTGAAAAATGCGATGGCGTCCTCACGGGATTTGGTGAAACGTTCGATCTTCGCCCCTTTCTTGATGATCTTTTTCATCTCTTTCTCAATAGCGTCCAGATCCTCCCTGGAAAATGGGGCGCTTTCAAAGTCATAATAAAATCCGGTGTCAATGGACGGCCCGATGGCCACTTTTGCCTCCGGGAACAGGCGCTGCACGGCCTCGGCCAGCACATGGGAGGCGGTGTGGCGCAGGGCGGAGAGCCCCTTTTCATCCCTGGCGGTGAGGATATTTAAGCTGCAGTCGCTGTCCAGGACAGTACGCAGGTCACAAACCTCGCCGTTGACCTCCCCGGCACATGCGGCCCGGGCCAGGCCTTCGCTGATATCATAGGCGATATCAATGATGGATTTTGATTCGGAGTATTCTTTTGTTGAACCGTCTTTTAATGTGATGATCATAGTGTGTTCGTTCCTTTCTGTAAAATGTTGAGAAAAGTGTCAGAAAAAAATATAGCCCGCCCCTGTGACTGGTTGAGATCACAAGGGACGAGCTGAAATTCTTAGCCGCGGTTCCACCCTTCTTGCTGATTGCGTACGCAAAAAGCCGCTTTGTAGAAGCTGTTGAAAAAAACGGATACAGCTTCTTATGATGATAACGGAATCACCGGACCGGATTGGGGCCACTCGGAGGTGGTTTTCAAATGCTTCTGCAGTAAGATGCTTCCAGCACCGGACACAAATCCCTGCCCGGGCATCTCTCTCTGGAAAGTTCCGCACTCTACTCGTTTCGTCTAAGTGTTATTTTTTTCAGTTCCTTAGTTCTGCTTTTGCTGTTCTCTTGTATTATATGCAAGAAGAAGAGATTTTTCAAGTAAAATATCAAAATTGGATCAATTTCAATGTTACTATTCACAGTCGGATAAAAAATGGCAGTCGGATTCTTCAAGCGAAGCTTATAAGAAGCCGATTGACAGTTTTTATTTGACTGGAATCAGTCACTTCACCCACATAAGCAAAAAATCGAGATGCGAAGCATCGGCAGACGGCTTTGCCAGATGCTCATAGTAACGTCAGTTTTCATCCGAATCCAGTCCCGCAAAGAAATCATCGTAGGTACACCCATAGATTTTCCGAAGCTCGATCAGCACGTTGATCCGTATATTCAGTTCCCCTCTCTCGTACTTCTCATAGGTGCTCCTGCCGATATCACATGCATGATGCTGCAGTCTGGCACAGAGCTTTTCCTGTGAAAGCCCATGCGCCAGACGAAGCTTTTTCAGATTTGCCCCCATGTCTCGATCACGCCTTAATTTCTGTTCCCGTTCCATATTTTTCCCTCCTGAGCTTTTTTCCCTTTTCCTCATATCCCATCATACCCTTAATTCATAGGAAATATTGCCTTTGGCGGAGGCTCCATGGATTTCCATGGCCTCCGCTGAGGTCGGTCACTTGACCTTATGCGGCTCATCCGGATCCAGGCCTGCAAAGAAATCGTCATATGCACATCCATAGATCTTCCGGAGCTGAATGAGTACGCTGATCCGGATATTCAATTCCCCGGTTTCATATTTTTCATAAGTACTCCGGCCAATGTCACAGGAACGGCGCTGTAATTCCGCACACAGCTTCTCTTGTGACAGCCCGCTCGTTTTCCGCAGTTTTCTAAGGTTTTCCCCCATGTTGCAGTCGCGCCTTAACTTTTGCTCCATTTTTACACCTCATTTGAATTTTCAGTTTTTGACCAGTATTGGTTGCAACTTCTTGTTATTTTATGGTATGCTGACTGAAAATATTGACCTCTATACTGGTCAAAAAGTAAAGAGAGAGAAAGATCATGAAGGAAATACTGGATAAAACACAGAAACATTCTATAGATGACAGGAAAAGGATTGTGAATAAAAAGTTCAGCAGGATCGTATATCTGGCGGTTCTCCTGGTGATCCCGATTTTGGGATACCTGCAATGGGGACGTGATGTGGCGGTGTGCAGCAGCAATCCAAATATATTTTCGAATGGGAGTCTGGAAGAGATATCGATCATAGCGAATAAGCTGTATATATTTGATCGGGAAAAATTTGCAAAATATGTATTGCAGAGATGCGCGGACAATTCTTTCAGGGAGGTCCGGTTTTCTTATGATCTGAGCGGATATCCGAATGAAGTGCATATCACCGTATATATGAATCGGGCTGCATGGAAATGGAGGAAAAAGGCTTTTGAGATCCGTTGGATTTCAGAGGAGGATAAGCATTACAATATAGTAGAAAATCCGGAGAAATATAGAATAGAGATTTTTTAGACGCAGACGCAGAAAGCCGCCTGTGGTTCGGTCCCATATTGAAAATCCGAGCCTGTTTTGCTATATTTTAGGTATACAACTCCAAACAGAGAAAGGCGCATACTAATGAAAGCAAACAGTATTTTTAACGCGATCCGGCATGGGATCTTAATCTGCAACGCAGACGGATGTATTGTATTTTTTAACCGTGTTTATGGGGAATTCATTGGCCGGGAGCTTCGGGATGTGAGGAACAGGCCCATCACGGAGCTCCGTCCGGGTTTTCATGTCCCAGAAGTCCTGAGATTCCGCCGTCCCATAGAGAATATTCTGAGAAATGAAAACGGGCAGGAATATTTTGCCAGTATCTATCCGCTTGTTGAAAGTGAGATGTTCAATGGAACCATATCTCTGGTCACGACGATCGGGCAGATTGAAGAGCATGTATCCAGGGATACGCGTACCTTGTATGAGCGCACCCGTGAATTTGAAAAGCAGGAGATCCTGCGCGCCGTCGCCCTGTACGGCAACACTCTGGAGGGAAAGAAGATGGCCGCGAAAAGCCTCGGTATCTCTCTGGCCTCTCTTTATAACAAATTAAAAGATTAAGGATCATTATCCTGGCAGAGTCTATTTATTCTAAATCTTTAGAATATCCTTGTACCCTCCTTTCAATTCTCTATAATAAGAATCACAGATTGAAAGTCTTTTCCGTCTGCTCCATATTTATCCCACGGGAAGACGTCCATGCTGAAGTAACATATATGGTGACGGAAGGAGGCTCTTTATGAAGTTAAGAGAAATTGCCCATTCACGTACCGGCGATAAGGGAGAAATCTCCAATATTTCCCTGATCCCTTACGATGAAAAGGATTATGAACTGTTAAAAGAAAAGGTCACGGCAGAAAAGGTGAAAGCGTATTTTTCAGAAATCTGCCATGGTGAAGTCATCCGGTATGAACTGGACGGCCTGAAAGCCTTCAATTTTGTCCTGGACAAAACACTTGGCGGCGGTGTCACCCGTTCACTTGCCATTGACAAACACGGCAAAGCGCTGGGAATGGCTTTGCTGGAGATGGAAATATCATAAGAAAGAAAGGATCAGTCTATGGAAGATTTTACGCAAATACGGATCAAACATTTAAAAATGGAAGACTTTACGCAAATACGAATCAAACAATTAAAAGAAGATTATGAAAACTGCGGCTTTCCCAGGACAAACTCCGAATATACCGTAGAGGAACAGATGCTCCCCATGCGGGATGGCAGGCGGATGAAAACCGTGATCTACAGACCCGTCGGATCAGAAAGATATCCGGTGCTTTTGAGGCGTACCTGCTATCCCTCCGATAAAGGTTTGATCCAGGTGGACGCGGAAAACTGCGCTCTTCGGGGTTATGCGTTTGTCTATCAGTTCTGCCGCGGGACAGGAGGCTCGGAGGGAGAGTGGTTTCCCAATATAAATGTGTATAGCTGTCACTGTTGATACACGCATATACTCTTTGCACCATGGTTTTTACATAATAGTGCAAAACCATGGCGCATTATGTTTTGCTAATGATTGTATG
>CAJSZT010000015.1:0-103287 GCA_910573785.1 Lachnospiraceae bacterium | reverse complement strand
CGAACTTTGGGAGTCGGATGTTGTAAATAGAACCTATAAAATATTGAACTAATTTAAGCACCTGTGTATGCAGGTGCTTAAATTGTCAGATAATTACTCAGAAATTTTATCTACACCCATCCATTCTCAACCGTTGCATGGATGAATCCGGAACCCTGGAAGGGCACCTGCCTTTGTCCCACACATTCTACAGAATCGTCAAAAAATAAAATATTCTAAAATTTTAAATCCTTTTCCCCGCATATCAGGTTATATTAAATAAGAGCGCCTGATTTGCCTCAATCCGGATACCGCGAAAAGTTGAAATCCAACACGGCATTTCCCCGGTATACCCAATAAAACCAGCAGGAAGGAGTGTGATGCCTTTTGGAGGACCGGGAGCTGATCCGGCAGATCCAAAACGGACAGAAGCAATACCTGAACGTGATCGCCGAAAAATACTACAATGACATCTACTATTTCTGCTGCTACCAGACCGGAAGCCGTGAGGATGCCTATGATCTGGCCCAGGAAACCTTTCTCCGTTTCATCCGGTACGTGGACCGCTACCAATACCGGAATCTGAAAGGCTATCTCCTGACCATTGCCATGAATCTCTGCCGGAATTATGTCTGTGATACCGGCAAAGTCCCCGTTCTGCCAGAGCTTTACACGCTCGAAGCTGGGGACAGAGGAGAAGAGGAAACCGCCGCTTCCGACGGCAGAGAGTATGAAAACCGGGAGAACAGTCTGCTCCTGGCGGCAGCACTGCAAAAGCTCCCGGAGATCCAGAGGGAGGCCGTGCTTCTTCACCATTTTTACGGCTACAAGAACCGGGAGATTTCCCGCATGACAGGCGCATCTTACAGTGCGGTCAAGTCCCGGGTCAGGCAGGGAATTGAAAAATTGCAGCAGCTTTTAAACAGGGAGGATTTCTATGGATGATAAGATGAAATTGGAAAAATGGAAGCTTTCACATGAAGCATGGCGCTTCCCGCTGGACGAATCGAAAAAAGAAAACAGCCTTGCCGCCATCCGCCAGGCCGCGGAGACAAAGCAGCTCCGCCGTTATCCTTCTTTTGCGGCCAATCTGTGGAATCAGTTCCGCTTCCAGCCCTGGAAGAACCGCGGGGCCCAGGGGGCCGTGCTTCTGTCGGCTCTGCTCCTGTCGGCCTGGCTGAACCAGAAACAGATTGCAGGCACCGATTTCATCACCGTCTGTTCGGTATTTCTTGTATTTGCCGGAAATATCTGCCTGAGCGGTGTGGCCCGCCTGTTTTCCTGGCATATGGCGGAGCTGGAGCAGACGCTGTACCTGAACCTGAAACAAATGGTCTGCATCCGGATGCTGGAAGCCGGGATCCTGGATCTGGTGATCCTGTGTATTCTGACTGGACTGACAGGCCGGTTCAACAGTGCAGGGACAAAGGTCTGTCTCCTGTATATGCTGGTCCCGTTCCTCTGGTCGGATGTCCTCTACCTGCACATGCTGACCGCCTTTCGAAACGGACTGGCCGGCTACCGGCAGATTTCCGCCGGAATCCTGTGCGGACTTCTGGCGCTGTTTCCGGTGATGCTGGAGGATGCATATGAGACGGCGGCCCTGCCCTGGTGGTGCGCATTCGGGCTGGCAGGCGCATTGCTGCTGGGAGCGGAAATCTATGGGATTCTGGGAAAAATCGAAGGAGGAGACAGCTTATGCCTGAATTAGTGATCGACAGAGTAACAAAACGATTTAAACATAAAATTGCGGTGGACGCCATTTCCCTGCGCCTGCACAACGGAGTCTACGGATTCCTGGGGGCAAACGGGGCCGGGAAGACCACACTGCTGCGGATGCTCTGCGGCGTGTTAAAGCCCACCTCAGGGGAAATCCGCTGCAATGGAACGGAAATCCGCATGCTGGACGGGGAATACCGTTTTCTTCTGGGTTACTTGCCCCAGGACTTTGGATTTTATCCGGATTTTACCGCAAAACGATATCTGGAATATCTGGCCGCCTGCAAAGCGGTCCCCAAAGACCTTGCAAAGGAAAAAGTCCAGGAAATGCTCCGACTTGTGGGGCTGGAGGGAGAACAGAAGCAGAAGATCAAGACCTTTTCCGGCGGCATGATCCGCAGGCTGGGAATTGCTCAGGCACTTTTGAATGACCCGGAGATCCTCATACTGGACGAACCCACCTCCGGGCTGGATCCTAAGGAGCGGATACGCTTCCGCAATATCATCAGCGCCCTTTCCAAGGGAAGGATCGTGATCCTGTCCACCCATATCGTATCCGATGTGGAATTTATCGCGGATCAGATCCTGCTCATGAAGCAGGGCTGCATCGTGGAGCAGGGAACCTGCAGGGAGGTGACCGGCAGCGTCCGGGGAAAGGTGTGGGAATACCTGGCGGATCCGGAGGAGGCAGACCGGATGAACGACACGTTTGCGGTCAGCAATCTGAAAAATGAAGGCGACAGGGTGTATCTTCGGATCGTTTCCGATACCTGTCCATGTGAGGGCGCTGTGCCGGCAGAACCGGGGCTGGAGGATGTATATCTGTATTATTTTGGGACAGAGAAATAAGATGACAGGAGAATGGAACATGTGGAAAATATTTCAGGAAGAGTTTTATAAGATCGCATCAAAAAAACTGGTCTGGATCGGGCTATTTTGCCTGCTGGGGTTCGTAACATACCGGCTGGCGATGGTAGTGGATGATTACACCATGACGGCCGGCCAGGAAACGATCCACGGAAAAGAAGCAATCGCAAAGGATCAGGAGCTGACCGCGCAGTATGCGGGACCGCTGACAGAAGAAAAAGTCCAGACCATTTATGAGAAATACGGATTTTTTTATCTGAACAGGGAAACAGGGGAACAGAATGGAAACTACTGCAGCCGTTTCATCACAGAGCAGATGACCAACAGCAAACAGCTGGAGGAACCAACTCTGGAAGAGATCCAGTTCTATCAGGGCAGTGACTGGGAAAACAATGCGGCGTATCTGCTGGAAGACGGCCTTCGTTTCGATTATGTATACGGATGGGACGACCTGGCGGAAACGTATGGGATCATGGTGATCTTTGGGCTTTCTGTTATATTTATGATCGGATTATCAGCGGTATTTTCCGAAGAATACTCACTGAAAACGGCGGACATCCTTCTGACTACCCGGCGGGGGAAGGACGGCGGAATCTGGATGAAAGCGGCTGCGGCCTTTGGATTTTCGTTGTCCATATATTTCGCGGTTACAGTATATGTGTGGGCAATTTATCTAAAAGTATTCGGAATCCAGGGGCTGGATGCTTCCTCGGTCATGATCGGTTGGGGCAATCGCTGGGGCTACTGCCCGGATACGGTGGCTGGCTTCCTGCTGTACCAGTTCTGGCTGGGGCTTGCCGGGATGATCCTTCTGACCGCTGTGGTTCTGGCGGCCTCCGCCCTCTGTAAAAATGCATTTCTGGCGGTGGTGCTGTCCTTGACGCTGTACCTCATACCGGTCGTATGGCTGAAGCTGATCGGCCCCATGCGGATCTTCGGGTATACGGTGACGAAAGCGGTCTCACATTTTATGGCATCCATGCCGGTTTATCTGACTATGACCTGGGACTTCGGGTTCCCGGCAGAACAGGTCATGATGCATCTGGCGATCGCGCTGGCGGTGGGAGTGGCCGGTGTGGGGCTGGGGTATTGGCGGTATCGGGGGTATCAGGGGTGAGGGAGTGCCTGATATATTCACAAAAAACAACAAAGGGGGGCAGCTAATCCCCCCTTACTTCCTTTCGAATTTCCTTCATGTAGTTTTGCATTTCTTCCTCTGTCTGGAAGCCGGCTTTTTCCGTTTCACCGGCAAATATAATATCAATCTATTTCTGCGAGTGATTTTAGGAGTTGTGAAAGTCTGGATTTTAGCTGATTTCCCCATATCACTTAATCCCGGACAACCCCGCCGTCCAGATTTATCGACTCTCCGCTGATATTTTTTGCGGCGTCCGATGCAAGGAAGCATACAAGCTGTGCCACATCCTCCGGCTGCTGGAACCGTTTTAGAGGAATCCCGGATTCCATCATAGTACGGGCCTCGTCTTTTGACATGCCGGTATTTGCACTGATATTTTGAATGACCTCCTCGATCATCGGCGTCGCTACAGAACCAGGGCAGACTGCGTTGACGGTAATATCATATCCGCCAAGCTCCGCTGCCAGCGCCCGGGTAAATCCGATGACTGCCGCTTTGGAGGCGCAGTAGCCCGATGAATTGGCAAACCCGTTTTTCCCTGCAATCGATGCAATATGAATGATCCGACCAGGTTTCTTCTGATCGATCAGATGTTTCACCACTGCGCGCGTACAAAAGAATGGCCCGTCTACATTGACTGCAAAGATTTTCTTCCAGATGTTTGTATCAAAATCCGCCAGCGGCGACTCAATAGCAATCCCGGCATTATTGACCAGGATATCGATACAGCCGATGCTCGTCGTATATTGATCTACCACAGACTGAACCTGCACTTCGTCGGATACATCGCAGCCGGCCGGAAAGAACGTATCGGATGGTTCTTTCCAGTTCGGAGCTTTCAGATCCAGAGCAATCACCTTCGCACCCTCATTCAAAAATTTTTCAGCGATCGCTCTTCCGGAGCCGCCGCCTGCACCTGTTACCATAACGACATGATTTTCAAATTGAAGCATTTATCTTACCTCCGTCCATACTGAATGATTGTTTGCACTGCTGTAGATCGCCTCGCATACGGCTGCGTTCTGATAGCCGTCCTGAAAGGTGGGATATGCAGGCTCGGCAGAAGGAACTCCGGCATCCATATCCCGATACACTTCCCGGAAGAATGCCGAGAACGTATTCGGAAAGCCTCCTGCAAATGCATTGGTTTCACAGAGCCTGCCGCCAAATTTTTCGGCAGTCGTCAGTTTATAAGGATCCTCCGAATTCCAGCTGATCGTCTGCCGGGTACCTGTGATCTCCATGGAAACATAATTGCTCCGTCCATGGGTGACTTCGGATAGGAAAAGATTGCCGATGGCGCCATTGCCAAAACGAAGGGCAGCTATTACGGCATCGTCGGAATCTACACGGATTTTTTCACTGCCATCCGGAGAAGTCTCATACATCATCCCGTCTTTGATATAACGGTCGGGAGTAAATTTCCCGTAGGTAGCGCTGACAGATACGATCTCCTCCCCGGTCAGAAACCGTACCAGATCGATCCAGTGAGAGCCGATCTCCGTAGTGGCGCGCATGGGGCCGGCCAGAGCATCCTGATACCGCCACATATAATCCGCCGGCAGAACATGAAATTCCTGTTCATAAGTACCATGGACAAGACAGAGCCGTCCGAAATCCTCGGATGATACCTTGTCTCGAAAAGCGCCGCATGCTTCATGATATCTTACATTGAAGTTTACAGCCGTAACTGCTTTTTTGCTGAGAGCAAGCTCATATAATTCCTTTGCCTCCGCGGCTGTCAGGCACAGCGGCTTTTCACAGATCACATGCTTTCCCGCAAGGATCAGATCCTTAACCATCTGATAGTGTAGCGTCGGCGGGGTACACACATGTACCGTGGTAATATCCCGTTCAAGCGCCCGGTGAAAATCTGTAGAAGCTTCTTCTATATTCCATTTTTTCTGAAATTCTTCCGTCTGCTCCGGTACGATCCCGATAACCAGCGCAATTTTTCGTCCCATTCCTGTCAGCTCCTGCGCATGGGTGTTTGCAATATTACCGGAACCGATAATCGCAATTTTCATAAAAAACACTCCTTTCGTCTTTTTTGTGCATTTTGTATCGCTGCCTTGTTTTTCTTTCGGTGAAATTATATAGTATAACTAAAAGTAAAAAAAGGTCATATGACATTTTTTGAAAAAGGGAGAAATGATATTATGAATCCATCAGATTTGGACAATAACATGAAAGAACAATGCAGTGAGGAGAATACTCTGAAAAAGATTTCAAAGCGGTTATATGAAAAAGCGATGCCCGTGCATGTGAAGAAGGGCGGTATACTGATCCAAAAAGGAGAGAGGGCTCAGTATGCTTATTATGTAGTGAGCGGGGTCATGTATGTGAGGTCGGAGTTTCTGGACGGGAGCATTTACCAATTTTCTGTTTTAAAAAAAGGCTCCGTTGTATCAGACATAGAAGTCTTGTCAGGTACATTTATCAATGCTGCTACGCTTGTAGTCGCAGAGGATGTATATGCTTTGAAAATGCCGATCAAGCTGTTTGCGGAAGAGCTAAAAACAAACATTGACTTTCTGTATTATGTATCTTCCCAGATGGCCAGTAAGATGCATTCAAGCAGCTGCGAAAGAGGGCAGAATCTTTTTAAGCAGGGGATTCAAAAGGTGGTGATCTATCTGATCAGCAGCTATGAGAGAGACGAGGACGAAAACCAGATAGTAAGAGTCCGAAAGACCAGGCCGGTGATCGCAAGTGAGATCGGTATCAGCGTGGAAACACTCAACCGCGCGGTCAGGCTGTTAAAAAAACAAAATCAGATCACAATAGAAAAGGGAAAGATAACGATCAATGAAAAGCAGTTTGAAGGATTAATCAATTTTGCGGAACAAAATGCATTGTACTGAGGTTATTTTCCAGGAACTATTCTAAAATAAAAGTGGAGGTAAAGGACTTATGAAAAACAGAACGATCAGGATGATGTGTGTTGTATTGGCAGCAGGACTTCTGGCAGGCTGCGGCAAAAAAGCAGACGGGGACAGCGGCAAAGAGAACAATGCGGGCGCATCGGCGCAGCTTGGATTTATCACTGGTACGGGAGGACTTGGGGATAAAAATATGAACGACGCGTCATATGAGGGGATCAAGGCTCTGGAGTCTAAGGGTGTAAAAATAAACGTGGTGGAGCCGGAGGAAAAATCGGATTACGAAAATATGCAGAGGCTATTTGCGGATACCGGGGAATATGAGGGAATCTTCTGCATCTCCTTTGAGCAGACCGATGCCCTGTCAAAGGTTGCGGCCGAATTTCCGAAACAGCGCTTTGTGTTGGTTGATTCCGAAACAGAAGCGGACAATGTGACCAATGTGCTGTTCCGCGCAGAGGAGACAGGATTTCAGCTTGGCGTTCTGGCAGGTCTTTTGGAAAAAGAAAATGCTCTGCCATTGCTAAATGAAGAACAGAGGATTGGATTTGTCGGCGGATCTGACAGCCCGATCATCAATCAATTTGCTGCCGGATATAAAGCAGGGATCTTGCTGGTCAATCCGGACGCGGCGGTTGATATCGCATATGTGGGAAGTTTTTCCGACCCGTCAAAGGCAACAGAGATCGCAAACGGATTGTATGAAAACGGATGCGATATCGTGTTTGCCTGCGCTGGAGGCTCCGGACTCGGCGTATTCACGGCGGCTGAGAAGATGAATGGGTATGCATTTGGAATCGAAGTGAATCAAAATGACAATGCGCCCGACCATATTATCGCATCCGGCCTGCGGCTGTGGGATGCTGTGATGAGCGACGTGGGTAAAAAGCTGATCGCAGATGAACTGGAAAGCGGAACACTGACCTACGGCCTGGCCGAGAAAACGTTGGAGATTGGCTATGAAGGAAGCAATGTAGAAGTAAGTGATGCTTTGAAGGCGGAAGTAGATACGTATATGGAAAAGGTGATATCAGGCGATTATAAGCTGCCGAAGGAGCTGGAAGATGTAGACCGATTCCTGAGCGAACAGTAGCAGCAGAAAGGGGATGGGGATGGGACATTTACTGGAAACCAGAAAGCTGACAAAAGTTTTCGGAGATTTTACGGCAAATCAGGACGTAGATTTTTGGTGTGACGAAGGAAAGGTCACCTCTCTGCTGGGTGAGAACGGAGCCGGAAAAACCACTTTGATGAATATGATCTATGGTCTGTACCAGCCGGACGGCGGTGAGATCTTCTTTGACGGCAAACCGGTAACCTTTAAAAGCCCGCGTGATGCGATCGCTGTTGAGATCCAGATGGTGCATCAGCATTTTATGCTGATCGAAGAGTTTACCGTGACCGAAAATGTGGTGATGGGGGCGGAACCTGTGAAAGGCCTTCTTTTTCATACGAAGGAGGCCCGCAGGCGGGTTCTTGAGATCTCGGATGCGTATCATTTCGGAATTGACCCGGCTATGCGGGTTTCGGATCTGTCAGTTGGTGAGAAACAAAAGGTAGAGATCATCAAGGCATTGTACCACGGGGCAAGATTATTGATTCTGGATGAACCGACGGCAGTTCTGACTCCTCAGGAAACAGAGGGCCTTTTTGATGTGATCCGCAAATTGAAGGCTGCCGGAAGATCCATTATCATCATTACCCATAAGCTGCATGAAACCATGGAGATCGCGGATGAGATCTTTGTCCTGCGGCATGGAGTCATGGGCGGATATGTAAAAAAAGAAGAAACAGATCCCTATCAGCTGACCTGCATGATGGTGGACCATCAGCCGAAGGAATTTCAGAAGGAGAAGCTGCAGCCCGGCGGAACTGCGTTGTATATCAACGGGCTTGATTACGTAAGAGAGGACGGGACAAAGGCACTGGACCAGTTAAGCCTGGAGGTGCACAGCGGAGAAATCTACGGGATTGCTGGGATTGAAGGGAACGGACAGCTGGAGCTTCTGGAAGTGATCAGCGGGATCCTGAGAGGCTGGAAGGGCCGGCTGGAGGTCCTGGGAGAAGACATTTCCGGAAAAACGACCAGACAGATCGTGGAATCCGGAGTGTCGTTTATCCATTCGGACCGTATGGAACGGGGACTGCTGCTGGGACAGAATGCTTCCATGAATGTCGCGCTGGGGAACCAGTACAGTGATCTTGTAACGTCCAGACACAAAATGGACTGGAAGAAAATAGATGCGATGCTGGAAGAAATATTTGAAAAATATCAGGTGTCGCCCCGAAATAAAGCCCTTCCATTGAAAAGCTTTTCCGGGGGAAACCAGCAGAAAATCATCATCGGCCGGGAATTTTATCGCAATCCCAGGCTGGCGGTCATTGCGCATCCGACCCGCGGGGTGGATGTCGGGGTATGTGAGATCATCCATGAGAGCATTTTGGAGCTGAAGCGGCAGGGGGCGGCAATCCTTCTGATCACAGCAGATTTTGATGAACTATTCCGTCTGAGCGACAGGATCGGCGTCATGTATGAGGGACATATGGTAACAGAAAATATTGCCGGGACATTTACCCCGACAAAACTGGGATTTTATATGGGAGGGGGGGAAAGGAAAATGAGGATTAAGCGAGCACTGGAAAAAATGTCGGTCCCTCTTCTTTCCATATTGATCGCAATGCTTGCGGGGAGTGCGGTCATCCTTGTATGCGGCTATTCGCCGATTGCGGCATATTCTTCTCTGCTGAGAGGGGCGTTTGGTTCATTCCATTCCTGCATGGGGACATTGGAAAAATGTGTTCCGCTGATCTTCTGTGGTCTGGCAGCTATGGCTGCATTCAAAAGCGGGATTTTTAATATCGGATTGGAGGGACAGGTTGTTGTCGGGGCGATCGCATATATTCTGACAGGGCTGCAGACCTCATTTCTTCCGATGCCGCTCCATGTACTTGTATGCATTGCATCTGCAATGCTTGCAGGCGGATCATGGGCTCTCATCGCCGGAATGATGAAGGTGTTCTGCAAGGCAAATGAAGTCGTATCCACGATCATGCTGAACTATATCGCGTTAAATCTGGCAGAATATTTATTTTCCGGGCCGTTTATGGCAGAAGGAACGATCCCGCAGAGCGAAGCGCTGGAACCAGAAAAAATGCTTCCGGCTATATGGACAGGCTCGAAGATCACATGGGCATTTGCTATTGCGTGCGGAATGATCTTACTGACAGGGGTATTTTACAGATATACGGTTGCGGGATATAATATGATCGCGGCCGGAGATAACGACAAGGCGGCAGAGGCCGGCGGAATCCGTATGAATCAGACCAGGCTGATGTCCATGACAATGTCCGGCGCCATAGCCGGAATGGCCGGAGGAATGCTGGTGGCGGCGACCTATGGACGGTATGTGATCGGAATGTCTGCGGGATATGGATTTGACGGAATGGCGATTGCCGTACTGGGACAAAATTCTGCGGTCGGTGTATTTTTATCCAGCATTCTTTTCGGAGGTCTTAGAACGGGGAGCCTTTCCATGGCGATGTTCGAAGGGATCCCGTCGGAACTGGTTTCGATCCTGCAGGGCCTGATCATATTGACGGTTTCGGCGCCGCTACTCATAAAATCTTTCAGAGTGAAAAGCAGGAGGAAAAAACGATGAATACATTTTTAAATATCATTGCGTCATCCATCAGAATGTCGATTCCTCTTGGTTATGCGTCCATCGCCGGCGCAATCTCGGAATTTTCGGGGATCGTGGCATTGGGGCTGGAAGGCTTTATGACGATCGGCGCGTTTGCGGGAGTGCTCGGGGCATATTATTTCGGCAGCGCATGGATTGGGGTCCTGACAGCAGCAGCGGCCGGGGCGCTGTATGCGCTGATCTTTGGCGTGTTCTGCGTCAGATATCAATCCAACCAGGTGGTAGCCGGCGTAGGAATGAATATCATTGCCGAAGGTCTGGTTTCTGTGCTGATGATCGGAATTTTTGGAAGCAAGGGAAAATCGGCAATGGTGGCGTCTCTTTCTACGATTCAGATTCCGGTCATAAAAGAGATCCCGGTTCTAAATGTACTGTTGTCGGGTTATTCCGGACTGGCATATCTTCTGGCGGCTGTAACGGTCATATCCTGGATCGTCATATACAGGATGCCGATCGGAATCCGCCTGCGGGCAGCAGGGATCAATGACAGAGTGGTTGACAGCCTGGGACTGCGTTCCGATCTGATCAAATATGTATCGGTGATGGTCTGCGGAGGGCTGTCGGCGCTGGGCGGAGCTTTTCTGTCGCTGAGCCAGCTCAATTTTTACAGCAAGGATATGGTGGCAGGAAGAGGATATATTGCCCTTGCAATTTTCGTATTTGCAAAAAAGAATCCAGTGTATTGTGTATGGATCTCCATTTTGTTCGGACTGACGGAAACGATACAGCTGCGTATGCAGGCTTTTCCGATCCCGACGCAATTCCTATCTATGATACCGTATCTATGCACGTTGATCATGCTGCTGTTTGCGGCGAAAGATTTTAAAACACAGCGGAAAGAACATGCTTAAACCATAATTTGCTGTTTGGGTTTGAAATATTAGATTTACAAATATTGTCGATACTTTGCAATTCTGAACAATTTCACTTTTATAACAAAAAAGAAAGCCTGCGGAACATTCACACAACGTTCCACAGGCTTTCTCCATGCTCCCTGAGCCATCTCTGCGCCGTCTTATAATCCGGCAGCACGGATGCCACGACGGCATAAAAAGCGGGAGAGTGGTTCATCTCCTTCCTGTGTGCCAGTTCATGCACCACGATATAATCCAGCACATCCTCCGGCGCGAAGATCAGCCGCCAGTTAAAATTCAGATTCCCCTTGCTGCTGCAGCTTCCCCACCGGGTCTTCTGCTCCCGGATAGAAATGCGCCCGTATGTCACCCGCATGATCGAAGCATAGTAAGCAGCCTTCCGTGTAAAAATATCCCGGGCCGTTTCCACATAGCGGCGGCGCTCACTTTCCGGCAGCGGCGGCGGAGCCGGTGCTGCCTGCGCGGCGGCTTTTGTCAGATACTTCAGGATCCACTCCTGCTTTTCAATCAGAAAGCGTTCGACCGCGGCCCTCGATGTGCGCCTCGGGGCACGTACCTTGACCTGTCCGCCGGAAGTGATCTGGACAGCCAGAGTCCTTCTGGAGCTGTAGATGAGTTCATATCCGTCCGGGTATTGTGTGCCGGAACGCTCCGCAAGCTGCGGAAGCCTGTCCGCCAGAGGACGGGGAAAAGGCTGTATTGCCATAAAATGATCCCTCCTGCTTGATTTTATATCTAAAATTGATTTTGCTTCCATTCTACCATAGAAATATATATTTTGTATCTGTTATTCTTTGATTTTTTACGCAAAGTAGTATAAAATGTAGATAAGGGCGGGCAGTTTGCTTTAGAAAAATACATTCCAACTGTACAGATGGGATGTATTCAGGAGAGAAGGGATTAGATGGCAGAAGTCAGAAAGCACATCGTCTTCCACGGCCGTGTACAGGGCGTGGGCTTCCGGTATACGGCAAAGTATCTGGCATTGTCCCTGCATTTGACCGGATGGGTGAGAAATGAATGGGACGGTACGGTGACGCTGGAGATCCAGGGAAGGGAGCCCCTGATCCAGAAGCTCCTTGTAGGACTGAACAGCAGTCAGTTCATACGGATTGAATGGATGGACACAGAGGAGATTCCGCTGGAGCAGGAAAGCAGTTTCAAGGTTCGGTGATTTTGAAATCGACAGGAGGAAGATAAGAATATGATGGAGGTAATGGAAGATATAACAGTAGATGAAAAGAGAGACATGTTACTGGAAATGTTGGCGGACCTTTACACAATCAAGGCGGCAAACAAAGAGGAAAATGCAGTATGAGACCACAAAATCAAGATTACAGAGAAACAGCTTGAAGTTTTAGGTGTTACAGATTTAGCAGACATTAAGCCATAGTTCAAAAAGCGGAGTATTGCCGCTCCGCTATAATCGTTCAAAGGGAACGGAGGATAAAAACCCGGAATGGAGAAAGGATGAGTAATATTGAAACTAGGTTTTATTGGAACTGGAAACATGGCCGGAGCGATCATCGGCGGGATCATCAAGACCGGACTGATCCCTCCGGAGGAGATCATCGGATCTGATATATCGGCGCCGGGCCGGGAACACATGCAGAATATTTATGGGATCTATGTCACACCGGACAACCGCAAGGTGGCGGAACGGGCGGAGGTCATATTCCTGTGTGTAAAGCCGCAGTACTATTCGACCGTTATTGCGGAGATCAAGCATGTGATCTCCAACAGGCAGCTCGTGATCAGCATTGCTCCGGGCAAGACGCTCGGGTGGCTGGAAGAGCATTTCGGAAAACCGGTCAAGCTTGTGCGCACCATGCCGAATACCCCGGCCATGGTCAGCCAGGGAATGACCGCTGTCTGCCCCAATGACTGTGTAAGTAAGGAAGAACTGGAATACGTGGTCAGCATCCTCAAGACGATCGGGGAGACGGAGGTCATCCCGGAAAATCTGATCGACGCAGTGGTGGCGGTCAGCGGAAGCTCCCCGGCCTATGTATTTATCATGATTGAAGCTATGGCGGATGCGGCAGTGGCGGAAGGGATGCCCCGTGCCCAGGCATATAAGTTCGCGGCCCAGGCGGTCTATGGAAGCGCAAAAATGGTTCTGGAAACAGGACGGCATCCGGGCGAATTGAAGGATATGGTCTGCTCACCGGCAGGGACAACCATAGAAGCGGTGCGCGTCCTGGAGAAAAAAGGCTTCCGCAGTGCGCTGATCGAGTCCATGAAGGCATGCGCGGAGGTGTCGCGCAACTTGTAAATGTGGGTAATGATTCAGAACAGGCAGCAACGGGCCTTTGATCTGACGTCCTGAACAGCCGCAAATGAGGTTTCAAGAGTGCTCAAATATGAAAGGGGGAAGCGGAATGAACATACAGGGACTGCAGAAACTTACGCTTTTGGATTATCCAGAAAAAGTGGCATGCACGATATTTACCGCAGGCTGTAATTTCCGCTGCCCGTTTTGCCATAACGCGTCTCTGGTGACTCATATTGACCTGGAAAGGAATATCCCGGTCGAGCAGGTCATGAATTTCCTGAAAAAACGCTGGCGGGTGCTGGACGGCATCTGCATTTCAGGAGGAGAGCCGCTGCTGCAGCCGGAGCTGGAGGATTTTATCCGCGGGGTCAAGGAGATCGGCTACAGTGTGAAGCTGGATACCAACGGCAGCAATGCCCGGCTTTTGAAGCATCTGGCAGAGGAAAAGCTTTTGGACTATGTGGCCATGGATATAAAAAATGCTCCTGGGAAATATGGGATCACCATCGGGATTCCAGACTACAATATGGAAGAAATCTTCCGGAGCGTGGATTTTCTGATGTCAGGAACGGTTCCCTATGAATTTCGCACCACGGTCGTGAGGGAATTTCACAAGCGGGAGGACTTTTCCGATATCGGAAGGTGGATCAAGGGGGCGCAGCGATATTATCTGCAGAGCTTCCGGGTATCCGGCGACCTGATCCGTCCGGGACTGCGGGCGTATACGAAGGAGATTCTTGTCCAGGCGCTGGAGGTGGTCCAGCGCAATGTACCCAATGCAGAGCTGCGGGGGGTGGAATGAATCACAAAAGTTCATACACCATATGCCCTGGCCAGAGGCGCGCTGAGGCATTTTAGCTACATGTTATACCCTGTGCGATCACCACACTGACTGGTCGAGAGGATGCTCGTAAAGTTGGCATTTCATTTGAAACAGGAACCCAGATTCCTACATTTTCTGGGAATTTTTTAGAAAGGATTGACAACGAATCCGATTTTGACATGCTATGCGGCTTTTAATACCAAAAGGCTGCTGAAAAGCATTGAATAATGGGAGTTTCGTAGAAATCCGCAGCCATATCTGCAAATATATGGAATAAATGGAAAAAATCAGAAAATTTACGTTTTTCTGTGCGAGATCATTGAGAATTAAAGAAAGTTTTGCTGTGGATACTGACTATACATAAATTATTTCATAATAGAAAAACAACAATATCTGGTTGCTTTCGCTAAAAACAGCACAAGATATTGTTGTTTTTTTATTTGACAGGAGGATTATATAGTGTTAGAATAATTACTGTTCACACTTGTACCGCACACATTGTGACAGGGGTACAGGGGGATACAATAACGGTTGGAATATGCAGGATGCCTGGCAGAGATGCCGGGCAGTCATTGTCTATTTTGTATGTTTTGTAGCTGTATTCGCAAGAATGTATGAGATTGATTTTTCGTACCGGGACGGTTTCAGACCGTGAGTCATCATTTTTTATATTTCCTGCATACCGTTTAAGACAGAAAGGGGAGCGCGCATATGTATCAGGTTACGAAGAGAGACGGTAAGGTTGCGCCGTTTGATCTGTCCAAGATCAGCGAGGCAATCCGCAAGGCATTTGAGGCGAAAGAGAAGGAGTATCATCAGGACATTATCGATCTGCTGGCATTGAAGGTGACGGCGGACTTTGAACCAAAGATCAAGAAGGGACTTGTATCTGTGGAGGATATCCAGGACAGCGTGGAATCCATGCTCATCCGGGCAGGTTACGCAGATGTGGCTAAGGGATACATTTTATATAGAAAGCAGAGGGAAAAGATCCGGAATCTGAATTCTACCCTGCTGGATTACAAGGATATTGTAGACAGCTATGTGAAGGTGACGGACTGGCGCGTGAAGGAGAATTCCACAGTGACCTATTCCGTGGGCGGACTGATCCTGAGCAATTCCGGCGCGATCACGGCTAATTACTGGCTGTCTGAGATCTATGACGAAGAGATCGCCAAGGCGCATAAGAATGCAGACATCCACCTTCACGACCTGTCCATGCTGACCGGGTACTGCGCAGGCTGGTCTTTGAAGCAGCTGATCAAGGAAGGGCTGGGCGGCATCGTGGGAAGGATCACGGCGGCTCCGGCAAAGCATCTGAGTGTGCTCTGCAACCAGATGGTCAACTTCCTGGGGATCATGCAGAACGAATGGGCCGGCGCCCAGGCATTTTCTTCATTTGACACGTATCTGGCGCCGTTTGTAAAGGCAGATCATCTGACCTATCCGGAAGTGAAGAAGTGTATCGAATCCTTCGTTTTCGGCGTGAATATTCCGTCCAGATGGGGAACCCAGTCGCCGTTCTCCAATATCACGCTGGACTGGACCGTACCGAATGACCTGGCCAACCTTCCGGCGATCGTAGGCGGAGTGGAGCAGGACTTCACTTATGGAGACTGTAAAGAAGAGATGGATATGGTCAACAAGGCATTTATCGAGACCATGATTGAGGGCGACGCGGAGGGCAGAGGCTTCCAGTATCCCATTCCGACCTACTCCATTACCAGTGATTTTGACTGGTCTGAGACAGAGAATAACCGTCTGCTCTTTGAGATGACTGCAAAATATGGTACGCCCTATTTTTCAAATTATATCAACAGCGATATGGAACCCAGTGACGTGCGGAGCATGTGCTGCCGACTGCGCCTGGATCTGCGGGAGCTGCGCAAGAAGTCCGGCGGCTTCTTCGGAAGCGGGGAGAGCACCGGCTCTGTCGGCGTTGTGACGATTAATATGCCGCGTATTGCGTATTTATCAGAGAATGAAGAGGAATTTTATACCAGGCTGGACCGGCTGATGGACATTTCAGCCCGCTCCCTCCACATCAAGAGGGAAGTCATTTCCAAGCTGCTGGATGAAGGACTCTATCCATATACAAAGCGGTATCTGGGCTCCTTTGACAATCATTTTTCCACCATCGGCCTGGTGGGAATGAATGAAGCCGGCCTGAATGCAAAATGGCTCAAAAAGGATCTCACGCATCCGGAGACACAGCAGTTTACGAAGGATGTGCTGAACCATATGCGGGAACGCCTGTCGGATTATCAGGAGATGTACGGAGACCTGTACAATCTGGAAGCAACCCCGGCGGAGTCTACCACGTATCGTCTGGCCAAGCATGACGTGGAGCAGTTCCCGGATATCATCACAGCAGCGGAGGAGTGCGGCACGCCGTATTATACGAACAGCTCTCATCTTCCGGTGAGCTATACGGAGGATGTGTTCGAGGCGCTGGACATTCAGGACGAACTGCAGACCTTGTATACATCAGGAACCGTATTCCATACCTTCCTGGGAGAAAAGCTGCCGAATTGGAAGGCGGCGGCAGCTCTGGTGAGAAAGATCGCAGAGAATTACAAGCTTCCATATTATACGATGTCTCCGACTTATTCCATCTGCAAGAACCACGGCTACATCAGCGGTGAGCAGTATACCTGCCCGTGCTGCGGGGAAGAGACCGAGGTCTACAGCCGGATCACCGGATATTACCGTCCGGTCAAGAACTGGAATGACGGCAAGACCCAGGAGTTCAAGGAGCGGAAGGTATATGACGTGTTCGATTCCGGCTCACGAATGAAGCCCAAGGCGGCAGTGAGGACGGAAACAGAGCCTGCGGCGTTTTCCGGAGAAGGGGGAGAGGACGGGACAAAAATGATCCTGTTCACGACAAAGACCTGCCCGAACTGCAGGATCGCCACAAAATCACTGGAAAAGGCGCACATTTCCTATGAGCTGGTAGACGCGGAGGAGAATGAAGAGCTGGTGAAGAAGTACGGCGTGATGCAGGCGCCGACGCTTGTGGTCGTAGACGAGGACGGCGTGAAAAAGATGGCAAACGCGTCGAATATAAAAGCATATGCTGAGAATAATAAAGAATGAGATTTTGGAATTGTCATGAAAGAGCATCGGCATCTTCTATGTGAAGAAGTATCCAACCGCACGGTCGGAGGAATTTTATGACAGTTTGAAAAAAATGAATGCGCAGGGAGCCGAAAGGATTCCTGCGTATTCAATATAAATACCATGTATGCAGAAAGACTGCCAGCGGCAGGCTTTCTCTATATGGAAAGGCAGCAGGAACAATCCGTATTGAAGTGACTGCAAATGGTAAGGACAGGGCTGCGGCCGTCAAAGAATGAAAGCAGAGAGGTGAAAGAAATGATGTACGATATTGGAATCATAGGCGGAGGAACCGCCGGAATGACAGCAGCAATTTATGGACAGCGCGCCGGAAAGCGGACGGTTATCATAGAGGCGATGAATTACGGCGGGCAGATCACATCTTCTCCCAATGTGGAGAATTATCCAGGGATTGCCAGTGTCAGCGGGGCGGAATTTTCCATGAACCTGCTGGATCAGGCCATGAAGCTGGGGGCAGAGACAGAGCTGGAGCAGGTGACAGGGATCCGGGAGGAGGACGGCATCAAGGTGATCGAGACGGAAGGGAAGGAATATCCCTGCCGCACAGTGATCATTGCTACAGGAGTGACCCACCGGCATCTGGGGCTGGAAAAGGAAGAAAAGCTTGTGGGAGCCGGGGTGTCCTACTGCGCCACCTGTGACGGGGCATTTTTTAAGGGCAGAGATGTGGCTGTGATCGGCGGGGGCAATACGGCTCTGCAGGATGCGGAATTTCTTTCCAATTACTGCAATAAAGTCTATCTGGTACACCGCCGGGACGAGTTCCGCGGGGAAGCCGGACTGGTTGAGCCTCTGAAAAGAAAAGAGAATGTAGAATTTGTTCTGAGTGCGACCGTAAAAGAGCTGGTCGGAGAAAATGTAGTGGAAGGGCTGGTATTAAATAATAAAAAGACGGGAGAAGATTTTCAAATCTCCGTGTCTGGTGTATTCGTGGCGATCGGACAGGTTCCGGAGAATCAGGCATTTGCAGGGCTGGTCAGGCTGGATGAGTCCGGTTTTATAGAGGCGTCGGAGGATTGCGTGACATCCTGTGAGGGCATATTCGCAGCGGGGGACTGCCGTACAAAGGAAGTGCGCCAGCTTACGACCGCGGCGGCGGACGGAGCCGTGGCGGCGCTGGCGGCATGCAGGTATATTGGCAGATTTCCTCGGCTGTTAGTATAATATAGAGTATATGAGAAGGAGGACAGATCATGAAGCGCGAAGAGTATATTTCGGATGAAGCGGTGGTAAAACGCGCAAATGAAGCAGTAAGAATTGAGCTTGAAAAAAAAAGGGCGATGGATATTCCTATTATTGTATACGATAGTAAAACGCAGATTATATATAAAGAATATAGTGACGGATCCAGAATAGAAGTGGGCAAAAGGATGAGGAAGGAGCGTTATAGCGAGCGTGTCAGAGAAAAAACCTGAGGTGATCGTTTTTGCGGGACCAAATGGTTCTGGAAAAAGTACGTTTACAGAATTATTAAAGCCGCCAATGGATTATATCAATGCCGATGAAATCAAAAAAAGTCTGAAATGTTCTGACATAGAAGCGGCACAGCTGGCAGAAAAGCAAAGAGAGGATCATATAGAGCAAATGAAAGAATTTTGCTTTGAAACAGTGCTGTCAACAGAACGTAATTTGAAGTTGCTGGAGAAGGCGAAAGGAGCAGGTTATTTTATCCGCTGTTATTATATCCTTACTTCTGATCCTACGATCAATGTCTGGCGTGTGAGATCAAGGGTGGAATCGGGAGGACATGATGTTCCGGAAGAAAAGATAATTGCAAGATACGACAGGGCGCTGAGTTTAATAAAAGACTTAGTTAAAGTTTGCGATGTGTGTCATATTTATGATAATTCCGGAACGAAACCATTTCGAATCTTTAAAAAGCGAAAAGATGAGGTCTTTTATGATGAGTGCAGTGACTGGAGTTTTGAAGATATCAGGCTGCTGACGGATATATCTAATATAGAAAGAAAGGACTTAAATTAAAATTCTTCGGTTTTGTTCGATGAAAGATAATAGGAATGGAATGCCAGGATGCATAAAATGACTGTAAAAAGGGGCTGCGGTGAGCAACCCTTTTTAAAATAACTGTATTGAACAGGCATGAGAAATCTGTTTGGGAACTGTGCAAAAAGGCAAGTTATTTTTGCACAGTTCCTTAGTTAGAGCTCTGCGCTCCACCTTCCGGAAGCCCCGCACGGCAGGACCAGCCCGGTACTCTTTACCGGCAGTCCAATCTCCTGGGATTCCACATGGCCGTTCTGACTTTTCAGCTCCGCGCCGATCATGTAAGTAAGCACCGCCGGAGCCAGCCCGGTCGTATAGGAGTTGACCAGGAAGAACAGCGCGTTTTCCGACAGGATCTGTGTGCACAGTCTGATCAGCGGATGAATCATATCCTCAATCTTCCAGACTTCCCCCTTGGGCCCCCGCCCGTAAGAAGGCGGATCCATGATGATCGCGTCATAGACATTTCCCCGCCGGATCTCCCGTTCTACGAACTTCACACAATCGTCCACCAGCCATCGGATGGGCGCATCCTTCAGGCCGGAGGACACCGCGTTTTCCTTCGCCCAGGCAACCATCCCTTTGGAAGCGTCCACATGGGTAACCTGCGCCCCGGCTGCGGCCGCTGCCAATGTAGCGCCTCCTGTATATGCGAACAGGTTCAGGACCTTGACAGGATGCTTCGTGTCGCGGATCAGCTTCGAAAACCAGTCCCAGTTTGCGGCCTGCTCCGGAAACAGTCCGGTATGCTTAAAATTAAACGGCTTTAAATTAAAAGTCAGGGATCCGTAATGAATCTGCCACTGCTCCGGCAGTCTGGAAAATTCCCATTCTCCGCCGCCCTTTTTGCTCCGGTGGTAATGCCCGTTCCACCGCTTCCAGCCAGGAGCCTCCCTGGGAAAATCCCAGATCACCTGCGGATCCGGCCGGATCAGGGTATAATTTCCCCATCGCTCCAGTTTTTCCCCCTTTGAACAATCTATGATCTCATAATCCTTCCATTGGTCCGCAATCCACATGATAAAATCCTCATTCTTTCAGAAATTTGCAGTTACATCACTTTGTATAAATAGACTATCATTTTTTTTAGGGGAATTCAATAAATTTTGTTAGTATTGATAAAGCTGGTCCTGCATGTTAAGATGTAATCATCACAAATATAATTTTCATAAAAGAGTCATTTTAAGACGAAAAGGAATAGTTACAGGTCACACCTTGACCAGGCGTGCCCTGTAACTCAGGCCGCCATTTAAAATTGCCTTCGGCAATGGGCGGCCTGAATAGCAGCTTTTATGTGCATCCTCCCGACCAATCAGCGTGGTGATTGGTCGGGGTGTGACATGTAACAAGGAATACGTTGGCATCAAGATACACTGCGGCAGCCGGCGGCAGTGTGATTTTAGAACATACGGAGGAAAAGTTTATGCATGATCCAAAGGAGTTTTTTGAACGGACCGGTGAAGGCGCGCCGGATGCCTGGGCCTGTGAGCGGCACAGCGGTATGCAGAGCGTTCAGAATCTGGAGGCTGTCATCAATGAGGGACTCCGCGTTGCCCTGCTGGAAGAGACCCCGGATCAGTCGCTGGAGGTACTGCTGGAGCATCTGGGAAAAGCGTTGAACGGGGCGCGGACCTACATATTTGAGCGGAACGGGTCCGGCGGCGACGACAACACCTATGAGTGGGTAGCAGACGGTGTGGAGCGGGAAAAGGAGAATTTGCAAAATGTCCCTCCGGAGGTATGTGCGGTCTGGTATCGGAACTTTACGGTCGGCAGGCATAATGTCATTCAGAACCTGGAAGAGATCCGGGAGAGTGACCCTCTGATGTATACCACCCTCAAACGGCAGAATATCCATTCCCTTGTAGTAGTCCCGCTTTATGATAAGAAAAATCTGATTGGTTTTTACGGCGTGGACAATCCGCCTGTGAAGTCGCTGGAGTACGCATCGAATATGCTCCAGACAGCGGCATACTTTATCGTATCCTCGCTGAAACGGCGCAATTTGGTCCGTGAGCTTCAAAAGCGGAGCTATAATGTTCTTCATGCCCTCAGCGTGGATTATCTGGGCATCTACCAGGTGAACTTCGACACAGGCGAATGTGTGGTATACCGGGACAACGAGTGGATTAAAGAGGACTGGAATGTTGATTTTGAGGACGGCTATCAGAAAGCTATGGAGCAGTATATTTCCCGGTATGTAGTACCGCGGGACCAGGAAAGGCTTCGCCATGTAACGAAGAAAGACTATGTACTCGCTCAGCTTGAGAGAAAGAAAAAGTTCGATATTCGCTACCGGGTAAAAGACAATTCCTATGGCCTGAAACACCTGGAGCTCCATTTTTCCGCTGCGGAGAATGCGGAGGAGAACAGCGTGATCTTTGCCTACCGGGATGTCAATGCCGTGGTGGAGCAGGAGGAGAAGTACAGGCTGGAGGCAAGGCAGAGTCTGGGGGACATCCTGGAGGGAGCCAGAACCGGCATCTGGACCATCGAGCTGGAGGAAGGCCGCCGGCCAAGGATGTACGCGGATCGGACCATGCGCATCCTCCTGGGAGTATCGGATATGATCGAGCCGGAGGAATGTTATCGGCACTGGCTTGAAAACATTAAGCCAGGCTATGTGGAGATGGTGCAGGAAGCGGTGCGGGAGATGACGGAGAACGGGCGTTCCGAGGTGGTCTATCCCTGGAAGCATCCGGAGCTTGGGGAAATCTATGTCCGCTGCGGCGGTGTGCCGGACAAAAAATTTAAAAAGCCGGGTGTTTGCCTGAACGGATACCATCAGGATATCACGGAGACCATGGTGACGCGGAAGAAGCAGGAGCAGGCCATCATAGAGCTGCTGGAGAAGGTTCGGCGCGCAAATTCGGCGAAGAGTGAATTCTTATCCCATATGTCCCACGATCTCCGCACCCCCATCAACGGGATTTTGGGAATGCTGGCGATCATGGAGAAGAGTCAGGATGATCCGAAGCGGCAGAGAGCATGTCAGGAGAAGATCCGTATGTCAACGGAGCATCTGCTGTCCCTGGTCAATGATGTACTTCAGGTCAGCAAACTGGATAGCGGAATAACAGCAGAGACAGAGGAACCCTTTGAGCTTCATGATATATTGGAAAATTGTATATCAATTTTATCAGTTCAGGCGGAGGAAGCAGGAATTCGGCTGGTGCTGGAGGAGGTTCAGCTGCAGCATAGCAGGCTGATCGGAAACCCGCTGCATTTAAAGCAGATTCTGATGAATATTCTGGACAATGCGCTCAAATATAACCGGACCAATGGTTCTGTATTTGTTCAGGTAAAAGAGACTGCCTGCCAGGGCGGTATTGGAAAATATCGGTTTGTGATCGAGGATACCGGAATCGGCATAGGGGAAGACTTCAAAAAGCATATTTTTGAGCCTTTTACTCAGGAACACCAGGACGCAAGAACCAACTATAACGGCGTTGGGCTTGGCATGTCCGTAGCCAAGAAGCTGGTAGACCAGATGGAGGGGACCATTGAGGTAGACAGCCGGATCGGCAGAGGGAGCGTGTTTGAGGTCACGCTTCCCATTCGGATCGATAAGGCGTGGAGCACCCGGCCCGTGAATGCAGGTCGAAATGTGCAGGCCGATATTGCAGGGATGCGTGTCCTTCTGGTGGAGGACAATGAGATCAACTGCGAGATCGTGGAATTTATGCTGGAGGATGCAGGCGCGAAGGTCGTGACTGCGAACGATGGAAAAGCCGCCGTGGATGCGTTCGCGGCATCCGATCCGTGGACGTTTGACTGTGTGCTCATGGATCTGATGATGCCGGTTATGAGCGGATATGAGGCGGCACGCGTGATCCGCGGCCTGGAACGGCCGGACGCAAAAGACGTGCCCATCATAGCGCTGTCGGCCAATGCGTTTGATGAAGACATTGCAATGGCAAAGGACGCCGGGATGAATGAACATCTGGCGAAGCCGGTGGATATCAACAAAATGTTCCGGGTGATGTGCCGGCAAAATTTTATGAAAAAAATCAAAAAAACCACTTGAATTTTCCAGAACTATTCGTTATACTAAAAAAGCTGTGGCATGATAGCGATGAAGCGTGAGGTTGCTGCCAAGTGCATGAACTGTGCAGGATGGCAGGTTTTCCGTGGAGCGAATGTCAAGTTAGGAAACTGGCGACAAGTCACTGTACGAATCACAACAGACTACTGGTCTGCCGTAAGGCGCAGTAAGAAGTAACGTGTATGTTTCTCACGACACACACGGGAGAGTGTACAGTCACCGCTTGTCGTACTGAAGTGAATAGTACGAAAAGGAGGCGACTTTTTTTATGGCAAGTCAAGTAATGAGAATCACATTGAAGGCATATGATCATCAGCTTGTTGATGCATCTGCCAGAAAAATCATCGAAACTGTTAAGAAAAACGGATCCCAGGTGAGCGGTCCGGTACCACTTCCGACCAAGAAGGAAGTAGTTACAATCCTGCGGGCGGTACACAAGTACAAGGACTCCAGGGAGCAATTCGAGCAGAGAACTCATAAAAGACTGATCGATATCATCACACCGACCCAGAAGACAGTAGACGCATTATCCAGACTGGAGATGCCGGCAGGTGTGTATATTGATATCAAGATGAAAAACAAGTAATTCATGAGCAGAATCCTAAAATTTAGGATGAGCACAGATGTGCTCCGCTGTAAATCACAGGAGGTAATAATATGAAGAAAGCTATTTTGGCTACAAAAGTTGGAATGACTCAGATCTTCGACGAAGACGGAGTCCTGATTCCGGTAACCGTGCTCCAGGCAGGCCCCTGCGTGGTGACACAGGTGAAGACAGAGGAAAACGACGGCTACAGTGCTGTACAGGTTGGATTTGTTGACATGAAAGACAAGATCGTCAGCAAGGACAAGAGCGGCAAGAAGGAAGTTGCTCACAGAAACGGCGCGACCAAGGCTGAGGCAGGCCATTTCCAGAAGGCAGGCGTTTCCTCCAAGAGATTTGTAAAGGAATTCCGTTTTGAAGACGCGGAAGAATATGCGCCGGCACAGGAGATCAAGGCAGACATCTTCGCGGCAGGCGACAGAGTAGACGCGACAGCGATCTCAAAAGGTAAAGGGTTCCAGGGCGCGATCAAGCGTCACGGACAGAGCAGAGGACCTATGACTCATGGTTCCAAGTATCACCGTCATGCTGGTTCTAACGGCGCGGCATCCGATCCAAGCAAGGTATTCAAGGGAAAGAAGATGCCTGGTCAGATGGGAAACAAGCAGATTACTGTTCAGAATCTGGAAGTGGTAAGGGTTGACGTAGAGAATAACCTGCTGCTGATCAAGGGTTCTGTACCGGGACCGAAGAAGTGCCTCGTAACGGTCAAAGAAACAGTAAAGGCTGAGAAATAATCTGACAACATAGAAAGGAGGAACACACAGATGGCAACAGTATCTGTTTATAATATCGAAGGTAAAGAAGTTGGTACGATCGATCTGAACGATTCCGTGTTTGGTGTCGAGGTCAATGATCACCTTGTACACAAAGCAGTTGTGGGCCAGCTTGCAAATAACCGTCAGGGAACACAGAAGGCAAAGACACGCGCTGAAGTTTCCGGCGGCGGAAGGAAGCCATGGAGACAGAAGGGAACAGGTCACGCAAGACAGGGTTCCACCAGAGCTCCCCAGTGGACTGGCGGCGGTATCGTATTCGCTCCGGTTCCGAGAGATTATTCTGTAAAGATGAATAAGAAGGAAAAGAGGGCTGCATTGAAGTCCGCACTTTCTTCCAGAGTAGAAGAGAAGAAGTTCATCGTGATCGACGAGATCAATTTCGATGAGATCAAGACAAAGAAGTTCCAGACAGTTCTGGATAACCTGAAGATCAACAAGGCATTGGTAGTGCTGGAGGACGACAACAAGAATGCGGAGCTTTCCGCAAGAAATATTCCGGATGTGAAGACTGCGCGCACCAACACAATCAATGTTTACGATATCCTGAAATACAACACAGTGATCGCTACGAAAGCTGTTGTTGCGGCGATTGAGGAGGTGTACGCATAATGGCTGATATCAAATATTATGATGTGATCCAGAAACCGGTCATTACAGAGAAGAGCATGGAGATCATGGGCGACAAGAAGTACACGTTTCTGGTACACACAGAAGCTACAAAGTCCCAGATCAAGGAAGCCGTTGAAAAGATGTTTTCCGGAACAAAGGTAGCAAGCGTAAATACAATGAACCTCGAAGGAAAGAAAAAGAGACGCGGCATGGTATACGGAAAGACTGCCAAGACAAAGAAGGCGATCGTGCAGTTGACAGAGGACAGCGCAGAGATTGAGATCTTCCAGGGCCTGTAGACTTAACGAAAGCAAGCGAAGCGCAGATTGAGTTTTAGTCGAACATGTACACCCTCTGAACAAAATAAATCAAGAAAACACTACGCCCACTAAGTTCGAAAGGACCTCACTAAGTGGACCGAGTGTATTTTCACACTAAGCTCGGAAAGACCTCACTAAGTGTTCAGTAATAAGGAAACACTACGCCCACTAAGTTCGAAAGAACCTCACTAAGTGGATCGAGTGTATTTTCACACTAAGCTCGGAAAGACCTCGCTAAGTGTTCAATATATACGGTGCAAGTCCGTGAAACTAATAATTAGAGCAAACGAAAGGAGAGACAGTAATGGGAATCAAAACATACAACCCATATACACCTTCCAGAAGACAGATGACTGGCTCTGATTTCTCAGAGATCACAAAGACAACACCTGAGAAATCCCTTCTCTCATCTAAGAAGAGAACAGCCGGCCGCAACAATCAGGGTAAGATCACAGTAAGGCATCGCGGAGGCGGCGCTAAGAAAAAATATAGAATTGTCGATTTCAAGAGAAAGAAAGACGGCATCCCGGCAACCGTAATCGGGATCGAATACGATCCGAACAGAACAGCCAATATCGCGCTGATCTGCTACGCGGACGGAGAGAAGGCTTACATCCTGGCTCCGGAAGGACTGAAGGATGGAATGAAGATCATGAACGGACCGGAAGCAGAGGTAAGAATTGGAAACTGCCTGCCGCTGGTAAATATTCCGGTTGGTACACAGATCCACAACATTGAGCTGTATCCGGGAAAAGGCGGACAGCTTGTACGCTCCGCTGGAAACAGCGCGCAGCTTATGGCAAAAGAAGGAAAGTACGCGACCTTACGTCTTCCTTCAGGCGAAATGAGAATGGTTCCGATCATCTGCAGAGCATCCGTAGGTGTCGTAGGCAATGGAGAGCACAACCTGATCAACATCGGTAAAGCAGGACGTAAACGCCATATGGGCATCAGACCTACAGTACGTGGTTCCGTAATGAACCCCAACGACCATCCGCACGGTGGTGGTGAAGGCAAGACAGGCATTGGCCGTCCGGGTCCGTCAACACCATGGGGCAAGCCGGCGCTGGGTCTTAAGACACGTAAGAAGAACAAAGCTTCTAACAAGCTGATCGTAAGAAGAAGAGATGGAAAAGCTATCAAATAATTAGTTTACAAGGAGGTTAGAACCTATGGCTCGTTCACTTAAAAAAGGACCATTTGCAGATGAAAGTTTACTGAAAAAAGTCGATGCTTTGAACGCATCCGGCAGTAAATCAGTTATAAAGACATGGTCACGTCGTTCTACGATTTTCCCGTCATTTGTCGGCCATACATTCGCCGTACATGACGGAAGAAGACATGTGCCGGTATATGTTACGGAAGACATGGTTGGACACAAGCTCGGAGAGTTCGTAGCAACCAGGACGTACAGGGGACATGGTAAAGACGAGAAAAAATCCAAAGTAAGATAAGAACAAGTATTTGAAAGGAGGGTTTATCCATGGCAAAAGGACATAGATCCCAGATCAAAAGAGATAGAAATGAGCAGAAAGATACACGGCCGTCAGCAAAGATTTCCTATGCGCGGGTATCTGTTCAGAAAGCATGCTTCGTGTTGGATGCCATCAGAGGCAAGGATGTTAAGACTGCGCTTGGTATTTTGGCTTATAACCCAAGATACGCTTCCAGCATTATAGAAAAATTATTAAAATCAGCCATCGCAAATGCTGAAAACAACAACGGTATGAGTACGGAGAACCTTTATATTGAAGAGTGTTACGCAAATAAAGGGCCGACGATGAAGAGAATCAGACCAAGGGCACAGGGCAGGGCTTACAGGATCGAAAAGAGAATGAGCCACATCACAATCGTGCTGAATGAGAGATAAGGAGGGCAATAATGGGACAGAAAGTTAATCCTCACGGCTTAAGAGTCGGAATTATCAAAGACTGGGACTCCAAATGGTATGCGGAAAAAGATTTCGCCGACAACCTTGTGGAGGATCATGAGATCAGAAAATTTCTTAAAAAGAGATTATACAGTGCCGGAATCTCCAGGATCGAGATTGAAAGAGCTTCTGACCGTGTGAAAATCATCGTTTATACAGCAAAGCCGGGCGTTGTGATCGGCAAGGGCGGCGCAGAGATCGAGAAGGTAAAAGGCGAGCTCGCGAAGTATACAGACAAAAAGCTGATCGTGGACATCAAGGAAGTGAAGAGACCTGACAAGGATGCCCAGCTTGTAGCTGAAAATATTGCGCAGCAGCTCGAAAACCGTATTTCATTCCGGCGTGCTATGAAGTCCTGCATGTCCAGAACAATGAAATCCGGCGCGCTCGGTGTAAAGACTGCGGTAGCAGGACGTCTCGGCGGAGCCGACATGGCGCGTACTGAATTCTACAGCGAAGGAACCATTCCGCTTCAGACACTGAGAGCTGACATTGATTATGGATTCGCAGAAGCTGACACAACTTACGGGAAGGTCGGTGTGAAAGTCTGGATTTACAAAGGCGAGATTCTTCCGACGAAAGCTGATAAGGAAGGGAGCGATAAATAATGTTAATGCCAAAAAGAGTAAAACGTCGTAAACAGTTCCGTGGCTCTATGAAGGGAAAAGCCCTCAGAGGAAACACGATTACCTATGGTGAATATGGCATCATCGCAGCGGAGCCATGCTGGATCAAGTCCAATCAGATCGAGGCGGCCCGTGTTGCCATGACACGTTATATCAAGCGTGGCGGTAAAGTCTGGATCAAGATCTTCCCGGACAAACCAGTGACAGCAAAACCAGCAGAAACTCGTATGGGTAGCGGAAAAGGTGCATTAGAGTACTGGGTAGCGGTTGTAAAGCCAGGACGTGTAATGTTTGAGATCGCAGGCGTTCCTGAGGAAGTAGCGAAAGAGGCTCTTCGTCTTGCAATGCACAAATTACCTTGCAAATGCAAAATCGTTTCTCGCGCAGAATTAGAAGGCGGTGATAACAGTGAAAATTAATACATTTGTAAACGAATTAAGAGGAAAATCCGTAGAAGAATTGAAAGAAGAATTAGTAGCTGCTAAAAAAGAGCTTTTTAACTTAAGATTCCAGAATGCGACGAATCAGTTAGACAATACAAGCAGAATCAAAGAAGTGAGAAAAAATATTGCTCGTATCCAGACACTGATTACTGAGGCAGGGAACTGACATTGAGCACTTAGTGAGGTTTTTTCGAACTTAGTGCGAAAGTCGTTCTTTGAGATTGGCGAGGTATTATCGAGCCTAGCGAAAAGAACATCTGCATAATAATTGAAAGGAGTATCACCGTGGAAGAGAGAAATTTGAGAAAAACCCGTACCGGCAAGGTTGTCAGCGACAAGATGGACAAGACAATCGTTGTTGCCGTTGAAAACCACGTTAAGCATCCGCTTTATAAGAAGATTGTAAAGAAAACCTACAAGTTAAAAGCGCATGACGAGAATAATGAGTGCCGTATCGGCGATACCGTTAAAGTAATGGAGACAAGACCTCTGTCCAAGGACAAGAGATGGAGACTTGTGGAGATCATGGAAAAGGCAAAATAATTTTTTATGCCTTAAGAGAATTGAAGGAGGTTTACCTGCATGATACAACAGGAAAGTAGACTTAGAGTAGCAGATAATACAGGCGCTAAGGAATTACTTTGCATCCGTGTACTTGGCGGTTCTACCAGAAGATATGCCAGCATCGGAGATGTGATCGTTGCGACTGTTAAAGATGCAACGCCAGGCGGCGTTGTTAAAAAAGGCGACGTAGTGAAGGCCGTAGTTGTTCGTACTGTAAAGGGTGCCCGCCGTAAAGACGGTTCCTATATCAGATTCGATGAAAATGCTGCTGTAATCATAAGAGATGATTTGAATCCGCGTGGAACACGTATTTTTGGACCTGTAGCCAGAGAGCTGAGAGAGAAGCATTTCATGAAGATCGTTTCCCTGGCTCCGGAAGTACTGTAGGAGGTGCCGATATGTCAACTATGAAGATTAAAAAAGACGATATGGTAAGAGTCATTGCCGGAGCAGATAAAGACAAAGAAGGCAAAGTGCTTGCTGTAAATAAAAAAGACGGAAAAGTCCTGGTTGAAGGCGTCAACATGCTGACAAAGCACACAAAACCCACCATGGCAAATCAGAATGGCGGTATCGTACACCAGGAGGGACCGATTGACATTTCCAATGTAATGTATATTCACAAGGGAAAAGCTACAAGAATCGGTTTCAAGATGGATGGGGACAAAAAAGTACGTGTTGCGAAGTCAACAGGTGAAGTGATTGATTAATCCAGGAAAGGAGGTCCAGGACTTTGAGTAGATTGAGAGAACAATATCAGAATGAGATTGTTGATGCAATGACAAAAAAATTTGGATATAAAAATGTAATGGAAGTGCCGAAGCTTGATAAAGTTGTAATCAACATGGGCGTAGGTGAAGCAAAGGAAAACGCGAAATTACTGGAATCTGCGATGGCTGATCTTGAAAAAATCTCAGGTCAGAAGGCAGTGATCACAAAGGCAAAAAATTCCGTAGCCAACTTCAAAATCAGAGAAGGTATGGCAATCGGATGCAAGGTGACGTTGAGAGGCGAGAGAATGTACGAATTTGTTGACCGCCTGATCAACCTTGCGCTCCCTCGTGTACGTGACTTCAGAGGCGTGAATCCGAATGCGTTCGATGGAAGAGGAAACTATGCACTCGGAATTAAAGAGCAGTTGATCTTCCCGGAGATCGAATACGATAAGATCGACAAGGTCAGAGGTATGGATGTGATCTTTGTCACAACCGCCAAGACGGATGAAGAAGCGCGTGAATTGCTGGCACAGTTCAATATGCCATTCAAAAAGTAAGGAGGGAAATCATGGCTAAGACATCAATGAAAATCAAACAGCAGCGCAAACCAAAATTCTCTACCAGAGAATACAGCCGCTGCCGTATCTGCGGCCGTCCGCATGCATATTTAAGAAAATATGGAATCTGCCGTATCTGCTTCCGTGAATTGGCATATAAAGGTGAGATACCGGGAGTGAAGAAGGCTAGTTGGTAATCTGCCGGTGCCATAACAGATAAATTGATATAGAAGGAGGATGCTTCGACATGACTATGAGTGATCCAATCGCAGATATGCTTACAAGAATCCGTAATGCAAATACTGCTAAACATGATACAGTAGATGTACCTGCATCAAAGATGAAAACCGCGATTGCAGATATTCTTTTAAATGAAGGCTACATCAAAAAATATGACATCGTAGAAGACGGAACATTTAAGACGATCCACATCACATTAAAATATGGTGCGGATAAGAACGAAAAAGTAATTTCCGGCCTTAAGAGAATTTCCAAGCCAGGTCTCCGCGTATACGCAAACAGCGAAGAGATGCCGAAGGTACTGGGCGGACTCGGAATTGCAATCGTATCTACAAATAAAGGTGTTGTTACCGACAAAGAAGCAAGAAAGCTCGGCGTAGGCGGAGAAGTTCTTTGCTTTGTGTGGTGACCGGAAGCACTTGGTGAATCCAAGCGTAAGCGAGAGATGAACTTAGTGCGAGGTCGTTCTTTGAGCTTAGCGATGCATTGAATACTTGGCGAGGTATTATCGAGCCTAGTATGAAAGCAGATATTCCGAACGAAGAGAGGAATATCTTCGACAGAGCTTAGCGAAAAGAACAGATAAACTGAAAACAGAGCAGACTCGAGCCTCTGCTCCGAAAATTTAAGTTAGGAGGACAAAGGTATGTCACGTATAGGAAGACTGCCGATCGCAGTCCCTGCAGGTGTAACTGTAGAGATTGCTGAGCATAATGTAGTGACCGTAAAAGGTCCGAAGGGAACTCTCGTAAGAGAACTCCCGGTTGAAATGGAAATCAAGCAGGAAGGCGAAGAAATTGTTGTCACCAGGCCAAACGACTTAAAGAGGATGAAATCCCTTCACGGCCTGACACGTACACTGATCAACAACATGGTAATCGGTGTCAGCCAGGGTTATGAAAAGGTTCTGGAAGTAAACGGTGTTGGTTACAGAGCAGCGAAGTCCGGCAACAAGCTGACCCTCAGCCTTGGATATTCACATCCTGTTGAGATGGTTGATCCGGAAGGGATCGAGACAGTTCTGGAAGGCCAGAACAAGATCACGGTAAAAGGGATCGACAAAGAAAAAGTTGGCCAGTATGCAGCAGAGATCAGAGACAAGAGAAGACCGGAGCCGTACAAGGGCAAGGGAATCAAGTACGCTGATGAAGTGATCCGCCGCAAGGTTGGTAAGACTGGTAAAAAATAAATAAGGAGGGTGTGAAAATGGTTAGTAAAAAATCAAGAAGTGAAGTTCGCAGAAAAAAGCACATGAAATTACGTAACCGTTTCAGCGGTACCGCTGAGAGGCCGCGTCTGGCTGTGTTTAGAAGCAATAATCATATGTATGCACAGATTATTGACGATACCGATGGCAGCAGCAAAACACTGGTAGCAGCGTCCACTCTTCAGAAAGACGTGAAAGCAGAATTAGAAAAGACAAATAATGTTGCGGCTGCAGCATACCTTGGAAAAGTCATTGCTGAGAAGGCAAAGGAAAAAGGAATTACCGACGTTGTCTTTGACAGAGGCGGCTTTATCTATCAGGGAAAGATCAAAGCATTGGCAGACGCAGCAAGAGAAGCTGGGCTGAATTTCTAGGAAGGGAGAACACATATGAGACAGGAACGTATTGATGCTGGTCAGTTAGAGTTAGAAGAAAAAGTGGTATCAATCAAACGTGTTACCAAGGTCGTAAAAGGTGGTCGTAACATGAGATTCACAGCTTTAGTAGTTGTCGGCGATGGAAAAGGCCATGTTGGTGCAGGTTTAGGAAAGGCTACCGAAATTCCGGAAGCGATCCGCAAAGGAAAAGAGGATGCGGCTAAGAAACTCATCGAAGTTTCCCTGGACGAGAACGACAGTGTAACACACGATACCATCGGAAAATTCGGAAGCGCTTCCGTATTACTGAAGAAGGCTCCGGACGGTACCGGAGTGATCGCCGGAGGTCCGGCGCGTGCGGTAATCGAGATGGCAGGAATCAAGAATATCCGTACAAAATCATTAGGCTCTAACAACAAGCAGAATGTAGTGCTTGCCACAATCGAAGGTCTGAAGGGGATCAAGACTCCTGAGGAAGTTGCAAGGCTCCGCGGCAAATCAATCGAAGAAATCGTAGGCTAAGAAGATAGAGCTATGCTCTGTCGCATAAGCAGATGGAGCTGTTTTATCGCGTAGGAGGTAGGTAAAAATGGCAAATTTAAAAATTACGTTAGTAAAGTCTACCATCGGTGCTGTGCCGAAGCATAGAAAGACCGTTGAAGCTCTGGGATTAAGAAAACTCAACAAGACGGTTGTGCTGCCGGACAATGCAGCTACCAGAGGTATGGTACAGCAGGTTAGACATTTAGTGAAGGTTGAAGAAGAAGCATAAATAAAAAAAGATAAGGAGGTAGCAGCATGGACTTATCAAACTTGAGACCGGCAGATGGTTCTAAGCACAGCAATAACTTCAGAAGAGGCCGGGGACATGGTTCCGGGAATGGTAAGACAGCCGGTAAGGGACACAAAGGCCAGAAGGCTCGTTCAGGAGCGCCGAGGCCGGGATTTGAAGGCGGACAGATGCCTTTATACAGAAGAATACCCAAAAGAGGCTTTACCTGCAGAAACTCCAAGAAGATCGTCGGCATTAACATGAGTGCGCTTGAAGTATTTGAAGACGGTGCTGTTGTTTCTGTTGAAACATTAATGGAAAAAGGCATCGTAAAGAATCCAAGGGACGGAGTAAAAATCCTTGGAGACGGAGAATTGACTAAGAAGCTCACTGTACAGGTAAATGCATTCAGCGCAAAGGCGGCTGAAAAAATCGAGGCTCTTGGCGGAAAAGCAGAGGTGATCTAATGCTAGAAACAGTACGAAAAGCATTTCGGGTAGAAGATGTCCGTAAAAGGATACTTTACACGTTCATGATGCTGGTCGTTGTAAGGCTCGGATCTCAACTGCCGACACCGGGAGTAAATCCGGCTTATATCCAGAACTTTTTTGCGAACCAGACCGGGGATGCATTCAATTTTTTTGATGCATTTACCGGCGGTTCCTTTACCCAGATGTCTGTATTTGCATTAAGCATTACACCATATATCACATCTTCTATCATTATGCAGCTTCTGACCATCGCGATTCCAAAACTGGAAGAGATGCAGAAGGAAGGTGCCGACGGAAGAAAAAAGATTGCGGCAATCACACGTTATGTTACAGTAGGACTTGCACTGTTTGAGTCCACTGCAATGGCTGTCGGTTTCGGCCGTCAGGGGCTTCTGACAGAGTTCAACTTTGTCAATGCCGCAATCGTAGTATGCACGCTGACCGCAGGTTCTGCATTTCTGATGTGGATCGGCGAGCGTATCACGGAAAAAGGCGTTGGAAATGGGATTTCCATTGTCCTGCTGATCAATATCGTTTCCCGTATACCGGATGATTTCTTCAAACTGTATACACAGTTCATCCAGGGCAAGACCCCTGCGAAAGGACTGCTGGCTGCGGTGATCATCCTGGTTGTCCTGCTGATAGTCGTTGTATTCGTTATTGTACTTCAGGGCGGCGAACGCAGGATCATGGTGCAGTATTCCCAGAAAGTAAAGGGAAGAAAGACATACGGCGGACAATCCACGCACATTCCACTTAAGGTAAATACCGCAGGCGTTATCCCGGTTATCTTTTCCTCATCTCTCATGCAGATCCCGTCCCTTGTTGCCACAGCAATGGGCAAAGGGAACAGCGGAGGCATCGGAGGCCATATACTGAGAGGATTAAATTCAAACAACTGGTGTGACCCTGAGAATATAGTATACTCCATAGGATTGCTGTTTTATATCGCCCTTACCATATTCTTTGCATATTTCTACACTTCGATTACATTCAATCCGTTAGAGATCGCAAACAATATGAAGAAAAACGGCGGATTTGTTCCAGGTATCCGTCCCGGCAGGCCGACGGTAGATTATATGACGAAGATTCTCAACTATATCATCTTTATCGGAGCCTGCGGACTGGTGATCGTACAGGTGATTCCGTTCTTCTTTAACGGTGTGTTCGGGGCAAACGTTTCTTTCGGAGGAACCTCGCTCATCATCATCGTAGGAGTTGTGCTTGAGACCATCAAGCAGATTGAATCACAGATGCTGGTACGCAATTATACCGGATTCCTGAACAGCAAAGGAAGCGCTGCAAAAGGCGGGGGATTCCTTGGGTATTGACAGAAATTTAGCTCGTTGTGGTTATTCATGCCGGAATAATCACAGCGGGTTAAAGTGCTATATGGATAAATCAGCCGGCGCGCCGCAGCCTTGAGGACTGCCCCGGCTGATGAAAATGGAGGTAAAAGATATGAAGATCATTATGTTAGGCGCTCCCGGAGCGGGCAAAGGAACACAGGCAAAGAAAATTGCCGAAAAATATTCGATTCCTCACATCTCTACAGGAGACATTTTCAGAGCAAATATCAAAAACGGGACGGAGCTTGGAAAGAAAGCCAAGACCTATATGGATCAGGGACTGCTTGTACCGGACGAGCTGGTGGTAGACCTGGTAGTAGACCGGGTGAATCAGGAAGACTGCGCAGGCGGATACGTACTGGACGGTTTCCCGAGAACAATCCCCCAGGCAGAGGCGCTGGACAAAGCCCTGGCAGCCCTGGATCAGAAAATGGACTATGCGATCAACGTAGAAGTGCCGGATGACAATATTGTAAACCGTATGTCCGGACGCCGCGCATGTGTGGACTGCGGGGCAACCTACCACATGGTATATGCGCCGACAGAGAAGGAAGGCATCTGCGATAAATGCGGCGGCGGCCTCATCCTGAGAGATGATGACAAGCCGGAAACCGTGAAGAAGCGTCTCGGCGTTTACCATGATCAGACACAGCCTCTGATCGACTACTATACGGAAGCCGGGATCCTCAAAGAAGTAGACGGTACCATTGACATCAACGAGGTATTTGCCGAGATTGTGAAAATTCTTGGCTGAAAGCACTTCGCGATGCATTGAATACTTGGCGAGGTATTATCGAGTCTAGTAAGAAAGCAGATATTCCGAACGGAGAGAGGAATATCTTCGCCAGAGCTTAGTGCGAAGCCGTTCTTTGAGATTAGCGAGGCTCTATCGAGTTTAGCGAAAAGAACTACATAAAATAATGGAGGCGTTTTATGCTTATAGAGCCTGGAATACTTGCAAAATCAAAAGCGGGAAGAGATAAAGATTGTATATACGTCATAATTTCTGTCAATGATGAATATGTATATCTGGCGGACGGGAAGAAGAGACCCGTCTGCCAGGCAAAGAAAAAAAACTGTAAACATGTGCAGCCGATCAGTAAGGCGCGCTGTGATTCCGTATCTGACGATGATGAGATCCGGCGTGTGATCAGAGGGTATATGAGTCATCTGGATGCAGAGGTGAGAGAATAAGAAGTGCAGAGAAAGGCACAGGAGGATTAAGTATGTCAAAGGCTGACGTGATCGAAATCGAAGGAGTGGTAGTAGAAAAACTGCCCAACGCAATGTTCAAGGTAGAACTGGAAAATGGACATATCGTACTGGCCCATATCAGCGGAAAGCTGCGTATGAACTTTATCAAGATCTTACCTGGGGACAAAGTAACGTTGGAGATGTCTCCGTATGATCTCAGCAAAGGACGAATTGTCTGGAGAGATAAATAAAAAGGTGTTGACTTTGCAGGAGGCTTGATGTTATACTATGAAATAGCCGTCTTTGGTTTGGTGTGCCCAAAAACGGCAGTAGCCCTAAGGTTTTCAGCAAAGGATAGAAGGAGGATTTGACATGAAGGTTAGATCATCAGTAAAACCGATCTGTGAAAAGTGCAAGATTATCAAGAGAAAAGGAAGTATCCGGGTAATCTGCGAGAATCCGAAGCACAAACAGAGACAAGGCTAGGACAGTGGAGATGGAAATGCGCGGCACCAGGCAGAGTTTTTACGCGCAGGGACATTGTTCCGGTTTTGGAGTTGTTTGTTAAAATTAGGCGGCTGACAGTATGACACGCCAGGAGGTGTGTGGAACTGTTTAATATACAGTAAGGATACATCCGGCTCGTGAATCAGGTACCGACGAGGCAGGTGGCCGTTGTGCGTTTTGCGCAAATGTATATTGCTTATAATACCCGGATCAAAGGGCGTAGCTTCAGGCGCTGCCGGGAAAGGGCATAGAGAATATGTCTGGGTAGATCGGGAAGATATGTTGTCTTCCGACAGATACCCGATGTACCCCAGTTAGGGACAATATTATAATTATTTAAATGGAGGAAAGACACATGGCTCGTATTGCAGGTGTAGACTTACCAAGAGACAAACGTGTAGAAATCGGCTTGACTTATATTTATGGAATTGGAAGAACAAGCTCAAACCGTATTTTAACAGAAGCAGGAGTGAATCCTGATACCCGTGTAAGAGATTTGACAAGTGAGGAAGTAAAAAAGATCAGTGAAGTCATTGACGCGACTCAGATGGTAGAAGGTGATCTCAGAAGAGAGATCCAGCTGAACATCAAGAGATTGAAAGAGATCGGATGCTACCGCGGAATCCGTCACAGAAAAGGACTTCCGGTACGCGGTCAGAAGACGAAGACAAACGCGAGAACCTGTAAAGGACCAAAGAGAACAGTAGCGAATAAGAAAAAGTAAGCACTTAGCGAATGCAAGCTGTTAAGCGCGGCATGAGTTTAGTGCGAACTTTGTTCGAAGAGCAAAGCGAATCGAACATCCCGTGCACTTAGCGAATGCAAGCTGTTAAGCGCGGCATGAGCTTGGCGCGAACTTTGTTCGAAGAGCAAAGCGAATCGAACATCCCGTAAACAGATAATAAAATGAGAAAGTAGGTTAGTTTAAATGGCGAAGAAAGTTACCAAAAAAGTGACAAAAAAACGTGTCAAGAAAAACGTTGAACGAGGACAGGCTCACATCCAGTCATCTTTTAATAATACGATCGTAACATTGACGGATGCGCAGGGCAATGCTCTTTCATGGGCAAGCGCGGGCGGTCTGGGTTTTAGAGGTTCAAGGAAATCTACTCCATACGCGGCACAGATGGCAGCTGAGACAGCGGCTAAAGCAGCATTGATTCATGGTCTGAAAACAGTAGATGTTTTCGTTAAGGGTCCAGGTTCAGGAAGAGAAGCGGCAATCCGTGCGCTGCAGGCATGCGGCATTGACGTGATCAGTATCAAGGACGTGACACCGGTACCTCATAACGGATGCCGTCCGCCGAAACGCAGAAGAGTATAACCAATACCGCATATTATTAGGAGGAATTAAGAAAATGGCAGTAAACAGAGTCCCGGTTCTTAAGAGATGCCGTTCATTAGGTATGGACCCAATCTATTTAGGAATTAATAAAAAGTCAAAAAGACAGTTAAAGAGATCCAACAGAAAGATGAGTGAATACGGTCTTCAGTTACGCGAGAAGCAGAAAGCAAAATTCATCTACGGAGTATTGGAGAAACCTTTCAGAAATTATTTCGAGAAGGCAAAGCAGCAGGAAGGTATGACAGGTGAGAACCTGATGATCCTTCTGGAGACCAGACTGGACAACGTGATGTTCCGTATGGGCTTTGCAAGAACCAGAAGAGAAGCAAGACAGATCGTAGGCCACAGACATGTACTGGTGAACGGCAAGCAGGTAAAGGTTCCTTCCTACCTTGTAAAAGCCGGCGATGTGATCGAGATCAAAGAAAAGAACAAAGGCAGCCAGAGATACAAGGATATCCTGGAAGTGACCGGCGGCAACATGATTCCGAACTGGCTGGAAGTGGATGCCGAGAATCTGAAAGGTGAAGTCAAAGAGCTTCCGAAGAGAGACGCAATAGATGTTCCTGTTGACGAGATGTTGATCGTCGAGCTGTATTCTAAGTAATTCATTCGGATATAGCATGATTGAAAAGTACCCCTCAATATTTTTTAACCCATAAGGAGGGTCGTGTAGTGTTTGATTTTAATAAACCGAATATTGAAATTACAGAAATTTCAGAAGATAAGAAGTATGGAAGATTCGTTGTAGAGCCTTTGGAGCGGGGATATGGAATCACATTGGGTAATTCCCTGAGAAGAATTATGCTTTCTTCTCTTCCGGGCGCGGCGATCAGCTCCGTGAAGATTGACGGAGTACTGCACGAATTCAGTTCCATACCGGGCGTGAAAGAAGATGTGACCGAGATTATCATGAATCTGAAATGTCTGGCAATCAAGAATACATCGGAATCAGACGAAGTGAAGACTGCATATATCGAATTCGAGGGAGAAGGTGTTGTAACAGGCGCCGACATCCAGGCGGATGCCGATATTGAGATTATGAATCCGGATCAGGTCATCGCTACATTAAGCGGCGGTAAGGACAGCAAGCTGTACATGGAGCTTACGATCACAAAGGGAAGAGGTTATATCAGCGCGGATAAGAACAAGGGAGAGGATATTCCGATCGGCGTCATCCTGATAGATTCTATCTATACGCCTGTTGACCGTGTAAACATGTCAGTAGAAAATACACGTGTCGGACAGATAACCGATTACGATAAGCTCACGCTGGACGTATGGACAAGAGGTACATTGCTTCCGGACGAAGCGGTCAGCCTTGCCGCAAAGGTACTCAGCGAACATCTGAAATTATTCATCGACCTGTCAGAAGTCGCGCAGGCTGCTGAGGTCATGATCGAAAAAGAAGATGATGAAAAAGAGAAGGTTCTGGAGATGAGTATTGATGAATTGGAATTATCTGTCCGTTCATACAACTGCCTCAAGAGAGCAGGTATCAATACCGTGGAAGAGCTTACGAATAAGACGCCGGAAGACATGATGAAGGTACGGAACCTGGGACGCAAGTCCCTGGAGGAAGTCCTTGCGAAACTGAAAGAACTCAATCTGGAGTTAAATTCAGGTGAGGAATAAAATAGAGGATGATCGTTCTATGGCAGGAAGCCGTGAATGATCATAAACGATCCAAATATCCGGCCAGTAAGCCCGAAGCGCATGGCAGGAGCATTTGATTAATAAGCCCGAAGATTGCATAACCAAATGTGCGGCTTATGAGGCGGAGAGAGTTTACAGCCAGCTGTAATGACAAAACAGTCTCATAGGCAAATGAATGGAGGATAAGAATAATGGCAAAATATAGAAAACTTGGCAGAACATCCAGCCAGAGAAAAGCTTTGATCAGAAACCAGGTAACCGCGTTGCTTTACAATGGAAAGATCGTGACCACAGAAGCGAAGGCAAAAGAGATCCGCAAGGTTGCGGAGGGCTTGATCGCAAAGGCTGTCAAGGAAAAAGATAACTACGAAGAAGTGACCGTAAAGGCAAAGGTTGCGCGCAAGGACAAGGACGGCAAGAGAGTAAAGGAAGTCGTTGACGGAAAGAAAGTTACCGTATATGATGAAGTAGAGAAGAAGATCAAGAAAGATATGCCGAGCAGACTTCATGCCAGAAGAGAGATGCTCAAGGTTCTCTACCCTGTAACAGAAATTCCGGCTGCCGCGGCAGGAAAGAAAAAGAATACCAAGAAGGTAGACCTGGTAGATAAGTTATTTACCGAGATCGCTCCGAAGTACGAGAACCGCAAGGGCGGCTACACAAGAATCGTGAAGATCGGCCAGCGCAAGGGTGATGCTGCTTTGGAAGTGCTTCTTGAGTTAGTATAATTTAAAATAACTTTTATAATCTGTAAAATATGTAATAAGACGAAAAAACCTGTTGCTGAAACAGGTTTTTTTGTACAAAAAAAGGCTGTCGGGAAAGGCTATTGGCTTAGGATCTTGCTGTGAAGAAATAGGATCACAGCAAGATCCCGAAGAAAAAGCCATTTCCTGACTGCCGCTTTTGCAGTTTACCAGGACTGGAAAAACAGGTTGTTTCCTACATTGACTCCGACCCGGTCGGTGGCGCCTGCATACAGGAAATAATAGCAATCCGCAACAGCCGAAAGTCTTGCTCCGTTCAAAGCCTCCTGCGCCACCTGATAGGAGAGATCGCTGGGGCCTCTGGCAAGTACCGTATCCAGACGGCCTGTCCATACTGGTTCAAACTGTCCCTCTGCATACACGATCTCTTTGATCGTATTTGGGAAGATGGAACTGCTCATCCGGTTCATGATTACGGTAGCAACAGCCAGCAGCGAATCATGCTCCTGCATGGCTTCACATTCCAATATGGCCGCAAAAATATCCAGCTCACTACCGGAGACATTTGCCGCGCCGCCGTTCACAATGGTACTGTCGTTTACTTCTTCTTCCGTTTTTTTATCCTCGCCGGGTTTTTCGACTTCTGACACAGTCGGCACCGTAATCGGCTTCTGTGCGTTCTTTTTCGCTTCCTCGGCCTTTCTCGCCGCTTCCGCCTGTCGGGCTTCCTCCTCACGAAGCAGAGCAAGCTGCGCGTTGAATGTGGCAAGATCTGTGGAGGTCGCCTTTGCAGTCGCGTTAAGTTCTACTCTCCGCTGTTCCAGCTGCTCCTGCAGATCTTCCAGAGAGGCCTCCTGGTTCAGGAGCACCTGTTCCCGCTCTGCGATATCTTCCCGTATTGTCCGCAGCTTATCAAGCATATCGCGGTCATAGCTGCTGATATTCTCAATAAATTCCGCTTTATTCAGAAAATCAGTCATACTGTCCGCAGAAAAAAGCATTTCCAACAGTGATTCATTGCCCACTTCGTACATATATTTAATGCGGGCCTTCATCGCCTCATAACGCTGTGATTCGTCTGCCTGGGCATCCGCAAGAGAATCCCGGGTACGGAGGATCTCGCTGTGGATGATCTCAATCTGGTTCTTTGCGGAGGCAATCTCATCGCTGATCTTGACCATTTCCTGATTGATGCCTTCAAGCTGGCTGTTCAGTGAGCTGGTCCTGTTTTCCAGATCTGCGATATTCGTCGCATGCACGGAGAGCGGAGAGCAGATAAGGATCAGAGAGCAGATCAGTATCCCCAAAGGGCATCCTCTGCCCGGCGCTCCCACATGGCATACAGCCCTTCTTCGGAAAGGCGCCAGCCCCGTGTTTCTCTTTTGTGTTATATGATGTTTCATAAAATAATTTCCTTTCAAACATTTAATAAAAGAATTGCCTATGATAGTATACTATAAATTGCAAAATTAATCAATTTTTGTTATTATATTTTTGTAAAAAGTTTGTAACAAAAATAGACTGTGAATAGTAATATTCAGGAAGGAACTTAGAGAATATGCATCAGATAAAAATGATCGGACTGGATCTGGACGGAACATTGCTGACATCGGATAAAAAATTACTGCCTTATACCAGGCAGGTGATCGCAGAGGCGATCAGGCGGGGAATCCTGGTACTCATGGCAACCGGACGTCCTTACACGGGCATCCCCAAGGAGCTGCGCGATTTTCCGGGCATACGCTATGCACTGAGCTCCAACGGCGCGCGCATTCTGGATACACAGACAGGAAAGGTGCTGATCGAGCATCTGCTTCCGCTGAAAAGTGCGAAAAAGGCATTGGAAATTTTACGGAAGTATGATACATTACAAGAGGTATATTTTGAAGGACAGGGTTACGCGGAGGCTGATAAGCTGGATAGGATCTCCAGATACCACCACAATCCCCATATGTGGGAATATGTCCGGAGCTCCAGAAAGCCTGTTCCCAGCCTGACAGAGCTGATCGAGCGGGAGAACCGGGACATGGATAAGGTTCAGGCTCTGTTTGCGGATATGGAGGAGCTTGCGCGGGCGTGGAAGGAACTGGAGCGGTACAGGGAACTTGTACTGGTCTCATCCCTTGGATACAACATTGAGATTAATGCGGCCGGTGTAGATAAAGGCACAGGTCTGATGGAACTTGGAGCGCTGCTGGGGATCCGCCCGGAGGAGATCATGGCCTGCGGGGACGGAGATAACGACATCCGCATGCTGGAGCTGGCGGGAGTCGGCGTTGCCATGGGAAACGCCGGGGAAAATGTAAAGGCTGCCGCGGATTACATAGCAGAAACAAATGATCATGAGGGGGCCGCAAAGGCGATTGTGAAATATGCATTTTGCAATGACTCAGAACAGCAATAGTTTAAAGACTTTTTAAAACAGGAGGAAAACAATGTTAGACGCATTAAAGGTCATTATTTTGGGGATTGTGGAAGGGATCACGGAGTGGCTTCCCATCAGCAGCACAGGGCATCTGATCCTGGTGGAGGAATTTATCAAGCTGGAGCTGAGCGAGGCATTCATCGAGATGTTCAATGTAGTCATCCAGCTCGGCGCGATCATGGCCGTTGTTGTGATCTATTTTCACAAGCTGAATCCATTTTCGCCGACCAAGACGCAGAAGCAGAAGATGCTGACGATTCAGCTCTGGGTGAAGGTGGCGATCGCGGCAGTTCCGGCCGCGGTGATCGGGCTTTTGTTCGATGACATGATCGAAGCCAAGTTTATGAATGCATATGTGGTAGCGGCAACTCTGATCATCTACGGAATTTTATTCATCATCGTGGAGGAGAGCCACAAGAATAAGCAGCCTAAGGTGACGAAGCTGTCCAGACTGACTATACCGATGGTGCTGGTCATCGGCGTATTCCAGGTGCTTGCGCTGATCCCGGGGACCTCGCGTTCAGGAGCGACGATCATTGGCGCGCTTTTGATCGGGACTGCAAGAGGCGTTGCGGCGGAATTTACCTTTTTCCTGGGAATCCCGGTCATGTTCGGAGCCAGCTTTTTGAAGATCATTAAGTTTCTGAAGGATGGTGCAAGCATTGCTGGCAGTGAAATTTTTCTGCTCCTGCTCGGCTGCGGCGTGTCATTCGGCGTATCGATCTTTGCGATCAAGTTTTTGATGCAGTATATCAAGAACCATGATTTCAAAGCATTCGGATATTACAGGATCGTCCTGGGTGTGGTTGTGCTGATCTATTTTGGCGTTTCCGGACTGCTTGCGGCGTAGTGTAATAAAGCGATTACAAAAAATCACCGGACAGTATTTTGAGGGCTGGCCGGTGATTTTTACGTATAGAAAGAGTTCCTTCATTTGGGAATTTGGTTTTTTGGAAGTATTTATTTTGAATAAATTTGATGGATAAGTCTTGTATTTTTGCAGAAATCTGATAAAATATAAAACTGTGTGTATGATTATACATATGCTGCAATTCACGGCCAGAAGAAGACGACCAGAGAACTCCTGCGTACAACAGCCTGCGCTTTTGTGGATCGCGGCATACGGAATGAAAAAGTTTGGAGGAGAGATTATGAAGAAAAAATTGTTAAGCCTTTTATTAGCAGCGGCATGTGTATTTTCTATGGCGGCATGCGGTTCCGGAAGCGATTCTGCCGGAGACAGCGGGAATGCGGCACAGACAAGTGAAGCAGACGATACGGAAGACGCGGAAGAAGCAGAAGCGTCCGGAGAGGGCGGAACGCTGATCATGGCGACCAATGCGGAGTTCCCGCCGTATGAATATCATGAAGGCGATGAGATCGTTGGAATCGACGCAGAGATCGCGGCGGCGATCGCGGAAGAGCTGGGGATGGAGCTGAAGATTGAGGATATGGCATTTGATTCCATCATTACCGCGGTTTCCGGAGGAAAGGCGGATATGGGTCTTGCAGGTATGACCGTGAATCCGGACCGTGAGAAGAATGTTAATTTTTCAGATACTTATGCAACCGCGGCTCAGGTGATCATCGTGAAGGAAGGCAGCGAGACAGCAGGCCCGGATGATCTGACTGGAAAGAAGATCGGGGTTCAGCTTGGAACCACAGGAGATATCTATGCGGAGGATATCGAGGATGCGGAAATAGAGCGCTACAACAAGGGAATGGAAGCTGTTCAGGCGCTGCTGCAGGATAAGATCGACGCAGTCGTGATCGACGGGGAACCGGCGAAGGTCTATGTGGCGGAGAACGAAGGTCTGAAAGTGCTGGATGAGCCTCTGACTGAGGAAGAATATGCCATCGCGATCGCAAAGGACAACGACGAACTGCTGGAAAAGGTGAATACCGCGCTGACAAGCCTGAAGGATTCCGGCAAGCTGGATGAGATCGTTGCAAAGTATATCTCTGCAGATGAGTAATGGCTGCGGCAATACCATTTACGATTAAATAAGAGGAAATAAAGAATGCTTCAGACATTTCAGGAGAGGTTTTACGATAATTTTATACAAGACGACCGTTGGAATTATATCTGGGAAGGGCTGACCGTGACATTGCGTGTCACATTGTTTGCAGTCATCCTGGGAATCGTGATCGGATTTTTGATCGCCATTATCCGATCCACCTACGACAAGACCGGAAAGATGAAGATACTAAACTTTATCTGCAGCGTCTATCTCACAGTGATCCGGGGAACCCCGGTGGTCGTACAGCTTTTGATCATTTATTTCGTGATCTTCGGCAGTGTGGACATCAACAAGATCGTAGTCGCGATCATGGCGTTTGGAATCAATTCCGGCGCCTATGTAGCAGAGATCTTCCGCTCCGGGATCATGTCGATTGATAATGGGCAGTTTGAGGCCGGACGGAGCCTCGGCTTCAATTATACACAGACCATGCGGTATATCATCATGCCCCAGGCATTTAAAAATGTCCTTCCGGCGCTCGGCAACGAGTTTATCGTTCTGCTGAAGGAGACCTCGGTGTCAGGCTATATCGCACTGCAGGATCTGACAAAGGGCGGCGATATCATCCGAAGCCGTACATATGACGCATTTATGCCTCTTCTGGCCGTGGCGCTGATCTATCTGGTCATGGTCATGATATTTACAAAACTGGTGAATATACTGGAGAGGAGGCTGAGGAGCAGTGATCATTAATGGAGATGTATTGATCAGGGTGGAGGATATCCACAAGGTTTTCGATGACAGCCTGCACGCGCTGAACGGTGTCTCGGAGGAGATCTCAAAAGGCGAGGTGGTTGTGATCGTGGGACCCTCCGGTTCCGGAAAATCTACGTTTCTGCGGTCTTTGAACCTTCTGGAGGTTCCTACAACCGGGCATATTTATTTTGAGGGAGTAGATATCACAGGAAAGCAGACCAATATTGACAAGCACCGCCAGAAGATGGGGATGGTATTTCAGCATTTCAACCTGTTTCCCCATAAGACCATATTAGAAAATATCACGCTGGCGCCCATCAAGCTTCTGAAAAAAAGCAAGGAGGAAGCAGATGCCGAGGCAATGAAGCTTCTGCGGAAGGTGGGACTGGAGGAGAAGGCGGATGCTTATCCGTCCCAGCTCTCCGGCGGACAGAAGCAGAGGATCGCGATCGTCCGTTCCCTGGCAATGAACCCGGACGTGATGCTGTTTGACGAGCCGACCTCCGCGCTGGATCCGGAGATGGTCGGGGAGGTACTGGAGCTGATGAAGCAGCTGGCCCATGACGGCATGACGATGGTGGTAGTCACCCACGAGATGGGATTTGCAAAAGAGGTTGCCACCCGTGTACTGTTCATGGATCAGGGACAGGTGAAGGAGCAGGGCACGCCGGAGGAATTTTTCGGCAATCCGAAAGATCCGAGGCTGCAGGAATTTTTGTCAAAGATTCTGTAGCAGGCGCTGTTGCCGCCATATAAAGAATGAAAGAAATCTTACTGGCTTTTCAGAATTTTAAAGTCGGTAAGATTTTTTATTAATGATGCAGAACTGGCAGCAGATGGGTCTGTGGTCTGCCGTTTTGTATAATACCGAAACTTTCCATTCCAATATTATTGAAATCGTCAGGGAAAAGTAGTAAAATCCATGTCATTGGATCATCAGAGAAAGACTGTATAAAAGGAATATTACATATGAAATATGAACGTATCTCAAAAGGAACCTTTCTGGAACGGCCCAACAGGTTCATCGCCTATGCGGAGCTGGCCGGGAAAACGGAGGTCATCCATGTAAAAAATACCGGCAGGTGCGCGGAGCTTCTGATACCGGGAGCGTCCATTTACGTGCAGGAGAGCGATAATCCCGCACGAAAGACAAAGTGGGATCTGATCGGTGTGGAGAAGGGCAGCCGGATGATCAATATGGATTCCCAGGTACCTAATCTGGTCGTGAAGGAATGGATCGAATCGGGGCATTTGACCTCGGATATCCGGATGGTCAGACCGGAGACTGCATATGGTAATTCCCGTTTTGACCTATATGTAGAGACTGGGAGCAGCAGGATTTTCATAGAAGTCAAGGGAGTAACCCTGGAGGAAGAGGGGGTGGTCCGTTTTCCGGATGCCCCCAGCGACCGTGCGGTGAAGCATCTTCAGGAGCTGGAAAAGGCGGTCAGGGAAGGATATGAGGCTTATGTATTCTTTGTGATCCAGATGAAGGGAGTACGGTATTTTACCCCCAACATGGATACCCATCCTGCCTTCTGCGAAGCCTTGAAGTCGGCAAAGGCGGCGGGGGTGAACATACTGGCCTATGACTGCCGGGTCAGCGGCGACCGGATCGAGATTGCGGATCCCGTGCCTGTGGTGCTGGAAAGTCCCAGGCTCAGGGAAGCGGTGGAGCCTGTCATTCAGTGGTATCGGGAGAATCACAGGGACCTGCCGTGGCGGAATACCAGAGACCCGTATCGGATCTGGGTGTCGGAGATCATGCTTCAGCAGACCAGAGTGGAGGCCGTAAAACGCTATTACGAACGTTTTTTGTCAGAGCTTCCTACGGTGAAGGAGCTGGCAGAGGTGCCGGAGGACCGGCTGATGAAGCTGTGGGAAGGGCTGGGCTACTATAACCGGGCGCGGAACATGCAGAAGGCGGCCAGACAGGTGATGGAGGAATATCAGGGCGAATTTCCTCATACATATGATACAATCCGGTCTCTCGCCGGAATCGGAAATTATACGGCAGGGGCGGTCAGCTCCTTTGCCTTCGGGATTCCCAAGCCGGCGGTGGACGGCAATGTGCTGCGGGTCCTTTCGCGGATCCTGGCCAGCGAAGAGGACATTATGAAAGCCTGTGTCCGTTCCTGGATGGAACGCGCGGTGGAGGAGGTCATTCCGGAGCAGAACGCGTCAGACTTTAACCAGGGGCTGATCGAGCTGGGAGCTCTCATATGCGTTCCAAACGGAGATCCCAGGTGCCGGGAATGCCCTGCGGCCGGGCTCTGCCTTGCCAGAGAAAAAGGAATACAGACCCGGCTGCCTGTGAAGGCAAAGGCAAAGGCCAGAAGGATCGAGAAGCGGACGGTCCTGATCTTTCGGGACGCCCGGGGCGTCGCGATTCGCAAGCGCCCGTCCAGGGGGCTGCTTGCCGGCCTGTATGAGCTGCCCAATGTGGAAGGGCACCTGACCGGCAGACAAGCGGCTGACTATGGAAAGTCCATCGGCCTGATGCCGGTCCGGGTACGGAAGCTGGAGGAAGCGAAGCATATTTTCAGCCATGTGGAGTGGCATATGATCGGATATGAGATGCTGGTGGATGAGCTGGAGAAGAGCTGCGGCGCGGAGATGATCTTTGCAAAAAAAGAAGAATTGGAGACGGTGTACTCAATTCCGTCCGCATTTGAAAGCTATATGAATCTGGGACGAATTTGAAAATAAAGTGTATTTGAAGGGGAGGGGTAACAGACATGAAGGAAAGTATGGAGTTATCCAGACAGCAGCAGAAATCAAAGGAAACAAAGGAACGGATTTTCCGGGCGGCCAAACAGATCCTGAAAAAGAAGGGCTATGAAGAGCTTTCCATCAAGAATATCTGTGAGGAGGCCGGAGTTTCCAACGGCAGCTTTTATCATCACTTTAAGACAAAGGATGATCTGCTTTCTTATTATATAGAGGAACAGCCAAGCATCAATCCGGCGCTTCTGGAGCTCCCGCGTGATGCGGGTGAGGCGAAGATCGCGATCATCCGGGTTTATCTGAACTATGTGAGCTACTGCAGGGAGCTGGGCGTGGAGTTCATGTCCGGGTACTACAATCCGAAGAACCAGGCGCTGAACGCTGCCATACGGACCGAGAGGCCCTATCCGATCGTGACCGTGCAGGAATATGTAGAAAAAGCGGCTCTGGCCGGGATCATCCATCTGAATGTAGAGATTGAGGCATTTACCACAGACATCCGGATGATCGTCATCGGCAATGTATTCGAGTGGTGTCTGCGCAGCGGAGAAACAGACTTTGAGGGAAATATGAGACGTTCCCTTGGAAAATATCTGGACAGTACGATCTGCTGAGATTTCGTACCGAAGATGGAGGTATGGTTTGAAATATACATTTATCGTAAATCCGAAATCCCGTTCCGGGCGCGGCGGGATGATCTGGAAGCTGACAGAACCGGAATTGAAAAAAAGAAGAATTGACTATGAAGTATTTTACACGGAATACGCGCGCCACGCGGTTCGGATCACGGATGAGATCACAGCCGACGGACAGGAGCATACGCTGGTGGTGGTTGGCGGCGACGGCACGGTAGACGAGGTGGTAAACGGGATCCGCGACTGCTCCAGGGTCACTCTTGGATATATCCCGACCGGCTCCGGCAACGACTTTACCAGGGCGCTCCACCTGCCCGCCGAGGTTCATGCGGCCCTGGAAAATATTTTCGAAAGCGGCAGGAAGGTTCCCATGGATGTGGGCAGGGTGAACTGCGGGGAACAGACATGCCGGTTTGCGGTCAGCGCCGGGATTGGCTTTGACGCCGCGGTGTGCCATCGGGCCGCTGTCTCGCCGATTAAGACGGTCTTAAACAAATTGGGTCTTGGAAAGCTGACCTACCTGGCGATCGCATTGAAATGGATCCTCCGTGAACAGCCCATGTCTGCGGAGATTCGGATCGACGGAGAGAGAGCAAGGCATTTTGAGCATACATATTTTGCGGCGGTCATGAACCATCCCTATGAGGGAGGGGGCTTCTTTTTCTGCCCGGAGGCTCAGATCGGAGACGGGATGCTGGATGTGATCGTGGTTTCCGAGCTGCCGAAATGGAAGATCCTCCTTCTGCTCCCCACCGCATTTTGGGGAAAACACGTGAACTTTCAAGGAATATCGATTTACCGATGCAGGGAGATTGAAGTGAAAATGGGCAAAGAGCTTCCAATCCATGCGGATGGAGAACCGATCGCCCGGGGGCAGACGATCCGGGCTGCTCTGGAGCCGGAACAGATCCGGGTGATCGCGCCGCGGGTTAAAAAGATTTGATAAAAAGTTACATGTCACACCCCGACCAATCACCACGCTGATTGGTCGGGAGGATGCACATAAGAGCTGGTATTCAGGCCGTCCATTGCCGTAGGCAATTTAAAATGACGGCCTGAGTTACAGGGCACGCCTGGTCAAGGTGTGACCTGTAACGATAAAAAAGATTTCTATGAATGTTTTGTAAACATCCTTGTTGTTGTGATGGAATCGTGATATAATCGGGAGAATGAAAAGTACTCTTGAAAAAAGTACAGGGGGATATGTAGACTTTAATCTATATCAGAGGGAGCGTTTCATATGACATGGAGGGAAAGGACGGCAGAATTGCTGAAAAAATATAAACATGGATGGGTATTCAGCTATTTTCTGGTCTATATGCCGTGGTTTTTATATCTGGAGAAGCATGTGACAAAGAATTATCATGTCATCCATTCGGCGATTGATGATGAGATCCCGTTTATCGAATATTTCATTGTGCCGTATTTACTGTGGTTTGTATTTATCGCGGCGGTGATGCTGTACTTCTTTTTTACGGATGTAGAAGGATTTTACAGGCTTGCGAAGCTGATGTTCGCGGGAATGACCATTTTTCTGATTGTATCCACGCTGGTTCCCAACGGTCTGAATATCAGGCCCTATGCGTTCGAGCGGGATAATATTTTCGTAGATATGGTAAAGCTTTTGTACCGGGCGGATACGCCGACCAATGTGATGCCCAGCATCCATGTATATAATTCTCTGGCTGCTTGTATCGCCATCAGCCAGAGCCGCGCGCTGCAGAAGCACAGGGCGGTCTGTACAGGGGCTTATGCACTTGCGGCGCTGATCATTATGGCAACGATGTTTTTGAAGCAGCATTCCGTGATCGACGTGGCGTCGGCGGCCGTGATGGCGCATATGCTGTACCAGTTTTTCTATGTACCGGACGGGCGGCGGTATGCAGAGAGAAGGCTGTCGCAGACGGCAATGCTGCAGAATAAATGATGTGACCGCAGAATGAAAAGTTTGAGTATATATAATGCAGACAGGATAATGAGGAGGAAAAAGGAACAATGGGAAAGATTATGCTGACAGGAGACCGACCGACCGGAAAATTACACGTAGGCCACTATGTCGGTTCATTGAGAAGAAGGGTGGAGCTGCAGGAGTCCGGCGGATTTGACGATATATTTATTATGATCGCGGATGCCCAGGCGCTGACGGATAATGCGGACAATCCGGAAAAGGTACGCCAGAATATCATTGAGGTGGCGCTGGATTATCTGGCATGCGGCCTGGATCCGGAGAAGTCCACGCTGTTCATCCAGTCCCAGGTGCCGGAGCTGTGCGAGCTGTCATTTTATTATATGAACCTGGTGACCGTGTCCAGACTGCAGAGGAACCCGACTGTAAAGTCCGAGATCCAGATGCGCAATTTCGAGGCAAGCATTCCGGTGGGCTTCTTTACGTACCCCATCAGCCAGGCGGCGGATATCACCGCGTTTAAGGCAACCACGGTGCCGGTAGGGGAAGACCAGCTTCCCATGCTGGAACAGACAAAGGAGATCGTGAGAAAGTTCAACTCTGTCTATGGGGATACTCTGGTAGAGCCGGAGATCCTGCTTCCGGACAATCAGGCGTGCATGCGCCTCCCGGGAATCGACGGCAAGGCAAAGATGAGCAAGTCGCTGAATAACTGTATCTATCTTTCCGAGGAACCGGATGAGATCAAGCAGAAGGTGTTCAGCATGTTTACAGATCCCACTCATATTCGTATCGAGGACCCGGGCAAGCTGGAGGGCAACACGGTATTCACGTATCTGGACGCGTTCTGCAGGCCGGAGTATTTCCCGGAATTTCTGCCGGATTATACCAGCCTGGATGAGCTCAAGGCTCACTATAAACGGGGCGGTCTCGGCGATATGAAGGTAAAGCGTTTCCTCAACGCAGTCCTACAGGCGGAATTAGAACCCATCAGAAACCGGAGAAAGGAATACCAGAAGGATATTCCGTACGTTTATGAGATTCTCAGAAAGGGCAGTGAAAAGGCGGAAAGAAGAGCTGCGGAGACATTGCAGGATGTGAAGGCGGCCATGAAGATCAATTACTTTGACGACGCGGAACTGATCAGCAGCCAGGCGGAGCGGTTTCAGAAGCTTTAAAGCTTCTTGATACAATTGCAAGGGCAAAAGAAAACGAATAAATTTCCAGATGAAAGGGGCTGTACAGCCCCTTATTTCCGTAAATAAAAAATCAAGGACATAAATCCTTGATTTTTTAAAAACGTGCGATAGAGGATTCGAACCCCCGACCTTCTGGTCCGTAGCCAGACGCTCTATCCAGCTGAGCTAATCGCACATATCTGATAAAGCCGTTCACAACATATGTTAGTATATAATATAGGAACGGCTTTGTCAAGTTTTTTTGAAAATTTATTTTCCGTCTGTCATCGGATTCGGGAACAGATGTCTCGGGATTCCGTCTACCATGACTGGTGATACATCGCCCTGGATCAGAGGACGTACATAGTTTACGAACTCATCGGTTACATAATCTGCGTCTTCATTCATCCATTCTCTCGGAACAAGCTTCTCGTCATTGGCGATCTTATGAACATCCTTCACCTCGGTTCCGCTCTGATACGGATCATCGGACAGACGCTGGATGACAACCATCTTGCCGCTGTCGCCCTCGTCTGCTGCCTTCACCGCGGCACCGCCTACCTGATATGCCTCCAGAATGTCCACACGGGAAGCACAGTGGGAAGCAGACCTCTGCAGAGTGCTCAGCTCAATGGCACGGGACTTACATCCGATATCTCCGGCAATATAGCTTGCCAGATAGTTTGCGGTACCGGACAGCTGCTTGTGGCCGAATGCGTCTACGAAGTCGATGCTCTGTCCCAGCTCGCATACATAGCGCCCGTCGTCCAGACGGATTCCCTCGGAAACCGCGATTACAGCAGATGACTTCTTGGTCAGGATCTGTCTGACCTTGTCGCCGAACTTCTGGATATCAAACGGAACCTCCGGCAGATAGATCAGGTCCGGTCCGAAACAATCCTCGCCCTTTGCAAGTGCGGCGGCTCCGGTCAGCCATCCCGCGTTACGTCCCATGATCTCGATGATGGAAACCAGTCCCTTGGAGTATTCCAGACAGAAGCTGTCGCGGATGATCTCCTTTACAGATGTGCCGATATACTTGGCAGCGCTTCCGTATCCCGGCGTATGGTCTGTCAGAGCCAAGTCGTTGTCGATGGTCTTCGGACAGCCGATGAAACGTGTCTTGAATCCGGTAATGATGGCATAATCAGATAACTTCTTGATGGTATCCATGGAGTCATTGCCGCCGATATAGATAAATGCTTCAATATTCAGCTTTTCCAGGATCTCGAAAATCTTGTCATAGACATCTCTGTCTTCGTGGATCTCCGGCAGCTTATAACGGCATGAACCAAGAAAAGCAGCAGGCGTTCTCTTCAAAAGCTCCGCATCCAATTCTGTGGTGATATAGTCTGATAAATCTATATATCTTTCTTGTAGCAGTCCCTGGATCCCGTGCAGCATACCATAGACCTTGCCGGCTCCGCGATCCTTAGCGGTGCGGTATACGCCCGCGAGACTTGAATTAATAGCGGCGGTCGGTCCGCCTGACTGACCGACGATTACATTTCCCTTCATGATATAGTACCTCCGTATGATTTGATAAGGCTGACCATACTTCTGCCAAAGGATGATCAGACCTGCAGAGTATCCTCCGCTCTGCAAAAACTACAATTACTAGTTTAGTGTATTTTTTGTGTTTTGTAAAGAAAAAATAAAAAGTGCTTGCAATTTCTTCAAAAATAAAGTATCATACTATTACTCTGATTCCAAATCATATGATTATCTATTTAATCAAGATCAGTTCTGGTTCCAAGTTTTCAATGAATTTTCAATCTTCAGTGAAAAGTGACTGCCGATATCGCAGAAAGGAGTGGATGCACCAATTGTAAATCATTATGACGTTTTAAAGTTTATAGAGCATGGAGGACGCTGCCGGCCTGCAATGGATTATGTGCAGGGTGAACTGCTGATCTACAGGCTGAAGCACAGTAAAGAGATGGAAAAAGCGCTCTTGTTTGAGTGGATGAAGGAATTGCTCCATCAGCTCGAACAGTTCCACAGATGCTTCAGCAATAAGGGTTACCGCTATATGAACCCTTACAGCGTACTGGTAACAGCGGAGGAAAAACTGCTGCTGCTGGATCTGGACGCGGAGAGCAATGAGTTTGTTCTGCGGAACATGCAGAAGCGCGCCATGCGGGATCATTTTGTAAAACCGATCGTTCAAATCAGGGAGAATACAAAAATTTCCCTGGATCTTTATGGTTATGCCAAGACCATACAATTCATACTGGCTAACGTACACGTTGAGCCTTCATTAACAAGCCGGGAGGAAAACCGGTTAGAAAAGATCATTGACAAATGTCTTTGTAAAAATTCGAAAAAGCAATATGAAGATTTAAAACAGATCCAGAGAGATCTTCCGACTGTACGCAGCCGGGAACCAGGAAAAAGAGGATGGAAGAAGGAATGGAAAAAATGGCTGCTTCTGTTCGTAGCAGCGGCAGGGATACTTGCGGTATTTTTACCGGGGTATATCAAAAAAAGGAAATCAGAGGAACAGGCCCGGAGGTTTCTGGAACAGACAGAGAGCTGGGGCGAGACGCTGTTAGAGGCACAGGAAGAGCTTGAGGAAGAAATTTCGGAAACAAAAAGGGAGATACAGGATGCAGATGACACGGAAGGAACGGTAAAACAGGAAATCAAAAATCAGAGGACAGAAGAAAAGGAAAGCCGGGAGTATCCCCAGGACGGAATGAAAGAACTGGAAGAAAATGTGGACGCCCTGCAGGAATATGTATTCCGGAATACGACAGCGGACAACCGGGAGATCATTGAACAGGGAGAATCGCTGAAAAGAGAGCTGTTCCGCTACCTGGCTGCTGCGTATGACCGGGAAGATCTGAAGGAGCAGGCTTTGGATGCCTATCAGGAATTATGCGGATCAGAGATTCAGGAGGAGCTGCTGGAATCCGCATATCTCAGGCGGATCGTGCTGGAGCTGGAGCAGAACGGGGACATTGCGCTTGCCACAGCCAGGGAGGCGCTGTCACGTATTCCCAATTCGAAGCAGCTGGCGGAAAAGTCACTGGATGTTCTGGCAGGGATGGAAGCCATGAAAAAAGAAGAATTTCTGGAAGAGATCGAGATCCTGGAGGGTTTTTACCCGGAGCTGAGAAGCCTGGAAAATTATTTCAGGGCAAAGGAGGTACATGATCCGGAGAGCGAAGCGAAATAATGCGCTGCAGGCTGCGGTTCACGGCAATGCAGATCGTAACAAGAACCGCTGTATTTATACTGGCGCCGGATAAATCTGCCGCTCGGTATCGTATCTGCTCCGCAGACGGATTACGACAAAAAAGGAGGTATTGCAGATGAGGATAAAAATGCATCTGCTGGGAACGGGCACTGCGGTGCTGCTCTCGGTATATGCGGTTACGGCCTATGCAGGCCAGGGAATCAGGGAACAGAAGAGCAAAGGAGAGGATCTCACCATGCCGGAGATCCGGTATGAGGAGCCGGAAGGCGGTCGGGACTATTATAAATCAGTCCCGGAAATCCGTATCGTACATCGGCAGACCGGCGCGGTCACAAAATATGAATTTTTGTCGGCAGATCATGCTAAAAAGACGGGAAGCCTGGAGCTGATGGACGGTCAGGACGAAGAAAGCGTATATCTGCCGGAAGATATTTTCGAGGACGGAGAAAACGTCCTTCACGTATGGATGGAAAAATATCCCAATGAGCCCAATGAAGGAGAAATAGGCGAGGATGGAACAGAAGGAACCGAAACCGGAGGAGAAGGATCGGAAGGAAGCGGAACCGGAGGAGAAGGATCGGAAGGAAACGGAACCGGGGGAGAAGGATTGGAAGAAAACGGAGCCGGGGGAGAAGGATCGGAAGGAAACGGAACCGGGGGAGAAGGATCAGAAGAAAACGGAACCGGGGGAGAAGGATCAGAAGAAAACGGAACCGGGGGAGAAGGATCGGAAGGAACCAGAACTGAAGGAGATGGAACAGAGGGAAGCGGAAGCGAAGGAAATGTACCGGAAGGAAGCGGAAGCGAAGAAGATGGAAAGAAAGGAAGCGGAAGCGAAGAAGACGGAACAGGAAAACACGAGCCAGGAGAACACAGTTCAGGCGAAAATGGGTCCGGAGAACAAGGAACAGAAGGAAAAAATCCGGATCCGGAGATCGTGTTTGAAAAAGAAATCTGCTTTCGGATTGACACAAAGAAGCCTCAAAAGGTTCATTTTTCATACAACAGGGCAATCCTAGACGGTTCCATCCTGACAAACGAGCCTGTAGAGCTGACATTGAAAAGCTCGGATGAGGGCAGCGGCATGGAAGCCATCTGCTATAAGACAGGAGACGGAACATCAGGAGTGCTGACAGGAGACAGCGGAAGCATTGTGTTGAATCCGGGGTTTCGCGGACAGATAGAGGCATACGCTGTGGATAAAGCCGGAAATCAATCGGAACCGGAGCTGTCGGTAATGCTTCTCTGTGAAAACCAGTCTCCCGAGATTCTGATTGAAATTGAGGGGAGTCCGGATGCCTGGCGTTCAAACCCGCTGAGAGTGAACGTAAAGGTAACTGATCCGGGTTTGAGTGCCGGAATCCAGTGTCTGAAATGCTATGCCGGAGGTGAGATCGCGGTTCACCGGGAAAATGAAGCTCAAACGGGGATTACATCCATGGAGGACGGATTTACGGTGGATATTCCGTCAGAAGGCGGAAAAGGAATCCCGGTGGTTGTTGAAGCGCTGGATTGGGCTGGCAATTTTCAATCGGACAGCACACAGGTTTATATCGACAAGGCAGCTCCGGTGATTCAGAGTGAAGGCATTCATGACCGCATGATCGCGGGAGAACCTGTAAAAGGCAAGATGCGGATCCGGGAAGAAAACGACCTTGCGTCTGCCGGCATGAAGGTCTGGAAAGTCACTTCTGATAAAAAGAAAGAACTGGTCGAGGAAAAGAAGAAAGAGCCGGAGCCTTTTTCCGGCGCTCAGGACATCGAATGGGACATTGCTCTGGAAGAGGACGGGATGTATGATATCCGGATGACCGCAAAGGACAGGGCGGGCCATGAGAGCAGGCAGGACAGCCGGGTCATTGTGGATCAGAGCAACCCGGTGATCCGCTATGTGGATCAGATGCAGGGGGTATATGTACCGTATTTTCAATGGAATTACGGAAAAGAAGAGGTGGTACAGGATGAGACGGACTATTCCTATGACATTTTTCTGGACGGAGCATTCTACACCACAGGGAAAAAAATAACAAAGGAAGGAGTGAGGATGCTGCAGGTCAGGGCTGTGGATGCCGCAGGAAATGAATCTACAGCGGAGGCGGTGTTCCTGATCGACCATACACCGCCCAGGATCCGGGTCTATGATGTGGAGGACGGCGGTTCGTACGAGGACATGGCCGCCGTCAGCATTTCCGTGGACGGGAAAGGGGAATATCTGAAGGAAATCATGGTAAACTCCGAAAAAATGAAGCTGGAGGCGGACTGCCAGATTTTTACCCGGTCGTTTCAGGAGCCGGGAGACTATCAGATCCTGGTCCGGGCAGAGGATCTGGCGGGAAACCAGGAACAGGAGCAGGTGACATTCCGGATCGAGGAAGAAAAGCAACTGTCGGGGGGCGTTTTGAAACCGATCACCAGGATCTTCAGAAATGTGGACCGGGCGCCCGCCAGAGGAACGCGGCTCCAGGATACAGAACAGGAAAAAAGCCCGGCAGTCCTATGGCTTATGCTGTGTTTTGCAATGGCCGGGGGTGCGTTTCTGCTGAGACAGAAAATATGGAATAGAAGGTGGAGGTCATGAATAAAGAAAGTAAAGTGATACGTATGATCCTGTTCGGCCTCAGTGTGACAAGCTTCAGTATTGCGGCGGGAGTCTATATCTGGCAGCTCTATAAGACGGCGTCAAGCATGCCGGTGTTCATTATGCTGTCCGTTTTTCTGATATTGCCGGCCATGATGATATCCCATCAAAATTCGAGGATTGCGGCGGAAAAAGCAAAAGCGCAGAGCGAATTTTTATCCAATATGAGCCATGAGATACGAACCCCACTCAACGGCCTGATCGGACTGAACCATATGATGATGCTCAATATCGACAAGGTGGAGCAGGAGCAGCAGAAGGAACAGGTGAAGGACTGGATTCAAAAATCCTACGGCACGGCGAGCTATCTGCTCTCTCTTGTAAATGACGTTCTGGACGTATCCAAGCTCCAGGCCGGCAAAGTGGACCTGACCATGGAACCGGTCATGCTGGAAACCATGCTGGATGCCGTCTGGTCCATGCAGCATGACAATATTGTAAACCGGGGCGTGGAGTTTAGGATTGAAAAAGAGATTTCCATTCCCTGTATCGAAACCGATGGAACACGGATCAAACAGGTGTTGATGAATATCATCGGCAATGCGGCTAAATTTACACCCGCGGGAGGACGGATCACCCTGTTGGTAAGTCAGAGAAGAATAGACAAAACCCGTGTGGAAATGCAGTATCGCTGTGAGGACACCGGGATCGGGATGAGCGAAGAATTTGTGGAAAAGATTTTCGAACTGTTCAGCCAGGAAAAGAATCCTGCATCCCAGGGGGTAAAGGGGACCGGTCTCGGCATGCCGCTAAGCCGCCTGATCGTAGAGTCTATGGGCGGGAAGATCCATGTGGAAAGCAAGGTTGGCCGGGGGAGCACATTTACCGTAGTCATTCCATCCGCAATTGCGGAAGCAGCGCCGGATTACGGGAATCGAATGTCACAGAACGGTGTCTGCCCGGAGACAAAAAAGAAACCTGGCAGTGGGAAAACGATCCGAATCCTGCTGGCGGAGGATAACGAGCTGAATTCGGAAATCCTGCTGGAAATCCTGACAGAAAGGGAATTCCAGGTCGTGCATGCGGAGAACGGACAGGAAGCAGTCCAAAAATTCAAGGAATCCGCGTCCGGGGAATTTGACATCATACTGATGGATATGCAGATGCCGGTCATGGATGGCTGCGGTGCATCAAAAGAAATACGGAAGCTGGACAGGCCGGATGCAAAAACCATTCCGATCTTCGCCTGCACCGCCAATACATTCAAGGAAGACCGGGACAGGGCAATGGAAAGCGGAATGAATGATTTCCTTTCGAAGCCCATTGACGTGAATATCCTTCTGGAAAAACTGGCATTCATATCCGGCCGGCAGGACTCATATACATAGAAGCAATAGGCCCCACGGAAGGTTCGTTCATGTCCTGCATCATTGATATTATCCAGTCTCTGCAGAAGTTTCTGTGGAGCCTGCCCATGCTTGTGATCCTGCTGGGCACGCATATTTATTTTACGGTACGCCTGCATGTGATCCAGAGAAAGATTCCCCAGGGGATCCGGCTCAGCATTTCCGACCGGGAGGAGGCCGGCAGCCGAAAAGGGGAAAAGGCAGGACGGGAAGGGAATGTATCGCCCTTTTCTGCGCTTGCCACATCTCTTGCGGCCACCATCGGAACGGGAAATATTGTCGGGATATCCACGGCAGTTGCCATCGGAGGCCCGGGAGCTGTTTTCTGGTGCTGGATCACCGGCGTACTGGGCATTGCGACTTGCTACGCCGAATGCTATCTTTCCGTACGTTTCCGCATGAAACAAGAGGACGGTACATTTCGGGGTGGTCCTATGTATGTGATGGAACATGTGCTGCATCAGAAAAGCGCTGCGGTATTGTTTGCATTTTCGGTGATCCTGGTATCGCTGGGGATGGGAAGCAGCGTGCAGTCCCATTCCATTGCGGCCGCGGTCCTGGAGCAGAAAGCAGTTTCGCCGCAGCTGATCGGTCTTGCGGCAGCGGCTCTTACAGGGATTGTGATCGTGGGCGGGGCAGGGCAGATCGCTAAGATCTGTACATGGCTTGTTCCCTTTATGAGCATCTTTTATCTGGGAGGCTGCTTTCTTCTGATCTGGTTGAACCGGGGAGTCCTGCCGGAGACGCTGCTGGCCATACTTCAATCTGCGTTCTCCTCCCGTTCGGTCATCGGCGGGGCGGCAGGAACGGCGGTCATGACCGGGATACGGGCCGGGATCTCCCGGGGGCTGTTTACCAATGAGGCAGGACTGGGATCGATCCCAATGGCCGCGGCTGCTGCCCGGACCGATTCCCCCAGGCAGCAGGGGCTGGTATCTATGACCGGAACGTTCTGGGATACGGTAGTCATGTGTGCGATCACAGGGATAGCGGTAGTCAGCAGTATGCTGAAGAGTCCAGAGATTTTTAAGACGGCCTCGCCCGACCAGCTCTGTTTCCTTGCGTTTTCTCAGTTAGACGGTGTGTTCCGGGATGTCTTTTCGGCCCTTCGGATACCGGGCAGTCTTTCCGTGGACGGCAGCCTGGTGCTTTCGGCGGCACTGGTATTATTTGCGTTTGCTACGATCATCGGCTGGAATTTTTACGGGGAATGTGCAGTCAGATATTTGTGGGGAGAAAAAGGATTGAGGCAGTATCATGTGCTGTATATTTTAGCCGTATACCTGGGGGCGGTCCTGTCGCTGGACCTTGTATGGACGCTGTCCGACCTGTTCAATTCGTTTATGGCTCTGCCAAATCTGCTCTGCCTGTGGATGCTGCGCAGAGTTGTGATCAAAAATCAATGAGGATGGTCTTGTACAGGTACATATAATCAGTTATACTTAGGAAAGATTTGGAAATATAAGAAAAAATTTTCATTTGTACGGTACAGATGGAAAAATTGATATACAGGACAGGAGATAAAAAATGCTGCAGAACAACATAACGGAAAAAAGAACCTTTTACGGACGGATCTTTAAGCTGGTGCTGCCGATCATTATCCAGAACCTTCTGAGTTCCGCCGTCAGCTCGGCAGATGTGATCATGCTGAATTATGTGGGCCAGTCAGCCATATCCGCCGTATCACTGGCATCCCAGTACGCCAATATCCTCTTTATGGTATTTTACGGGCTGGGTACAGGAGCTACCATATTGTGCGCGCAGTACTACGGCAAGGGGAATCTGGAAGCAATCCAGGTTGTAGAGGGGATCGCTCTGCGCTTTTCACTGGCGATATCCATGCTGTTCTGCGGAATCGCGCTTTTCATTCCGGAGATGATGATGAAGCTGTTTACCAATGACGCGGAGCTGATCGCGGTGGGGGCCTCCTACCTGCGTTTCATGAGCATCAGCTATCTTTGCTGCGGTATTGCGGAGGTATATCTTGCAATCCTGCGCAGTGTGGAGCAGGTCGTGATCAGTACGGCGCTCAATATCCTGGCGTTTTCACTCAATATCATCCTGAATGCAGTCTTTATCTTCGGACTGCTCGGCGCTCCCAGGCTTGGAGCGGCAGGAGTGGGACTTGCCACGTCTATCTCCAGACTGGTGGAGCTGGTCGCCTGCTTTGCGGTATCCTACTTCAAAAGTACCATTAAGCTGAACCTCAGATATCTGTTTGTGAGCAACAGGCCGCTGTTCCAGGATTTTGTGAGACTGTCCCTGCCTGCGCTGGGAAATGACATTGTATGGAGCGTTGCGTTTGCCATGTACTCGGTGGTCATGGGACATATGGGGACGGATGCGGTGGCCGCCAATTCCTTTGTCGTTGTGGTCCGCAATTTCGGAACCATACTTTGCTTTGGAATGGCAAATGCAGGGGGGATCCTGCTTGGAAATGTGATCGGGGAAAATAAGATCGAAGAAGCGCGGGACGGCGCGAAGAAGCTGATGAAGCTGACGGTGATCTCCGGAGCCATCGGAGGGCTGATCGTGGTTGCGGCAATGCCGATCGTACTGACATACGCATCCTCCTCCTTAAGCCCGCAGGCCATGCATTATCTGAAATGCATGCTGTGGATCAATACATATTACATCATGGGAGTGGCGGTCAATACCACGCTGATCGCGGGGGCCTTTCGGGCAGGGGGCGACAGCCGGTTCGGATTTATCTGTGATACGATCGTCATGTGGTGCTATGGGGTTCCGCTCGGATTCCTGGCGGCGTTTGTGTTCAAGCTCCCTGTGATGTGGGTTTATTTTCTGCTGTGTACCGATGAATTTGTAAAATGGCCATGGGTACTCCGGCATTACCGCGGCGGAAAGTGGCTCAACAATATCACACGGGACGACCTGTTCCGGAAGGATGAGAGCGGCATATAGCAGCATACAGGGGCAGGAGCAGCTTCCACAGAAGAAACAGAAGTCCGGCTCCCAGGATGGTCATGCCGATGTAGAGAAAGATCACGGTAAGGTTGCCGAGCAGAGGAACCAGATCATAAAATATGATCTGTTCCATTCGGTATGCCGGATTGATATAAAACATGTTGATGATTCCGAAGCGGCCGCACATGTGGTTGATCCCGGCTGCAACGGCGCAGCAGGCCAGATAGAAAAGGGCGGCGCGTTTAAAATCCTGCGGGTATGGAGGAACAGACGGCTCCTTACGATCAACATTCGAAAGGGAGGCGTATCCTTCCAATTCATAAACGAAAGCAGCCAGGATCCCGATCCAGATCAGAAGCACATGCCATGCGTAAGAATGAAATGTCAGTGCGGGGATCGGGTAATGGAGCCCGCTGGTATCCGCAAAGACGGCGATCCCTCCCAGCAATCCGAAGGTCATGAGGAAGGTCAGGAAGGTACGGCGCAAAAAGGGGCTCTTCGCATACGGAAGAACCAGCAGAACATACATGGGAACACTGCAGAGCTGGAACGGAAAATATCTCCAGTCATAGGAGCCATGATTCAGAAAAAAAGTCAGGCAGGCCTGCTTCCAGATCTCGGAAAAAAGCATCAGCATACCGCAGATCCGGAAAAAGGTTTGAATGCGGTACGGAAAAGAAGGGGACATTCTGAAATTTCTGATCATAATAAAAATCTCCTTTTCTCATAAAAGTATCTGATTGATAAGATCCAATAAAATTGGGGGGCAATAGTATAGTGTTTACAGATATATTTTACAAATTCATGAAAAAAACGGCTGTCTGTAATAAAGAATATCAGTGCCTTTAGCATCCTGCAAGCAGAAGAACCAAAATTTTCTATATTTTAAGGTGTTTTTTGCATGAAATTGTAGAAAAAATGTCGAATTGATTGTATAATAGAAAGCAGTTACTATTTATCTATGAAAGAGAGGGTTCACTATGAAGCAAAATAATATGGTAGCAATGATTTTAGCCGGCGGCCGAGGGTCGCGGCTGCACGATCTGACCAATAAAGTTGCCAAGCCTGCCGTTTCATACGGCGGAAAATACCGTATCGTGGATTTTCCGCTGAGCAATTGCGCAAACAGCGGGATTGACGTTGTCGGAGTATTGACCCAGTATGAGTCGGTATTGCTGAACAGCTACGTGTCCATGGGCCGCCGCTGGGGGCTGGACGCGAAGGGCAGCGGGGTTTATGTTCTGCCGCCGCGTGAGAAGGCTGACGCGAATCTGGACGTATACCGCGGAACTGCGGATGCGATCTCACAGAATATTGATTTTATAGATACATATAATCCGGAATACCTCCTTGTACTTTCCGGAGACCATATCTACAAGATGAATTATTCCAAGATGCTGGATTACCATAAGGAAAACAAGGCAGATGCCACCATCGCCGTGATCGAAGTTCCCATGCGCGAAGCAAGCCGGTTCGGTATCATGAACGCCAATGAAGACGGCGTGATCTACGAATTTGAAGAGAAGCCGGAGAAGCCGAAGAGCAATCTTGCTTCCATGGGTATCTATATCTTTGACTGGAAGCAGCTCCGCAAGCTGCTGGTCGCGGATATGAAGAACCCGGATTCGAACCACGATTTCGGCAAGGACATCATCCCCACGCTTTTGAACGACGGCAAGAGACTGCTTGCGTACAAGTTCAAGGGCTATTGGAAGGACGTAGGAACCATTGATTCCCTTTGGGAAGCCAATATGGATCTTCTGGATAAAAAGAATGAACTCGACTTAAGTGACCCTACCTGGAAAATTTATACAGAAGATGTTACAACCCTGCCTCATTATGTAGGAGCAGAAGCGGACATCAAGCGCGCCTTTATCACACAGGGCTGTGTGATCGAGGGTGAAGTGAAGAATTCCGTATTGTTTACCGGCGCGAAAGTAGGCGCCGGAGCAAAGATCATCGACAGCGTACTCATGCCGGGCGTATCAGTGGAAGAAGGCGCAGTGGTTACCCGCGCCCTGGTTGCGGACGGAGTGAAGATTGGAAAAGAGGCTGTCGTGGGAAGCGCGGACAGCGAACATATCGAGCTGGTTGCGAAGCGTGTAAAGGGGGTTGAATAATATGGCTAAAGCATTTGGTATTGTGAATACATCCGGTAATCATATATGGGTTGAGGGACTTGAGAGCCACCGTACGATCGGGGCGTTCTCTTTCCTGGGAAGATATCGTGTGATTGATTTCCCGATTTCCAATTTCAGTAACAGCGATATTGAGCAGATCAAGGTTTTTGTCAGGAGAAAACCGCGCTCTCTGATCGACCATCTTGGAACAGGACGTCATTACAGCATTAATTCCAAGCGGGGCAAGCTGCAGGTATTGTTTTCACAGAACAGTTCTGAGAATGACATCTACAATACGGATATTGCGGCATTTTATGAGAACATTGACTGCATTGAGAGAATGCATGAGCAGTATGTGATCATCACGCCGAACTTTATGGTGTTCACACAGAATTTTGATACCCTGCTTCAGACACATATCGAATCCGAAGCAGACATTACGATGCTGTATCATTCCGTAGACAATGCGAAGGAGATGTATCTGAACTGCGACTTGCTGAACCTGAACAAGCAGAAGGGCGTGCTGTCTATCGAGAAGAACCGGGGAACCGCAAAGAACAGGAACATTTCCATGGATACCTATGTGATGAAGAAGGACCTGTTTGTAGAGCTGATTAAAAAGGCAAGAAAGATTTCCTCCATGTATACGCTGGCGCAGATTGTAAACAAGGAATGCGAAGAGCTGGACATCCGGGGAGTTGCGCATCGCGGATACTTCGCGACGATCACAGATTTCAAGAGCTACTATGACGCAAACCTGTCCCTGATCGACGGCAAGACGGCAGCCAGCCTGTTTGACGAGGACTGGCCGATCTACACGCGCACCAACGATTCCAGCCCGACACAGTACTTTGAGGACAGCAGCGTGAAGTATTCGGTTGTCTCCAACGGATGCCTGATCGAAGGAACCGTGGAAAATTCCGTGATCGGACGCGGATGCGTGATCAAGAAGGGAGCGGTTGTGAAAAACAGCGTGATCCTTCCGGGGGCGCTAATCGGAGAAAACGCTCACATTGAGAACCAGGTTGTGGATAAGCGTGCCAAGATCATACGTGCAAAAGAAGTGATTGCGCCGCCTGAAAAACCGGGATATGTACGCCGGGAAGATACACTGTAGAGCATGAGCTGCTTTTCCGTATAGCCGTATAAGCGGCAGTATAATGATAAGGTACATAAGGGAATGTCTAATGCTTCGGCGCGGACATTCCCTTTTTATACGGAAAAATCAGTGAACCAACAAGCCTATGCTCAGATAAAACTTCTTATCAATACACCAGAAGATATAGAAAATCTGTCAAAGAGACAGTTTTGCAGAAAACAATAAAAAACAATTTACACGTTGATAAAAAAATTATATAATGGGCTGGATATATAAAAATGAATCAGGAAAGGGGAAGATCAGATGAAGCTGGATTTGATCAATGGGAAGCCGGGGCGCTCCATGCTGCTTTTTGCGCTGCCGATGATCATTGGAAATCTGTTTCAGCAGTTCTATAACATGGCGGACTCTGTGATCGTCGGAAATCTTGTGGGGGAGGACGCGCTGGCGGCCGTAGGGGCGTCGTATTCCTTTACGACAGTGTTCATCATGGTGGCGATCGGCAGCGGAATGGGTGCTTCGGTCCTTGCAAGCCAATATCTGGGGGCAAAAAAATATCGGGAGATGAAGACATCGATCTACACGTTTCTGATTGCGTTCGGCATTTTCAGTGTGCTGATGGCATTGCTGGGCTTTTTCGTGAATCCGGCGATCCTGCATGCCTTGAAGACTCCGGAAAATATATTTGGAGACGCGGTTCTGTATCTGCAGATCTATTTTGCGGGGCTTCCGTTCATGTTTATGTACAATATACTATCCGCAAACTTCAACGCCCTGGGAAAGTCTCAGATCCCGCTGATGCTTTTGATCTTTTCCTCGATCTTAAATGTAGTGCTGGATCTGTGGATGGTGGCGGTACTGAAGCTGGGGGTGGCGGGAGTCGCCATTGCGACCGTGATTGCGCAGGGCATCTCTTCCGTGATCTCCTTCGGTATCCTGATGCGGCTTCTAAAGCAATATGAGACGGAAGGCAAGGTGGAAAAGTTTGACTCCGCCATGTTTTCCAGCGGGGTTCGGATTGCGGTTCCTTCCATCATACAGCAGTCTATCGTCAGCATTGGAATGCTGCTGACCCAGTCCGCGGTGAACCAGTTCGGATCTTCAGCAGTAGCTGGGTATTCAGCCGGAATGCGTCTGGAATCGGTGTGTGTGGTGCCCATGATCGCGACCGGGAATGCCATGTCCACCTTTACCGCACAGAACCTGGGCGCGGGGAATCAGGACCGGGTGGAGGAAGGCTACCGCGCGGCATTTCAGATCGTAATTGGCTTCGGCGCGGGGATCATCCTGCTCTCACAGCTGTTTTACGGCCCGATCGTTTCCATGTTTGTAAAGGCAGCGGAATCTCCGGTCGCATTTTCAACCGGAACGGCATATCTGAGGTTTACCGGATGGTTTTTCTGCTTCCTTGGTTTTAAAGCGATAACGGATGGGATTTTACGTGGAGCCGGGGATGTGAAGGTATACATGATCGCAAACCTGGTCAACCTGGGGCTGCGGGTGTCGGTGGCACAGCTCTGTTCCCCTCTGTTCGGGATTCAGTTTGTCTGGTATGCGGTGCCGTTGGGATGGTTTGTAAACTTTGCGATCTCATTCCTGTGGTATCGGACGGGGAACTGGAAGCGGAAAAAGCTGATCGAGAACTGAGAAAATATTCCTGATCTACAGGCCGCTGGTTAACCGGTGAGCGAAAACAAAAAATACGATCATCCGGCATGCCCGGATTTGGGAGGAAATGTAAGATGAATCATAACTTGAAATATAATTTTCTGCTGATGCTGGCAGCTCTGATCTGGGGAAGCGCATTTGTTGCTCAGAGTGTGGGAATGGACTACCTGGGCCCCTTTTCCTTTAACTGTGTGCGAAGCTTCATGGGAAGCCTGGTGCTGCTTCCCGTGATCTGGTTCATGGACCGGCAGAAAAAGGAGACAGCAGAACACGATGGGCAGAAGACGGAAGAAGGGACAAGGGAACAGAACAAGAAAGTACTGCTCTCCGGCGGCTTATGCTGCGGTGTAATCCTGACCTTGTCCACCTCTCTGCAGCAGATCGGTATCAAGTATACAACCGCAGGAAAAGCAGGATTTATTACTGCGCTTTATATCCTGATCGTGCCGCTTCTGGGGCTGATCCTCGGCAAAAAGGTGGGGAACAAGACCTGGCTCGGCGTGGCTCTGGCAGTGGCGGGGATGTACCTGCTCTGCATCAAGGAAGGCTTCTCCATTTCCTATGGAGACTTCATGGTGCTTCTGTGCGCGCTAGTCTTTTCCCTGCATATCCTGGCTGTAGACTATTTCTCGCCTAGGGTGGACGGCATCCGGCTTTCCTGTATCCAGTTTTTTGTCTGCGGATGTATCAGCGCAGTTCCCATGCTGGTGTGGGAGCATCCGGAGATCTCTCAGATTATTCGGGCATGGCAGCCGCTGGCCTATGCGGGAGTCCTTTCCAGCGGGGTGGCGTATACTCTGCAGATCGTGACGCAGAAGCATCTGAATCCCACCGTAGCCTCCCTGCTGATGAGCCTGGAATCTGTCTTTGCGGTGCTGACCGGATGGCTGGTCCTGAACGAGCGTCTCTCTCTGAAGGAACTGCTGGGGTGTGTCTTGGTATTTACCGCGATCATACTGGCCCAGCTTCCGCAAAAGCAAAAAAAGCTAGCCGTAAAATAAAGTAACAGAAAAACAGCCGAAGCAGAAAAAACTGCTGAAGGCTGTTTTTACTATAATATGAGGATCAGATCGCCCGTCACAAAAAAGGCGGCTCAGATGATCGTTCAATTTTTCTCCAGAAACTCTACAATCTCCGGAAATTCCATCATATGGGAAGCCTTGACTAGTATGGAATCCCCGGCCTTTAGTAAGGCGCCTGCGTCTGCAAGAAAATCAGCCTTTGACTGATAATGAAAGACGGCAGTGCTCCCGGTATCGGAAGCTGCGGTAGATTCCGATACAAAATCTTTGCCGACGGACGCCTGCGCCTTGCCGACGGTCCGGGCACCCTCCGCAATCTCTTCCGCCATTTCCCCGATACAGACCAGGACATGGATTCCAAGCTCTGCGGCATACCGGCCGACCTCCTGGTGAAGGGACTTCCAATTCTCACCCAGCTCCCCCATGTCCCCCAGGACTGCGACGGTCCTGGTATCTGCCTTAGCCAGTACGTCCAGGGATGCCTTCATGGACGCGGGATTGGCGTTATAACAGTCGTCGATGATGGTGAAGTGTTCAGTCTCGATCAGATGGTTGCGTCCCGCAAGGGGAACCAGGGCTTCGATTCCGACTCGGATCTCCTCATCCGTCAGTCCCAGGATGCGTCCCACCGCAGTGCCCGCCATGGCGTTATGCACCATATGGCTTCCAGGGATGGAGATATGGGCCGTAAAACGGGAATCCGGCGTGATAAATTCCGCGTCGGTTCCCCGCAGCCCCCGGTCCGTCACATGCTCCGCCCGGAAGCGGCAGTACTCACCCAGGCCGAAATAAACCGGGGACAGTCCGTTTTCCGGGATAAATGTACTCAGCTTGTCGTCATCCCCGTTGAATACAATGTGTCCCTCCGGGTTCATGAAGGCAAGCATCTCTGTCTTGGCTTTTAGGATGCCGTCCCTGTCTTTCAGCTGTTCCAGATGCGCGCAGCCGATATTGGTAATGACGCAGATATCCGGCCTTGCGATCCTGGCAAGACGCGTCATCTCCCCAAAATCGCTGATTCCCATTTCCAAGACCGCGACTTCGTGCTCCTCCCGCAGATTGAATACGGTCAGCGGCAGGCCTACCTCATTGTTAAAGTTCCCTTCCGTTTTCAGCACACAGTACTTCTGCGACAGCACGGAAGCGATCATTTCCTTTGTACTGGTCTTTCCCACACTGCCGGAGATGCCCACCACCCGGATGTCCAGGGAACGGCGGTAGTGCTCCGCCAGGTCTTTCAGCGCCTGGCGGCAGGATTCCACGCGGATATATGGAAAAGACACGTCACCCAGATCCCTTTCCGAAAGGGCGCATAAGGCTCCGGCTTCGATGGTCTGAGGGATCAGGTCATGCCCGTCCACCCGGGCCCCCTTGATGGCAATGAACAGGCTGTCTTTCTGTACCTTCCGGCTGTCGATGGTGACAGAGGAAACCTCCTTTGCGGCAGAACTGCCGCCCCCGTGAAGGACTCCTCCGCAGGCTTTTGCAATCTCGGTCAACGTCATATGCTTCATAGGGTGCCCGTCCTTTCCCCCGCGTACCGCTCTTCCATGGATTTTTTGATGATCCATTCACACAGGTCGCCGTACTCCATGCCCGCGGCTTTGGCTTCCTTGGGCAGGAGGCTTGCCACGGTCATGCCTGGCAGGGTGTTGACCTCCAGACAGTATAGCCTTCCCTCCTCATCCAGCAGAAAATCCGCACGGCTGTAGACATTCAGCTTCAGGACATGGAAGGCGCGTACGGCCAGCGCCTGCATGCGACGGGTGATCTCATCACTGAGATCGGCAGGGCAGATCTCCTCGGTCGCGCCGGCCTGGTACTTATTGGCATAGTCGAAAAACCCCGTCTTCGGAATGATCTCGATCGGCGGCAGCGCCTTTCCGTCCAGGATCCCGCAGGCAAATTCCCGCCCTTTGATGTATTCCTCAATGACCACCTCGTCCTCCATCTCAAAGGAAGCCGCCAGGGCATGGTCGTATTCCTCTTGGGTATGGGTGATATAGACGCCGATGCTGGAACCGCCGGAGCAGGGCTTGACGACCACGGGGAGGGACAGCCCCAGGTCCGGAAGTGCCTTCTTGTTCTTATTCTTATGGATGCAGACGCCCTTCGGGGTACTGACCCCGGTCTCCTGGAAAATGTGTTTCGTGATCCCCTTATCCATGGCGATCGCGCATCCCAGAGAATCCGGCCCGGTATACCGGATGCCCAGCAGGTCAAAGGTGGCCTGCAGTTTTCCGTTTTCTCCCTCGCCGCCGTGGAGCCCTAAGAACGTCATGTCCGCCATGCGGCACAGTTCGATCACGTTGGGGCCTAAAAAGGAGGCCGACTGATCCGGGCGGGAAGCCCTGACAGCCGTCAGGTCCGGGGCTTCGGTGCGGATTCGGTCCGCGATATGCAGGCCATGATCCGGGAGGGTGAACACCTCCTCCAGACGATCCTTTTCATAGGGGAGTCCCATGAACACATCCAGAAGAAATGCATCGTGGCCCTTCTCCAGTAGTGTGCGGCAGATCCCCGCGCCTGATACAAGGGAAACATCACGCTCGGGGCATAAGCCGCCGGCCAGTACAATAATTTTCATAAATGATACCTCTCTTTGATTGATAAACAGTTCATGTGCCGCATGTTTCGTGCGGCACGTCTGGTCATATGTTATTTACTCATCTCATTCAACAGCTTTTCCTTCGTGTCGTATAATTTCTGCGACAGGTCCACATATACCCGGTGGGGGAAGAACAGACGCTTCGTCTCATCCCACAGCGTTTCCTTCTCCTGACGGCAGTACGCCGCGATCTCCATGACGGAGGGCGACTGGTATACGCACTCGCCGTTGATGAAGATAGGCTTTAAGATCTCTGTCATCCGATAGCTTCCGCCCGGCAGACGGGTCTTTTTCCAGGTTGCGTTGGGGTCAAAGAGCAGCAGGTCCTGATCCGTGTCAAAGGTCTCGTCAGCAAAACAGATCAGATCCGCGCGGATCTTTCCGGTCTCTTTATCATATACACGGAAAATAGTTTTGTTGCCTGGATTGGTGATCTTTTCCGTATTTTCGGAAATTTTGATCTTGGGGGCAAATTCCCCGTCCGCCCCCTGGATGGCCGCCAGCTTGTATACACCGCCGAAGGAGGGACAGCCCTTGGAGGTGATCAGATTGGTCCCAACACCCCAGGAGGTAATCTTCGCTCCCTGCATCTTCAGGTCATGGATCAACATCTCATCCAGGTCGTTAGAAGCCGCGATGACCGCATCGGGAAATCCTGCGTCATCCAGCATCTTACGGGCCTGCTTGGACAGATAAGCCAGGTCGCCGCTGTCCAGGCGGATGCCGTAAGACTTGGGATGGATTCCCTGCTCCCGCATCTCCCGGAATACCCGGATGGCATTGGGAACGCCGGATTTCAGCGTGTCGTAGGTATCTACCAGCAGAGTACAGGCATCCGGATACAATTTTGCGTATTCCTTGAATGCCGTGTATTCATCCTTGAAGCTCATGATCCAGCTATGGGCGTGTGTCCCCATGATCGGAACGTCGAACATCTGCCCGGCCAGCACGTTGGAGGTGCCCACACAGCCGCCGATGACAGCCGCCCTTGCGCCGTACAGTCCGGCATCCGGCCCCTGGGCCCTGCGCAGCCCGAATTCCATGATGCCGTCCCCCTGCGCCGCGTAAACGACACGGGAAGCCTTGGTGGCGATCAGGCTCTGGTGGTTGATGATATTGAGGATCGCCGTCTCCACAAGCTGGGCCTCCATGATCGGCGCGATGACCTTGAGCAGCGGTTCCTTCGGGAAAATGACCGTACCCTCGGGAATGGCATAGATGCTCCCGCTGAAATGAAAGCCGCTTAAGTACTGCAGAAAATCCTCGCTGAAAATCCCCAGCTTCCGGAAATAATCCACATCATCATAAGAAAAATTCAGGTTCTTGATATATTCTATGACCTGCTCTAAGCCTGCCATGACGGAATAACCGCCTTTATCCGGATTTTCCCGGAAAAATACGTCGAATACAACGGTTTCATTTTCCTGTGTCTCATAATAGCCCTGCATCATGGTCAGCTCATACAGATCGGTGAGCAGGGTCAGATTTTGTGTTCTCATACATAATCTCCTTTTTTCGGATTGATAAAAACTTCTGCGGCGCGCGGAAGCACGCGCGGCCTGTCATACCACAGGGGGCCGTTTTTATACCAGTTCCGCGTTTTTACGGATCGTGGACTGGATGATCTCCTGTACATACGGCCCGATATGCCGCTTCTGGTCCTTTTCCAGATCATTCGGATAGATGGGCTTCCCGTACTCGATCACCACATGCGCCTTCTTGATCTTCGGAAGCTGGTTCTCGAAGATGGCGCTGGTGTTGTTCATGGAAATGGGGACGATGGCGCAGTTGGTCCTGGTGGCGATCTTAAACGCGCCGTCCTTGAAAGGCAGCATGCTTAGTTCCTCCCCGCTGTTGCGCGTCCCTTCCGGGAAGATACAGATGGAGATACCGTTCTGGATCTGCTCTATGGCCTGCAGGATCGTCTTTAAGCCTTCCCGCGGATTTTCCCTGTCCAGGAACAGGCAGTATACAAAACGCATCCATGTGGAGAGCAGCGGGATCTTTTCCATCTCCTTCTTCGCCACATAGCCGGTCAGCCGCCGACATCGGGAATAAGTCAGCAGGATGTCGAAAAAGCTGCGGTGGTTGGCTACGAACAGAACCGGCTCATCCGGGATATTCTCCTCACCAATGACCGTGGCTTGAACTCCGGTGATCCACAGAATGACCTTAAAGCCCCACTGGACAATACGCAGGGAACTGTAGTCCCGCTTTTCACGGTCAAACTTTCCGATCAGCCATTCGAGAAAAAAGACAGGAATGGAAAGGATCAGGAATAAGATTAGAAATACGGCAAGACAGATAAAACGGATCATAGGCATAACCTCTTTCATATTCAGATTTTTTCACTTCTATATTATAACAAAAACTGCAGGTGCAGACAATGGAATTGTAACGAATTTTCATAAGATGGAGAATAAACAGAAGCTTTTGCCAATATGCTTATAGAGAGAATAGATGCGGGGGCTGTATTATGGAGCATAAGCGGGGGATCCTCCTGGGTTGCCTGGCGGCAGGCTTCTTATTGATTTTCATGCTCACAGGCTGCGTGTCGAGGCCGCAGAAAACAGAAAAGCTGCGGGATCTGGAGTTTACCGTGATGAGTAAGGAGGATGTGCCGGAGGAATTTCAGGAGCAGATCCTGCAGCATCAGGATCTGCCGTTCAGGCTGACTTATACCGACCAGGGGAGGCTCTATATTGCGGAGGGATACGGCGCGCAGCTGAAAACAGGCTATAGCGTGGAGGTGGAGGGACTTTACGAAACCTCTAACGCCATTTACTTCCATACCAACCTGCTGGGGCCGGAAAAAGGAGAAGAGACAAAGGAGGTCACGACATTTCCTTATGTGGTCGTGATGCTGGACGCGATTGATAAGACCGTGGTATTTGACAGCTGATTGGAAAGGACGGGAGGCGCAAAAAGGCGGATATCCGAAAACAATCGAAAACAAGACAATAACGAAAGGCGGAGGGGAAGCAATATGGAATTGATTCAGAAACAGGTACATTATACGCAGGAGGGCAAACGAACCTTTGACCAGTTCTACCTGGACGAGGACTTAAATGTTCCGGATACAAAGGACGATGTGAAGCAGATCATCCAGGGGACCGCGTCGGCGAAGGTGGAGGAGATCCGGCTCACCGAGAACTATCTGCGGATCTCCGGAAAGCTGTATTATCAGATCTTATATATGACGGACTCAGCAGAGACGCGGCCTGCGGCGCTGGAAGGGAAACTTCCCTTTGAGGAGATGGTCTACATGGACAGCGGGGAGATGACGGAATATTTCATCCAGAATATCCGGGTGGAATTTACCTCCACCCTGGTACATTCCAGGAAGCTGAGCATCCGCGCCATGGTGGAAATGGAGATCGGCAGGGAGAAGCTGGAGGATGAGGCCACGGTCATCGACGTAGAGGCGCCGATCCAGGTGTACAGGAAAAAACGCCGGGTCAACCTGCTGGAGCTCCATACCACGAAAAAGGATACATACCGTATCAAAGAGGAGATCACCCTGCCGGGCACCAAGGAGAGTGTGGGCCAGGTCCTGCTCAGCAATATCAGCAGCCGGAAGCTGGAGATCCGCATGGGCCAGGATGAACTGCGGCTGAGCGGGGAACTGCTGGTATTCTGCATGTACCTTTCCGATGAAGGAAAAACAGACTGGCTGGAGGCCAGCGTTCCGTATGAAGGGCGGATCGAATGTACCGGAGTGACCGAGGAAATGTACTACCACGTGCAGAATTCACTGGACGATACATTGATGGATGTCCGCCTGGATGAGGACGGGGAGATGCGGATTCTGGGAATTGAGGGAACACTGGTCCTGCGGATGAATATTTACCAGGAAGAGGAATTAGAGCTTTTGGAGGACCTGTATTCCCTGGAGCAGAACTGCCGGTTCGACACCCGGGAGGCGGTCTACGAAGAGCTTCTGATCCAGAACCATTCCAAATGCAAGGTATCAGAGCGGCTTTCCCTGCCGGAGCTCAAGGACGATGTACTGCAGATTTGCCACAGCGAAGGTACGGTGCAGATGGAACACATGGAACAGATCGAGGAAGGGATCCAGATCGAAGGGATCCTGCATCTCTCTTTCCTGTATCTGCGGGCGGACGATGAGATGCCCTTCGGAAGCTGGCAGGGCATGGTGCCGTTCAGCTGGCTGCTGGAATGCCCGGGCATCACGAAGGACGCGCGCTATAATCTGGCCTACCATGTGGAGCAGCTCTCGGTGAACCTGGCGGGCAGCGAGGCCGTGGAAGTGAAGGCTGTGCTGGCGTTTGACACCTTTATGCGCAAGCCGGTGTTCATGCAGGTGATCACCGGTGTGGAGCCGGAGCCTTTATCCATGGAGGAAATGGAGAAACGGCCGGGAATCGTGGGCTATATTGTCAAGAACGGCGACGACCTGTGGGACCTTGCAAAAAAATATATGACCACGGAGGAGAGCATCCAGGAAATGAATGGATTGGAGAGCGATAAGATCAAGGCGGGGGATAAATTATTGATTTTTAAAGAAAATATGAGCATCCTGTAAGGCGTGGAGTGAACTCCAACTTTTCACGATTCGGTTATTTGATTTTTTTGCCGTTTGTGTTATGATACTATACAGGAAATGCCGGAGACAGTATTGGATCCGGCCTCTTGCCGTAAAGCGGCTTGGCCGGATTCACTGCTGTTCACAGCAGCCAGATATCATTACAGATCAAGGAGGAGAAAAAGGATATGTTACGGATTGGTATGTTGACAAGCGGCGGAGACTGCCAGGCATTGAACGCGGCAATGCGGGGCGTGGTAAAGGGAATCTTTTCCGCAAGGGATGATGTAGAGATCTACGGATTCCAGGATGGCTACAGAGGGTTGATCTATTCCGATTTTAAAATGCTCACTTCCAGGGATTTCTCCGGGATCCTGACACGGGGAGGCACGATTCTGGGAACCTCCAGACAGCCGTTCAAGATGATGCGCGTGCCGGATGAGAACGGACTGGACAAGGTGGAGGCTATGAAGCATACGTACCATAAGCTGAGCCTGGACTGCCTGGTGATCCTGGGCGGAAACGGCACCCACAAGACCGCCAATATGCTGCGGGAGGAAGGCCTGAACGTGATCACGCTGCCTAAGACCATTGACAACGATCTGTGGGGGACCGAGATGACCTTTGGATTCCAGAGCGCGGTGGACGTAGCGACAGATACCATTGACAGGATCCACACCACAGCGACCTCACACAGCCGGGTATTTATCATTGAAGTCATGGGACATAAGGTGGGACATGTTACTCTCCACGCCGGAATCGCAGGCGGGGCAGATATCGTACTGATCCCGGAGATCCCTTATGACATTGACGTGATCGCGGACGTGATCCAGGGAAGGTCTGCGGCCGGAAAGTCATTTACCATACTGGCAGTGGCGGAAGGCGCGATCTCCAGGGAGGACGCGAAGCTGTCCAAGAAGGAATACAAGGAAAAGCTGGCAAAACGGAAATATCCTTCCATCGCCTATGAGCTGGCGGAGCAGATCGAGAAGGCCACCGGAAAAGAAGTGCGTATCACGGTTCCGGGCCATACCCAGCGGGGCGGCTCACCGGTTCCCTATGACCGGGTATTCTCTTCCAGAGTCGGCGCCAAGGCGGCGGATATGATCCTGAACAGCCAGTACGGCTATATGGTAGGTATGAAAAACGGCGAGACTGTGGCGGTTCCGCTGGAGGAAGTAGCAGGCAAGCTCAAGTTCGTAGATCCCAAATGCAGCCTGATCAAAGAAGCAAGGATGGTGGGCATCAGCTTCGGAGACAGAGAAGGGGACGAGCCTGCTGAGGAAATCGCGGCTGCGGAGGATGTCCGGGCAGCAGAGGCGGACACAAAGAAAGAGAAAAAAGAGAAGAAAGCCAAGAAGGACAAAAAAGAGAAAAGCAAAAAATCAAAGAAAGAAAAATAAGGAGCTGTAGAAAAATGAGTGATACAGATTGCGCAAGGTGTGTCAGTTATTTTCACACAGATCTTAAAGCTGCAGATGAGGTGTAAGTCATGTCATATACGGCACTATACAGGAAATTCCGGCCTTCCGAATTTGGAGATGTAAAGGGTCAGGAGCATATTGTTACTACATTACAGAACCAGATCAAGGCAAACCGTATCGGACATGCATATCTGTTCTGCGGGACCCGCGGGACGGGAAAGACCACGGCGGCGAAGATATTTGCCAGGGCGGTGAACTGCGAGCATCCGGTGGACGGAAGCCCCTGCGGAGAGTGTGCGATGTGCCGGTCCATCGCGGCGGGCACATCCATGAACGTGATTGAGATCGACGCGGCGTCCAACAACGGCGTGGACAATATCCGGGAGATCAAGGAAGAGGTGACCTACCGGCCCACCGAAGGGCGGTACAAGGTCTACATTATCGACGAGGTGCATATGCTGTCTTCGGGAGCCTTCAACGCGCTTTTGAAAACGTTGGAGGAGCCGCCGGAGTATGTGATCTTTATCCTGGCGACGACGGAGGTCCACAAGATCCCGGTGACCATCATGTCCCGGTGCCAGCATTACGATTTCAGAAGAATTTCCATCAATACGATCTCGGACCGTTTGAACGAGCTGATGGAAGCGGAGCGGGTAGAGGTGGAAGACAAGGCCATCCGCTATATCGCCAAGGCAGCGGACGGTTCCATGCGTGACGCCTTGAGCCTTCTGGACCAGTGCATCGCGTTCTATCTGGGGCAGAAGCTGACCTATGATAACGTGCTGGAGGTGCTGGGGGCGGTGGATACTGACGTGTTCAGCAGGCTTCTGCGCAATATCATCCGCAGAAATGTTCCGGCCGTGCTGGACACGGTGGAGGAGCTGGTGATGCAGGGCCGGGAACTCTTGCAGCTTTCCGTGGATTTTACCTGGTATCTGAGAAATCTTCTCCTGGTCAAGACTTCCGATATGCCGGAGGACGTTCTGGACGTATCCACGGAAAATCTGGCGCGGCTGAAGGAAGAGGCGGAGATGATCGAGGCGGATGTGCTGCTGCGGTATATCCGGATCTTCTCGGAGCTGACGGAGCAGCTCCGGTACGCGACGCAGAAGAGGGTGCTTCTGGAGGTGACGCTGATCAAGCTGTGTATGCCCGCCATGGAAGTAAAGACGGACAGCTTGCTGGACCGGATCCGCGCATTGGAGGAGAAGCTGGAGAAAGGGCTGGCTGCCGCGCAGACGGCAGTTCCGGCCGGGATGTATCCCGGCGGCCCGGGCGGCTATCCGGAGGGAATGTATCCGGGAGGCAGTCCGGAGGGTGGCTATCCAGGCGGTCCGGGAGGTTATCCGGAGGGCAGTTATCCAGGCGGTTATCCGGCTGGTCCGGGAAGCAAAACGGGTGCGGCTGCGAAGCAGGAGATCCCTCTGGCAATCCCGGAAGACGTACAGGAGGTGGTGAAAAATTTCCGTTCCATTGCGGAGGAAGTATCGGCTCCGGTCAGCACCTATCTCAAAAAAGCGCGATTGAGCCTGGGCGGGGAGAACCGATTGATGGTGGTGCTTCCCGACGGTCTGGGCGCGTCCATTGTGGGAACAGAGGAGCATAAAAAAGAGCTGGAAGAGAAGATCGAACAGCGGATCGGAAAAAAAGTCGAGGTGGAAGTCCGGGAGATTGAAGAGGGACGCCGTTTCGAAGATACCTTTATCGATCTGGAAAAGCTCAAAGAGAAAATCAATATGGATATCATAGTGGAGGATAATTAGATATGGCGAAAAGAGGAGGATTTCCAGGCGGAGGCATGCCTGGCAACATGGCGAACCTGATGAAGCAGGCACAGAAGATGCAGCGTCAGATGGAAGAACAGGCTAAGGAAATGGAGTCCAAGGAATTTACGGCAACGGCCGGAGGCGGTGCGGTGGAAGTGACCATTTCCGGAAAACGGGAAGTGCTGAAAGTGAAGCTGGACGAAGAGGTTGTAGATCCAGACGATATCGAGATGCTGGAGGATCTGATCGTGGCGGCGGTCAATGAAGCGCTGCGCAAGGTAGAGGAAGAGTCCGGCGCGGCCATGTCAAAGCTCACAGGCGGCATGGGCGGGGGTATCCCGGGGATGTTCTGAGGAACAGCGGACTGCGTAGGATTCTAAGAGGAAGGATGCTGTTTACAGGCAGATGAAGATTTATGGAATATTATAGCAAGCAAATCAACCAGCTGATCCAGGCATTTTCCAGCCTGCCGGGCATCGGGACAAAATCCGCCCAGCGGCTGGCGTTTCATGTGATCAATATGCCGGAGGAGCAGGTAAAAAATCTGGCAAAGACGATGGTGGACGCCCGACAGAATGTCTGCTACTGCGCCCAGTGCTGCACCCTGACAGATCAGGAGGTCTGCCCGATCTGCAAGAACCCCTCCCGGGACCAGAAGACCATCATGGTCGTGGAGACGCCCCGGGATCTGGCGGCTTACGAAAAGACCGGGAAATACGAGGGGGTCTATCATGTCCTGCACGGGGCCATCTCCCCCATGCTCGGCATCGGGCCGGGAGATATCCGGTTAAAAGAACTGATGGAACGGCTGCGGGGAGACGTGGATGAGGTCATCATCGCAACCAACTCCAGCCTGGAAGGGGAGACGACGGCGATGTATATCAGCAAGCTGATCAAACCTGTGGGCATCAGGGTGAGCAGGATCGCCAGCGGTGTTCCGGTAGGCGGCGATCTGGAATACATCGACGAGGTGACGCTTTTGCGGGCGTTGGAAGGACGGACGGAGCTATGAGCAGGAAAAAGGCAACCTCTTCCGATGTGGCCAGGCGGGCCGGAGTGTCGCAGGCCACAGTTTCAATGGTTTTAAATAAAAAATATAACGTATCCTTTTCCAGAGAGGTCATCCGGAAGGTGGAGGAAGCCGCCCAGGAGCTGGGGTATGAGCTACCGAAACGGAGGACCCGCAAGGAGGGCAGAAGAGAAAAGCTGCTGGTGGTGTTCTGCCCCACGCTGACCAACCCGTATTATGTCATGCTTCTGCAGGGGATTGAGTCCCGGGCCACGGAGCAGGGATACGGCCTGTTCGTGTGCAATACGCAGCGCAGCCTGGAGTTGGAGGAACGTTATCTGAAAATGCTTCTGTCCCTGAACCCTCAGGGCGTAGTCTATACCTGCAACCCGAGCAGGTGCTATATGGAAATGGTGGAAGAGCTGTCCCGGAAGATCCCCTTTGCGGTAATCAACAACCAGAATGAAAAGCTGGACGTGGACGCGGTGGAGCTGGACAATTCCAAGCTGGGACGGATCATGGCGAGGCATCTGCTGGATCTCGGGCACCGGGATGTGGCTTATATCGCTCCGCCTCTGACCGTACGTCAGAAGCAGCGCTCCAAGCGGGTGGAAGGATTTCAGAAGGAATTTCAGGAAGCGGGCCTGGGGGACCATGTGGTGATCAAGGCGGCAAATGAATCCATTGACAAGGATATTCCCGGCATTGATTCGGAATACCGGATCGGATATGACCTGACCCGGGAACTGCTCTCAGAGCATCAGGAGCTGACCGCCATCGTAGGGCTCAATGATATGATCGCGTTCGGGATTCTGGACGCCCTGCATGATGAGAAATATAAGGTGCCGGGGGACATGTCCGTGATGGGGTGCGACAATACCTTGTTCGCGAAGATGAAAAAGGTCTCCCTGACGACCATCGAGCATTTTGTCATATACAAGGGGCGGGATGCCTGCGATATCATCATGAAAAAGATCAAGACCCATGACCGCAGATATTCGGATATGGAGCCGGTCAGCATTTACCACGTGGAATATGAGCCGAGGCTTGTGATCCGGGGGACAACGTCCTATCCGAGACAGTGAACCGTGAATAAAATAAATTAACTCGCAAAAAATATTAATAATAAACATGGCGGATTATTATTGATAAACAGACGTAAAATGCGATAAACCAAGAGAAAAAATAAAATATTCTAAAAATATTTTCTGTTCTATTAAAAAATGTCAATTAATAAATTCAAATTATTAATAACTGGAATTATTTATAAAAACGGTTGCTATTGACCGTTTTTCTTTTGTTGTTTATAATCTATATCAGGAAATGAAACATATCAACCACAGCAAAAAAATACAAATTCCAAGGAGGAACGGATCATGAAACTTTTTATTGACACAGCCAAGGTAGAGGATATCAAAAAGGCAAATGACATGGGGGTCATCTGCGGCGTTACTACGAATCCATCCCTGATCGCAAAGGAAGGACGGGTATTCGAAGAGGTCATTGCGGAGATCGCTTCCATCGTTGACGGACCTATCAGCGGAGAGGTCAAGGCCACCACAGTTGACGCGGAAGGAATGATCAGGGAAGGAAGAGAGATTGCCAAGATCCATCCCAACATGGTAGTCAAGATCCCGATGACGGCAGAAGGGCTGAAAGCATGCAAGGTGCTGACCTCCGAAGGGATCAAGACCAATGTGACACTGATTTTCACGGCAAATCAGGCGCTGCTTGCGGCTCGCGCAGGCGCGACTTATGTATCTCCGTTCCTGGGAAGACTGGACGACATCTCTGTACGCGGCACGGATCTGATCGCAGAGATCGCGCAGATGTTTGATGTTGCGGGGATTGAGACAGAGATCATCGCAGCCAGCGTGCGCAACACCATCCATGTAACCGACTGCGCGCTTGCGGGCGCGGACATCGCAACCGTTCCTTACAGCGTGATCGAGCAGATGACACATCATCCGCTGACTGATGCGGGAATCGCAAAATTCCAGGCGGACTACAAGGCAGTATTCGGTGAGTAAAGGAGAGTTTCAGATGAACAAACAAGAATTAATGAAGACTGCCAACGAGATCCGTAAGGGGATCGTGACCGCGGTACACAGCGCAAAATCAGGACATCCGGGCGGATCCTTATCTGCGGCGGATATCTATACCTATTTATTTTTTGAAGAAATGAACATTGATCCAAAGGATCCGAAAAAAGCAGACCGCGATCGTTTCGTATTGTCCAAGGGACATACGGCGCCGGGCTTATATTCCACACTGGCGAACCGGGGATATTTTCCGGTGGAAGACTTAAAGACACTGCGTCATACCGGTTCCTATCTTCAGGGACACCCGGATATGAAGCACATCCCCGGCGTGGACATGTCCTCCGGCTCTCTGGGACAGGGAATCTCCGCGGCAGTCGGTATGGCGATCGGCGGTAAGCTTTCCGGAGACTCCTACAGAGTGTATGCTCTTCTCGGAGACGGCGAGATCCAGGAAGGACAGGTATGGGAGGCAGCCATGCTGGCAGGCCACAGGAAGCTGGACAACCTGGTTGTGATCGTAGACAACAATAACCTGCAGATTGACGGACCGATCACGGAAGTCAATTCCCCATATCCCATTGACAAGAAATTTGAGGCATTCAATTTCCATGTGATCAATATCGACGGAAATGATTTTGACCAGATCGACGCCGCGTTCAAAGAGGCGCGCGCGACAAAGGGAATGCCTACCGCGATCGTTGCGAAAACTGTGAAGGGCAAGGGCGTTTCCTTCATGGAAAATCAGGTGGGCTGGCACGGCGCGGCTCCCAACGATGAGCAGTACGCAGTGGCAATGGAAGATTTGAGGAAGGCAGGTGAAGCATAATGTCAGAAGGAAAGAAGATCGCAACAAGAGAAAGCTATGGCAATGCTTTGGCCGAGTTGGGAAAAGAACATGAGGACGTTGTGGTTCTGGACGCAGACCTGGCGGCAGCAACCAAGACAGGCGTATTTAAAAAGGCATTTCCGGAGCGCCACATTGACTGCGGGATCGCAGAGTGCAACATGATCGGCGTGGCAGCGGGACTTTCCACCACCGGAAAGGTTCCGTTCGCAAGCTCCTTTGCGATGTTTGCGGCAGGACGCGCGTTTGAGCAGGTGCGCAACTCCGTAGGATATCCGAAGCTGAACGTGAAGATCGGCGCCACCCATGCGGGAATCTCCGTAGGGGAAGACGGGGCCAGCCACCAGTGCAATGAGGATATCGCGCTCATGCGGACGATCCCGGGGATGGTGGTCATCAATCCATCCGACGACGTGGAGGCAAAGGCAGCAGTAAAGGCGGCATATAAACATCAGGGGCCGGTTTACCTGCGCTTCGGCAGACTGGCCGTGCCGGTGATCAACGACCGTCCGGATTATCATTTTGAGCTGGGCAAGGGCGTAGTTCTGCGGGAAGGCAAGGACCTGACCATCATTGCCACCGGACTTCCTGTGGCAAACTGTCTGGAAGCGGCGGAGAAGCTGGCTGCAGACGGGATTGAGGCGAAGGTGATCAACATCCATACTATCAAGCCGCTGGATGAAGAGCTGGTGGTTGCGGCAGCGAAGGAAACCGGCAAAGTAGTGACCGTAGAGGAGCATTCCGTGATCGGCGGGCTGGGAAGCGCAGTATGCGACGTACTGTCTGCGCAGGCGCCTACGAAGGTATTAAAGATCGGGATCAACGATACCTTCGGAGAGTCCGGACCAGCGGTAGAGCTTGTGAAAAAATACGGGCTGGATGCGGACAGCATATATGAAAAAATAAAATCTGAAATGTGATAGACGGATTCATAAAAAAGGATGAAAAACAGGTTTGGACAGGAAAACTGCCCGGCCTGTTTTTTTGATGAGAGCCGCGGCAGGGGGACAGCAGGCATCAGACCCGTCTGCTGCTGTTCCGAAAAAAACAAATTTTGTTAAAACATTGAACACAATTTTATCACAAAGGCTGGCTATGATATCGGTATAAAATGAAACAACAAAAATAAATATACAAGAGAAAGAAGGATGAGGTATGGACAATCAATACAATTATTACAATCCGGAAAATTCCCAGAATACTTATCATAATTACGGCCAGCCTGAACACGCGGGCAGAGAAAAGAGAGACAGAAAAAAGATGCCCAAGGCGGTTGCGGTGATCTGCCTGGCAGTACTGTTCGGCGTTGTATCAAGCGCCACCTTCCTGACCTCCAATATTTTGGGGAGCAAGATCCTGGGGTTGGAGAACACTTCCTCAGCAAAGGGTGAAGCAAAAACAGCAACCCCAGTGACGGACTCCCTCTCCAAATCAACCTCGGTCGTGACCTCCGACGTTTCTTCTATTGTAGAGAATGTGATGCCGTCGGTCGTATCGATCACGAACCTGAGTGTCCAGCAGGTACAGAACTTTTTCGGCGGAATACAGCAGTATGAGATGCAGAGCGCGGGGACAGGGATCATCATCAGCCAGACAGACGAGGAGCTTCTGATCGTGACCAACAATCATGTGATCCAGAGCAGCGAGACATTGACTGTTACGTTTTCTGACGAATCCAGCGCGGAGGCTCACGTCAAGGGCAGCAATCCGGAGCATGATGTGGCGGTGATCGCAGTACGCAAGGATGAGATTCCGGCAGAAACGATGAAGAACATCGCGGTCGCTACATTGGGGGATTCCACACAGCTTAAGGTAGGGGAACCGGCTATTGCCATCGGGAACGCGCTGGGCTACGGACAGTCCGTAACGACCGGCGTGATCAGCGCCCTGGATCGTGTGACCGCTGCGAAAAACCAGTCTACCGGCGAGACTGTCGGACAGGGAATCGGTATGATCCAGACAGACGCGGCCATCAATCAGGGAAACAGCGGCGGCGCGCTGCTTAATATAAAAGGGGAAGTGATCGGCATCAATTCCGAGAAGCTTTCCGGAAGCACGGTGGAAGGCATGGGATATGCGATCCCGATCAGCGACGTGTCCGATATTATTGACACCCTGATGAACCAGAAGACGAAATATAAGGTTGCGGAAGGCAGCCAGGGGTATCTGGGAATCACATGCTTTGATGTGGAAAACGCACAGAGATACCATATGCCCACAGGCGTCTATGTATACGAGACGGTAGAAGGGGGCCCCGCGGACCGGGCAGGAATCACTAAGGGCAATATCATCACGGCTGTAAACGGAAGCGGTGTGGACGGCAAGGACGCGCTGCAGAAGGAACTGACCTATTACGCGGTGGGGGAGACGGTGACTCTGACGATCCAGGTTCCGGAGAATAACGGGGAATACACCGAAAAATCAGTTGACGTTACACTCGGAGAGCTGGAATCGACCCGGTAAGGCATCTGCCTCACACCGAAGCTAAATAGAAAATCTGAATCGCTACAAATAATACAGGATACAAATAATACAGTAAACAAAAAGCTGCCGGCAGACAATGCGGCAGCTTTTTCATTAGGGAATGGGTCTGCCCTCCTGCGCGCTATCTGCGGATATCCTGTTCGTTTTGTCGAATTCACCTGACATGGAATGATAAATTCAGCTTTTTTCTTATGCTATGCTTTAGGAAAAAATAGCAGAGGTGAGTGTGATGGAAAGACAGATACCCAAAAATGTACGCCAGATCGGCAACGTAAGTGATACTCCGAAGATCTACGTGGAGGATTATGTAGATACATTTTTCTCACAGCTATGCGATAAAGCAGGAGAGTCTCCGGTAGGAGCATTTCTGGTGGGGGATATACAGAGTACGGAGGAAGAGGAATATGTTTACATCTACGGAGCGATCCAGATGCATGAACTGAAGCTCTCAGGTACGGAATATGTACTGGACGAGGACACCTGGAAGCATGCCTATGAGGACTGCAAGCAATATTTTGAGGACGGGGAAATGCTGGGGTGGTTTGTGGCTCACGCGGGGGTTCCTCTGACGGCAGAGGACAGAGTGGTCAAGCTCCATAAAAAATCCTTTCCCAAGACGAACACGGTCTTTATCATGAAGGATCCGGAGGAAAAGGAAGAAGCCTATTTTGTGCATAAGCTGGATGATCTGATGGAGATCGGCGGGCATTTTACATATTATGAAAAAAATCCATGCATGCAGAATTACATGATCTCCACCCGGAAGAAAAACGGGGCAAGCCCTACGGAAACCGTAGAAGACCAGGCGGCCAAAGATTTTCGGAGCATCGTGCGTTCCCGGGAGGAACTGATGATGAAGCAGCGGTCCAACCGCATGATGTATGCGCTGAGCACCTGCCTTGTACTTCTGGTGGTGATCATGGGTGTCGCGACCATGAATAATTTTGATAAAATGAAATCAGTCCAGAACACGCTGGAAAATCTGTCCGGCGTATCGAAGTCAGATGACGGACAGGTTCAGCAGACGGACGGTAAGGTAACCTCTGTGGGTGATCCTTCCACCGGAGAAAATGCGGCGCGGACGGAAGGCCAGCCTGACGCGGGAGGCCAGACACAGGAAGCGGGGCAGGCGGGAACTCAGAGCGGGACAGATGGACAAGCCGGGGCTCAGGACGAAACAGCCGGACAGGTGGGCAGCCAGGAAGCGGCAGACGGACAGGCCCAGGCCAAAGACCCGGCTGCGGGACAGACACAGACTGGAGAAAACGTGCAGGCCGGAGAAACCGCATCCGCAGATGCCGGAGGGGGAACCCCTCAGGAGCCGTCTGCAGAGACGGGCGGAAGCGCTTCTGCCGCGGGAACCCCGGAAGGGAGCGACGGATCCGGCGCCGGAGAAAATAACGGAAGCGACGGAATCTACGTTGTGGAACAGGGGGATACGCTGGCGATCATCAGTCAAAAGCTGTACGGAGACATTTCTCATGTGGATGCGATCTCCAGGATGAACGGGCTGTCCGACGGAAATTTAATTTATATTGGTCAGAAATTGCTATTACCATAAAAAGATGTTATACTATAACACGGTGACTGAAAACCGCAGTTGAGGAACTGATTATGCAATAAGAGGGATTCAAACTAAGATGACGCAAAAGAAAAATCCAAACATAAAGCTGATGGAGCCGCCGGATCCGGAGAAACCAAAGAAAAAAAAACGAAGACGCCGGCGGATCAGGCCGGGGAAACTTTTGACGAACATATTTCTTGCGGTCATGGTATTGCTGGGGACATATCTGCTGCTTACAAACCACCTGTACCACAAGGTATCTCAGACTGCGTCCTATAAAAGAGAGACTTCGGACAGCAACCGCTATGCTTCCTTCCGAAACGGGATCATCCGTTACGGCAGGAACGGCGTTACGTTTCTGAGCAGGCAGAACGAAGTGCTCTGGATCCAGCCGGGGCAGTTTCAGAATCCGGCCCTGGAAGTGAACGACCAGACCTTTGCGGTTGCGGATACCGGGGGCAATTCCATACAGATCTTTACGGATAAGGGGTTAAAAGGGGAGTTCGAGACCAATCTTCCGATTGAAAAGTTTTCCCTTTCGAATCAGGGGATCGTGAGCGCGATCCTGAAAAATGAAAACTCACCGATGATCGTGACCTATGATTCCACCGGGAACATCCTGGTCGAGAATCAGGTCGTGACCGGAAGCATGGGTTACCCAGTTGCCCTGGAGATGTCTCCTGACGGAAAGGTACTGCTCGTCTCATACCTGGACATGAAGAACAGTACATTGAAGTCCCGGGTCGCAGGCTATAATTTCGTGGAGGAAGGGACGGACCGGGAGAACCACCAGGTCAGTATGGAAGAATACGAAGATTCCGTGATACCGGAGATTTTTTTCATGGATGCAGTCACATCCGTCGCGGTCGGGGATCACTCGTTTTCGATATCAAAGGGGAGCAGGATTCCGGAGAAGACGACAGAGGTCGAACTGTTCCGTGAGATCCGAAGCACATTTCATACCAGCCGGTACATTGGCTTCGTTCTGCTGAATGAGGAAAAATCCGGTTATGAGCTACGGCTGTACAGCAAATCGGGAAAGCAGATCATGAACCGGGCAATTTCCGGGGAGTTCAGCAATGTATATATGGAAGGAAATGAAATCATACTATACGAAGGCTCCAGATGCAGCATCTATACAAGCATGGGAATGCCGCGGTTTGACGGTGATCTCAAGGACGACATTCTGATGATGATCCCCATGGAAGGGATCAATCGGTACATGATGATGAGTACGGATGAATTACGGGTCATTTATTTGGCCGGATAGGAGAAAAGTGATGGAGAACTGGTTATTGATCATAGTAGGTGTTATATTTTTTGTGGGCATCGTGGCAGGGGCAGTCCGCGGCTTTTTCAAGATCGGGATTTCCCTTTTATCCACGGTGCTCATTGCTGCGTTATTTGCGTTTTTATCCCCTCATGTGGGGAGCGCGCTTGCCAAATACACGCCCCTGGATGAACTGATCCAGGAAAAGATCGTTCAGGCGTTCCTGCCCGAGATCTCGGCGGAGACGTTAAAGGACAAGGACCTGAACGGAACCCCGCTCCAGGGCATCCCGCTGGAGGATTTCGAAAAGCTTACCAGTCTGGACTGGAAGCGTATGGGTATTACAACAAGTGATTTCGCCAGCATATTGGGGAATATTCCCAAGGACCAGCAGATCAAGGAGATTGAAGAATCCGCAATGCCGGAATTTTTAAAGGAGCTTCTGCTGGAAAATAATAATACCGCCATTTACGAAGAACTGGATGTAACCTCATTTCCGCAGTACATTGCCGCATATATATCCAGGATGATGCTCAACGTCGTATCATTTCTGGTAACCTTCATTCTGGCGTTTGTGATCTTGAAGGCATTGATGGCCGCCGTGGATATCCTGGGGGAGATGCCCGGATTAGGCGTATTCAATTATCTGGGCGGCGCGGTGATCGGCGCGCTGTGCGCCCTCTTGTGCGTATGGGTGCTGTTCCTGGTGATCGCAGTGTGCTATTCCCTGCCGATCGGGAAGGTCTGCTTCGATATGATCGACAGCAGCGTGCTTCTGGAGATGATCTACGAGAGCAACCCGCTGCTTACAAGGCTGGTTTCATTTTAAAGATCAGAAGTGACCGTCCGAACTGTAACCCATTAGAAAACCTTAAGAAATGAACCCTCTAGAATCCTTGCACTTTTTGTCGAAACTTGTTATGATAAACGAGGAGAATTATAACATGTGTGAGTAACGATCCAGAACGGCGGCAGCATGAAAACTGCAGTCTGACGTTCTGAACCGTTACATGTGTAATTAATAGGAGGGACAAATTGTGGCAGAGGAAGTAATTCGTGTGCAGGAAGGGACGCAGACACCATCGGAGCCGGTGAAGACGGCGGAACAGATGGGGACGGTGATCGCCATGGAATCCGTCAAGCTGGCGGCAGAGAATCAGTTGCGTCAGGGGGAGGCCAGAACAGCGGAAGCAGAGCCGGAACGGGCTGTGAGCCCTCAGATTCAGGAAGAGGCGCAAAAGCCTGCGGCAGAGGCAGTCAGGGGACCGGCATTTTACGACCCGCCGGCTGCAGAGCCGGTCATTGAGGCAGTATCGTCCGGCGGGCAGACGGAAGCATCCGGACAGAACCGGACGAAGAAGCGGATCAATGATTTTTTCCGCCTGCGGAAGGATATGGAGGATTTTACAAGGGAGGAGTGGATCCTGTCCAGGATACCCGAAGAAGATCTGATGGAATATCTCAGGATGGAGCAGAAGAATTCGGAGATACTCCAAAAAGCAAAAGAGATCAAAGAAAAGAGGATATTTACGACACTGCAGATTGCCATCTCCATGTCGGCGATCGTGGGGGTCGTGGCCTTACTGAAGGACAATCCTACGGTACTGGTGAATATCCTGTATATAACGGGAATCGTGATCGCTCTGTGGATCTGGAGAGGCAAACAGGATAAATAAGCGGTGGTTCGCGGCCGGTTCGCGGCCGGTTCGGCCATGAGCTGTAAGCAACAAGAAAGTGAGGCAGGGTGGCGCATGCTGAGAGAAGAGCTTTGGGAGGAATTGATCAGACATCAGGGAAAGACATTTCATACGGTAAAGGGCTTGGAATTCCGATACCAGGTGATCGGCGGGGAACTGTTTATAGACAGAAGATCCAAGTCCATCACCCGGGCTACGGTCGAAAAAGCGTGGGACAAGATACATGCCAGGCCGGGGGAGGTTACCGGTCCAAAAAGCCTTGGCGTATTTGGCGCGCCCTATGTGTGGGCAGTTTTCAGAGAGTTCGGTATCGTATAAACGGCATCGTTTTTTTGAGCGGCGGTCGAATTTTTGCCGGGTGAAGGGAATTGCATTTTCTGGTATATTTCTCTTTTCATTTTGATAGATATAAAGTATAATAGGGATTAATGAAATTTCCGTGTATCACATGCTTGCCTGGGAGATGTGAATGATTGAGATACCGATAGGCCTATCCACATGTAATGCACGGAATTAAAACAAGCAATGACGAGGTGGGCTTATGAAAAAGAATGATACCAGTAAAACAAAAGCAGACAGCAAGACAGCAAAAGCCGCAAAACCGAAAAAGGCTGCGCTGCCTCATGAGATTGGGGAACTGGACCAGTACCTGTTCGGACACGGCACCCATTATGAGATCTATAAAAAGATGGGAGCCCATAAGGTGACGCTGGACGGCGTGGAGGGTGTGTACTTCGCGGTGTGGGCGCCCCATGCGGAAAAGGTGTCTGTGGTCGGCGAGTTCAACCAGTGGGAGGTGGATGCCGACGAGATGGAGCGGCAGGAGCCGGCCGGAATCTATACCCTGTTTGTCCCCGGCGCCAAGGTAGGGGACATGTATAAGTTCTGTATAGAGACTATGAAGGGGGAAAAGCTCTTCAAGGCGGATCCCTTTGCCAATTATTCGGAGCTGCGTCCGGGGAATGCTTCCCGGGTGGCGGACATCGCGCATTTTAACTGGACCGATGAGGCATGGATGGAAGCGCGTAAAAAGTGGGACAATACGAAGAACCCGATGTCAGTCTATGAGGTACATATGGGATCCTGGATGCGGCATCCCTGCCGGGAGGACGAAGGATTTTATACGTACCGTGATTTTGCGGTATCCGTTACGGACTATGTCAAGAAGATGGGATATACCCATGTGGAACTGATGGGCATCGCGGAACATCCTTTTGACGGCTCTTGGGGTTACCAGGTGACAGGATATTATGCGCCTACGTCAAGATACGGCACTCCGGAGGACTTTGCGTTCCTTGTGAATTATCTGCATAAGAACAAGATCGGCGTCATCCTGGACTGGGTACCGGCCCATTTCCCGAGAGACGCGCACGGCCTGGCGGACTTTGACGGAACCCCTACATTTGAGTATGCGGATCCCAGACGCGGAGAGCATCCGGACTGGGGAACCAAGATCTTTGACCTGGGCAAGAGCGAGGTGGAGAACTTCCTGATCGCGAATGCGTTATTCTGGATCGAACATTACCATGTGGACGGCCTGCGTGTGGACGCGGTAGCTTCCATGCTGTATCTGGATTACGGCAAGCAGGACGGCCAGTGGGTTGCGAATAAATACGGCGGCAATGAGAATCTGGAGGCGATCGAGTTCTTCAAGCATCTGAATTCCGTGGTGCTGGGACGCAACCACGGGGCAGTGATGATCGCGGAGGAATCCACGGCATGGCCGAAGGTGACCGGCGCGCCGGAGGACGACGGACTGGGATTCAGCATCAAGTGGAACATGGGCTGGATGCATGATTTTACGGAATATATGAAGCTGGATCCGCTGTTTCGGAAGAACGCGCACTATATGATGACATTTTCCATGGAATATGCGTACAGCGAGAACTATATCCTTGTACTTTCCCATGATGAGGTGGTGCATCTGAAGTGTTCCATGCTGAACAAGATGCCCGGTCTTGGATTTGACAAGTTCGCGAACCTGAAGGTTGCCTATGCGTTTATGATGGGACATCCCGGCAAGAAGCTGCTCTTCATGGGACAGGATTTCGCGCAGCTCAGGGAGTGGAGCGAGGAGCGGGAGCTTGACTGGTATCTTCTGGCAGAGCAGTCCCATCAGCAGATCCAGAACTGGGTGCAGGAGCTTCTGCATCTGTATCGGAAGAACAAGGCATTGTATGAGATGGATACGGAAGAAGAAGGTTTTGCATGGATCAACAAGGACGATATCTTCCGGAGTATTTTTAGCTTTGTAAGGTATTCCAGGGATAAGAAAAAGAACCTCCTGTTTGTGTGCAACTTTACTCCGATGGAGCGGGAGGACTACAGGGTCGGCGTGCCCAGGGGCAAGCAGTATAAGCTGATCCTCAACAGCGATGACGAAAGATACGGCGGAAAAGGTGAGGCGCGGCCGCTGATCTACAAGGCGGTGAAAAAGGAATGTGACGGACAGAAGTATTCCTTCGCATATCCGCTGCCGCCCTACGGAGTAGCGGTGTTTGAGTTTTAGATGAAGTACAGGAACAAGATGAAAAAATGGCTGGTGCAGACATATCTGCGCCGGCCATTTTTTCACCTGCATCCTCTTCAATTTTATTGAAAGAATATAAAACTTATGATAAAATATATACGTATTGTTGGTTTATTTACGGAGGACTTCTTGATGAATCAAAAAAAGAGATCGTTTCAGGGTTTTGTTTATGTGTTGTTCCTTATGATGGCTATAATCATACTCTTCTGGTGGTATACGATGCAGAACAGCAAGCGTATTGAGAAGCAGAATCTGAATTATGCGGAGGATTCGGCACAGCAGACGGCGCGCTCCATCTCGAAGGAATTCGAGAACGCGATCAACCGGATCAGCACGTATGCGTATTTTCTTGGGGAAGGTCTGTCCCAACCAACAGTCAATGTGGAAGCATTGAAGGGGATGACAGGAAATTCTCTGTTTGATTCCTTTATTTATACGGATGCCAATGGTACCAGCGTGACTTCCGACGGAAGGGTTTTGGACACATCAAGCAAGGAGTATTATCTTCTGGGCATGGGAGGGCAGACCGGCATGTCTGTTGAAATGCATTCCGGCCTGTTTGATGAAACGGTGGTGACCTTTTACGCTCCCCTGCATTTTCAGGGAGAGATCATCGGCGTACTGGAAGGAATCTATTCAGCAAATTCCTATCTGAACGACCTGCTTTCCGCCAGCTATTTCGGTGAAAAGGCGGATGTGTATCTCTGTATGCGGGACGGGGCCAAGATTGCGAGCTCCGACGGTGAGGATGATTCGGAAAATATATTTGAGCTGCTGGAAGAATTACAGATTGCGCCCAGGGAGACATTGGAGCATATAGAAGATATATTCGAGTTCGGCGGAGAAGGGGCTTATATCTGCCCTGACGGCGGCAAGACGGATAATATCTGTGTGGTCAACCTGCCGGACAACGAATACGTCCTTGTGCAGATGTTCCCGAAAAGCGTAACCCAGACCATGATCAATAATGCGAACCGTACAGGAAGCATCCTGGAGCTGATCCTGATCATATTGTTCATCATCTATATTATAACGCTGCTGGCTCGGACCAGGAAGGAAAAGAAGCGTCTGGAAGAGGAAAACCGGGAGATGGGCTATGTCATCGGAGGCGTGAACACGCTGTTTGCCCGTTTTGTCATGATTGATTTTGAGAAAGGGACGTATCATTATCTGTCCGGAACACTGCCTGAGAGGGATGATATTGGCCCCAGCGGCAAAGTGGAGGATCTGTGCGAGTATTTATCGACCTTTCTGATTGAGGAGGAGGACCGGGAGAAGTTTGCGGAACTGTTCAATGTCAAGGCACTTGCGGACATGTTGGGTGAAAATGAGACAGACGTACGCCTGGAGTATCATGTGCAGAGACACGGCAATGCGGAATGGGAGCACATGAATGTGATCTGTCTGGAGCGGAAGAACGGCAGGGCCAGAAAAGCCCTGTTTATCCGGCAGAATATTACGGATGTAAAGGAGCGTGAGCTAAAGATCCAGGCCCGGATCTCTCTTGCGAACCGTAAGGAAAGGCAGTATCGGATCGCAATCACGTCAAAATCAATCTATACCTTTGACTTCAATCTGACCCGTGATATGATCGACCGGGATATCGTCTGTACGAAGGATGACGGGCTTGTTTCCCTGCTTGAGCGGGTAGGAATGGAAGCGCCCTGCAGAGCCTCGGAATGGTTTGAAAAGTGGAAGCGGTTTGTGGCTGAGGAGTCCATGGAGGATTACTGCGCTACGGTCAATTTGGAATATTTAAAGAAATGCTTTGAAGAAGGCGACGCAGAGATCAATGTAGAATACTGGAGCGAAAGCCTGGACGGAGAAAAAATATGTGTACGCCAGTCCTTTATCATGACATGGGATGATGATACGGGAGATATCATGGTCATGGTTGTGGCCAAGGAGATCACGGGCCAGGTGAAAAAGCAGATGGAACAGACGCAGGCTCTTCAGGATGCTTTGCTGGAGGCACAGCATGCCAACAATGCGAAGACCACCTTCCTTTCCAATATGTCCCATGACATCCGTACACCGATGAACGCGATCATTGGGTTTACGACCATTGCCGTGAGCCACATCGACAATAGGGACCAGGTGAAGGACTGTCTGCAGAAGGTGCTTTCATCCAGCAATCATCTGCTCAGCCTGATCAATGACATTCTGGACATGAGCAGGATTGAGAGCGGCAAGGTGCAGATCAAAGAGCAGGAGTGCAATATTTCCGAGCTGATGCACAATCTGGTCAATATCATCCAGCCCCAGGTCAAGGCAAAGCAGCTGGAACTGTTTATTGATACCTACGACATTGCTAACGAGGACGTATTTGCGGATTCGCTGAAGCTGAACCAGATGTTTGTAAACCTGATCAGCAATGCGGTGAAGTACACCCCGGCCGGGGGGACGGTCAACTTCCGGATCATACAGAAAGGCACATACCGGCGCGGATACGGCGAGTATGTCTTTATTATCCAGGACAATGGTATCGGGATGTCACCGGAATTTGTAGATCATATATTTGAACCCTTTGAACGGGAATCCAGTACCACCAAGACCGGAATCCAGGGCACCGGACTGGGTATGGCGATCACGAAAAATATCGTAGATATGATGGGCGGCAAGATCAGTGTCAAGAGTGAAAAGAACAAGGGCACGACCTTTACGGTAGAACTCAGTCTGAAGCTGCAGAACACGGAAAAAGAGGCGGAGAAGATTAAAGAGCTGGTAGGACAGCGCGCGCTTGTGGTGGATGATGACTTTGATACCTGCACCAGTGTATGCAGGATGCTCCAGCAGATCGGGATGCGAGCGGAGTGGACAACCTCAGGAAGAGAAGCGGCGTATCGGGCAAAGAGCGCATTTGAAGACGGAGATTCCTACCATACTTATATCATCGACTGGCAGATGCCGGAGACCAGCGGGATCGAGACTGCCAGGAGGATCCGCAGCGCGGTCGGAAGTGAGGCTCCAATCATCATACTGACCGCCTATGACTGGTCAGATATTGAGGAGGATGCCAGGGAAGCGGGAATCAGCGCGTTTTGTGCAAAACCGCTTTTTATGTCCGATCTTAAGACCGTACTGCTCGTGGCAAACCGATTGATTGAAAAGGACGAGGAAGAGGCCACATGGTTGCAGGCTGATTTTGACGGAAAGCGTATTCTGCTCGTAGAGGATAACGAACTCAACCGTGAGATTGCGGAGGAAATCCTGGAAGAGACCGGTTTCATCGTGGATACGGCTCCAGACGGCTCGGATGCGGTGGAGATGATGAAGAAGGTGGAAGAGGGATACTATGATGCCATCCTGATGGATGTGCAGATGCCGATCATGGATGGCTATGAGGCAACCCGAACGATCCGGGCCATGCCCAGGGCGGATGTGCGCCATCTGCCGATCATTGCCATGACAGCCAATGCGATGGATGAAGATAAAGAGGCCGCATTGAAGAACGGGATGACTGCCCATATCGCGAAGCCGATTGATGTGGATATCTTCATATCGGTGCTGGGACGGTATCTGAATCCGGAAAAATAAGACTGGCCATAAAGGGATGCCCTTGGGTATAACCTTGTGAAACGGCCAACTGGCCATAAGGGGATGCCCTGGGTATAAACAATGGAACTACGTGGAAAACAGAATTTTCCAGGCAGTTCCATTGTTTTTATACAAACGCTTCGAGGATCCGCTTTCCCTGAATCGTGATCTCTTTTATCCCGGTCTGCTTCTTTTTGTTAAAACTAAATGTCAGCATATAGCCTTTGTCCAAATGATAGAGATTCAGATAATCAATAAGCTGTTTTTCACCGGCTTCGTTATATTTTTTTCCTCTCCATAGTTTTAATTCTATAACATATTGCTTTCCGAGATAATCAACAATTACATCGGTCTGTGTTTCATCTCTGGTCTCTGCTTCCACATAAAAATTTCCTGTTCCGTTGATGATAGGGCGAAGATACAGGAGAAACATTTTTCGGCCCTGTTTTTCAAAAAAACTTTCGTCTTTCTCCTGATATAAATCCGTATAATATTCCACGAACTTCTTTATCACTAAATCCATGTTCAAAGCGCCGTCTTTTATAAACTGATTTTCATGGGCGTTAGGAAAAGTCTGAATATCAGTTTTTATCAATTCTTCAGAAAGAAAATACTGATACAGATGCATTTCAAAAATACGGTTTGCAATCTGTGTTTTTCCCCTGCGCTCTTTTAAAAATCCGAACATCACTCCAATGTTTAGCGCCGTACTGTAATGGTTAAAGGAATATTCTGTGCCGTGAAAAAGGATATTCCGGGTGACGGCGGCCAGGTCTGGATATTCTGACAAATGTTTGATCATGTCATCAAACAGTGTATTGGGCTGACGGAGCATAAGCCGTACAGCCTCTGCAACCCCTTCCCTCGACCAGGGTTCAATACCGGAATGATCAGGGGGGGCGGCTATGGCTTCATCAATAAGCCTGCAGATGCCGGAGACAAGATAGGGATACCCGGAAGTATAATCGTAAATAAGCCTGGAAATATAGATGATATCCATACCAGTATGCCAGTCTGCTTCGTATTCGGAAAGCATCTCGCAGATATCAGATGGGGAAAAACTCATATCTATATTAAAATCAGCCGCAATATTCCAAGGACTGTTGTACTTGGCTTCCTCTCCTGGGTGAAGCTTTAACTTTAGATTTTTGATGTCATAAACCCCGGCCAGTATTACAGATTGAAAAGTAACATCCTTACTCTGCTGCTGTTTGAGATATTTTTCACGCAAAAGACCGAGAAAGGATAAAAAAATCTGGTTTTCGGAACTTTTGTCAACCTCATCGATCATGAGAATGATTTTCCGGGGACTGTTCGAACATAAATCCGTAATTCTGTCACTCAGATCGTGAAACGGAAACTCAGGGGATATCGGTTTCAGCCAGTTTTGCAGAAGCTCTTCCGAGACGTTCTGCATTTTTAAATCTTTACCAATATTACGAATTAAGCCGCTTGCAAAAATATATAAGGAGTAAAATAATTCATCCGCTGCTTCAAAGCTTAAGCTGATCACAAGATATTCTTTTTTTAAATATCGCTCTAATAGATAGAGGGTCGTGGTTTTACCATATTGCCGTGCCCGGTTTATAGAAAAATATTGACCTTCTTCTATATATTCAGAAACGATTTTTTGAATCTGGCTTTTCATATGGACCATGTAATGCTTTTCGGGTATACATGTTCCGGTTATTTGAAATTTTTTGGACATACTGCACCACCTTAAAAAGCATCGTAACTGTACGTTACCTGACTGAGCCTTGCGCTAAGGGGGATCATGCGTAGCATGGTAGATTCCTTACAGCAAGTTTGCTATATTACGATTGTAGCACACCCATTTCTTCCATGCAATGATTCAAAGTAAAAACATTTCCACCGCAAGTACAGCGGCGCAGCACAGCACGGCCGTTTTGAACAGGTCGGCTCCCAGCCATGCGGCAGTCAGCCCTACAGCCAGGGCAATGCAGCCGGATATGGGGCTCTGGGTTGCTTCCACGATGGCCGGAAAGGTCATGACAGCCAGGGTCACATAGGGAACATAGTATAAAAATGACTGAATGAACTTGTTTTTGATCGGCTTACGGATGAGGGTCATAGGAAGCACTCGGATCGCATACGATACACCAGCCATGATCAGGAGATAAATATACATATTACGCATTGGTATCTTCCTCCTCCCCCATATCTTTCGGAAACAGGACTGCGGCAGCGGCCGAAAGCACTACGGTCAGAAAGATCGTCCGCGTGCCGCCGGATACTTCGGACACGACCGGCAGATGAGCCGCTCCATAACTTGCCCCGAAGCAGATGGCAATGAGCCCGGCGATCACCTTGCTATTTCTTGCGGCCGGAATGATGACTGCCAGGAACATGCCGTACAGAGCGACGCTGAACGCACTCACCAGGCGCAGCGGGAGCAGTCCTCCGGCGATGGCGCCCAGGGCGGTTCCGACGGCCCAGCAGGGGGCGGCCACCAGTACGGCGCCGTAGCTGTAAAATGGATTCAGACAGCCGGGCCGCGCAATGGCGATGCCGAACAACTCGTCCGTAATGTGGAAGGCCATGAGCGGACGGTGGAATCCGGGCATGGCCGGATCCAGACGCTGGCTCATGGCACAGCTCATGAGCAGATATCTGGCGTTGGCGATCAGGGTGACGATGGCCAGCTCCAGGTAGGTGGCGCCTGCGGCGATCAGGGTAAATCCTGCGTATTCTCCGGCCGAAGCATTGCACAAAAGGCTGGCCAGAAAGCCCTGGAATGGGGTGAGCCCTGCGTTCTTCGCGGCAATCCCGAGGGAAAAGGAAACAGCAAAATACCCCAGTCCGATGGGGACGCCGTCCCGCATTCCGTTCTGCAGCGCCTGTCTGCTGAAATGTGTTCCAAGGGTGTTTGTATTGTGTATTCGTTCCATTTTGATCTCCTTGCAGCGTTCTCAGAACACCATCTTATCTAATCTTTCCATGGCCTCTGTCAGCAGTGATTTGGGAAGAGCCACGTTCAGGCGGATTCCGTATTCGCCGTGAAACGGCCTTCCGTCCTGCCAGATGACCCCGGCCTCCACTCCCGCGCGCTGCAGCTCATCAATGGTCCGGCCGTGCTTTTTGCACCAGTCTTCACAATCCAGAAACAGCATGTATGTCCCCTGCGGCTTCGACACGGATACACCGTCGAAATGCTCCAGGATAAACCGGTAAGCATATTCCACATTTTCCGTCAGCACCTGGCACAGCTCGTCAACCCATTCATATCCTTCCGGTTTATATGCTCCGATCAGCGCGTGCATAGAGAGGACATTCATGGAATTATAATGTGACAGGGAGGACTCCTTCCGGATCCTGTCCCTGATCCAGGGATTATAGATGATATGGTAGCTGCCGATCAGACCGGCCAGGTTGAACGTCTTTGACGGGGCATAAAAGGCAACGGTGCGCATCCGGGCATCCTCGGAAACCATCTGAGTCGGGATATGCCGGGAGCCGGTCAGGATGATGTCCGACCAGATTTCATCCGCTGCTACCATTACATCGTATTTCCGGAATAACTCCATGGCCTGCATAAGCTCTTCACGTTCCCAGACGCGTCCGGTCGGATTGTGGGGAGAGCAGAAGATGGCCGCATGAATGTTTTCTTCTTTCAGCTTAAGCTCCATATCCTCAAAATCCATTCTCCAGCAGCCCGCCTTGTCCTTTACGAGAGGACTGAGTACCATGTGATATCCGTTATTTTCCAGCGCTTCCGTGAAACCGATATAAGTGGGGGAATGCAGCAGGACCTTGTCGCCTTTGGAACAAAAGACATTCAGGGCGCTGAGCACACCGCCGAGTACGCCGTTTTCATAACCGATGCATTCCTTTGTTAATCCCTGCGTGCCGTGGCGTGTTTCCTGCCACCGGATGATGGAAGCATAATATTCGTCCCGGGGAGAAAAATATCCGTATGCCGCATGCCGGGTGCGCTCGATGATCGCCTCCGGTATGGTTGGGACAGTCTGAAAATTCATGTCCGCAACCCACATCGGGATCCGGCTGAACCCCTCTTTGACCTGCATATCTTTATAAGGGATCACGTCCACCGCAATCGCGTCTTTTCCGTTTCGGTCCATAATGGTTGTAAAATCATATTTCATCTCTTGTAACCTCGCTTTTTTCTCTTTGCTCATCGGGTGATGGCACCCGCTTAATAATATATCACATCCTGGGGGGATTAAAAAGTGGAATGTTGCAAAAGATGCGGGAGGAAAATTTTCCACCTGAATTACAGATGAAGCATATACAATCCAGGAGTAGAAGGAATGGAAAAGCTGGGGAATTCGTAAATTCCTCAGCTTTCCGGCAGTTTGGATACATCAATCCAGTTTACGGGTTCCGCATATTTCTCAAGCTCCTCCATACTCAATTCGATTGCGCTGTTGGAGCTGCCGCATGCGGGAAACACGGTAGCAAACCGCCTGAGGGATACATCCAGATAGACCTCCACTCCCGGATTCACCGCAAAGGGACATACTCCGCCCACCGCATGTCCGATCAGCGGCTCCGCCTCATCAAAAGACAGCATTTTCGCCTTGGTCCCAAATTGCGCCTTATACTTCGGATTGTCAATTTTGGCATCCCCGGCCATGACAATGAGCACAACCTTTTCCTTCACATGAAAAGACAAGGTTTTGGCAATTCGGTTTTCTTCGCAATGCAGCGCCTGTGCGGCAAGCGCGACCGTTGCGCTGGAGCTGTCAAATTCCTGGATTCTCTCTTCGATTCCCTTCGTTCTAAAATATTCCCTGACTCTTTCAATTGACATGATGCACGGCCTCCTGCGTAGTTGAAATGATATTCATGCTGATTTAAAATACCATATAGAGGACAAGGAATCAATACATTTCATGATGATAATTTGAAAATTTTGTAAAAAATATGCTGGGCTTCAATTTCGTAAAAAAGGATGAAAACAATGCAGGCTTGCAGGTGGCTCTTTTGTGTTGCTGGAAAATAAGTATGCCCAAAAGGATACAAAAAAGATCTTGTTACTGTTCACACCCTGGCCGGGTGCTCACAGTAACAAGATATATTCAGCTGATAATGTGATTCTAAAAGTACACTTGAAATGCGGATAAACATTCTATATAATGAAGAAAAGGAAAGCACCGGAAGAAAATCTTCGGAAGGTGTTTTCTTCTATTGATTAAAAGGACACATCCGGAGCGGGTGGAAACGGAGGGAAAGATGAAGATCAGGCACGCACAGGAAAAAGACATGGACAGGATCAATGAGCTTCTGCGGCAGGTATGTATGGTACACCACACAGGACGTCCGGACCTGTTCAAGGGAAACGGCAGCAGAAAATATACGGACAGCCAGCTCCGGGAGATCATACATGACAGTCAGCGCCCCATATTTGTCGCGGTAGATGAAACAGAGTATGTGCTGGGTTATGCCTTCTGCATCTTTCAACAGCATTTGAATGACAACATTCTGACGGATATCAAGACACTGTACATTGACGACCTCTGTGTAGACGAATTGATCCGAGGGCAGCATATCGGAAAAAAACTCTACGAGCATGTACTCGAATTTGCCAAAATACAGGGCTGCTACAATGTAACGCTGAATGTGTGGTCCTGCAATGAGACGGCGATGCGGTTCTACGAAAAATGCGGCTTGAAGCCCCAAAAAGTAGGTATGGAAATGATACTGAGCGACAGAGGTTCCGTAGGTCACGGAATCCCGGAAATATAAATGGAAAGTAAACGAATATTATGAAAAACCACTTAGAAAAATTGCGGAAATCGCAGGGCATCAAGCAGGAAGAGCTTGCTGCCGCATTGCAGGTGTCGCGTCAGACGATCGGATCCCTGGAAAACGGAAGATACAACCCCTCCATTCAGCTTGCATTTAAGATCGCGCGATATTTTGGGATGAGCATTGAGGACATATTCATCTATGAAGAGGATACGAACTGAAAAACGGATACAAAAGAAGGGATAAGAGATGGAACAAGTACATCTGAATCTGGGACTATGCCTGTCTGTTGTGCTTTTGGCCGCCGCATTTATCATCTTTCTGATCCGGTACTTCGAAAAGAAGTCCTACCCCTACAGGGCAAGGCCGCTCCTTACGAAGCGGGAGCACAAGTTTTATCTGCTCCTGCGGGAAGAAGCATACAAAAAAGGACTGCTGATCTGCCCTAAGATCGGGCTGAAGGATCTGATGGAGGTTACAGACAAAAAGCATTATATGAAGTATTTTGCAAAAATCTCACAGAAGCATGTGGATTTTGTGATCTGCGATGATGATTTCCAGGTGTATTTTGCCCTGGAATTAGACGACAGCTCCCATGATACGGAAAAAGCAAAGGAGAAGGACCTTTTCAAAGACCGGGCATTCAAAGCCGCCGGGATCCCCCTGAAGCGGATCCGGGATTATGACGAGGCAGCAGTGCGGAAGCTGTTCAAAGACTGTTAATCATTTCAAGCTGCAGGATCATAGGAAGTGCCAGAGATTCTGACACTTCCCCCGCCGCAGAGGACCCGTCCTCTGCAGCGGGCATATCAGCATATCTCTGAATATTATATGGAAAACATCTTTCGCACATCCTTTACATTTTCAACAGTACAGGCAACCTTGCCCGCAATCTGCTCGTCTGTAAAATCCGGATTTTCTTTTACTGCCTGAAAGACCTTGCTGGACAAAATGATTCCTTTCTTTTCTCCAAGCTGCAGAGCTTCCTCCTGTTTCACCTGAATATCTTTCTCATAACTATATTCCGCAATCAACATATTTATCACCTCACTGCCTTTTCACCGTAGATAGTCTGCCAGAATCCTGCGTTCCATACATTCCTGGACCGCTTTCTTTATAGAATCCTCTTCCTTCGAATACTTCCGAACCGTGTCAATAAACAGACTGTACTCCTTTAACACCTCACATCTCTGAAATACTATATGGAAAACATCTTCCGAACATCCCTTACATCCTTGACAGTACAGGCAACCATATCTGCAATCTGCCTGTTCGTATAATCAGGATTTTCTTTTAAAGTCTGGAAGATTTTACTGGATAAAAGGATTCCTTCTTTTTTGCCCCTCTTTTCGCCCCTGGATTCTCCAAGCCGTTCCCCAACCTGAAATGCTTCCTCCTGTTTCACCTGAATATCTTTCTCATAACTATATTCCGCAATCAACATATTCATCACCTCACTGCCTTTTCGCCGCAGATAGTCTGCCAGAATCCCGCGTTCCATACATTCCTGGATCGCTTTCTTTATAGAATCCTCTTCCTTCGAATACTTCCGAACCGTGTCAATAAACAGACTGTACTCCTTTAACACCTCACATTTGTCAAGAATACTATGTGCCTTATTGGAATTGATATTGATGACCTTAACCATTAATTCCAATGAAGCTTTTCCATTGGAATCAAGGAAGGAATCGGACAGGAACAGTTCCTGTTCCAAAGGAAAGTCTGCTGTTCCATTGTAAAACGTATAAAATTCCGGAGCAGGAATCTTCACCAGTGCAGTCCGATACCTGTCTTCAGTATCAACCAGCTGTTCATAAGCCCTTCCCGCATACATGAGACACCGGAGGGGCATGTTTTTATTGACAGTTGATTGGTGTTCGCCGAATACGATCACCTTCTGGTGTACTTCAAAGGAAATATCATTCTTGAAATTTTTATAAAGGACATTCTCGACTCGGATTTTGCGGATATTCTTTACATTCCGGTAGTGCGTATCGTGCAATGCGTTGTAGAGCAACAGCCACATTTGTACTGCTTACTTTTTTCTTACTCGTTCTCTTTTGCTTCATAGAAAACCTCTTTTTTTTTTTTTTTTTTTTTTTTTTTTTTTCGTACTATATCAGAAAACCTCCCGCTTCATGTGGATCAAAGCACGAATTTTCTGAAAGACAGGACACAGAGGCCCT
>CAJSZT010000014.1:81069-107084 GCA_910573785.1 Lachnospiraceae bacterium | reverse complement strand
TTTTATCCTATGTGCGAAGAAAAAGTTTCCTGGCCTTTTATTGAAACGTTGCAATAGCCCCAAATAATGCAAGATTTTATTCAAAATTTTTTAAGCGTCAGAGCTGTGTCATTTTTTATTTTTTTATTGCATTACGGAAACTGCTGTGCTACACTAAATATAACGTTATTATCGGAGATTTTTGAGCAGGGAGGTATAGTTTCAAGAGCTATATGATGCCCTGTTTTTTGTATGGAGGAAGGAATGGCAGAGGGAGGCACACAGCATGGATGGAAAGGAACAGATCCGGGAGATCATTGAGGACACGCCGGTCATCATGGCCGTCAAGGATTGGGAAGGCGTCCGCCGATGTACCGCACAGGAGTCAAAGGTCGTTTTTATCCTGTTCGGGGATGTCTGCAGCATTGATGAGATTGTTAAAACGGTGAAGGATGCGGGGAAGATTGCAATCGTACACATAGATCTGATCAGCGGATTGGGAAATAAAGAAATATCCGTAGATTTTATCCGGAAGGCCACCGAGGCGGATGGGATCATTTCCACAAAGCCGGCCATGATCAAGCGCGGAAAAGAACTGGGCCTGTTTACGATCCTGCGGTTTTTTGTTCTGGATTCCATGGCCCTGGAGAATGTGATGAAGCAGGACGGAGCCTTTGCGGATATGATCGAGATCCTTCCGGGGATCATGCCGAAGGTGACCCGCCGCATCACGGAAAATCTGTCGATCCCGGTCATCTGCGGGGGGCTGATCTCGGATAAGGAGGATATCATCCATGCGCTGAACGCCGGGGCGGTGGCCATTTCCACAACCAATCCGGAGGCTTGGGGGATGTAATAAAGCAAGATTAGTGGGGAGATTGACGGATTCAGTCAAATGCTATATACTAAAAGCGTAAACAAAAGAAATCAGGAAGAGAGAAGCCGATAAATGAGCCGATATAAAAAGATACGAGAAGATATATTGTCTGGAAAATCAGACAATAATATTTCGGAAGAAGATATGAAATTTTTTCTGTCAAAAATCGGAGCAATACACCGAAGGACAACTGGCTCTCATTTTCAATATTGTATAGACGATATTCCTGAACTAATCAATATTCAGCCTAAGAATAGGAAGATTAGTCGTATCAGGTAAAACAAGTCAGAAATATCGTCAGCAAGTATAAACTTGGCGAAGGAGGACTCGAAGATGGCATATAATAAGATGTTCTATTGGAGTAAAGACGACAATGCTTATATTACAAACGTCCCATCGTTGCCCGGATGTATGGCGGATGGAGCCACGATTGACGAATCCCTTAAAAATGCCGACATTATGATTGAAGAATGGATTGCTTTTGCCAAAGAGCTTGGGAGGGAAGTTCCGCCGGAAGATGATAAAGATATTGAGTTTACAAATGCGTCTTCTATTGATATCGCTTCCTATGTTTTGGATCAATTGAACGCCATTGACACATGGATGTTGCAAAAGTTAGTTTACTATTGTCAGGCTTGGTGTCTTGGCATCTACAAGACCGTATTTATCAATGACACCTTTAAAGATTACGCAAATGGTCCGGTCAACAAAAAACTGTTCGATACCCATAAATCCAGACGGATTGTAAGGAAATCAAACTACCCTTTACTTCATGCTTTCTCGGAGTCGGAAAAGAGACACATGGATCATGTGATCTGCACTTATGGAAATGAGGATGGGGACACATTGAGAGCATACACTCATATGGAAAAACCCTGGAAAGAAACCAGGGGAAACTTGAAAGAAGGGGAAAGCGATAATAAGGACATTCCGAACAGTCTGATGATGGAATATTATCACAATTAGAATATGTATTGGTTCAGCCAGGAGAGGGGCGGTCGTGCCCCTCTTTTTTTCAGACGCCCTGGTTGATGCAAAGGTGGAGCGTCTTTCTTTTTCCGTCATATACGAGGAAACGCTCTTCAAATTCCTTTCTCAGGTCAATATATACATCTTTTTCATGCTGTTCCGCAATACGGATGATCTCTTCATACGATACGGTAACGATATTGAATTCCCTGCCGATCCGCACCGCGGCGTATCTTCTTCCATATTCCTCACAGTCTTCCGGGTCTGTGAATGCCAGGAGTACATCCTGATCGTACAGTACGCCGTCTATGGTAAAGCGGCGGAACAGAGCCTCATCCGCAGGATGCACGGTAAAAAGGCTTCTGGACTGCAGAAGGCTTTTGATACAGTCCCAGTCTTTTGGGAGGCGCCGGGGCTGGTTGAGGATGGTTTTGATGGTTTTAATCTCCGTGGGGGAGAGGGGTGGTTTTTGTGATAATGGTTGGGTTGTTTCCTGGATATCCATATAATAAATCCCCTTTTGCGTATTATTTTTATTATGGTAGGGATAGAATAGCATGGTTACAGGGGGATGTCAATGAAGATGATTGTTCTCTTACATATCAGCAGTGATAATACTCTTTATACCATTCAGCAAATGCTCTGAGACCTATCCTGAGATCCGTAGATGGATGAAAACCAAAATCAGCTTCTAATTTACTTGTATCCGCATATGTAACAGGCACATCCCCCGGCTGCATCGGAACCAGTTCCTTCTGGCTTTCAAAATCGAATGACTCTGGCAACACCCCTGATCGTACCAGTTCCTCTGATAAGATACGCACAAAATCCAAAAGATTTACAGGATCCGAATTTCCGATGTTATAAATACTGTACGGTGGAATCGGCAAACCGTCTTTTCCCGCCGTTCTCTGCGGCGGTCCTCCCATCACTCGAACCACACCTTCAACGATATCATCAATAAAAGTAAAATCACGCTTACAATTTCCATAGTTGAATATCTGAATCTTCTCTCCTCTCCGCAGCTTGTCCGTAAAACCAAAATAAGCCATATCCGGGCGCCCCGCAGGACCATAAACTGTGAAAAAGCGAAGGCCAGTCGTTGGTATATTGTAAAGCTTGGAATAAGAATGTGCGAGAAGCTCATTAGATTTTTTTGTAGCCGCATAGAGAGAAACCGGATTGTCCACAAAGTCTGATTCCTGAAACGGAATTTTTTTATTTCCGCCGTAGACAGAGGAGCTGGATGCATAGACGAGATGCTCTAAATGCTCCCCCTGGCTACGGCATGCTTCTAATATATTGTAGAAGCCGATTAGATTTGAGTTAATGTAGGCATCCGGATTGGTAATGGAATATCGGACTCCGGCCTGGGCGGCGAGGTTCACAACAATGGAAGGGTTGAAAGTATTGAAAAGGGATTGGACTGTACTTTTATTGCTTATATCACCTTCTATAAATTTAAAATTATTTGGGACTTTAGAAAAAGCTTCCGATTTCAGCTTTTTAAGTCTATATTCTTTTAAGGTTGGATCATAGTAATCGTTGAGATTGTCGATTCCTATCATTGTGCAATGCTCCGCACTGGATAAAAGAGCCGAAATCAAATTCGATCCAATGAATCCAGCAGCTCCTGTTACTAAAATTATTTTTCCATTCATATCAACTTTTTCTTTCATCTCTTCTCTCTATCTTGGATCATTTTTATATTTATTTTATTCGAATCCATATTGAAATTGTTCACTCTCTGCATATCCTAACTGATTGGGATTGAACATGATAATGACATTAGAGGGGTTGTACTCTTCAACCAGTTCTTTTGCTGTAATATTCATCTCATTCCTAAGAATCCATCTCAAATCTACTGCTATAACATTTTCGTAAGCTGTAGTCAAATACGATTCCACCATCGTACCGAAAGAATCAATAAATAACATAATTGTTCCGTCATTTTTTACCGTTTCACTTTTATGAATAACCAGCGGAAAATCACCGCCTATATACATGCCATACAGCCCTCGCTCTCTCCACGGCAATTTTGTAAAACTCTGATCAAAAATTGCTTCATAAAAGGAACCTCTTCTAACTATTTGTTTATGTACAATTTGACAGGTCTGATTTGTTTCAAATTTAGGATAAATAATTGGAAAATCATCAAAACCGCCAAACATATATCCTGTCCTGGATACATAATATCCCAAAGACCCATTTCTATATACATCAACCTGATAATTATTAATATCGAGTACTTTTGTATCTATTTCTTCTCCAAATACATTTCTTAAATATTCACAGATATACTGAAATGCAGAAAATCCTCCGTACGCATTCCAATGGTGTTCAGTTCTTAAAAATTTAGAATATATATCGCCTTCTAAATGTAATTTTTCACGAAGATCAAGATAGTCCACATCCCTTATACTTAATTCTTTCAGAAAAATATCTGCGTTTTCATTACTGTAATCCTTAATTCCTACCGGCCAATTTGTATCTTCATATGCATCATGTTTCCACGGAACCTGAACATACATTAAATTACCATTCCAATTTCTCATCCAATCTGAAAATACTTTGACACTATCAGCATTCCTAGAAAATCCTGATGTATCTGACTTTGCAAGCACTGCCTCAGACAGCATTCCATTGTTAAGCTTAACCACACCATTCACTTCTCTTTGCGCAAACAGCCGATGTCCCAGCCCGTTTATATCAATATACATATTCTTGTCAGGGAATCCTTGACTGTAACTATTTTCAAAGGATTCCGTAATTGCAGTAAATTCGGTGCCTTGCAATACGTTATGGATTGCCGCAAATGGTATTTCCATATTTGAAATAAAAACATATGCCAAAAATATTACAAACAGTATTGCAATAACCGTATCCGCAACATGAATACTTATCTTGCTGTTTTTCATGATATTTTTCCCCGCCTGCTTAAAAATTGAAATAAATAAATGGATTATGCGCTCCCATTACGAGATAAGAAATAGAAAATATAAATAATGTACAATACATTAAAATTTTAATCCCATTCAAAGCAAACATGGTTTTATCAAAACCTGCCTTGCTGTTTTTTTCCAACTTAGAGAAGCCTTCTTTTATACGGTCTGCTATTGGAACACAAAAGATAGCGGCTATCATAATGAGCACCATATACTCCCGACAATAGAAAACAGTCTGAGCATCAATTAAATCATTCCCATATAATCCAAACATTCCTTTTATATACCAGAAAGCGCCATGAAGTCCCTTTGCCCGAAAAATAACCCAGCCAAACGCGACACTGATCATAGAAACGAACTGCCATATAATTCCTTTTGCCTTTGATAGTTTTTCAGGATGTACAAAATATTTTTCGACTATCAATAACGTAAAATATAAAAGTCCCCAAACAATGAAATTCCAACTTGCTCCGTGCCATATGCCAGTCAAAAGCCAAACTATGAAAAGGTTCAAAATATGTCTTCCGATTTTCACTCGAGAACCACCCAAAGGAATATATACATAATCCCTGAACCAGGATCCGAGCGATATATGCCATCTTCTCCAAAATTCCGTGATACTTTTGGAAATATATGGATGGTCAAAATTCTCACTAAAATGAAATCCAAACATACGCCCCAGACCGATTGCCATATCGCTGTATCCTGAAAAGTCAAAATAAATCTGAAAAGTATAGCAAATCATTCCCAGCCATCCCATTACAACGGTCAATTCTCCTGCACGAAAGGAAAATGCCTTATCCGCAACCAATGCCATATTATTGGCTATAATTATTTTTTTTGAGACCCCGACAATGAACCGTTTTACCCCGACGCAAAAATCTGTCCATTCAATCTTCCTATCTTTGATTTCTGCTGCTATAGTCTTATATCTTACAATTGGACCTGCTATGAGCTGAGGAAAAAAAGAAATATATAAACCTAAATCAATAATATTCTTTTGTACTTCTTCTCTTTTGCCATAAATGTCTGCCACATATGACAGCCCCTGAAATGTAAAAAAAGAAATTCCAATTGGCAGTGCTATGCTTGTCACAGGCACTGACGGAAAAAATTTGTTTAGATATAATGTTGTAAAATTGAGGTATTTAAATACAAACAGCAAACCAATATTGAGGCATATACACAGGCCAAGCAGAATTTTTCTTAAACCGTATCTCCCCCCCCTATTGGCAAAATATGAAATGCCAAGTGCAGCCAGATAATTTACTACAATAGAAAAAATCATAATAAATACAAACTTCGGCTCTCCCCACGCATAAAAAAACAAGCTGACAGCCAACAGAAAGATATTCCAGTAATTTTCTTTCAGTAAAAAATAAATTACCAAAATACAAGGCAGAAACACAAACAGAAAAGTCATACTGGAAAAAACCATTTTTTATCCTCACTTATTAAATTTTCAGCAAACACCACTATGCGATATACATCTACATAATTGCCATCCATAGATAATGCTTCTTTCCTTAATATAGCTTTTAGCTCTTGATGTATTATCTAATATATTGTATAAGATTATTTATCCTGTTATCCATTTGTTGGAAATTTAGGTTTATAATGGTTATAATGTTTCTTTTCAACAGATTATAAGCCTCGTCTGTATAGCGGTTTCCCATTGTAAAAGGACACGTTCATTTGAGTGTAAGATATCGAAATGCTTTTATTATATCTAAAAACTTACCCATGCATTTTCAATGTCTTTCTTGTTGACATCTGTCCATTCTTTAGCGGTGATAGCAAAACGAACTATGTCATCATATTCACCATTTTCATTTATAACTTCCTCTTTCAAGATTGCCTCTGTAGTAAACCCGGCCTTTTTCAAAAGACTTGCCTCATTAATAAACCTATAAAAAGCATAGGAATAAACCTTATGTATGCCCATTTCATCAAAAGCTTTCTGGAGAAGCATCTTCACCGCAATAGTCTGGCTTTCCGTATTCCATTCTTGATTATCAGATGTGAAAATACAAAGTTCACACCGCATATTCGTTTTGTCAATATCCTTTAGATAAGCAGTAGCAATCGGATATGAGGATACACCAAAGTCCTCATCTATTCGCTCAACGATAAACTGCTGATAATGACCTGTCTCCACGTGTTCATGAAAGAATGTCTCATTTGATTCAATCGTTATAGGTTTCTGATTTAGGCAGTGTGCAGAAACAGAAGGCGTGTTTCTCCATTTTACAATTTTGGGTCCATCTTCCAATGTTATAGGCCTTAAATATATTCTCATAAATAATCTCCCTCTTGACGTAAATCGTATTAAGCATTCCATGTTACGAATACCTTTTGCATCATATTCAACTATATCACGCCTAAGCGTAACACAATCACAAACGACCTCTGTATCCCCGTCCTCAATCACACAGAGGCTATTACACTAAATCTATCCGTCTGCCCTCTTCATCTGAGTAGTAGGCAGCATATGTAACTTTCATGACCTGAGCAGCAAGATCGAAGCATCCTTCTGCTTCACGGTCATTAACCACAGCTCTCATAAAGTCAACAATCTCATTGCAATATCCACGGAGCATTTCGTCAGCTACGAACGGTTTATTCCACCCGGTTACAATAGGAAGCATCTCTGACAGATAAACATCATCCATGCCCTCATCATCAACCATATATGTTTCCATAACGTCATTCATGGTCAGACGGCAGTTAATAGCCGTATTATTAGCATAAACTTCTACGTAGTTCTTACTACCACCAAGGAGATTATCCGTGGAGATAATAGTAGCCTTGCTCCCATCTGTGAACGTGATGATTGCTGTTCCCGCATCTTCTACATCATAAGGTCTAGCAGCAATATATCTGTGTTCATGCTCAGACAGTCTCTTTGTTGCACGTCCCATATCACCGACTACACTCTTGACAGTTACATTATGCCCTTGAGAGATGGATTCCTGCTCTTTCAAATACAGGATGGCACCGAGGGGATGCACACCATTCCTCATGAAGATTCCTCCGCCAGTTTTGTTCCATTCCCCCGCAACAACAGAGCTGGAGCCCTTAAGGCTCTCCTCTCCCTTCATGTACAGGATCCGACTCTTTTTTGCTCTTATAATCTCACCAGCCTTCAGAATCGCAGGAGCATATACGAAGTTCTCCGCATACATAAACCGCTTACCTGTCTCATCCATCACCTCTCTCAGGTCATCAAGATCTTTCAGCAGGCACTCGAACATGACCTTTTTGGAAACTTTTTCGCCGATAGGTTCAGGGTCGCCAAGTCTGCCGAAGTAGCCGACTAACGGTTTCTCGCAAATAACATGCTTGCCTGCGCGCATGGCCTCGACAATTTCTTCCTTGTGGACATAAGGTGGCGTGCAGATATCAACCACATCAATCTCAGGATCATTCAAAATATCATCGTAGCTTGTTGTCCCCTTCTCAAAACCATATCTATCAATGGCCTGCTGAATCTGTTCCGGTCTTCTCGCCATAACGGTCTTCAGCCTGACTGGAATATTCGATCTGTGATATCCAAACGCATGAAGCTCTAATGCCCGGCCCGCACCGACTACACTAACTGTAACTCTTTCCTTCATCTTCATCATTCCCTTCAAATATTTATTCCCACAAATGAGCCAAATCCATGATTAGCTTTTCCGTCTTTTCCCATCCAAGACACGGGTCAGTAATTGATTTTCCATATGTGTGTTCATGAGGGCTTTGATTACCATCCTCAAGATAACTCTCAATCATCAATCCTTTAACAAATGCTTTTATATCACTCGAATTCTTCCTGCTTTGTAAAACATCCTTAGCTATACGTATTTGATCCAGATACTGCTTGTCCGAATTTGCATGATTGCAATCAATGATACATGTTGGGTTCGGTATATTTTTCTCATTATAAAGAGAGAGTAAAAATCGGAGATCCTCGAAATGATAATTTGGGATACATCTCCCGAACTTGTTTTCATAACCCCTTAAAATTGCATGCGCAAAGGGATTTCCTTTCGTTTCTACTTCCCAATTTCTATATATAAATTCTTGTCGTGCCCGAGCTGCTTCAATCGAATTAAGCATAACCGTTAGATTTCCGCTTGTCGGATTTTTCATTCCAACAGGAATCCCTAACCCACTTGCTGTCATTCGATGCATCTGGTTTTCTATAGATCTTGCTCCAACAGCAACATACGAAAGAAGGTCGCTAATAAAACGATATATATCCGGATAAAGCAATTCATCTGCACAAGTAAATTCTGTTTCTTCTATTACTTTCACATTCATGTGCCGAACTGTAATGATTCCTTTTAAGAGATCAGATTCCTTGTCTGGATCTGGCTGATGAAGAATACCTTTGTAACCCTTCCCAACCGTTCTCGGTTTATTTGTATAAAGCCTCGGTACAATATAGATTACATCTTTAACTTTTTCTTGAATTAACCGTAACCGAACCATATACTCAAGAACGGCGTCTTCCCTATCCGCCGAGCAAGGCCCGATAATGAGCAACATTCTTTTGTCTTTATCTGCAATAATATCTTTAATTTCTTGATCTCGTTTCAGCTTTAAATTCGATAGTTTTTCGGAGATAGGATATCGTTTCTTTAACTCACTGGGTATTGGAAGTTGTTTCTTAAATTCCATGGCCTCCATATTATTTAAATTTTCCATTTTAATCACAGTCTCCAATCCTCCAAACGCGTACATATCTTGAGCCTTTTTCTTGTCGCATTTCGGATACTATGTCTTTCTTTAACAAACTTCCAGTTATAGATAACACTTTTGATGAAGCATTACATCTCATTTGTTTAAGTTATCCATAAACACAACAATCAATCCATCATATCCACAACAATCAACTCTTTATATCGATTAGCCATCTCATCTCTTATCTCACGATTCGGATATTCCATAAACAAGAATCCAAGAATTTCTTTTTCAAAGGCATCAATTTCTGTTCCCCGTTCCCATTGCATAATGCGATCAACAATATAAGGTTCAAGTTCGCTATCAATTTTTACATCATTAACAATACCATTTTGGGGAGCCTGAATGTAGAAGTGAGACATTTGTTTCTCACCTCCATTGCGCCTTGGAATACTCTTACAATCAAAGCCACAGTATGACTTGGCAATCCACTCTTCCCATTCAAAGTCCGCTAACATAGATGCCGTTTTTAAAGAATGGTTTCCAAGGCAGCGACGCATGCATTCCATTATCAGCGGTTTTCCATTATGCATTTTGTATTGTACATGGAATATACCATCTGCCAAATGAAGCAACGATGCAATTCTTTCAATCTGCTCAATTAATTCCCTACCAACTCCCGGCATTCCATTCGCAGGAGAAGTTGTGTAACCAACTAGAAACGGATTGTAATATGAATCAAATTCGTTGAATGTAATCCAGGTTACAACTTTTTTATTGACGAGAAAAGCAGTTATGCTTCCCTGCTCACCTTCGATAAACGGCTCAATAACAATATGCTTTCTTCTTGACACAGAAAATGCTACACCTATAGCTTTTACTGCATCTTTATAACCTTGAGCGCAAGTAACACCTTTTCCTCCACCCAAATCCGCCGGCTTAACAATTAATGGATATTCAGCATCCTTCACAAATTCCTCCGCAACGTCTTCATTATCAAACCAGCGCGAAGGAATAGCTTGAATGTCATTCTCCATAGCGAACTTTTTGAACAAATCCTTTTCCGCTATAATCCTAGCATTTTGGAATGTGTCATGTCCCGGCAATCCGAGATTTTCGGCAATATACGCTGCGGTAGTTACTCCAAAGTCATTAGAGCATGCACTAATATAGTCAATTCGCAATTCTTTTGCTAACTCAAGCATCCCCACATGGTCAGAATAGTCATGAGGGACATATTCATCTGCATATTTATGACCTTCTAGTTCGGGGGCATTGCCAGAAGTGATAACATAAAAACCCATTTTTTTGAAAGCCTTTATCAATCTAATATCTGTATAATTACCATTTGGGATTAGCACCTTTTTTTTTGACATAATCTACTCCTTACTTCGCCAACCTTATCAAAACACCTGAAACCGCTCTATTGTTCATTGAATTTTCCCCTCTTATATAAAGAACTGGCTCTTCTGCTTTTATCTACACTATGTCAATATATTAACTTATTTGTAACTTTCACCCTTACGGATTTCCATAATATATTTCACTACTATGCCAGTAATATATTGAACATCTTCAAAAGTAACACCCATATGTATTGGCAGAGAAATAATGTGCGCACTGGCGAAGTCCGCCTTCGGACAGGTACCCTTGCCGTATTCGTACATGCAATAATCTGTGTTAGCTATATAATGAACGCCCGGATATATATCATTACCATTTAAATACATCATGAGGCCATCACGGTCTTTCACCATAATCTGGAACAAGTGCTGAGCAGTCACACAGTCATCTGGTATTTTCACAAGACTAATCTGACCTGGATACTTTGAGAACGCCTCGGTATACCACTGTGCCAACGTTCTACGGTAGGCATTATCGCGATCCAGATATGGAAGCTGTGCAAGCGCAATACCAGCCATAATAGCATTACCATTGTATTTATCACCAGCATACTCTACATCGTACTTCCACTTATACGTACCTCCGGCACTAACAGTACGAGCATAAGTGTCCTTATTGATACCTAACCACGCCTTCTTACGGAAGATTTCATCCAGCTTTGCGTCGTCAGTACAGATACATCCACTATCGCCGGTAGGGAGATTCTTGACTGCCTGATAGGAATACACAATAATGTCGGCATCTCCATTTGTCCCTGGAACGCTACCATCCTTATAACGTGTGCCGGACATATGCGCGGCATCCAAAATCAGCTTCAAACCACGTTCCTTGCAGGTCTTTACTACTTCCTTAAACTTACCGGTATTACCACCAAAGCCAACAAAAATAACCGCACGAGTCTTGTCTGTGATGTGCTCCTCCACGGATTTCGGATCAAGGCAAAGGGTATCATCCACATCGGCAAAAACAGCCTTCAGATTGCTCTTCGTAATGGCATGATTCGTGGAGATGAATGTCAGAGGAGTAGAAATAATTTCATCGTCATCCTCCCAGCCATACAACTCTTTGAGCGTATCAACCGCCATATAAAGACCGGCTGTATTAGAATTAATAAAGTAGGCATACTTATGGCCAGTATATTTCTTCCATTCTTCCTCGAACTCTACGGTCTTGAATCCCATACCGGTCCACCCCTTTTCAAGGCACTCTCTTACTTGGGCCAAGCATGCTTCTACATTAAAACTTGCTTTGAACAACTGAATACCCATTTTGTCCCTCTCCTTTTCTTATCATTTTCAGCATTATAGTCATGAATCTTGCAGTTTTGTCTGTAGGAAAATACGAGGATCTTCTATATTTCTTTTCTGTCCACAAGGCTTTTCGCCACAAAATCCACAGCAATATACACATAAGATACAATTATATTTTACTCAATAATCCCCCTGCAACCAACCGACTGTCCGTTTACTTATCCTGCGTCAAAAAGCCGCATAATTACAGTAGCTATTCTTTGAATAATTACTATTCTTACCCCATCTGGGCATCACGCTGCCCGTCACCTATGACCAAACGTCACGATCCAACTCTACGCTCCGTTTACCGGATTGTGCTCTCTCTCTTTCAGCACACGACCGTTCAACATTTCATAAAGCCCCAGCACATACTCACCATACTCCGTGCCGGCTTTTCTCTCCCCCAGTTCCTTCAGCTTTGCAAGACTGATCATACCGCGCCTCCACGCAACCTCTTCCAGACAGTACACATTCATGCCGCACTTATCCTGAACAATTTTCATAAATGTCGATGCTTCCTGGACATTATTCCAGTCATTCACCTCAATCTCCACAAAACCACGGTCAAGCGTTTCGATAAAAATACTCTCGAGTTTCTTCTGCTCTTCAATATATTCATTTATGGATGGGATTTCCACGATAGAAGAAAGAAGTGATGTCGGAAAGAACAGAATAGGGATCTCTGAAAAATCATATTGCGTGCGCAACTTCTTTGAATCATCTGCCCTGTCATTTACCACACGCTTATTCACATCCACCGCAATGGATGTCTTCTGCAGCTTTTTTGGAAGTGCCATCATGATCAAATGCTCCCGATTCACCATAGCCTTCTGGAAAAACCGCGTCTGATCCACTCCATACAGGATACACCTGCCATGAATCAGCATGACATTCCCGGATTGTGACTGAGCATTGCTGTGTTTGTCCACACCATCGACCTTCATCGTAACTGAGACATCCTTTAAGCCACCAACCACAGTGGTAATATGAATCCCATACTCTTCCCCGATACCCAGAGCATTTCTGATATACTCCGCATCTGCCTTTGTACAGGCAATATAAATCTCTTTAATACCCACCAACAGAAAATACGACAACAGGAAATTTATGATTGGCTTATCATAAATCATCGTTCCGGCACCTATACCATATGGATTCTCATCCAATACGATGATCCCAGTCCAGTCGCTCTTATGATGCGCCACATCCCCAGCAAGCAACGAATCTGAATCCGTATCAAGCAGGATCGACAACTTCCGCAGATAACCAATCTCAGGCAGTCCCTGTCCACGTTCCCACTTAGACACGGCCTTATCACTGATCCCAATACGATCCGCCAGTTCCTTCTGCGTATACCCGGCTCGCTTCCGCAAATATGCAATTGCCTTTCCAACTTTTGCGATATCCATTATGTATTCAGTTCCTTCTTAAATCTTATTTTAAGCTCCATCTTTTCAGTATTGATTCCATAAGAATCAACACAAACTTCGGCTTGCAAAATCACTAAAAAAGTTTGCTATCAAAACTGAGCGATACCTTTGCACTAACACAAAGATAATTTCCCAGGTTTCTATTGTACTATCACCAAATTATCTTCTTGGTCAGGGTGTGTCATTTTGACCCAATTCCGAATCACTTCATTGTCACTATCATAGCAAAAAACATATTTTGAATCGATTTCATTCATATCTTCCTCAGTCTTAATAATCCTGCTTTTTATTCTGTTGCTTTGAAAGATATATGTACATAAATGCATAGTGTAATCCGTATTTTTTCCATCATGGATCAGTATCGCATACGATTCTTCCTCAGGAACGCTATATTTCCGCTTTTGTTCTTCTATCCAAATACGTTCTGTTTGGTCGTATGCATCAACATATTTGAACGCTAAATTAATTTTCCCGAATGTCTTATATTGTAGGACTATCACTAACAGACATGCCGTCATCAAAGCCGCGTTTAGTTTATGATGATTTTTCAACTCAGAGATGGAGATGAGTACCATAATAATCATCATATATATGATTACAAGTAATATTGTCTGTGTATATCTCATTACTCCAGATAGACCAATTGCTTCATTCGTGGGCATTGAAAAAATATACATACCTAACATTCCAATTTGATATATTGCATATATCACAACAGCAATACCAGATAGCATTAAACAATCCTTTATTCTTTCTTTATCGAAGATAAAAACAAACAAGATAGTCGCAATAATAAAGACCAATACAAAAATAACTCTATTATTGTGGACTGTAAAATCATACATTTGATGGACAATTGTATGTATTTCATCAGTTGTCTTTGAACCCACTACCTGAACATAATTATCAACTGTCATAGAATGCTTGGTTAATGCCGCATCTGAAAATACATATTTGCAATGTGCTGTCCAAATATAATACGATGCCAACGGTGGCAGAAAACAAATAAGACGATCTATCAATGGTTTTTTATCCATAAAAAGAATTACCATTCCAATCCCCACGACAAAAAAAATCCCAGAATTCTTTATCTGCATCAACTGTATCAAATACAAAATCACAGCATTGAAATATAATTTACTATCATTTGAATATTCTTTGCAATACGCATAAGAATACACTGCCCCGCTCATTCCCACGAGTGGCAGAAGATCGTCTACAAGCATATCTACGGCTTGACCGTTATAGCAGAGCAGAAAATTAGATGATACCAGAATGAATAAAAAACCTGTAAACCGATTTTTTCTTAAAAAAAAGAATAATGGCATGACACTGACCAACATCATATATGCCTTTGCAAGCATCTGAATCCATTCACTCTTTTTTATCATTTTAGCAAAATAATATATCCATGTAGACGCTCCTAATGGATAGCCTTGAAAACCGATCATAGTATCCTTGAAATTGGGATATCTATCAACCGTCAGCATTCGCTTAATTACCAGTGCCCAATGACTATAGTTGTCATAATGATTAAATATACGTCCCCTTAATGAAACTGCCATGATTATTACCGTTATTAGTAAAAATATGTATTCATAATTAAAATAATTTTTTAAGAACTTAATGCTTTTATCCTTTTTCGTAAAAATAAGAACAGCACCTATACCAACACAATACAGAAAATACGCAAATATTGGAAGGAAATTCAAAATCCCACCAATAAACAATAGACATGTCTGACCAGCTACAGAAAGCCCTGGCAAAAAACAAAGCTCTATTTTTGTATTCCTTCGAATCAGCTCCCAAGTACCTATTGTACTCAATACAAAAAAGATAATCTTTATAAAAGTAATCATAAATAATCTCCTCAATAGAAAGCAATACAAACTTCTGATTGACTGTCACAAAATCAATCGCTCTTACCGAAAATAAATTTATGTTGAACTGTATAGCTTAATACGAACATACACACTTCAACTATTACTTTTGATATGTATCTATTAATGCCAAGCATAATAATTACCTTCAAAAAGATCGTATTACAGCCAAGGATAAAAGCTGCCAGAAGAGCATATTTTATTATCGACTTATATACTGAGTTTTTGCTCTTAAAAACGAGATTTCTGTTTAGGGTATAATTAAATGATGCGCTGATTACTCTTGCGAAAATATTGGATAGAACGATGTTTTTCGTTAATAAATTGAGTATACAATAAAAGAAATAATCTACAGTAAAGCTTATTAGCGATGCTCCTGAGAATCGCAGTATCTCCTTATATATTCTGTATGAGTCCTTTATTGGGTTAAAATGGGATGATTCATTTTTTTCCAAGTAAACCGTTTCTATCCATTCTTCTATAATCTTTTCCTTTGATTTCGCAAAATACATGAGTACATTCATCTCATACTCATATCTTTCACCTGGAATCATAAGAAGTTTTGGAATCAGTGTATCTTGGAAAGCGCGAAGACCTGTCTGTGTATCATGTAATTTGCAACCTGTTGTAACATAAAAAACGAAACGAGTTACATGATTACCAAATTTACTTCGAAGCGGCACCCCCCCCCTCAAATTTTCGTGAACCCAGAATCATTACATCTGGTTCTCTTTCAGCTCTGAAACATACTTTCATGACATCCTCAATTTTATGCTGACCATCTGCATCAACTGTCACAACCGTATAACTATCTTTGTACTTATCTTTAATAAACTGTAATCCTGTTTTTATTGCCGTTCCCTTCCCACTATTCTTTGAATGATGTATAACATTCGTGTTTTCCGCAATCTCTTGAAATATTGCTGTCTTATCCGGACTAGACCCATCATCCACAACCACAATTTCAAACTTTTTCTTTTTCAATTCCATAACAACTTTTGTTAACGTTTGATCTGGTTCATATGCAGGTATTAATGCAATCCTAGTACTCACTTAAAATCATATCTCCTTTTCAGTATCCTATTTTAAAACTATCTACGATTTCACTATTCGTGAGGTGTTAATAATCCTACGTACACCATTGAAAACCTCTTTGAATCCGCCTCTTTTAAAGTAAAATCCTGTCTTATATAACCAGTCACCAACTCTACTAATGCGATATAATGCTTTGTATAACGATAATTGAATGCCATTAACGCTCTTTTCTTTATGTACTTTTACCATCTCTGGAATATCGGCAATAAACTGATCCATAATCTTGTCCGGAGCAAATCTGTTTGTTAACAGATTATATGAATTCTCCCTGCATTTTTTTATTAAATCACTATCCTCGACAGCTCCACAAATCGCTTCTAACCAATCGTGAGGGTCATCTTGTACCAAAATTCCATTTTCTTTATCTTTTATCACAAATGTGTAAGGTTCCGTATCGGAATATAATCCAACAATGCCAAACATTGCATATTCAATAAATTTATTAAAGTATTTGCATTTCGTAAACTCGCTTGTCACCAACGGTGCCAGTCCTATATCAAAGTTTTCTTCCTCTATTTTTTCTCTATATTCATTCAGAGGTAAAGAATCAATATAATTTATTGGCATATTATAATTATTGACATCCAATTCGGGATGAACGCCCATAAACGTAATAGATATCCTTTCACCGCATTTTTCATCGAGTTGTGTTAGTATCGGTTTTATAAATCTGTCAAACAAAGACTTATGAGCTAAGCCTGCGGCATAAACAATCTTTATTCGCTCATTTCTCCCTTCATCATGCTTCCTGATTTCCTTTGGTGGAACAGCTGTGTTTATGGAAACCATACGGCCAACCGCAAAACTTTTTGAATAATTTGCACGAATGTAAGGACTTGAAGATACAATGATATCGGATTTACGTGCCGTATATGCCAATCCACTTTTTCTCCAGGGAATATCTGCATTGCCCTTCGGCAAATGCAATAAATCATCATCAAGAAAGAAAACTACCATAATCCCATATTGCTTGGATATCCTGGCTATTCTTGCGAATACAGCATTATTCGGCCGTATCATATATAAAACATCGCACCATGATAAATCCGAATGCTCAAGTTTCAATACAGAAATGAATCTGACTGCTATTCTGGGATCATATTTTTCGAGGTCAATAAAATAATTCTCAGTGCTTGCCACGGTTGCTATTTTATTTTCGTAGATACATAGTATATTTGCCATGATTCCACCTTTTATAAAGATTTTATCTTTCTTAAAATATCAAACAATTCCTTGAATACATCTATCTTTAATAGAACTGACATGAGCATATATGAAAGTCCGCCTATTGCTATTTCTATAATCAGAAGAACTATGGCAGGAAAGGCAAACCGATTCAGTATATACTTTGCTCCCATAACAACGGCACACATAACCAGTGCAGAAATCAAAGATTTATATGTGTCCTTCAATCTATCTGTCAACGTATAACCTATCAGCTTCTTGACCTCCAAATGAGTAACCAATGTTCCAAGACCTGCCGCTATGGCATTTGTCATCAAAAGATACTTTATCTCAAGATCAAAGACAAAACAGCAAAGTACAACGCCTGCCAAAATAAAGATTATCCTGTATATTTCGGTCTTCAATCTGATATTGCTGTGACCAAGTCCGAAAAATATCTGAACATCAATAAGCATCAACGGTGTTGCGATATAGTAAATGCAGATGAATTGCATCATTGAAGCAGATGGCAGCCATTTTTCCGTAAACAATACGATAATCGCTTCCCTTGATACCACAAGCATTCCTAACATTACAGGGAGCATAACGTACGATGTATATCGGACTACTTTACGTATCACGAGTCTAAGTCTATCGATATCACTCTGATAAGAAGATACCGTCGGCAATAGCACATTTGTCATTGCGCCAAAGGAGTTCAAAGATATCTGCTCTGGAAGGATTGTAGCTTTATCAACATACCCCAAATCGGAAACTGAATAATGCTTACCAACCACTAAGCTATTAACGCAGTTCTCTACATAGTTAACTAAGGATGCCCCTATGACTCCTGCACTAAAACCAAACAGATTCTTAAACTTCTCCGAATCAAATTTTAATTTTGGTTTCCACTTTACCTTTATAAACAGCAAAACTGTTATAATCAACTGTTGAAGAAGTCTTTGCAGGACAAGAGCCCAAACACCCATTCCCAGATAGGCCATTGTAATACCTGCTGCTCCTGATATAACTGCAGCTACCATATTGCACTTCATAAGAAGCTTGAACTGCATATTCCTATTTACAAATGCATTTCTGGTAGATGCAAAAGCCTGTATAAATAACACAAGGCTCATCACACGGAGTACAGCTATTAATTCAGGTCTTTCATAATATCCTGACACAAACGGAGCCACAAAAAACAAAATAACGTATAAAACAGCAGAAATCCCACAGCTAATGGTAAAAACGCATGCGAAATCCTCATCATCGGCTTCTTTTTTTCTTATTAATGCAGTACCAAAACCTGCATCAATCAGTATTTCAGAAAGATTCGTAAACACCGTTGTCAGAGCAATCAACCCATAATCATCTGGAGTTAAAAGCCTGGCCAATACAACAGAGATTACAAGTGAAATACCTCGCCCTATAAATCTTTCAAGCAATTTCCAGATAGTTCCTTTTGCAAATTGTTCCTTGCTTATTTCAGTCATATAATAGCATTCTCCGCGTTCTTATATTCCCATGTTATAGGTGTTGGTGTATTCCCCATAAATCAAGTTATTTTGAAAAATGAGAGATCCATCATTGACTGTTCCCTTGTACGGTAAATTGGAATAAAACGTAAAGAACAAGAGGAATACAATCAAAACAATAATCTTTCGGTTAAACCGTAAGAACTTTATCGAATTATAAGGAAAACGAATTTCATCATCCTTGGCATAGCTTATAATATTTAATAGAAGAATTTCCCACATAAATCTTGCACTGGCGTTCGTCACAAAAAAGGTCGGGATAAATATGAGCATTGTAATATTTATATAGAATATATCTTCAGCATACGGATTAATCTTCAACAAATTCCTTGCACGCCTATTGTTATCTCTCCTGCTTAAATATGCCGAAACAACAAGCATCAACGCAATGATCACAAGATACAGAATCCATCTTGGCTTCTGCACAGAATTGCCTGGAATAAACCACTTTAAAGTTCTATAGTTCGATGTCATCATTGACACTACTTGATAAATCATCCCGGTATAATATGCTGCAATCTCAACTCCTATCAATCCAACAACTAAAATTATAATATTTCGCTTAAACTTGTTCTTTCTCAAAAAATAGTAGAAAACAAAGAGAAGCGAAGTGTAATGCATAAGCGTTGCCGCAATTATCAATATCCAAAACTTGATTTTATTATCTTTTTCTGCGATTATCTCATAATAAGCAAGTGCTATCAGTACACTTGCAAAGCCTGATCGGATAATAGATGTAAAAGATAAAAATGGAAATAGCATATATAATCCAAGTGCTTCTGCCTTGTTCTCTGTATATTTACCGATTACTATGTACAAAAGAATAATATATAATCCACCGAATACCATCCTGAATTGAATAAAACTCAAATCCAACACACTGCAAATATACATGAGAACGTTATATAGCGGTTCAAATTCTGTCCAGAAATCTGGGTTTTGTATATTCTGATATATCCAGCTATAGTTGCCGTAATCACCATTGTATGTACACAATCCAAAAACTATCCACATTATAATCATTATCAAAGCTGTAAGTAGTTTTGACTTCTTCTTTATAATGCCCAGTATACTAAGCAGATAATAAGCTATCTGTAACGTCATTTTAATCCCTCGTATCCAACGTAGAATTTCTATAACTTCCCATAACTATTTCATCAATCATCTGGTCATAATATGCATGTTTAAAAAAATCTGACTTAACATCCTCATATGGAGTATCCAAAAAATCTTTCAGACCATTCATATTGTCTCTGCCTAAAATGAAAATATTGTTAGGGTTGTAGAAATCATATTTGACAATATTAACATCATCCGTTATGAGTTTTACCTTATGGATCAGGGATTCTTGTATTCTTATAGTAATACCGTTTTGCGCACCTTCCAAAAGATGAAGAATGGCTTTACTCTTTCCTATATAATCCAGAACCCCTTCATATGGAAGAAATGGTTGATGAATACCATCATTCTTCTTTTGCCAGCTTCGCTCCCAAGTAATGTAGAATAATGTTTTTATTCCCTGATTATTCATTTCGCTTTCAATCTTCCGCAATCTTGCAAGCCGATTTTTATCTTTTCCGATATAGAAAACGTCATATACAGGCGTTATTTTATTAACCTTCCATTGCCGAAAATACCCTCCACCTTCAAATAAGTGCATATGATACTTTTTAGCGTCATCTTTATCGCTCGTCCATTTTTCGCATAAAGTCTCTGGAATATTGAATGGATTATATTTTTTTTCATCTACCTTGTTTGTATAGAACAGTATAATCTTTACATTTGGATGATTTTTCTTTAACCATGCAATATAATCTGATGTAATCAAGGAAGCGCTAATAAAAAAATATCTATATGTCTCATCAATGCCTTTATACCAAATTGTTTTCAGTGGCAGTTTTAATCTAAAACAGAACTCTCTTATCAGTCTCAAGAAAAAAACATTCCCATAGTAGGGACAATCCACCTGCAATCCTGTTTCTTTCAGTGCAGAAGCAAACCATACGCCATATGGCATTACAACGAGTATATCGTTTCTTTTCACATTTATTCCTCCAAGTATCTAATAAATTCGTTATAACATTTTTTCTTATTTATCTCAGATAGTAATTTTGCTCCAATCGCATAATAATTCATTTTTGATAGCAACCACTTGAAATCACGTGGAGCCAAATTACCTTTTATTAAAGTAAACTGATTATGATCAAATCTAAAACATACCGTCTCATATTTTAAAGTCTTACCATTTTCATCTTCTCTGTAAATCTTTGAGGATTATTCCAATGAATTCTTCTATGAAAAAACAGCCAATATCTAAAATCCAAAAAAATTTTATCCGGAATGCATTGTCCCGATGCCATTACCATATTTTTCAAGATTATTCTATAATCCACCTTTATGCTTTCCTCCTTAGAAAAGTATCTGACAATCTTTTCATGACTCCCATAGGCGCAACATGCATAACAACTTGACTGACTGCTACTACCGTCAAATCCCACAAGGAGCAATATCCCCTCTTATAATTTTCTCTCTCTACATCTATGTAACTCTTGCAGTACTCCCAGCTTTTTCGTCTCTTGTAATTCCCCTCATCAGACCGAAAAAGCAGCAACGACTCATCTATATTCAAAACAAAGCATCCCATATTGATCATTCGGGCAAAAAGATCCAGATCCTGCTTGCGCCGCATCTTCCCATAACCACCGCATCTAATCACCTCCGTTTTTTTGAACATAACGGTAGGATGATTGAAGGGACTCCTTCTCTTCATAAATTTGCATATGCTCTCATAATCACTCGGTACTATGCGAGAAGATACTATATTTTGAGGGTTATCATAAAACTCATCTATATTAGTCCCCGCAAGAGCGAGCTTCGGGTTCTTTTCATAAAGTTTCAGTAGTTTTTCACATCTTGTCGGAAGTGAGATATCATCCGCATCCATTCTCGCCACAAGCTCATTTCGGCATTCCTGCAGCCCGGCATCCAAGGCCTTTCCTAACCCACTATTTTCTTTCAATTTTACAACTGTAAAAAGGTTATTGTATTTATCAAAATACGTCTGAACAATGTCTGTCAAATCCTTACCTATCGGGCCATCCTCAACCAAAACAAATTGCTCACACATCACTGTCTGAGCAAGCATACTTTCAATACTCTGTTTAAGTTCCTCCGGCGAATCCTTATGGTATATCGACATCAATATACTGTATGGTTCCATTATAGTTCTGTCCTTTCGATACTGGTTTTTAAATCTACAATTTGATACTCAAACCAGTACTTACTTATACTTTGGTCATATATCAGATTACCAAACGCCTTGTTCGCCAATATCCTTGGTTTTCCTGGAATCGCAGTAGCCAATTTTACTCCCCAGTTCCAAGCTTTAGAAATAGATATCTTGTGTCCACAAACCTCTGCAATGGTTTTTACCATCTGAGAAGTTCTTATGTACTCTGCATTTTGTGGAAAGAATATACCGCCTTCCCCCCTGATCATAACCTGACACAGAAATTCACAAAGGTTTTCAATATAGAGCATTGATCTCTGATTATCGCAATCAGGAAAAATCGGCAGCTTCTTTGCTATCTTTGCCAATGTCGTATAATTCCCTTTACTTCTTTTACCATAAATCATCGGTGGTCTTAAGATGCAAGTCAGAAAATTTGCATCAGTTAATGACTGAATACCAAGGTCAGCCTGAAGCTTCGAGTCTCCATAAAAGTTAACTGGAACAGGCTTCGTTTTTCTGGTGATTATCTTGGCTTTACCGTATGGTGCAGAATCTCCATATATGATAGCGGAACTCATAAACACAAACTGTTTTACTCCCTCTGCCCTGGCTTTCTTTGCAGTCTCAATGGCAAGATCCGTATTAATAGCATAGTACTTGGTTTTAACCTCATCTGACACATTCCCAACATCGGCATGCGCTATGCCAGCAACATGATATACAACATCATATACACTAAAATCCTTCAGCCTCCAGCTGCCATCAATCATATCGACCGTATCTATGGAAAGATTCAATGCATAGTGATCAGCTACATATTTCTCAAAGCTGACTCCAATATATGAGTTTGCACCAGTGATCAAAACCTTTTTCATCTCTTCACCTGATAGTCATCTTCATCATAAACAGTTCTGCCATCATTAGGACGGATTGGTGAGTGTATAGTACCTGTTCCGCCTTCAACGACACCATCGGATTTTAGTACACTAAACACTGTGCCAAAGAAGCATTTACAGTCAAAGACAAAGCTTATCTTGCTAACATATTCACCATCCAGTTTCGCCTTGTCTATGATTTCTAGTTCATCCCTGCCATTGATTTGTGCCCAACCGGTAAGCCCCGGTTTTACATCATTCGCATTATACTTATCCCTTTCGGAAGTAAGCATATCTTGATTCCACAATGCAGGTCTCGGTCCTATGATCGTCATATTCCCCAAGAATATATCCCATATCTGAACCAGTTCATCAATACTGTGCTTACGTATAAATTTTCCTACCCGTGTAATATACCGCTCTGGATTGGAAAGCATATGAGTAGGCACATCATGCGGTGTAGACATTTTCATAGTTCTAAATTTATGCAGCTTAAAATACTGCTTATTCTTTCCGACTCTTTTCTGAGTAAAAAGCACCGGCCCTGGATCATCCGCCTTAATCGCAATAGCAATAATCAAAAACACCGGGGACAGGATGATGAGTCCACAATAAGAAAGAACGATATCTATCAATCTCTTTGTAAAACGCTCATAAATTCTCGGATGATATTCAGATTCACCAATTGCTTCCAAATGTCCGCAGGATCCATCTGCATTCTCCGGATCGTTTTCATCTTCTACAAAAACTACCCTTTTCCCTTCCATGGGGTTCTTCTGCTCCGGTTCATTCCTGTATATAGAACTCCCCTTCTTTACTAAAGCAGTTACGCCCAGGAGACAAATGGCGTTCAACAATACGATGATTAATATTTTCCAAAATGTATTAAAAAAGCTAAGCCACATATCACGGCATCTCCACTTTCATTTTCTATTTATCCATGATAATCCCCCGTATCTTAACAGGGTTATCCGTAATACTCTTTATACCACTCAGCAAAGGCCCTGAGTCCCTCTCTGATATTAATGGATGGCGTAAATCCATAATCCTCTTCCAGCGCTTCGGATTCTAAACATAACAAAAAAACTTGTAAGTATTACTTACTCACAAGTTTCTACTCTTCGATATATAGGCATGCTCCGCCATCTCAGAACCATTTTTATGTCTCTGAATATGACTCCATCTATCCATTACCTCCAGCACAGCGCGCGAAACGTCAAATACTATTGATAACTTCATATAATAAAAGATTGCAGATTTTTATCAAGAAAATAAAAACTACCATTTACTGAACTTGATTTTCTGCTGTTCTTTACCTTTATTAATACTACAAAATTTACTTTACAAAAGTCTTACGTGTTCCATCTTCTCTCTACAATCCCCAACCCCAATGTCACTTCCACCGTCTGCCCAAGAAGTGAGACTTCCATCACCACCAACCTCTTATGCCGCAGAATCTTCTTCACATTTCCTTCAAAATCTTTCAGCGGCCCAGAAGTAACAACCAGCTTATCCCCCTCGATATACCCTTCCGAATACTTCGCCACATGCTCTTCCCCACCCAGTCTCCTGAGATACTCTTCCTCTTCTTTTTGGATCGGTGTCATTTCATCCCCGGTTCTGAGCACCTTCGTCATCCCATAAATCCGGTTCAGACGCTTATAAAAATCCTCAATCCTTTCCGTCTCAATGAACACATACCCCGGAAACAGCCTAGATGTGATCAGCGTCCGTTCTCCACGGATCTTCGTCCACCGTTCCGCCAGCGGAACGAACACATCCTCGCCCTCCTCCGCGACTCGATCGCGGCACTGCTGTGCAATCTCCAGCTCCCGTCCGGTATAGACCTGTATAACGTACCACATATCAGCTTTTCTCCGTGATTTCCAGGCCTACACCTACCAGCTTTTCCCGGCCATCAAGCCTCATGCTGATAAAACCTTTTCGTTTATGGCGGTCAATCTTTTTAATCTGGGATTCCATTCCAGTCAGTACGCCGGATCTGATTTTGAGGATTCCTTTTTCGATAACACCATAGGACATTCCGATTTCATCTCTTCCTCCTGTCAGCCTAGTCAGAAGTTCCTCCTCCTCCGGCCCGATAGGGCAAAAATGATTGCCCACTCCAAGAAGCCTTGTAAGTTCTGTCATACGTCCAAGTGCTTCGGAGATGGGCTGAGGGTTATCTGTAATTAGGAACATATAGCCGGGCAGAAGTCTTTCCCGCTCTTCGTGCCATTCCCCCAGATATTTTTTCTTTTTTACGTAATACAGGATCTTGCAGTCCTCGTAAGAATTGTCCGGCAGCATTTTTTCGACCCGTTGCCGCATAGGCTCCTCCTGGCCGGTTTTTGTCTGTATTACATACCACATGTCTGCCAGCTCCTTTTTCCCCGGATCTTATCCCTGTTTTTCCCTCGGATTCCCAAGTCCTGCAATCTTTGAGCTCCTTATAAATCCAGTGTTTTCAAGGGATTTAGCTGGGGAATAAACCATGGTTTATTCCCCAAAAGGTCTTGAAAAAATATATTTGATGTGCTAAGATAATTTTCGATGATTTGCAGGAAATAGTGTTTAATTTTTTCTGTTTCCGAATAAATACACAGATTATTAAAATTATTTTTTTGATTTATCTGATACTTTATCACCGCAAAAAAATGGGGAAAAAAC
>CAJSZT010000014.1:0-81062 GCA_910573785.1 Lachnospiraceae bacterium | reverse complement strand
GTTTTTTCCCCATTTTTTTGCGGTGATAAAGTATCAGATAAATCAAAAAAATAATTTTAATAATCTGTGTATTTATTCGGAAACAGAAAAAATTAAACACTATTTCCTGCAAATCATCGAAAATTATCTTAGCACATCAAATATATTTTTTCAAGACCTTTTGGGGAATAAACCATAGTTTTTTCCCCATTTTTTGATAACAATTACTGGAAACAGCTGATCTGCCGGACATTTTTCCCCATTTTATATCCACGGTCATCCCATGATGCCCATAGGGGAATATCCTTGTGTATGAACACTGAAAAAAATTTTTCCACAGACGGATTGCCCTGATATCACCCCAACTCCTTCGCCCACTTCGCAAAGGTATGGTTATCCACCCCCAGCTGCCTCGCCGCTTCCCGCCCGGACAGTTCTCCCTGGGCCCAGAGGTCCCAGATAAAATCAAAATTCTGCGGAAGCTGAATGGGCTTTCTCCCCACTGCCACTCCCCTTGCTTTTGCAGCGGCGATTCCCTCGACAACACGCTGGCGCATCATTTCCCGCTCTGTCTCCGCCACATAAGAAAGAGCGATGAGCATGATTTCCGCCACAAGACGATCCAGGAGGCTCCGGTCCAGTCCCGTGTTCAAAAGCTTCATATCCAGCACCACAATTCCGCATTTCTTTTCCAGCGTGATATGCCGCCACTGTTCGATGATCTCATTGAAATCCCTCCCCAATCGGTCAATACTCTTAATGATCAACGTATCGCACTCTCGGATCTGTTTCAGGAGCGCTTTGTACCCCGGGCGTTCGAAATCCTTGCCGGACTGCTTGTCTGAGAAAATGTTTTCCTTTGCCACGCCGTACTTTTTCATGGCGATGCGCTGCCTGTCGTCATTCTGGTCCTTTGTAGAGACCCTGATGTAACCATACATTGTTCCCTCCATAATGGTTTCCTCCTTTGTAACCCACTAAATATTATCATTTTTCATTATAGAGGAAACTCTAGTTCTTATTTAGAGAGAATAAACTTCCTGACAACGAACTTTTCTTCCTTTATATAGGGAACTTTTTTTGCATTTATTTTACAAAAAAGTTCCCTATACCTGTATTTTTATCAACATTATACTGTGCGGCAGATTTTTCTGGCTCCCAGTATAATCACAACCTTCTGCCCGCAGACATAAAATCGGCTCGAAAGACATTCATCCTGCATGTCCTTCGAGCCAGGCAAATCACTTGTCTAAATCTTCTTCTGCGGCATTATTGTCAATCGGTGTACCGCAGTACGTCTCGTCCCGCGTCGTATGAAAAGCTCATTCTTAACAGTTCCTCAGCTTCGCATCCAGCGCCTCCCACTCTTCCCGCGGCAGGCTTGTAAACGGCCCGTTCATCAGCTCTTCCAGTGTAAACAGTTCCTTTTCAAACGGAATATTCTTAAACCGGCACAGATAATTTTCTTCCAATATCTTTCTGGTCTTCGGATTTTCCATCAGTTCTTCCATCGGGGAATCAATGCTGTAGACCTTCCGGTACGGCTTTGTCGGTTCGTATTCAAAAACATACGTCCCAGCCTCTGCTTCTACTGTAACGCTGCTGCCGGTCTGTGTGATCCTGCGGATTCCGCTGTTATTGCTGTCACTGCTCTCACAAACCGCATCTGCACTGCTGCCTCCCTGCGTGCTGCTGACACGGCCGGCATCGCTGTCCCCGCAGCCTTCTCCCGCACCCGGCTGTCTCTGCATCGCATTCTCTCCCGCTCCCAACAGCCTCCTAATCTCATTCACATCCGCATCCGGCAGCGCGATCTCTGCCTCCGCATCAAAGGGCACGGTCACGATGATCTTCAATTTCTTCCCGTCAATCCTCCAGGAGCTCTTGATCATTCCCGCCGCCGACCGAAGGCACCCCTTTGCCCAGGAGATCTGATAATTGGGCGCAGGCGCAACCCGGAATTTCTTGAACCCGGCGCCCTCCTCCATGGGCTGGATCCCCAGCATGTTGCGGTACATCCATTCCACAATGGAGCCGTACGCGTAATGGTTCAGGGAGTTCATCTCTGTCCCGCTGATCTTTCCGTCCGGGAGCACGGAATTCCACCGCTCCCACACGGTCGTCGCGCCCATCAGCACTTCATACAGCCACCCCGGGAATCCCTTTTCCAGAAGCAGATGATAGGCCAGATCATTCATGCCGTTCTCGGACAGCATCCGGCACAGGTACGGCGTCCCCACAAACCCGGTATTCAGATGATAACGATTCTTTTTCAGCTTATTCAGAAGCCCTCTGCACACTCTTTCATAGGCATAGTCCGGTGTCAGGCCCATATACAATACCACAACATACGCCGTCATCGTATCCACGCTCAGATTCCCTGCCGGGGTAAAATATTCCCGGATAAACGCATTTCGAATTTCTTCCGCAAGCGTTCGATAGGCTTCTGCATCCGCTTCCTTTCCCAGAATCTTCGCCGCCTTTGCCACGATCATCGTGGAATGATAGTAATATCCAGAGGCGATCAGGTGCGGGTCGGTCGCCCCATACACGCCGCCCTCCACATTTCCGTCCAGGGCCAGCCAGTCGCCGTAATGAAAACCGCTCTGCCACAGGCGCTTGCCGCCGGATCTGTCATCCTCGCCCTTCATATAATCCACCCAGGCCTTCATACTGGCGTACTGGCGTTTCAGGATCCCCTTGTCGCCGTAATGCAGGTAGACATTCCAGGGGATCACGGTGGCCGCCTCACCCCATGCGGTGGACGCGTCGCCGGGATAATTTGCCACCGGAACCACATCGGGAACACTGCCGTTCAGCTTCTGCTGCTCCGCATAGATGTCTTTGCCGTATTTTGTGTAAAATGCATAGGTATCCATATTAAAGCAGGCGGTTCCGCTGAAGATCTGGGCGTCCCCCGTCCAACCGTAGCGCTCGTCCCTCTGGGGGCAGTCCGTAGGCACGTCCACAAAATTGCCCTTCTGGCCCCATTTCGCGTTGTGGATCAACTGATTGACCAGCGGATCGGAGGTCTCGATATCCCCCAGCTCCTCCATTTCGGAGTGGATGACCAGCCCCCGGAAATCATTGACATCCGGCTCCCCGTCCCATCCGGTGATCTTCACGAAACGGTAGCCGTAAAATGTAAAATGCTGCCGCACATCGCACTCGGTTCCGTCTGCGATATAGGTAAATTCCGCTTTTGCCGTCCGCAGATTGTCATTGTAAAAATTCCCGTCCTGCAGGATCTCGCCGAACTGGAAATACAGCTTCGTTCCCTTCGGCGCCTTACAATGGAAGCCCAGCCAGCCCACCATGTTCTGTCCCATGTCCAGCACCGTTTCCCCGGCGGGGGTATGGATCAGCTCCACAGGTGTGATCCGTTCATGGATCTTGATGGGCGGACTCAGGCGGGGAGAGAGCTTTCCTTTGTCCAGGTCTGCCCTTTCCACCGGGAAGGTTTCGCTGATGTCCAGAGCCGCGTCATACACCTCTCCCGGATAAATGCCGCTGGACACCACCCTGCTTTTTCTGGCCTGCCAGGTAGAATCCGTGGCAATCACCTCTGACGTCCCGTCCTCATAGAAAATGTGCAGCTCGCCGATGCATGCCAACCGATCCCCGTAGTTTTCCTCGGTCTGGCGGAGGCCGTACCAGCCCTTGTACCAGCCGTCGCCCAGCAGCACCTCGATCTCATTTTCACCGGAGTGAAGCGTGATCTCATAGGTCTGATACTGAATCCAGGTGTCGTAGTCGCAGAACCCGGGAAGGAGGCACTCGTCCCCCTGCTTTTCGCCGTTTATGTACAGCTCATAGAGGCCCACGCCCGTCAGGTACATCCTGCAGCGGGCCACCGGTTTGGTGACGGTCCATGTCTTGAATACAGACATCTGCATTTCCTTCGGGGTACAGGGGGTGATCCAGTCCGCCTGCCATTCTCCGCCCTTGGCGGTCTCAAACCATGCCGCCGGGCTTTCCGCGGATTCTCCGTTGTCCGCCCAGACACGCACCTTCCAGAAGTAACGGGTCTCCGGCTCCAGATTGATGGGCAGGGGAAACGCGGTGCTGATGATGGTATCTATCTCGCCGCTGTCATAGAGGAGAGCGGAAAAATCCTCATCCAATGAGACAAGGATCTGGGCTTTCTCCTGCTTCTTGGCCAGGGTGTCCCTTACCACGTAAGAGATGGTAGGCTGACCCAGGTCGTAGCCCAGAGGGTTGACAAGGTGATTGACTTTTAAGTGTGTGATTTCCATGGTTGGTGGTTCCTTTCTATTCTTTTTCGTATACAGCTTTACAGGTCTTCTTGTAGCAGGCGATCCCGTATTTATGAATCGTCTCCATTCCCTCCTGCCGGAGCGCCGTGACATATCCGTCATCCTCGATCTGCTTCATCGCTTTCCTGCATGCCGCGTCAAATGCCCCATTCTCCGCATATTTCACTTCTATAATGCAGCCGATTTTCTCTGCGGGAACTGTAATTTTTATATCTGTATATCCAATACCAGACTCTATATTGGACTTGGCGATCCAACTCCCCTCGATATTCAAAAGTCCCAGCAGCAAACCATGATAAAAGTTTTCCTTCATTTCACTCTTCACGGCAGTATCACGGATACTGATCGCTTCAGAGAGGAATCCATTAAAAAGTATCTCGACATTTTTTACATCACCATTCTTAATTGCGGTGCAGAACCGTCTCCATTGTTCTGTACTGCCTGTTACTTTCGACTCAAACCAGGAACGTATTTTGTCTTCATAAATTCCAAGAACTTCTTTGTTGGGAATCACCAGCTTATGCATTCTGCCGTTTGGCTTCTCCATATCCGTCAGATAGCCTGCGGCAAAAAGGACACTCCACAAATACTTCTGGCGGATTTTAGGTTCCCGGCTGTCCAGATCTGTATACGTTAACTCAGGGATGATTTCTTTTTCTACGCATTCACCGGATATCAGCATCTCAATCTCTGCTTTTGTCGCTTCCGTAGCGTTTTTCAGGATATCATGAACAATCACATTTCCGCTGCTGTTCGCCCAGTGCGGCTCCATTGCCGCATCCTTTTCCACTCTTAATATATCACACTGGCTGATCACATCCCATGGGCAGTAGACATCCAAATTGCCGAACCGGTATCCATCATACCATTCCTTCATATCCGGGAAACGGTGTTCCACGCCGTAATATTTCATCATCTCTTCCACTTCCATGTCCGTAAATCCGAAATACTCTGCATAATCAACGCTTGCGGTCGAGCGCGCCTTGAAATTATTCAGTCCTGTGAAAATACTCTCCTTCGCGATCCGCAGGCATCCTGTGATCACGGCAAAATACAAATTCGCGTTTGTTTTCAGCACCTGGCTGAACAAGGACCGGATCAGCCGAACCATCTTAGGGTAATATCCGGCCTGATAAGCTTTATCCAACGGCACGTCATACTCATCAATCAGAACAAGCACCGGGGAATCATAATGCCTGCACAGAACTTCTGTCATCAGCCTCATACTCCCATAAAGTACTGAGCTCTTATCAAAATCCTCGTCTAATAATTTCTGAAATTTTGCCTTCTGAGATTTTGTCAGCCTGTCACTCTCCAAAAGAAAGCTGAAACGTTCTGCTTCCTCGCTGATGCGGGCGCCAAGCATATCATACGCCGCCTGAAAGTCCTCGCCTTCCACATCCTTCAGACTAATAGATATCACCGGATACTTCCCCAAATGCTGCCCGAACAGTTCCGTATCCCTGGAAATCTCAAGTCCTTCAAACAGTGAGGCATCCGCCCCAATCTCAAAAAAGGATTTGAGCATATCCATATTCAGGCTTTTTCCAAAGCGCCGAGGCCTTGTAAATAGATTGACACTCCCTCTGGTTCGGAGAAGTTCTGCAATGAAACCTGTTTTATCCACATAGTAAAAATTGTCAGACTTAAATTCACGAAAAAACTCTATGCCAATCGGAAGTTTTTTCATCTCCGTCATGCTGTCTCCTCCCTTCGCTATCGCTGTTTACCTTCATCTAACTCATTATAAATAGAAACATACGAATTAGCAAGTGAAAGATCGTTACATAATTACAGGCCGCGCCTTGATCCGGCGCGGCCTGTAACGAAAGAAACCTTATATACTTACACTCTCACAAAATGCATCACCCTGCTGACGTAATCGCCTTCCCGCGCCTCCATCAGCACGCCGCCATACATCAGCACCTGTCCGCTGTACACCTTCTCTGTTCCTTCCAGCCTGTACAGCGCCCCTTCGTCCAGCCCTTTCAGGCGGATCCTCCTGCTTCTCACATTGGCGCCCGCCAGGACCTGCACATAGGTCGCCAAAGCCTCGCTTTGATCCTTCGCGGCCACTTCCCAGCAGTCATACCGATGATTCTCCTGCCAGGACGCGATCCGGTAGTAAGCCCCTTCCCGGACCAGATGGTCATACCGGTGGTAGAGCGCGATCTGCTGCTTCACCTTCTCTTTTTCCTCCGCGGGCAGCTTTGTAATATCCAGCTCATATCCAAAGGTCCCGTCCAGCGCCACATGCCCCCGCGTCTCAAAGGGCGTGTTCCGTCCTACAATATGGTTGGGGCAGGCGCTCACATGCGCCCCCATGCAGGATAAGGGGTACAGAAGCGCCGTTCCCTCCTGGATGGCCAGCCGCTCCACCGCGTCCGTATCGTCGGAGCACCAGATCTGGGGGCTGTAATAGAGCATACCTGGGTCAAATCGTCCGCCTCCGCTGGCGCAGTTTTCCAGAAGCAATTCCGGAAATTCCGTCACCAGACGTTCCTGCAGCTCATACACGCCCAGGATATACCGGTGCGCCAGCTCGCCCTGCTGTTCCGGCGGCAAAGCTGCGCTCCCCAGATCCGTAAACTGCCGGTTCATGTCCCATTTTACATAGGAAATGTCTGCGCTCCGGAGGATCTTTGCCACGCACTCGTAGACATGGTCCACCACCTCCGGCCTGGACAGATCCAGCACATACTGGGCACGGCTCTGTGTGGGCGTACGTCCGGGAATCTGGATAGCCCAGTCGGGATGGGCGCGGTACAGATCCGAATCCGGCGAAACCATTTCCGGCTCAAACCAGATGCCGAAGGAAAGGCCCTCCGCTTTGACCCGTTCCACCAGCGCAGGCAGGCCGCCGGGGAGTTTCTCTTCGTTAACTGTCCAGTCTCCCAGGGAGCTGTCATCCAGATTCCGGTGCCCGAACCAGCCGTCGTCCATGACCAGCATTTCGATGCCCGCCTCCTTTGCGTCCCTGGCGATCTCCATCAGCTTGTCCGAGTCAAAATCAAAATACGTGGCTTCCCAGTTGTTGATCAGCACGGGACGTTTTTTATGGAGATATGGGCTGCGAATCAAATGTCCCCGGTACAGGTCGTGCAGGGTCCGGCTCATTTTTCCCAGTCCCTGATCGGAATAGACGCAGACCACCTCCGGAGTCTGAAATGTATTTCCAGGCTTTAATACCCACTCAAAGCCCTCCGGATGGATGCCCATCACCATCCGCACAGAATCGTACTGGCTTTTCTGGCATAACGTCAGGAAATTGCCTGAATATACGAAATGCATCGCGTAAACCTCTCCTAAATCCTGCGTCGTCCCGGGCGTCACAAGCGCCGCGAAGGGATGCTCCTGATGGCTGGAACAGCCCCGGACGGAGGAAGCCGCATGCTTCCCGTAAGTCACGGGGCAGCGGGTCATGTGCCGTTCCCTGGCCCAGGAACCGGTCAGTGTGAGCATTTCAAAGGACTCGTCGTCCAGATCCATGCAGGCGCTCAATGCCCGTTCGATATACAGAGGTTCGCTTCCTGTATTTTGCAGCAGTACACTTCGGATCACGGCATCCGCATCCGCAAATACGCTGTAGCGCAGGATTGCTTTCAAACCGATCTGCGGGTCCTCACAGGTGATCTCCAGAGTCTGCGCCTGGTCTCCATCCTTTGCAAAGGTGGCCGGCAGCCCGGGAAGCTCCGGCTTTCCGTCCAGGATCTGATGTCCCGTATAGATCAGCTCGCAGACCCGATGCCCCTGAGTGGTCCGCACGGACAGACAGTTCTCCCGGTAGTCTCCCACGCCTGAGGTAGAATACTCATAGGGGAACGCATCTCCGAAGCCGCCCTGCGTTCCGGCTTTTATATACTTTTTCATATCTTTACCGCGCCAGCGCTTTCACGCCTTCTGTCAATTCCGCAAGCTTCTTCTCCGCGTCCACGTCATCAATTCCCTTGACTCCAATATAAAACTTGATCTTCGGCTCCGTTCCTGACGGCCGGATACAGCACCACGCACCGCCTTCCAGTTCGAAATAAAGCACATTGGATCTGGGCAGGCCGGTAACGGTTTTTGTTCCGTTCACACAGTCCAGAAGCACATCTTCCTTGTAATCCCGGAACTGAGTCACCGCAAGGCCTCCCACGGTTTTCGGCACATTTCCCCGGATGCCCTCCATCATAGACGCAATCTTTTTCGCTCCATCCTGTCCTTTCAAAGTTACGGTGCACAATCCCTCTTTATAATATCCATATGTGTCAAATAATTCTTTCATTTTATCGCACAGCGTGATTCCCTGGTGCTTACAGAACGCCGCCGCCTCGCAGAGCGCCATCACCGCGACAACTGCATCCTTGTCCCGGGCGTGTGTCCCCACCAGGCATCCGTAGCTTTCCTCGTATCCAAATACATATTCATGCTCGTGGTTCTGCTCGAAGAACTTGATCTGCTCTCCGATATATTTGAACCCGGTCAGCGTTTCAATCAGATCCACATGATACGCCTTTGTGATCTCCCGCGCCATCTTCCCGGACACGATAGTCGTCACCACCGCGCCGTTTTCCGGCAGGGTTCCCAGTGCTTTCCTCTGGGATAAAATGTATTCCAGAATTAGCATGCCGGACATATTTCCGGTAAAGCTCCTATATTCTCCGGTATGGCTGTCCTTCGCGTAGACTCCCAGGCGATCCGCGTCCGGGTCCGTAGCCAGCACGAGATCCGCATCCACCTCTTTTGCCAGCTTCAATGCCAGGGAAAATGCGTTCTTATCCTCCGGATTCGGATAGGAAACGGTGGGGAAATCGCCGTCCGGCAATGCCTGTTCCTCCACCACATGGACGTTCGTAAAGCCCAGCTCATCCAGCACGCGCCGCACCGGAAGGTTGCCTGTGCCGTGGAGCGGAGTGTAGACAATGTTCAGATCTCTGCCCTCTTCCTTCATGATCTCCGGGTGGATGGCCAGCTTTTTCAGTGCTTCCATGTATCTGTCATCCATGTCCGGACCGATCACCTGGTAAAGGCCCGCTGCCTCCGCCGCTTCCTGTCCCATGGTTTTTACCTGCCCGTAATCTGTGATGGCATTGACCTCCCCGATGATCTCCCGGTCCTTGGGAAATGTGATCTGCGCGCCGTCCTCCCAGTATACCTTGTAGCCGTTGTATTCCGGCGGATTGTGGCTGGCCGTCACCACGATGCCCGCCGTACAGCCCAGATCCCGCAATGCAAACGACAGCATAGGGGTGGGCCGCAGGGACGGAAAAATATACGCCCTGATCCCATTTGCCGCAAGACAGAGCGCCGCCTCCTGCGCAAATTCCGGCGACATGTTCCTGGAATCGAAGGCGATGGCGACCCCCTTTTTCTCCGCATGCTCTTTGATGATATAATTAGCAAGACCCTGGGTGGCTTTCCGCACGGTGTAAATGTTCATCCGGTTGGTGCCTGCCCCGATGATGCCCCGCAGACCTCCGGTGCCGAACTCCAGGTCCCGGTAGAAGCGCTCCCCGATCTCGTCTGCGTCCCCTGCGATGCCCCGCAGCTCCGCTTTGGTATCCTCGTCAAAATACGGATCCTCCAGCCAGGATTCATAAGTCTTTCTCGCATCCATATATAGCTCCTCCTTTTTATCCATTTCTATTTCCATGGCCCGGCGTATTGCAATTTGCGAACCGTCAGGCTGCGGACTGTAATCCCTATTTTACCATATCCGGATATCTCCGTCATCATAGGAATTTCTTTGTTACTGTTCCTGTCAAATGACGGCCTTCTCAGTCCTCCCTGCATCTGTCCAGCAGCAGAAGGCATCCGGACGAACTCCGGCACTTGTAGCCGAATCACACACGAACGCATCCGGACGAGCTCCGGCACTTGCGGCTGAATCACATCCGATGGCATCCGGCTGAATCCGGGAGAAGTCCGCCTCTGCCGCAGTCTTTTTTTCTGTCCGATCGGGCTGAGGCAGCCTTACAATGTTTGCTTCAAGCCCCCGCTTTTCCATTGCTTTACAGAACCCCAGATAACAGTCCGCCGCATTCGTCCCCTCCTCCGGCGAACCCACAAATACCAGCTCCTTATGTCCGGCCTCCAAAAGCAGCTCCGTAACCTGTTCCATGCCGCCGTAGCCATCCGGCACAATAGAATCGGCCTCTTCGGAAATATCATAGCTCCCCACGCATACAACCGGAATCTCATAGAGTTCTTTTAATTCGGCAGCACAGCCCTTGTCTGTTTCTCCGATGAGCAGGATTCCGTCGATGTCTACTCCCTGGAAGAGGGCGGCTTTCTCCGTTCTTTCCTGCCGCTCCTCACTGAGTACTTTCAGGAATGCCATGCTCCCCCGCAGCGTCAGCTCCTGAGCGGCGCTCTGGTAGATTTAATCAGAATTTCAATTTTTAATTAAGTGATCCGCTAAAATGAATATGCGGATTCGAACAAATATCCTGTTGAGGTCAGTTAATGCCTGCTGAAATCTATTGACAGAATATCTATAACGAAGCCTTGACGTACAGAAAACTGTACATTATAATCTAAGTATAGAAAATCATATTTATATAAGAGAGGTGTTTTATCATGGTAGCAGTAAATTACACAAATCTTCGTGATAATATGAAAATGTATATGGATAAGGTAACAGATGATTATGAGACTATGATCGTTACACGAAAAAATAATAAGAATGTTGTTATGTTATCAGAAGAAGCTTATAATAACCTTATGGAAAATATTTATGTCATGGGGAATAAAGAAAATTATGATTGGCTGATGAAGGGTAAGGCACAGTTGGAGAATGGGCAATATTCTGTCCATGAGTTATCTGAGGCAGAAGATGATGAATAAAGTATTTGCGGATACTGGTTGGGAAGATTATCTATATTGGCAGACAGAGGACCGCAAGACTCTGAAAAAGATCAATCAGTTAATCAATGATATTGCCAGAAACGGCAACGAAGGGATTGGAAAACCAGAACCCTTAAGAGGGAATTTATCTGGATATTGGAGCAGACGGATCAATGATAAAGACCGCTTGATCTACAGAATCGATGAGAACAATATCTATATTCTGTCGTGCCGTTATCACTATAGAGACAGGTAGAACCTGTTTTAAATAGGCATCGCCAGATAACCTGTATAAGTAATTTGTCGTGCTAAAATACAGAAAGCCTGCCACTGGCAGCCTTTCTGCATAGGATGGTATTTAAAAGGTGCAGCAGTCTATGAATTCATCAGACCATGCACCTTTTATTTGCTCAATAAAACAGCTTCATTTAGGAAATTTGTCCTAGAACGCCTCATTCCTCCTTGTACCTGAAGATTTGTTCTGTACAAAAAGGCAAGTTCTTTTTGCACAATTCCTTACTCCGCAAAAATCTTCACCTCATAAGCCCCAAGCTCCACTTCGCCCTTGATCACCTCGCCTCCGAAGAACTCCCGCAGCTCCTTCTTCACCACCGCTTTCACGCTCTCCGATGCATAATTCAGCACGAACAGGTACTTCCTGCCGTCCTTCTCCCGGACGGCCAGCTCACAGCACTCCGGCAGCTCCAGCACTTCCCCGTAAGGCGTCCCCGCTCCCAGCTTGTCCAGAAATACCTTCGCCGTATCCACTGCGAACGCGCCTCCGAAATAATAAGCCTCGCCCTTTCCATACCGGTTGCGGATCAGCGCAGGCGTGCCCGCGTAATAGCTGGACGCGTAACGTGCCAGAACCTCCGCCTGCTCTCCCGCCGGTTCCAGCAGGTCATTGAACACTGCGGCTTCTATCTGGTTTCCGTCCCAGTCCGCCAGCACTCTGCCGTCGTCAGGAGCCACGAAGGAATATTCCGGGATATCCGTTCCGGTAAGCCCAGACGCCTTTCCCGGCAGCTTGTCCATCACGCACCGTCCGCAGAGATCCTTATATCCGGTCCTGCAGCCCATGACCAGCTTTCCGCCTTCGGACACATAGGTTTCCAGCACCTTCATCCGCGCATCCGTCAGAATAGATGCATGAGGATAGAACAGCACTTCATACTTCCGCAGTTCCTCCCAGGCGGTATCGTCGCTCAGATACACATAATCAAAAGGCGTATGGGTCATCTGCAGCGCGGCAAACAGGGACCTCTGACTGAGCTTGTCCACCCGCTCATGCCATTTATCCTGGCGGGCATCCCAGATGTTGTCATAATCCTTCAGGATCCCAACCTTCGCCGCATACCGCGCGCCGGCAATCTCCCTCATACCTTCCATCTTCCGGGCGATCTCACGGATTTCCCGAAGCCTGCGGTTGTCCCGCCCGGAATAATCCAGGATACCGTGCCAATACATCTCCGTCCCCACCGTGCAGGTCCGCCAGCGGAAATAGCTGACAAAGTCCGCGCCGTGGGCAATACTCTGCATGGTCCAGAGCGTGATCTGCCCGGGCCTGGGCGTGGGCGCTTCCATCCGGGTGGTCCAGCCGTTGGCGCCGCTCTGCTGCTCCATGATCCCGAAGATGCGGGAAATGGCTCTGGTCTCTGCCAGGTTCCGGCTCCATTTGCGGTCCTTGATGGAATCCTCCGCCTGATAATCGTCCAGGCAGTACGCAAAATTCGGATAGGAATCGTAGGTCATAAAATCCAGACTTTCCTTTTGCATCGCCTGGTTATCCAGATTGCCGAAAATCCCGTTGGTGGTAATAAAATCATCCTCTTTGCAGTATTTCCGAATCATCTCGGACTGCATCCGTACAAAACGGCGGGCGCTGACGGAAACGAAGCGGTAATAATCCAGCAGGTGATGGGGATTGTTCGTATTGTGGGCCGTCTTCCGCGGCACATAGATCTGCTCCCAGCAATTGTAGGTCTGGTTCCAGAAAATGGTTCCCCATGCCCGATTCAATTCCTCCACGGTTCCATATTTTTCCTGCAGGAACTTCCGGAACGCCGCGGTATCGCTTTCCGAATAAAATTCGTCCAGCTCGCAGTTTATCTCGTTGTCGATCTGCCATCCGATAATGGCAGGGTGTCCGCCGTAGTGGGACGCGGACTTTTCCACGATATTGCGGCACAGCTTCTGATATACGGGGGAATTGTAATTGTAGTGCCGTCTCGCGCCGTGGCGGTAGAGCAGGCCGTTCTGGTCCGCGTTAAGCACCTCCGGATACTTCTCGGTCAGCCAGATCGGAGGAGTCGCCGTGGGAGTGCAGAAAATAACCTTCATTCCCTTTTTCTGCGCCAGATCCAGGAAGGCGTCAAAAAATTCATAGGTGTACACACCTTCCTCCGGCTCGATCTTGTTCCACGCAAATTCCGCAACACGGACCACCTCGATCCCCGCCTGCAGCATTCTCTCCAGATCGTCCTCCCACATGGATGAGTCCCAATGCTCCGGATAGTAACAGGTTCCCATCACGAAGCGCTCTCCGTTTATCATTTTTCTCATGCTTGGTCCTCCCTTTTGATTTCTTCTGTTTCCAGTATTCGCGCATACCGCCATGCCTCTCTTGAGGAAAAACACCTCTGTCCCGGATCACGACTCCACATTTTTCACATAGATCGCCCAGTTCTGCTCTCCGTCATCCTGGATCTTCACATCCTGGAAGCTCTGGATATAGGATTTGAACTGGGAATATCCGTAATCATGGACCTTAAAATCGCCGAACCGGTTCCGGATCCGGTTCCCCAATGTCCCCAGGGAGACGCCCTGTCTGCCTGCATTTTTGATCTGCTGCAGAATGTATTCCTCCAGCAGGTCCTTCCGGCTTTTATCCTCATACAGCATCACAGAGACCTTGGTCCCGTCCTGCTTCAGCTTCAGCTTGGGGAAGGTCTCAAGAAACTTAGACAAGAGGCTGAACCCGTACCGACGTACGTCAAAATCAGGATACAGCTTCAGGAGACGGCTTCCCACCTCGCCGAGCCCGGTCTCCTTGTTGTCGTTCTGGTTCTCCATGATGATCTTGATCACAGCCTCTTCGATCTGATTTTTCACCACATCCACACTGCCGCGCTTCAATTCCTTGGCGGAAGCCACCGCTGCCGGTGCCTTTTCCGCATTTTCCATGGTACTGTCTTCCAGAAGGACCTCCAATACCGTGAAAATGTCACAGGCTTTTCGGAAGGGGATCGGCGTCTTGTCCTCGCCCATACCGATCACCAGCTTGCCGTTTTCCCTGAGACGGCTCGCCAGCTTGGTAAAATCACTGTCGCTGGAGACCAGGCAGAAGCCTTCCAGCTCGCTGGTATAGAGCATGTCCATAGCGTCAATGATCATGGCGGAATCAGTGGCGTTTTTTCCGTATGTATAGCTGAACTGCTGGATCGGCGTAATGCTGTTCTGCAGCAGGACCTCCTTCCAGCTCAGATTATACGGGCTTGTCCAGTCCCCGTAGATCCTCTTGTATGTAATATTGCCGTACTTGGACAGCTCGTCCATGATGGGCTTGATATATTTCGCAGAAACATTGTCTGCATCAATCAAAAGAGCAATTCTATCTTCTATCATCTTCTCCTCCTACACTTTGCGCTCTTTTGTATCTGCGCTCTTTTGCATTTCCATATCTGTTCTAATGTCCTCAAAATCTTTTCTCTTTCCAACACACTCCTTTCATGTCCTTCCACTGAAAGACACCATTTTCAAAAGTCATATAGCCATGCGCAGACCCTTCCTTGGGGATGGATACGGAACCCGGATTCAGATACCAGAACGTCCCCATATCTTCGCAAGCAGGAATATGTGTATGCCCGTTCAGCAGGATCTCTCCTGTCTTCAGCAGCGGCGGATTATGCGGATTGAATACATGGCCATGGGTCGCGAACATGGTCTTTCCGCCGATTTCCAGAAAACAGTACTCTGCCAGGATTGGAAATTCCAAGACCATCTGGTCCACCTCCGTGTCGCAATTCCCCCTTACGCAAAGCAGCTCCTGCTTTACACCGTTGAGCATGGAGATGACATCCTTCGGTCCATATTCCTTCGGAAGATCGTTGCGCGGTCCGTGATACAAAATGTCTCCTAACAGAAGCAGCCTGTCAGCACATTCCCTCCGATATGCCCCCAGCATCTGCCGACAGTAGTACGCGGAGCCATGTATATCCGACGCGATCATCCATTTCATCGTTGTTCTTCCTTTCCATTTGTAAGCAATCGTTACCGTGAGCATCTTGTACAGGATGTAAACAGTAACAGGTAATCCACGGGCAAAAAAATTCCCATAACTTTCCTTTTCTAGTATATCCTAAAAACCAACCCATCGTCAAATTGTTTTATTCCCAAAGCGGCTTTGCAGTTCCCTTTTTTTCTGTGATATTTTTTCTTGGCTCCTCTCCGCAAAAAGGGTTTCCGGCCGCGGTATCATTTCTCCCATATCCCGATCACGAGCACGGTCATATCGTCCTGAGGCGGTTCTCCGGTCCAGTTCAGCACCTGCTCCAGGATGTGGTTCGCCATTTCCTTTGGATTCACCAGGAGGGTACCCTGGATGATCGTCTCCAGCAGGATGTCCTGCTCGCCTACCGGGAGCGCGTCCATTACCCCGTCTGTTACCATGATCACAAAATCTCCGTTGGAAAGCTGCCGTTCCACGGAGTCGATCTCGATCTGGTGTAAGACCCCAATGGGCAGGCTGGTGGAGCTTAAGTGCTCTACCTTATCCTTCTGGCGGATAAATGTGGAGGAGGCTCCGGCCTTGATCAGTTCGCAGGTTCCTGTATAGAGGTCAAATACGCTCATATCCACGGTGGAATAATGGATCTCCTCCCTCCCCATGACCAGCGTGGTGTTGATCATCTGGATGGCCGTCTTTTCCGGAAAGCCTGCCTCCAGCAGTTCCTCCAGCAGTTCGATGACCAGCGTGCTTTCCTGGCATGCCTTTTCTCCGGAGCCCATCCCGTCGGACAGAGCCATGGCCTGCTTTCCTCTTGGGAGGTTGAGCATCATAAAATTGTCCCCGGAAACCTGACTGCAGCCTTTTCCGACTCTGGCAACCCCCTGCAGCGTATAGTATGTCGGCCCTTCCTGGCAGATGATGGTCGTATACTCCCGCCCCAGTGTCTGGGCATAGATCCCTTCCGGCACCAGACGGCGGCCCATGACCTCGGAAACGGTCCTGACCAGCTCCTTACAGGTAATATGGATGTCCTGCATGGCGCGCGCGGTCACATGAACCTCATATTTCCCTTCCCGGTTCATAAAAAAATTCGTGTACAAGACCCGCACGCCCTTTTTCTTCAGCGCGGCTACCAGACGCTTTTCCAGCCGGTCGTCAATGAACAGGCTGTCCTCCAGTTCCTTCGCCGTCACCCGGATCATGTCCGCAAAGGTGTCCATCTGGATGGCACAGCCTTCTCTGCTCTGGGCCATCCGGTTGAGCCACATCATATTCTGCCGGGCCGCGTGAAATGCCTCCAGCATCTCTCTCAGGAAACGGGGCGCCATGATACAGCACTGCTTCAGCTTCCGTTTCGTCTCGGTATTCATTTCATTTCCATAGGAATCCACCGCTGAGAGGACCTCATAGCCCATCTGGTAGGTATGGACAAAATTCTCCCCCCAGCACCAGGAGCACTTCTCGCAGCTTTTGCAGACCTTCTCCTTGACCCATTCGAACATTCCGTCGATTTCTTCGCTTGTAAAGGACTGCTTCTTTTCCCCCATCTGCAGAAATGTATGGGACAGCTGCTTCAGGGAATCCGCAAATCTTTCAATCTGTGTCACATAAGGACTGGTATGTAATACTTGTCCATCCTCCATCTATATCCCTCCTACTGGTTTGTTACTATTCGCAGTCATTTCACTCACATGCGCAAAAGCAGCCAGCAAAGCTGTCTGTCGATGCTACGCGTCTCCGGGTGAGGTTCCTGCGGCAGACTCCGAAGATTCCACATATCCGCAAAACAGCAAAAAACTCCAGGCATCTCCCTGGAGTTTCTCTTTTGTGTATATAGAATGCTGAATGACGGCTTATTCCTCCGGCCGGAACAGGATCTCGTTGGGATCCACCAGCCCCAGCTTCTCCTCAGCCACATCCTTGATGTAATCATCGGTCTTGACATATTCTTCGTATTCCTTCACCTTCTCGGAACGGGCATTCTGCTCCTCGATCTGTGCCTTAAGCTCCGCCTCCTGCTGCTTATAGATTTTGTTTCGGGCATACAGGTTCACTGAATTGACGGCCAGCATCGCCGCCATAATTCCCAATACAGTATAAATGATCACGATACTTCTCTTGTGCTGCCGTAAAGCGGACGAACCCTTCCGGCCATGCTTTTTGCCTGCAGGCATCTTTTTCTTCTGACTCATACGAATTCCCCTTGCGGCCATGCGCGGCATATCATACCATACGGCAGATATATCCGGCACCCAGTCTGGTTGCTCCCCTTGCCATCATCATTATTTTATTCGCTTTTCTTCTTTTTTTCAAGTTTATTCTTCCACTTTGCGAAGGTTTTTTTCAACAAAATTTTACAAAAAAAGGCCAGAAAATTCCCAACCGCAAGTCCTAGTATGAAGAACCATCTGACACTCCCATAAGTTGTATGATACATCTGCCGGAACAGATAGGCGCTGATTCCGATCCAATAAAAAAAATCCTCCGCGCTGACCGCTGCCGCGGAATGCGGGACCAGCTTTCTCAGCAGCAGCAGTATCTGATAGCAGGAAAATGTAACGATCCCCGACAGGCCCGCGTATACAAATATCACGGCCTCTTTTCCAATTCCCAGCATCATGGTGCTGACCTACTTAAATAATTTTGAAAAAAAGCTGTCGTTCTGGTGTCCCGCCTGGCTCACGCTGGAATAGGCGATACTATCAATATTTCCCGACAGGTCCACCTCACCCTTCTCCACGCTGAGCCGGTTCACATGCAGATCCGTCCCCTTGACCATCAGCATCCCTTGTTCTGTCTCCAGCAGGATCTCATTCAGATCAAATGAAAGCACATCCAGCACTCCGGTCACCATACTTGTCTTCCGGTTATTTATAACCAGCTTATGCGCCTTTACAGGCTGCCGTTCCTCCATATCTGTTCCCCCTTCGTTATATATCTGTCATACTCACGGCCGATGAAGTCTGCCGTGAGTATTGCGCCAGCCGCAGCCGCGAAGCGGCATAATTCCTGACGCGGCTGTGTGCGTCTCATTATACTGCGCGGCAGATTTATCTGGCGCTCAGTATAATCCCAGAATCTCCCCGGCGTATCCGGCTACATATACTTTTATATATATGAAGGGTTGTTTCATATTATGCCTGTCTGCAAGGATTTTTATTGACGTTCTCAGAACAGCAGACCGCAGGCGCGTCAGCCCATGCCTCAAAAAACTCCGGCCTGCTCATCCCGGCAGAAAAAGCTACAGGTATCTGAACAGATCCTTCGCCTCTTCTTTCTTTGTCGTGTCCTGGATATCCAGCACTTCCACCTTGACGGTTTTCGTACCGAACTGGATCTCGATAACATCCCCCACCTTGACCTTCACAGAAGCCTTGGCCACATTGCCGTTCACGAGCACACGGCCGGCGTCGCAGGCTTCGTTTGCCACGGTGCGCCTTTTGATCAGACGGGATACCTTCAAAAATTTATCTAACCTCATATTCGGCCCTCCTACGGCGCAAAAAATGCTAACTGTTCGGATTGCAGCCGTACAGTTAGCAAAAATGCCCGCATGATCAGATCATGCAGGCATGATACACATCCTGATTAATTCACAGCATCCTTCAAAGCCTTGCCTGCTTTGAACTTCGGTGCCTTGCAGGCAGCAATCTTCATGGTGTTGCCGGTCTGCGGGTTTCTTCCTTCTCTTGCTGCTCTGGAAGTCACTTCAAATGTACCAAATCCAACCAGCTGAACCTTCTCACCCTTCTTTAATTCTTCTGTTATAACTTCAACAAAAGCTTTTACGGCTTTTTCAGCGTCCTTCTTGGAAATCTCTGCGTTTTCTGCGATTGCTGCTACTAATTCTGTTTTGTTCATGGATGTTTCCTCCTCTTTATTGTACTAGAACAACATTCATTCTAAGAATATATTAAGGCAAAAGCCCGCATACCCACAGCCGGCATGCCTGTGCTCATTGCCTACACGTATTGTTATACCTGTTTCTCCGTTCTTTGTCAAGGTATTTCCACGCATTTTATCATAATTACGTTACTATTGTTACATGTCACACACTGACCAATCACTACGCTGATTGGTCAGGAGGATGCACATAAAAGCTGGGATTCAGGCCGTCCATTGCCGTAGGCAATTTTAAATGACGGCCTGAGTTACAGGGCACGCCTGGTCAAGGTGTGACCTGTAACTACTATTCACAGTCAGATGAAAAATGGCAGTCGGATTCTTCAAGCGAAGCTTGTAAGAAGCCGATTGACAGTTTTTATCTGACTGGAATCAGTCATTTCACTTCTATGCGCGGAAGCAGCCGACAAAGCTGTCTGACAGCATATTTAAAGCATCTTATCGATCATCGCCAGGACTTCCTTGCCCATTGCCTCGGATTTTGCGTCTGCGTCCTCCATGGAGGTTCCTTTTACGCCGTAGTAGAATTTTACCTTCGGCTCCGTACCGGACGGCCTTACGCATACCCATGCGTCGTCGGTCAGGTCATAGTAGAGTACGTTGGAGGAAGGCAGGCCGGTTCCTGTTACTTCGCCTGTCTCCATATCTTTGATTGTGTCTGCCTTGTAGTCTCTTGCCTTGAGCACCTTGTAGCCCGCGATTTCTGCCGGCGGGTTCTTCCGCAGGGTCTCTAAGATCTCCTGGATCTTGGCAAGTCCTTCGATCCCCTTCAGGGTAATGGACTGGATATCATCCTTATAATATCCGTAGCGGTCATACATCGCAATCATAGCATCCCACAGGTTCATGCCCTTGGTCTTATAGTAAGCAGCCGCCTCGCAGAGGGCCATAGTCGCCACGATGGCATCCTTGTCCCTTGCGTGGGTTCCGATGAGACATCCGTAGCTCTCCTCAAATCCGAACAGATACTCGCCCTTGCCGCTTGTCTCAAATCCAAGGATCTGCTGTCCGATGAACTTGAATCCGGTCAGGCATTCGATCAGGTCCACACCGTAATACTTTGCGATGGCATCCGCCATATTCGTTGTAACAATGGTCTTGATAAACTTTCCGTCCGCCGGAAGTCCGCCGTCCAATTCCTTCTTCTGCCCGATCTCATAATCCGCCAGCAGACAACCGGACATATTTCCGGTCAGGGTATGGTATTCGCCGTTGGAGTCCTTTACACGGACACCGAGCCTGTCCGCGTCCGGATCGGTTGCCAGCACGATATCCGCGTCAATCTCCTTTGCCAGCTTCAGGCCCAGCTCAAATGCTTCCGCAGCCTCCGGGTTGGGGTAGGAAACCGTCGGAAATTCGCCGTCCGGCAGCTCCTGTTCCTTTACAACATAGACATTCTCAAAGCCCAGCTCCTTCAGGATACGGCGGGCCGGGATGTTGCCGGTTCCGTGGAGAGGCGTATAAACAATCTTCAGATCCTTTGCCGCGGCGTCGATCGCGTCCTGGCGCTTCACCTGCTTTTTCAGCTCCGCAATATACGCGTCATCAATGTCCGCTCCGATGGACTCGTACAGCCCTGCTTCCTTTGCCGCATCCAATGACATGGTCTTCATGGTGGTATAATCCTCAACGGCCTTTACCTCATCCATGATCCCCTTGTCGTGAGGCGGAGTGATCTGCGCGCCGTCCGCCCAGTATACCTTATATCCGTTGTACTCCGGCGGATTGTGGCTTGCCGTAATATTGATCCCCGCAATACAGGAAAGCTTACGGACCGCAAAAGAAAGCTCCGGGGTGGGGCGCAGGGACTCGAACACGTAAGCCTTGATCCCGTTCGCCGCAAGGCAGAGCGCCGCCTCATCCGCGAATTCAGGCGACATACGGCGGGAATCATACGCGATCGCAACCCCTTTGTCCGCGCTTTTGTTCTTTATGATATAATTTGCCAGTCCCTGTGTCGCCTTCCTGACCGTGTAAATGTTCATCCGGTTGGTTCCGGCTCCGATAATGCCGCGCAGCCCGGCAGTACCAAATTCCAGATCCATGTAAAAGCGCTCCTTGATCTCGTTGTCATCCTCCTTGATGCCTTCCAGCTCCGCCTTGGTCTCCGCGTCAAAATATGGATTCGACAGCCATTCCTGGTATCTTTCTTTGTACTCCATCATAGTACCTCCTGATATATAATCTATAATCACTGTCGCTCGTACCGCATCCCATCTGTCCCCTTTCGATTCTCTCCCTGACAGACAGGCGGTCCGGCCGGACAGCCGCTATTCGTTTATTATACATCAGCTCCCGGCAAAAAGGAAGTCATTTTACAGGGAGAAGGCAAAAATCTTCTGTATAAACCGGATTTTTTCTTCGGTCTGCAAGACAGCGGTCTGCAGCTTTTCTACGCTCTTCTCCGGGATCCAGGCTTTGTTGGAATGATAATAGCTGTTGGCAGTCTTCCAGAACTTTTCCGGGTAGGCGGTCTTCAGCGCGATCACCTCCAGCTCCCCCGGGGAAAACGGCCGGATCTCCGCATAAGCCTCCAGCATGGCGCGGCCCAGGGATTCCTTCCACTTGTGTTTTTCCATGACCTTGCGCAGGAAATAGTACAGATCCAGGACCTGAACATCTCTGTGGAAGTGTTCAAAGTTGGTGGTGGCAATGGATGCCCCTCCTGATCTGGCATTTCCCGGCAGCATGATGAGATTGTGGTAATTGTAGTCTCCATGCACCAGAAGCCCCTCTTTCAGGCTCTTCCGGTACAGTTCTTCATAATCCGAATCCTCCAGTCTTCTGGTGACCCGCATGGCAAGCTGATACATGCTGTCGAAATATTTCAGAAACAGATATTCAAATTCCCCTTTATTCACCTTGTTCCGGATATAGCCGCGCACCTTTTTCAGTTCCCGGTTATGGCAGAGAAATTCCTCTTTGAGATGCCTTCCCGAAGGCGGTGACAGCTCCTGCCCATCCGGATCAGGAGGAATCTCTGCCGCGGAGACGGAAAAATGCTTCCAGCACATGATCTCGTGGAGACGGGCAAGGTTCCTGACCGCTTCCAGCACATCTGCTTCCCGGCGCACATCGCACTCCCGTCCCGCGTACCATTTTTTCAGCATATACCGAGTCTGGCCGCGGAATGTGCTGACCAGCTCCTTCTCCCGGTTCCTGACCGGGGTGTCCACCTCCGGATACCCCCGCGACTCCAGATGACGCAGCAGTATATACAGTAAAAGGGCACGCCGGTCAGACACTGCCGCCTCCTTCAACACCATTGTTCCTTCTTTTGTCTCGCAAAAAAATGCACCCCTGATCTTGCGGGTGCTTATCACTTCGACGTCAAATTGCTCCAAGACTTCCAGCTCGTACTCTCTCATGGCTGCCCCCTCATATTATAGGTTTCGTACCTGTTCAGTACACCCGCGGATCCGGACGGTACCGCCTGGCCCTGCCGTACTGAACAGCTACACAAGATTCGCTGATCATCAGCTTTTCTATATCTATGAGAGAAACAGCCCGGGTATGCTAAAGTCCAAGCTTTTCTTTTACATATTCGCACAAAATTTCTTTTTTGTTGCAGTCCGGATCATCAATGACCCATTCCAGAAGCTCCTGGAGCATGCTGCCAAGCTTCTGCCCCGGTTCCATACCGATCGCCATCAGGTCCTTCCCGGTCACGGCCAGGTCATGGAGCGTGACACAGTGCTCCTGTACCAGTGCTTCCTGATACAGCTCCCGCATTTTGATGATATTTTCCACCTTTTCCCGTTTCTGATAGACGCTCTGCGCCTTCACATCCGCCAGCCGCACCGCCAGGTAATAGGGGAACAACTCCACCCCGATCCGGTTCATGGCCCGCCGCACGTTCTGGGGCGTGGCTTCTACCCGGTAATCGTGGTAGCAGACCAGCCGGGTCACCTTCTTGATCGTGTCATTGTCAAATTTGAGACGGCGCATCACCACATTGGCCAGCTCTTCGCTGACGATCGCATGGCCCTTGAAATGATCCCGCCCGTTTTCGTCCGTCGTCTTCATAGCCGGCTTTCCCATGTCGTGGAACAGCATGGTCAGACGGAGGATCTTATCTCTTTTCACATTCTTGATGGCCTGGACCGTGTGCTCCGCCACGTCATACTTATGGTGAGGAGTATTCTGAGCCACGCCTTCCATCTCATCCCACTCCGGCAGAATCACTCTCGTGATCCCCAGCCGGTATGCCTCCCGGATCTGCTCCGGATGGCTGGAGACCAGGATCTTCACCAGCTCCGCCCGGATCCGCTCGGCGCTGACATGCTGCAGGCTGGGCGCCAGCTCCTTAATGGCCGCCTCTGTGGATTTTTCAATGGAAAATCCAAGCTGCGCCGAAAACCGGACAGCCCGGAGGATTCGAAGGGCATCCTCCGAAAAACGCTCTTTTGCGTCTCCCACGCACCGGATCAGGTGGTAGTTCAGGTCCTTCATCCCTCCGAACACGTCCACCAGACGCACATCATCATTATATGCCATAGCGTTGATCGTAAAATCCCGACGCTTCAGATCCTCTTCCAGATTGTTGGTAAACCGGACCTCCTTTGGATGGCGGTTGTCCTCATACACACCGTCGATCCGGTATGTAGTCACTTCAAAGCTGTCTTTCCCCAGAAGCACGGTCACAGTCCCGTGCTCGATCCCGGTATCCACGGTCCTGCGGAACATCCGCTTGATATCCGCCGGCTTTGCCGAGGTGGTGATATCCCAGTCCTGGGGCTTCTTCGCCAGGATCGAATCCCGGACGCACCCGCCCACGGCATAGGCGTCATGCCCATGCATCTGGAGATTCAGAATTATCATCAGTACTTTATTTGGCAATACAATCTTCACACGAACACATCCTTCTGTAACTCAGTCTGCCGCAGTCTCCCGGCATTCACGCCTCCGGTCTATAATTCGCAGTTCTTCACGGTCCTCGGGAAGGGCACCACGTCACGGATATTGGCCATGCCGGTGAGATACATCACACAGCGTTCAAAGCCAAGCCCGAAGCCCGCGTGGCGGGTGGAGCCGTATTTCCTCAGATCCAGATAGAACTGGTAGTCCTCTTCCTTTAAATTCAGTTCCTTCATCCTTGCGCGCAGCTTCTCATAGTCGTCTTCCCTCTGGCTCCCGCCGATGATCTCTCCGATTCCGGGCACCAGACAGTCCACGGCCGCAACGGTCTTTCCGTCCTCATTCAGCTTCATATAAAACGCCTTGATCTCCTTCGGATAATCCGTCACGAATACAGGGCGCTTGAATACCTGCTCGGTAAGATACCGCTCATGCTCTGTCTGCAGGTCGCAGCCCCAGGATACCTTATACTCAAACTTGTCGTTATTTTTGCTCAGAATATCAATGGCCTCTGTATAAGTCACCTTGGCAAAATCCGATTCCACTACATTTTTCAGGCGTTCCAGAAGTCCCTTGTCCACAAAGGAATTGAAGAAATTCATCTCCTCCGGTGCCTGCTCCATCACATAGGAGATCACATATTTCAGCATGGCCTCCGCCAGCTCCATATTGTCCTCCAGATCGGCAAACGCGATCTCCGGCTCGATCATCCAGAACTCCGCCGCATGACGGGTGGTGTTGGAATTTTCCGCCCGGAAGGTGGGACCGAAGGTATAAATGCTCCGGAACGCCTGGGCGTAGGTCTCGCCGTTGAGCTGGCCGCTGACCGTCAGGCTGGTCTCCTTCCCGAAGAAATCCTGGGTATAATCCACGCTTCCATCCGGGTTCTTCGGCAGATCTCCCATGTCCAGCGTGGTCACCCGGAACATCTCGCCCGCTCCCTCGCAGTCGCTTCCAGTGATCAGCGGAGTATGCACATACACAAATCCCCTCTCCTGGAAGAACTTATGAATGGCGTAAGCCGCCAGAGACCGTACCCGGAATACGGCCTGAAATGTATTCGTCCTGGGCCGCAGATGGGAAATGGTCCTGAGATATTCAAAGCTGTGGCGCTTTTTCTGCAGCGGATAATCCGGCGCGGAAGCCCCTTCCACCGTCACTTCCTCCGCCTGGATCTCGAAGGGCTGCTTTGCCTGAGGTGTCGCCACCAGGGTTCCTGTAATGACCACCGCCGCCCCTACGTTCTGTTTTGAAATCTCCTGGAAGTTGTCCATTTTATCATGATATACAATCTGCAGCGGTTCAAAATAAGAGCCGTCATTGACTACGATAAATCCGAATGTCTTGGAATCCCGGATGCTGCGGATCCAGCCTCCGACCGTTACCTGCTTGTCCAGATAAGCTTCTCTGTTTTTAAATAATTCCCGAATTGTCACTAATTCCATCTCAAAATACTCCTTTTTTATTGTAAGGCAGATTGGCCGCGCATCTGCCGGCGCATCTGCGGCAATTTCTTTCCGCTTTACAGTATATCCGTTTCCGCGGATAAAATCAACCTCATAATCCTGCCGTGTCCCAAAAAATTTCCAGCTGCGCGGTTGGAAAATGGCCGCGGATAATTCCATTTCTGATCCAGAGCAATACAAGATTTAAAAAATGGATTGACAACTGCATTTTTATCGTCTATACTAAGCATGTAATTTAGTTTGTTACTTGACTAACTAACTATATAAGTGAGGTGATCCTATTGAAGATAAATCCAGACCTGGATAAGCCGATTTTTATCCAGATCGCTGAACAGCTGGAGGACTCGATCTTTACAGGTGTCTTCCCGGAGGAAACGAAGATTCCATCCACGAATGAGATCTCTGCCCTGCTGAGCATCAACCCGCACACAGTCCTAAAAGGGATGAACCTGCTGGTGGATGGAGATATGGTTTACAAGAGGAGAGGGCTTGGGATGTTTGTAAGAGAAGGGGCGGTGGAGCGGATCCGCCGGAAGCGCCAGAGCCAGTTTTACAGCCAGTACGTTGCTGTACTGGTTCAGGAAGCATTAAAGCTGGAAATGCCGAAGGAAGAGCTTATAGCACTGATAGAAAGGGGTTATATCAATGAAAGCAATTCAGATTAATCATATTACGAAGCGGTACGGCAATGTGGCTGCCCTTGAAGATCTCTCTTTTTCATTTGAGTACGGAAAGATCTACGGATTGTTGGGGCGAAACGGCGCCGGTAAGTCTACTTTGATCAATATCATCGCAAACCGTCTCTTTGCGGACGAGGGCGAGGTTCTGATCGACGGCCTGCCCGCGAAGGAGAATATGGCAGTACATGAAAAGCTGTTCTGCATGAGCGACCAGAACCTGTATGACAGCAATTTGAAGATCCGAGATATTTTCAAGTGGACCGGCCGGTTTTACGACCATTTTCAGATGGATCAGGCCTTTGAGATCGCAGAAATGTTTTCTCTGGATACCAAAAAGCGGTTTCCCGCCCTTTCCAATGGACAGCAGTCCATCTTTAAACTGACGGTCGCCCTTGCCCTGGATGTTCCCTATGTGATCTTCGACGAGCCGGTGCTGGGACTGGACGCGAACCACAGGGAGCTGTTCTATCATCTGCTGCTGCGGGATTATGAAGAACGCCAGAGAACGATCATCCTGGCGACACACCTGATCGAAGAGGTTGCGAATATCATCGAGGAAGTGGTGCTGATCGACAAGGGCAGGCTTCTCCTGCAGGAGTCCGCGGAAACCCTTCTGGACAGAGGATACTGTGTATCCGGATCTGAGAATGCGGTTCGGGATTTCTGTATCGATAAACAAGTGATCGGGTACGATGAGCTGGGCGCCCTCAGGCTGGCTTATATCCTGGGCGCAAGAGAGGACCTGCCGAAGGGCAGTCCATTGCAGATCTCTCATATGAATCTGCAGAAGCTGTTTGTGAAATTAACAGAGAAAGGCGGTAACTGATATGAAAAAAATGCGTATATTAATCCGATATGAATGCGAACTTTCCTGGAAGTATATCTGGATTTTTTACCTTGCAATCGCGATTGTCTTTCCCACTGTCTACGGCCTGCTCTACCTTCTGACACATGAAACTGGAAGGATAAACTGCCTGGAAATGAATACCATGATCTTTGTCGGGATCGTCGGCATGATGCAGATAAACGAGGATTTCCGGATGCTGATGCAGAACGGCTTTACCAGGGCTTATATTTTTTCCGCCACCGCTGCCCAGTTTGCCTTTATATCCGGCCTGATGTCTCTGATCGATACGGCTGCCGGAATGGTTCTTCGAGGGCTCCTGTCCGGGTTGTTTGATTATGAAACCATCTTCGAAAGCTTATACGGATATGGACATCCGGCCGTTTTGCGCTGGCTCTGGCTGTTCCTGGTCTATCTGCTGATCAGCAGCCTGGGGTTCTTCTTTGCCCTGGTCATAAACCGGGTGCCGAAAAAGCTCTCCGTATTCGCAGTCACGATCCTTGCTGCCCTCCTTTTGCTTGGAATTCCCTTCCTGTTCGCAGCTGTATCCGCTCCCTGGAAAGCTGTCGGACACAGCATCCTGAGCTTTGCGGTAAGATGCTTCGGCTTCATGGACGACGGTACGGTACGGCTGACCAATCCGATCTTTCTTCTGCTCCTGTGTATCGGGATCCTGAGCGCCGGCTCCTATTTGATCATACGGCGTACGGAACTCAGCGCCGTCAGAAGAAGCGCGCTTACTTTGAATTGATACGTTATGGTCACAAAGTATAAGGAGTTGCAGGAAAATAACTGATGCAGATCGCGCAGGATGTGTCAGTTATTTTTCTACAACTCCTAAATGAAAGCCTGATTACGAGAATCGGATCTCACCGTTGGAAAGCCTTGCGTTGCACATGGATGTCACCTGCTTCAACCGGGCCTTGATATCGCAGATGGTCAGCACCAGCCCCGGATACGCGATGTCGGCAACCAGCCTGCATCCGCCCAGGTTCTCGATCTCCTCCTGCTTTTTCGCCAGCTCTTCATCCATCTGCTCCAGCTTGATCCGGTTTACGGAAAGGTCAAACTGAAGGCGTTTCATACGTTCCACCTTATCCGGACTGTTGGGACGCTTTTCCAGCTTTTCCAGCTCGGCTTCGGCTTCTTCGATCACTGCCGCCAGCTCCTGCCGCTCATATTCCACACAGGGCTCGCCGCCCAGATAGATACGCGTCTGGCTTTCGGATTTTGAGCCCACGACCTTGGCGCTGACTTTTTTCGCCGCCCGGATCCGTCCGCCTACAATGATGCCTCTTCCGGACCGGACCTGTATCTCCCCGTCGCTGTATACTTCGCTGTTGACGATGCAGTCAGCCTGCAGATTCGCCCGCGCGTGAACGATACTGTTTTCCAGATATTTCGCAAAGACACTGCCGTCTGCCCTGACCACGGAATCGGTATTCCCTACGATCCCCTTGGCTACGATCAGATCACCGCCTGCCTCTACGGTGGCCGACTCTACAACGCCGTCTACCGTGATATTGCCTGCTGCCCGCACGCTGAAACCGCTGCACACTCTGCCGCGGATATGCACATCCCCCATATAGTTGATATTTCCCGTAGAATAATCTACGTTGTCGTCAATCTCCAGCACCGCCTTTACCTGAAATGTCTTTCCCACGTATTCCACATGGCCTGCCTGGGTTGCCAGCAGCTTGGTGCCGTCTTCGCTGATCTCCGTATTCTGCCCCTTAGTAAGAGGCACTTCTTTGCCGTCCTTGGCCGGAACCTCCTGATCCAATACCGTTCTGCCCGGTTCCCCCGGTGTCGGCAGGACTGCCTCACAGATCACGCCTCCCGCTTCTACGCTCTGGAAGAAATGGAGAGACGCATAGTCCACCCGGTCGTGCTCATCCACTTCAAACTTCCGTTCCACGACCCGTTCAAAATGCTCAATGATCCGGCCGTCTGTTCCGTTGCGAGCCGGTTTTCCTTTTGCCAGGAAAAACAGAGAAAAATAAGGATTCCGTTCCTCCGGCAGGCGCTTGAGTAATTCCTCGTCTACTCCAAACGCAATTCCGGTATCGGAAAGCGCCTCGTAAAGCATCTCCCGATCCACGTCTTTTCCTTCTCCCACCGGCGGAAATACGATCAGCCAGGCGGAAAGCTTGTCGGCTGATATATGGATGACCGGCTGCGCGTCCAGCTCGATCGGCGGCGGTGTCAGTATCTCGTTCCGCGCACTCTGTTCTGCTGATGCAGTCTTCTGTGCCTCAGCCTGCGCGCTCTCTCCTGCCGGTGTGTCTTCCTTCGCCGCGGACTGCTTGCTCTGCTCTATCAATAAAGCCTTTTGCGCGTCCGCCTGTGCCTTTTCTTCCCTGGCCTTTATCTCTTTAAGACGGGAATTGGCTGCCAATGTAAGTACCCTCTGCAGGCGTCCCAGTTCCTTCCTCAGCTCAGACTGAGAAAAATCTTCGCGGCCTCCCAGCAGCAGTCTGGGACTTGACAGTCCTTTCGCCCTTTCGGCCCGCATCTCACACAATTTATACAGCGCATGCCCCTTGGGCAATTCCAGCTCAACTTCGACGGCAGGGGGCGGAGGCTGCGCTGTTACGGCTTGTTCCTCCTTCTTCTCCATACTCTCCTGCAACAAATGGTCCGGAACCTGTTTGTCTCTGACCTGTTCTGATTTCGATCCAAACAATCGAGACCAGATCTCTTTTTTGAAACCCATGCATTTCACCTCCTTCACATGGAGTTCACAGTGTATAGTTCTGTAATCTTATTATACACTGTAAAGGGCTGTACTAGCAAGCAATAAATATCTAATTCCAGGATATTCCTTATTTTTGTGGTCCGGAAATATTTCGGCAGTCCTTCGCTCTGCCGAAAAAAAGGGACTGCCTTATCCGGCAATCCCAACAGCAACCAGAGTTTTACTGATCCTGCCTGCGCACCACCGCGCACGCTATGATAAATCCAAGGAAGAGCACGGCCGCGATCATCCATCCGGTGAGCGCCGCGGTTCCCTGGCCCACAAATTTATCATAATATCCTTTCAGATAGATCACGGTAATGATCAGCGGCAGGACATAGGACATATAGCCTTCCAGCCATCCCGGAAACCGAATCCCCTTTCCTGTATTCGCTTCTTCCAGAAAATTCGCCCAGCCCCAGCCGTTTTTCCGTGTACAGAAGAGCACATACCCCAGGCTGCCCAGCGGGAGCAGGTTATTGGATACGATAAAATCCTCCAGATCCAGGATATTGGTTCCCGCTCCCAACGGCTCAAAGCCGGCCAGGACGTTAAATCCCAGCACGCAGGGCATGCTCAGCACAATGATCAGGACCGCGCTCACCAGCACGCTTTTGTTCCTGGACCAGCCGAAAATATCGATATCGAAGGATATGATATTTTCAAATACAGCCACAATGGTCGTGAATGCCGCAAAGGTCAGAAACAGAAAAAACAGCGCGCTCCAGATCTGCCCTCCCGGCATCTGGGCAAAGATATTGGGAATGGTGATGAAGATCAGGCTCGGCCCCGCTCCCGGCTCAATGCCGAAGGCGAAGCAGGACGGAATGATGATGAAGCCTGCCATCAGCGCCACGAAGGTATCCAGCGCGGTAATGCTGATCGCCTCTCCCGCGAGGCTCCGCTCTTTTCCGATATAGCTGCCGAAGATCATCATCGCGCCGATACCGATGGAGAGGGTAAAGAATGCCTGGCTCATGGCCCCGAAGATCACATTTCCGATACCCATCTCCTTCATCTGGGCAAAATCCGGTACCAGGTAGAAATGGATCCCTTCCCCGGCCCCTTCCAGAAATACGGAATGTACTGCCAGCACCAGCATGATGACCAGAAGCGCGCTCATCATCAGCTTGGAAACCCGCTCAATCCCCTTCTGGATCCCGAACTGGCAGACCGCAAAACCGATGACGCAGATCAGGGTTGTCCAGAACGCCATCACCGGCGCGTTGCCCAGCATGTCCGAAAAACCGGCTGTCACTGTATCCGTAGACGCCCCGGCAAATTCTCCCGCGATGCTGCGGAAGCAGTAATACATCATCCAGCCGCCTACCGTGGTGTAGAACATCATCAGCAGATAGCTTCCGATGATGCCGACCCATTTCGTGATATGCCAGCCCGTCCCCTGGGGCTCCAGCCGTTCAAAGCCTGCCGCAACGCTGCGGCCGCTGCCTCTTCCGATGGCAAACTCACAGGTAAGCACCGGGATCCCCAATACCAATAAAAAGATCAGGTAGATCAGAATAAATGCCGCTCCCCCAAATTCCCCGCACATGTACGGGAACTTCCATACATTTCCAATGCCGATGGCACATCCGGCAGATACCAGAATGAACCCCAGCCTGGAACCAAACTTTTCTCTCTTCACTTTGTTTTCCTCCTCAGTGTTTTTGTTACTCATTTGAAAACATGCCTGCGCGCCAGCGCAATTCATTTTATAATCTGTCACCAATTTTCGCCAGGAAATTGATGACCCGCTTGCGCATCGGCGCAATTCATTTTATAATCTGTCACCAATTTTCGCCAGGAAATTGATGACCCGCTTGCGCATCGGCGCAATTCATTTTATCATATGGAGGGGAAGTCAGCAACTTGTTCTTTCCTTCTATTGAATTTATTCCTGTGTCATGTTATCTTAAATATAAGGCAAGGGAGGTACTTGATATGGGGAATTATCTGGACAGCAGAGCTTCTTTTACTGCATATTCCGAAGTGTATAAAAGTCCGTACTTCGTGGATAAATCCGCAATTCTGGAGAAGCTCATCCCCAGAATCGGGATATCGGAAAAATATATTTGTATTACAAGACCCCGGCGTTTTGGAAAATCAGTAACTGCAAATATGGTGGCCGCCTTCTTTTCCAGGGGCTGCGACTCCCGGAAGATTTTTGACAATTTAAAAATTGCAGAGGCGCCGTTTTATACAGAACATGTGAACCGATATTCTGTCATCTCCATCTCATTCAATCGGCTTCCAAGGCGGTGCGGCAGTTTTGAGGATTATATCAGCCGTATTGAGCGGAAACTGACAGAAGATCTGGCCGAAAGCTATCCGCAGGCAAAGGTTGACCCGGAGGATGCAGTCTGGGATATCCTGAAAGCCATTTACGATACAAATCCTGCCGCACGCTTTATATTCGTTTTGGATGAATGGGATTTTATTTTCCACAAAGATTTTATATCAGGAAGAGACAAAAAAGCTTATATAGAATTTCTGAGCAGTCTGCTGAAGGATCAGCCTTATGTTGATTTTGTATATATGACGGGCATTCTGCCCATTGCCAAATACTCGAGCGGCTCGGAGCTGAATATGTTTCTGGAATATACTATGGCTTCGGAAGAATTGTTCAGCAGTGATTTTGGTTTTACGGAGGCCGAAGTCTCCGGTCTTTACGATAAATACTTACAAAACCAGCCGAATCCAGAGGTAACGCTGGACGGCCTGAAAATATGGTATGACGGGTATTGTACAAAATCCGGGGAACGGGTTTATAATCCACGTTCTGTCGCCGCATCCTTAACGAACAACAACCTGGGGAATTACTGGACCAGTGCTGGTCCTTATGATGAGATTTATTATTATATCAACCATAACACGGCCGCCGTATGCGATGATCTTGCCCGGATGATATCCGGTACTCCGATTCCCGCAAAGGTGCGGGAGTATGCGGCCACCTCCATGAATCTGACGAATAAGGATGAAATATTTTCCGCAATGGTTGTATATGGATTCCTCAGTTATGAAAAGGGGTATGTGCAGATCCCGAATCGTGAATTGATGGAAAAATTTGACGATATGCTGCAAAAGGAACCTTCCCTCGGATATGTATATGAGCTTGCGAAGCAATCAGAAAAAATGCTGCACGCAACACTTACGGGGGATACCCAGACAATGCTGCGGATTTTAGAATTTGCACACAATACAGAGATTCCTCTGCTGAATTATAACAATGAAACTGACTTAACAGCAGTAGTAAATCTGGTCTATCTTGCAGCCCGGGATTCGTATCGGATCGAGCGTGAGGATAAGGCCGGGATTGGATTTGTGGACTTTATATTTTATCCAGAACTGGATAAAAAGGCAGATGGAATCATCCTGGAACTGAAAGTTGACCATACAGTTGAAGAAGCGCTCCAACAGATCAAGGTTAAAAAATATGCGCTGAAATATGAAGGAAAACTAGGTGAAACGCCCAAATATACCGGGCGGGTTCTGGGCGTAGGGATTGCTTATGATACAAAAAGCAAGGCGCATACCTGTAAGGTGGAAGTATTGCGGAACGCAATATAAAAATATAGGAGGGGCTTTATCTTGAAAAAATCTTTAATCAGCATTGGAAAATGCTGAAAGCGGAGCTGACATACACGCAGCTCCGCTAAAATTATATTATTTCTGTGCTTCGATCAGCTTATTCAGCCCTTCCACTACTTCTTCCTTGGAGCACAATCCAAAGGAGACCACATTCCGGATCGGCATGGACGCAACCATGGCGGTATTCATTTCATCCGTGATCGCTTCGTTTGCCTCCTCCGTGGAACCGCCGAAGAAGGCTGCCATCTTATCCGCAAGGGATTGCCCGTACTCCCTGGTCCGTTCATCCGAGAACAGCTCGCCCAGCGTCGTGTTCAGGTGGAGCTTTAGGGGCGGTTTCACGGTGGAGTTCATCTGCACGGTTTTGGTCAGGCGGATATCCCGGGAGGACGCGCCGATCAGAATATCATATGCTCCGCTGGCCGCATACCAGTCCTTCATATCCGTGTTGTACCACGCAAAGCTTCTGTGATCCAGCGTCATCGTCACGGTCTTTGTCTCGCCCGGCTCTAGTGAAACCTTTTCGTAGCCCTTCAATTCCTTGTCGGGTCTGCGGCAGGCACCGCTGCGGTCGCGGACGTACAACTGAACGATCTCCTTTCCGGCCGTATTTCCGGTATTGGTAATGTCCACACTGACCGCCAGAGTGTCCTTGTCCGTCAGCATTTCCTTGTCCAATTTCAGATTGCTGTACGCAAATGTAGTATAGGACAGCCCGTAGCCAAAGGGGAACGCCACCGGCATTTCCTTGGTATCATAATAGCGGTATCCCACGAATACGCCTTCATAGTAAATGGTTTTCTCTCCCTCTCCGAAATTCAGGTAGGACGGATTGTCAGAGAGCTTGTATGGAATGGTTTCGGCAAGCTTTCCGGAGGGATTGACCTTTCCATATAACAGGTTGACCTCGGCCTCACCCACGGCCTGGCCGCCCAGGTACGCTTCCAGCAGTCCCTTCACGCCGACAAGCCAGGGCATTTCCACCGGGGAGCCATTGTGCAGGACAACGATGGTGTTGGGCTGTACCTTTACGATCTCCGCGATCAGGCGGTTCTGGCATTCCGGAAGCCTCATGTGGGACCGGTCATAGCCTTCCGATTCAAAGCTGTCCGGCAACCCGGCGAAGATCACGGCCTTGTCTGCCTTCTTCGCCGCTTCCACAGCCTCTGCCGCCAGCGCTTCATCATAGACATCCCGGTCCGCCGCAAATCCCTCTGCATAAGTTACGTTTCCGGAAATGCCTTCCATCCGGGAAACGGCATCCATAGCGCTGCTGACACGGAAGCTGTTGATATGGGAGCTTCCGCCGCCCTGAAAACGCGGTTTTTTCGCAAATCCGCCGATAAACGCCACTTTTTCGTCTGCTTTGAGCGGAAGTACGTCTTCATTTTTCAGAAGGACCATGGACTGCTCCGCGGTATGACGCGCAAAATCGTGATCCTCCTCCATGGTAAAGGGCTGCTCCTTCTTGTTGTCCAGCCACTGGAAAGAAATACGCAGGATCCGCTCTACGGCCCGGTCCAGCACGGCCTCATCCAGCGTACCGTCCTGTACTGCTTTCACGATCTCCTGATCGTTCACGCCTCCGGAAGAAGGCATTTCCAGCTCCAGGCCGGCTTTCAGAGCGGGCACACGCTCATTGACCGCGCCCCAGTCAGACATCACATACCCCTCAAAGCCCCACTCATCCCGGAGAACGTCCGTGAGCAGCCATGGATTTTCCGAAGCGTAGGTGCCGTTGATCCGGTTATAGGAGCACATCACGGTATAGGGCTGTGACTTCTTGACCGCCGTCTCAAATGCCGGAAAATAGATTTCCCGCAGGGTTCTTTCATCCGCCTCCGAAGAGTTGCTCATCCGATTAAATTCCTGGTTATTTGCGGCAAAATGCTTGATGGACGTGCCCACATGCTGGGACTGCACGCCGTCAATAAAGGCCGCGGCGGTCTCGCCTGCCAGGTAGGGATCCTCGGAATAATATTCGAAGTTCCGGCCGCACAGCGGAGAACGCTTGATGTTCACGGCAGGTCCCAGAACTACCGATACGTCTGTGGCCTGGGCCTCCCTTCCGATGGTCTCGCCCAGCTTTGTCATCAGTTCCCGGTCAAAGGAGCAGGCGGAGAGGCAGGCAGGCGGAAAGCAGACCGCCTTGATGCTGTCGTTGATGCCGAGATGGTCGCCCTTGTCATCCTGCTTACGCAGTCCGTGAGGGCCGTCGCTGACCATAACGCTGGGAATCCCCAGCCGGTCCACATTTTTGAGATGCCAGAAGTCAAGACCGGAGCACATGCCGGCTTTCTCCTCAAGAGTCATTTGGGAAATCAGTTCTTTGAGATTGCGTTCCATGAAATGTACACTCCTTTTTCATAATAATTTCTTTGCGGCAAGCGCGATACTCACTGCGTATTTCATCAGACGCGAGTATGGAACCGCAGCCTTTGTAAGTTACTGTAAGCCCCCGGTCAGGGTGCAAACAGCTGCCTTTGTAGTTACAGGGCACGCCTGGTCAAGGCGTGCCCTGTAACCCTTTGTAAAAAAAGAATAGCATGACCGAAAAGAAAAATATAGCAATATCTTGTGAATTATAGTAAAATCTTGTTATTATATACATGACAGCAAAAATGGAATGACCGAATGCCCTGCAGAGGGACACAAGACACTGCAAAATAATAAGGAACTGCGAAAAATAACTTTTACAGTTCTGAGCGGAGGTACTCTATGAAAAAGGACGCAAGCATTGAGATCACACGGGAACACGGTCTGTTTCAGCGGCGTGAGGAAGCGCAGCCGCACATGTCCTATGCGCATGAAAAGATCCGATACCGGGTCATCACGGAGGGACGCATTGAGGAAGTCGAGGGCGCGCTGCAGGTCCCGCCGGACGGAACGGAGGGGATCCTTTCGGACAATGAAACGCGCCATCAGAAAAACATGCTGATCACGGCAGTCACCATGTTTACCCGGGCCGCAATCGACGGCGGACTGCCGGAGGAGCTTGCATATGCCATGAGCGACAGCTATATACAGAATGGGGAAAAGTGCACCTGCACCCGGGAGGTACACCAGCTTTATATGCGTGCCTTTCGGGAATTTACCCATGCGGTGGCAGAAAAGGGAAGACGGCATTACAGCGCAAAAATGGAAGCCGTGATGCATTATGTCCATATACATCTGCACGAAGCCATCACATTGGAAAAGGCAGCGGAGGCAGTGGGGCTTAGCGCCTGCCATCTGTCACGGGTGTTCCGGCAGGAGACAGGCATGTCCCTGGTAGACTATGTACAAAAAGAACGGGTAGAGGCAGCACGGCATATGCTGATCTATTCGGATTTTACATTGGCCGTCATCAGCGAATATCTGAACTTCTCTACCCAGAGTTATTTTATCAAGATTTTTAAGAAGCATACCGGAATGACTCCGGCGCAGTATCGGAGATATTATCGGGAGGAGGAAAGTTGGTGAGAAAGGCTGGTCAGGCTGTAAATCTCGGCCTGACAGGATGCCGGATCACTGTCCGAAGTTTTTCCTCCGCCGCCCTCCGGGGATCGCTGAGATAGATCTCATGGTGGAACCTTGACTCCGACAAATCCAGTCCGTATCCATTTTCCGCCGCATATTCATCCATCCTCCGGATCGTCTCCGGCTCATGGTCATAGCTGCCGATATGCATGCACTGGACGCATACCCCGTCTCCGTAGGTAAAAAACTCCGCTTTCGAAAAATCCGTTTTCTTTTTCGCGGACGCTTCCTCCACGGCCCAGTCAAAATCTTCTTTTTTCACGAAATCCGGAAGCCGTATCATGGAAATCCATTGAAAATCTTCTTTGCGGGAATAGTCGATCCCGTCTGTGCCCTCCTGCCACCAGAGCCCTTCCAGCGGCGGCACCACATAGGAAAAGTACCCGTCGATCTGATGCGTCCCCTTATAACTCATTTTAATGGTAAATGCGATTCCATACAGCAGATTCATCGCGGCCTTATACTCCCCGTCCGGTTCATTGGGATTGCCCCTGCCCCGTACCGCTACATAGTTCATCTCCGGAATCTCAATGATCCCCGGCTTTTTGGGGGGAAGGTAAAATTCTTTATATTCTTTTTTGTAGTCAAACGGCATAGATCTTCCTCTCCTCTCGTTCTATGTTATACAAAACGGCAGATTGTTCTGGCGCTCCGTACATCATCCAGATATTCGCTCACGCTTTCGTTTTTTTCTTCTTCGGCTTTGGCATGGGCAGCTCCCTGCATGTCTCTGTTACAAATTCTGCCAGAAATCCTTTGTCGTCCAGTTCTTCGATCAGGAAATGCGGCTTTGCCCCTTCATAAGGCGAACCGGTTTCCATCTCCGGCGCCAGGCGTTTCCCCGCCTTTGTCATTTTCACAAAAAACTGGTCGTCGCAGATACAGCCAAAAAATTTCCCATCACAATATAATCCATATTCCCCAAACATTTTCCGATAACTGATCGTCCCTGCGTCGGAAAGCTGATCCGCCGCATATTGTACAAATTCCAGACTGCTTGCCATTGTTCATCATCCTTTCTTAATACCATGCATATTATTGCGCATATCGTTTCCGCATAGCTTCGATCATCTCCCGAAGCTCCTTCCGGATATTCTCCGGTTCCAGCAATTCCGCCCGGTCACCGAAGGTCAGAAGCCAGCTGATCAGATTGTCCTGATCCGTGTAATCCGCATGGAACAGCAGTTTTCCGTCCTCCTGCTCTTCGAAGCAGTCCAGACCGAATTCCTCCACCAGCCGCCATTTGCACTCCGGCTCAAAGACCGCTTTTACCCGGATGCCGCCCGGAAAGATCCGTTCATTTTTCAGATCCGGCAGAGGCACCTTCCGCGGCTCAAAGCCTGCTCCGGACAGCTTCAGCTCCGCCATGCGGTTCAGCTTGAACAGCCGGAAATCCCGGCACGAGGTACACCATCCCCAGACGTACCAGCTGGACCAGCGGAAGATCAGATAATAGCTTTCGATCCGCCTTCTCCCCTCTTTCTTCGGTGAAAAATAGAGAAATTCCAGTTCCTGCCTGCCGTCGATCGCCGCCCGGATGATCTCGATCTTGGGCGCCAGATCCGCCTTATACCAGGAAGACAGGTCGATCAGGACAGACTGGTTTCCCGCCATAAAATCCGACCCGCCCGCGGAAAGCTTTTCCATCAAAAGGCCATACTGGTTCGTACCGCTGACACTGTCCAGACTTCGAAGCCCGGCCAGGATGTCCTGCATTTCCCGGGTCGTAAAGACGGTCCGGTTCACTTTATAATTTTCCATAATGGAGATCCCGCCGCCGGCTCCCGGCATGGTCACGATCGGGATCCCGGCCCTGCACAGATCTTCAATGTCCCGGTTGATCGTCCTTCTGGACACCTCGAACCGCTCCGCAAGGCAGGGGGCGGTCACCATGTCCTGCTGAAGCAGGACGGATAAAATTCCAATCAGTCGGTCAATCTTCATATGCGCTCCTTTGAAAAACGGTATCATTTGTCACCAATTTCCGGCAGGAAATTGATGACCTGCTTGCGCTTCAGCACAATTCATTTTAATTTGTCACCAATTTTCATCTGGAAATTGATGACCTGCCAGCGTCTCAATTATAACACAGGAAACAGGACAGCTGTATGTCATGTTTCAAATGAAATATGATTCCGGAATGCTACCTTTTTCTCCCCTTTTCGTATTTCCCCGATCTCATAGCAGTCGTGATATTGTTTCATCTGCTCCGCAATTTCCCGCGCATGCTCCTGATCCACTACCAGCAGAAGCCCGGCTCCGCAGTTGAACGTGGAAAGCATTTCCTGTTCTTCTATATTACCGGCATTTTTAATATAGGTAAATATGGGCAGTGTTTTTAACTGCCGCAGGTCAATTTCCGCGCACAGCCCGTCTGGGATGATCCTGCACAGGTTCCCCTCAATGCCGCCCCCGGTAATATGCGCCATGCCACGGACTCCATTCCCCCGGGTCACCGTTTTGATCGCCCGGTAGTACGGCGTATGAGGCTTCATGATCTGCTCAATGAATGTCTCGCCTTCTATCCTCTCCAGCTTGATCCGGGGAATTTTTTCCATTAAGAAACGGATCAGCGTATAGCCGTTGGTATGGAGACCGTTGGAGGCCGCTGCCAGAACCTTATTTCCTTCCCGAATCCCTGACCCGTCAATGATCCGGTCTCTGGGTACGATCCCGGCAATGCTTGATGTCAGGATATACAGCCCCGGATTTACCACCTCCGGCTGGATGGACGTTTCACCGCCCACCAGGTCGCATTCATTTTCCCGGCAGGCCTCGGAAATCCCCTTCACAAATGCTTTCATCGTCTCCTTTTCCGCCTTTCCGCATACGATCGTATCCAGCACCGCAAGAGGCTTCGCGCCCATTACGGCGATATCATTTACCAGGTGGTTGATCATGTCATGGCAAATGGATTCCACGTATCCGTATTCCATGGCCAGCTTCTGCTTGGAACCCGGCTCCTCGGACTTCAGGACCAGTACCGGATCCTCAATGCCCGGAAATCCGATGTCGTACAGGGACGCAAAAGGACCGAGACCGTTGAGCACGCGCGGGTTCTCCGTTGTCAGATACACAGCCATCTCCCTTTTCATGGCATCGGTATAGGAAATGTCCACCCCGGCTTTGCTGTAGGAAAAGCTCTCGCTGTTTTTCTCCCGGCCCTGAAGGATCTCATCCACTGAGGTGTGCAGCAATCCGGCCAATTCCACCAGGATCTCCACATTCGGCAGCGTACCGTTTTCCCACTTAGAAACAGCCTGAAAAGATACGTTGAGCCTGGCGGCGATCTCCGCCTGTGTCATGCCGAGCCGCTTTCTTTTGCTTGTGATGAAATCGGCTATTTTTTTATTGTCCAGCATAGTTTGACCTCCGATCATAATTTTTTACAGTTGTGAATTGAAGCTAATCCTGCAGTGATTACGAAAAATCACTTTCATCTTAACCCCAACGGAAGCCCGTCCGCAATCACTAAATATTTGATATCTGGGGGAAAATTCAACCCGGAGTTGATTTGTGTGCATCTGCACAAATACATATGGTTGATTTAGTAAAAACGCCTAATGAATAATCCCTCCGTACATCATATAATAAAGATAAAATGAAGGTATTTTACAGCGCAGGAGCCTGCGTGGGACAGGATTTTGCATGGAATGTAACGTACCGGAGAAAATGTGAAAAGGAGTGAAAAAAATGTCAGTTTGTTTTGATCTGTCAGGAAAAACCGCATTGGTAACAGGAGCCTCCTCCGGCTTGGGCGCGCAGATGGCGCGCGGGCTAGCAGAGCAGGGAGCGGATGTCGTAATCCTCGCAAGGCGTCTGGAGCGCCTGGAATCCCTTGCGGGCGAAATTCAGGGATTGGGAAGAAAATGCCTCCCTCTGAAATGTGACGTAACGGATGAAGAGAGTATTAAAAAAGCCGTAGACAAAACGGAAGCCGAGTTTGGAACGGTTGAAATCCTCGTAAACTGCGCAGGTGTATGTGAGTATTCCGCAGGAATCCATGACCACACAACTGCGCAATGGGATAAAGTGCTGGATACGGATCTCAAGGCCGTATTCCTGATGACCCGCGAAGTCAGCCGCTTAATGATGAAGCAAAATTATGGACGTGTCATCAATATCGCGTCTGTAGGGGCGATCCAGGCAGGACCAAGCCAGATCGGATATTTTGCCGCAAAGGGCGGTGTCATGAACCTGACGAAAGCTATGGCTGCAGATATGGCGCCTTACAATGTCCTGGTAAATGCCATTGCGCCAGGCGTATTCCGGACAGAGATGACGGCGGGCGCAATTGATTCCGAGGGCTCTCAGGTATTGAAAAACCGCTGCTGCATGAAGCGGTTCGGCGAGGAAGGAGAACTGAACGGCGCTCTGATCTACTTTGCTTCGGATGCCTGTACCTATACGACCGGGCAGACACTCTTTGTTGACGGCGGGATGACATCTATGCTCTAAAGACCGCTATTTGAAAAGAAGGAGGACAAATCATGGGATACGAAAAACTTTTTACACCTTTTAAAATCGGGAGCATGGAGGTTAAAAACCGTCTGGTCATGTCTCCGATGGGAACAAACTCCGCATTTACAAACGGAAGAAAAGACTCTCAGGAAATTGATTATTTTATAGAGCGCGCAAAGGGCGGTATCGGCATGATCATCATGGGCTGTCAGATGCTGAACGAAAAAATCGCGCAGGGCTCCATGGAAGGCTATCTGGATGCATATACTGTACTCCCGTCACTGACCTCCGTATGCGACGGCGTACACCGCTACGGTGCGAAGATCGCCTGCCAGATCAGTCCGGGTACCGGAAGAAACGCATTTCCGGATACCTTTGGGAATCCGCCCATCTCTTCCTCCGAGACACCGTCCGTATTTAATCCGGAAATGAAGTGTCATGCCCTGACCGTGGAGGAAATCGGGGAAATGATGGAAGGCTTTAAGTTTGCGGCGGGCGTAGCGCGGGACGCAGGCTATGACGCAATTGAGATCCATGCGCATGCCGGATATCTGATCGATCAGTTTATGTCCCCTGTATGGAATAAGAGGACTGACGAGTACGGTGGAAGTCCGGAGAACTGCGCGAGATTTCCGCGGGAGATCATCCGCGCGATCCGAAGCGTTGTCGGAAATGACATGCCGATCCTGTTCCGCATTTCCCTGGATCACAGGTTCGAGGGCGGACGTACCATGGAGGACAGCATCAAGATCATCAAGCTTCTGGAAGAGGAAGGGGTAGATGCGCTGGACATCGACGCCGGCTGCTATGAGACTCTGGATTACATTTTCCCGCCGTCCTATCTGGGAGAATCCTGTATGTCCTATGTGTGTGAAGAGGCCAGAAAGAACGTCCATGTACCGCTGCTGAACGCAGGCGCCCACAATCCGGACACTGCGCTGGCGCTGATCGAATCCGGAAATGCGGATTTTGTTATGATGGGACGTGCCATGATCGCGGATCCGGAGCTTCCGAATAAGCTCCTGGAAGGAAGAAGAGAGGACGTACGGCCCTGCCTGCGCTGTAACGAGTACTGCATCGGCCGCATCTGGAATTATCATACAAAGCTGAGCTGCGCAGTGAATCCGCAGGCAATGGAAGAGGTACGTTTCCAGATCCGCAAAACGGATTCTCCGAAAAACGTGGTTGTCATCGGCGGAGGCCCCGGCGGACTGGAAGCAGCAAGGGTTGCCGCGATCGAAGGGCACAAGGTCACATTATTTGAAAAAACCGGCAAGCTGGGCGGCGTAATGGGAACTATCTGTACGGCCAGCTTCAAATCCAATATCGCCGCGCTTACAAAATGGTTTGAGGTTCAGTTGGAAAAGCTGGGCGTGGATGCGCGCCTCAACACAGAGATCACAGGCGATGAGGAAATCCTTGCAGAATGCGACCGGATTATCATCGGCTGCGGCGCATCCCCCATCATACCTCCGATCCCGGGGATCGACGGCAAGAATGTGGTAACGATCCTGGATTCTCACAGGGATCCCTCCCTCATCAAGGGAGAAAATATCGTTGTCTGCGGCGGCGGTGTATCCGGCTGCGACGGTGCGCTGGAAATGGCTTCCGAGATGGGCAAGAAGGTAACCGTGGTAGAAATGCTGCCCGCTGTTGCCAGAGACGCCATGTTCATCAATCAGATCTCCCTGATGAACGCGCTTGCAAAGCACCAGGTTCAGATCCTGACCGATACCAAAGTAGTTTCTATACAGGCCGACGGTGTGACGGTAGAAAAGAAGGATGGAACACAGGAAGTTCTGAAGGCAGATACCGTAATCTCCGCATTTGGCATGAAGCCGGATCTTGCGGCAGTGGATGCTGTGAAGGCGAAATACCACACAAAGACAAGAGTCGTTGGAGACAGCAGGAAGCTTGGTAAGATCGGAGACGCGATCCGAGAAGGATTCTATGCGGCCACGAGCCTGTAAACGAAAAACCGCTGCTGAGGCCGCCCTCTTTGCAGGGGGGATAAAATAATCTAACGCCAAAGTCTTTATCAGAATATCACATAAGGGGTTGTCGAAAAATAACTGTAATGCCGCAAGAGAGCTTTCGCTCATTATACCGCTAATAAAATCTTGCGAAGAAACCGTATTTTCCGGCAACCCTTTTTTTACTTAATTCTACAATATTTAGTTCCTGATCAATTTCATTAATATTTCTGCATATGCCTCATGGCCGGTCAAAGAGGGATGATTTATACCCGCTCCTCCGGAGAAGAGAATGAACTTGTTAGAGGACTTGGAACAGCTCCTCATCCAACCTCCCGCTTCCGGAACACCACGCACGCTGCCAGCGCCCCCGCCGTCAGCATGACCCAGCTTCCGATCGTCACATTCCACCCCAGCTTTTCCACCATCACTCCGATCGTAAAGGTAGACACCGCCGTACCCAGATATGCGGCGGAATTGAGGAATCCCGACACAGTGGATACTCTTCCCATCTTCTCAAACCGCAGGGGAAGCATATTGACAAACAGCGTGTTCACTGCCATCATGGCCGCCGTAGTCACCGCAAACAGGAACACCGTAAGTACGATCGAGATGCCCTTTCCAACCCACAGCCCGCAGAGCGCCGCCGTTGCTGCCGAAAAAAATACCGCCGCGGCCCTGATCTCATGCCCCTTACATTTTTCATATACAAATCTGGCGGCATAGGCCCCTGTCAGGTTCAGAACCGGCAATACCGCCGTCACCAGTATGGAAAATGAGGGCGAAGTCAGAAATGTCTCCGTAATATAGGTCGGAACCCAGGTGGTCACTCCGTCTTTCAGCATTCCGTGGATCACCACCGGGAAGAGTACTGCCAGAAGCCCGCAATGAAGCAGAACACAGGAAAAACTTTCCCCACTGCCTGCACCTGGTCCGGCCGTTCTCACATTGCCGTCTCCACCCGGTCCGGCCGTTCTCACACCGTCGTCTCCACCCGGCTCCGCAGTTCTCACACCGTCGCCTCCACCCGGCTCCGCAGTTCTCTCACCTCTATCTTCATCCCTCTCGATTTCCTGTCCGCTTCCTCTCTCAATCTTCCCGAACCCAACTGTCCAGGCCGCAGCCATGGCCGCAAGGCAAACTGCCGCAGCCGCGAACACGGCTTTCCAGCCGAACAGCCACATCACCCCGGCCGCGATCAGATAAGACGCCAGCGTCCCTACCACCTGGGAGGATACGATATCAACGCAGTATTTCATTTTCCGCTCTTTTTCCAGCATTTCCGCAAAAATACGGATGATCGGCGGCCAGATCATGGCCTGGGCGTATCCGTTGATCCCCCAGATGGCAGACATCAGCAGGAACCGCCCGGTAAATCCCATCAGCAGATTCATGAGCGCCGCGGCGGACAGTCCGGTGAAGATCATTTTTCCCGGATGCATCCGGTCGCCCAGCAGGCCGTTGCACAGCTGCCCGATCCCGTAAGCGAAAAAGTAAACCATACTGATAAATCCGGCCTGGCTTTTCGTCAGGATCTCCTCCTGGATCATTGCGGTCATGGCCGAGGAATAATTCAGCCGTCCGATATATGATGTAAAATATGCCGCCCAGCACAATAAAAACAGCGCCATAGCAGTCCTGCCGTTTGTAATTTTCCTCAGTTTTCCCATAACCTCCGTCCTCCTAACGGAATTTCCACAGCGGCGCAGACGGCAGCATGCAATGATATGATCATCTGAGTTCCAAAATGTCCTTTTTCGGAATCTGCAGATATACTTCTTCTCCAATCCCCATTCTCCCATTCGGGCTGAACAGGACGTCCGCGTTGACCTCTAGGCCACCGCAGTTCACCGTATAAGCAACCGTGGTCCCTCTGGACATGGCACCGGTGATCTTTCCCTTCATCCGTACATCCTGGCCGCCGCTGCCGCCGTCATCAGGCGAAATGCGGATGGCTTCGGGACGGATCGCCACGAACTCGCTTCCCGTATCTACGGTCACCACCTTCTTCATCGCGGCCGTATCCAGAATATTATAATGCCCGATAAAATTGGCCGCGAATTTAGTCTTCGGATAGGCGTAGATCTCCTCCGGGGAGCCGGACTGCTCGATCTGCCCCACGTTGAAGAGGTGGATCGTATCCGACATCACCATGGCCTCCTCCTGGTCATGGGTAACAAAGATTGCCGTGATCTTTAATTTCTGCTGGATCCTGCGGATCTCGATCTGGAGATTCCTTCTCAGAAGCGCGTCAATGGCGCTCAAAGGCTCGTCCAGAAGCAATACCTTGGGCTCCATGACGATCGCCCTCGCCAGGGCCACCCTCTGCTGCTGCCCGCCGGAGAGCTGCCTCGGATACTGGTCGATTTTTTCCGATAAGCCGACAATATCCAGCACTTCTTTTACCTTTTCTTCAATAAATGATTTTTCCTTTTTCTGGATCTGCAGCCCAAATGCCACGTTCTGCCGGACCGTCATGTTGGGGAACAGACTGTACTGCTGGAAGACCATCCCGATCTTCCGCTGCTTGGGCGTAAAGTTCGTGATGTTCACACCATCCAGATAGATCTCCCCTTCGCTGACGGTCTCAAGTCCGGAAAAGCAGCGGAGCAGTGTACTCTTTCCACAGCCGGACGGCCCCAGCAGGGTCACAAATTCACCCTGCTCGATATTCAGATTGATCCCTTTTAATACATGGGCGTCGCCAAAACGCTTATGGATATTTTTAAATTCTATGTATGACATGTATTTTCACCTAACCCCTTTTCTTATTCTGAAACTTGAATACCGCCTGCGAGATCACCAGTGTAGCGGTAAACATGATGATTACGATCACGCACTGGTACTGGAGCACGATCACACGGCTGTTGTAAAGAAGCATCTGCACGGTTTCGAATTTATTTCCCGCAATGATCTTGATGATGGCAAAATCACCGAATACGGTAGACAAGGCCAGCAGCGAGGAAACCAAGATCCCTGACAGCATGCTCGGAAGCACGATGCGCACAAACGCGTACAGCTTGCCCGCGCCCAGGATCTCGGCCGCTTCCAGAAGCTGCGTCACGTTGATCCCGTGCAGGTTGTTCCGGATCCCCTGGTAGACGAAGGGCAGGATGGAAATACTGTAAATGCATACCAGCATGACCATTCTGTTGGAAAAAATCGTCGGTGTCCCCGCATAAAGGGCCAGTACCGGGATGGCAATGATAACGCCCTTCAGCGAATTGGGCACCATACAGATTGCCTGAATGTATTTTTCCAGCTTCGGATAATAGACCACCGAAGTATAAAGCGCCAGGATCACCACTACATTGCAGATGAGGATCGGCGGGATACTGATCAGCACACCCCGCAGGATCGCGGGCCACAGGTTCGGCTCCGTGAATGCCTGTCCCCAGTATTTCAAAGTCCAGCCTGCGGGAAGGAGCTTGGTCCAGCCCACGGTAAAGGAATAGACCAGAGTCGCGATAAAGGGGATCAGCAGGAAAATACTTGTCAGTGTCAGCACAACATAAGGAAATGTTTTCTTCCGTTTCATGATCCGCTCCCTCCTTTATACAGCAGTTTTTTCAACAGGTTGCAGCCGCAGATGACGGCAAGCATGATCACGATCATCCAGATCGCCAGTGTGGAACCCATTTCCCGCTGGGGAGTCATTTCCCCGGTGAACATGGTCGTGATCTTGACCGGAAGCAGCGGGATACTGGTGGTCACCAGAAGGAGTACGGTCGCGTATGCCGTGATCGCGTTGGCGAACAGGAGCGCAAAAGTATCCAGAAGGCTGGGAAGCATGACAGGAATGCCGATCTTTGTCCAGAATTTGAACGTAGACGCCTCCATCAGCTCTGCCGCTTCCTTCCATGCCGGCTGGATCGCCTGGAATGCCGGAACCAGCATCAGACTGCCCAGGGGAAGCTGGAAGTATACAAACATCAGCATCAGCCCCTGCATGGAATACAGCTTGAATACCGTCGCCAGTTCAATCCCGATGGCTTTCAGCGCCAGCACAAAAATACCGGTATTGCCTAAGATAACAACAAAGGAAAAATATAATGGCAGACCCGCGAAGTTTGACACCATATTCAGCAGGGACAGAATGCGTCCCTGGCCTTTCTGCCCCAGTTCATTTATCGAATACGCGATCAGGAAGGACAGGATCAGTCCGATGATCGTAGAGAGAAATGACAGGTACAGGCTGTTTTCCGTAGCGACCCTGTAGACAGAGTCTGTAAATATTGTCTTGTAATTATTCAGCGTAAAGGTTCCCGTCTCCGGCATCATAAAGCTCTGTTTGATCATACTCAGGATTGGCAGAAAAATGAACAGAGCGGCCAGGATCAGCAGCGGAACCATTGTCCACAGATTTTTGATCTTATATTTTGTTTTCATACGATGTCTCCCTATCGCGGCGAGGCCCGGCATGCCGCCGGACCCTCTGCCCTTCAGCAGTCTTACTGTACCAGAGGAAGCACTTCCCTCTCCCACAGCTCTGCAATCTTCGTACATGCCTCATTCAGGCTTTCCACGTCGGAAATATTGGTGCAGTTCTCATACAGGTCGTCGCTCAGCAGGATTTCCGCCACTTCCTCCGGAAGCTCCACGCCTTCCTTGGTCGGCCTTGCATAGCCCTTCGCGCGGTCGATGGCGCCTTCATCGCTGCAGAGATATTCGATCGTCAGTCCCGCCGCGTTTGGACGAGCAGAATATTTGTTGATGATCTGCGCATATCCGTTTGTAACAGAGCCGTCGGAGGGAATCGTGATATCCAGCTTCATATCCGGATTTTCCGCTACAATATTGTCCCGCCATGACAGCACGGAATAGTCATAATTTCCGACACAGCATACCATCTCGCCGCTTGCCAGCCTTGCGGATGAGGTGTCGCCCGTATCCAGCCTTCCGGCCTCCGCCAGCTCTTTGAAGTAGTCGATCCCCGGCTGTACGTCATCCAGAGAACCGCCGTTCGCGATCGCGCAGGATAATACAGCCACCTGAGAAGCCGCGCCTGCAAGAACATTTCCTACGGATACCAGATAATCGCCATCCTTCACCTCTTCCCAGGAAGCCGGGCATTTTCCGCCGGTGGATTCCGTGTTCGCGATAAACGCGAGGGAGCCTGTGTAGGTCATGACCCAGCGGCCTTCCGGATCCTTCGCCCAATCCGGGAACTGATCCCAGGTGGAAGCCTTGAAGGAACCGATCACATCCTGCTTGATTGCTTCCGGCGTCATGGAAAGTCCGATATCCCCGACGTCTTTCGTGGGATCGTCCTTTTCCGCCGCGAACTGCGACAGCTCTTCCGCCGATGTCATATCCACATCCCCGTGAGTCAGGCCGTATGTGGTGTTGATCCCTTCCCAGGAGCCCTTCCAGTTCGCCCAGTCGTCCGGCATGCCCACAGACTGGATGTCGCCTTCCTCCTGAGCCTTGGAAACCAGATCAGCCAGGGACATTTCCTCTCCGTTGAGCTCCACCTTCGCGTCCGGGTCTACCTCCACCTCGGGCATGGGCGCATCGTTCTTTTTCTCTTCTCCCCCGCCGCAGCCTGCCAGCATGGACACTGCCATCGCTGATGCCAGAATTACACTCAATAACCTTACTCTCTTTTTCATTGTTGTCTCCTCCTTTGAGTACATGAATCTATTGATCCTTTGTGTCTATTTGCAAGCGAATCTTTCTCCGCCTGTTTTCTTTGATACCGAGCCGTTCCTTGATCCTGCTTCTATTCTTCATATTCTTTTGAAACGATTTTTTACCGATTTTCCCTGTCCCGTCCGTTCCTCACGCCAGGGCGATCTCCTCCAGCCCCATCATCTCCCGGGACGCCGGAATGTCCATCAGCCGGCAGAGCAGCGGCGCCACATTTAATTGGGAAATAGAATTCTCCTCGAACCGTCCAGCCTTGACCTGGCTGCTGAAAATATACAGCGGCGTGTCCCTCTGTTCCGCGTCGGTGCCGCCGTGGATCCCAAGCGTATTCATTCCATGGTCCGCGGTAATGACAATCTGATAGCCTTCCTTCATCCAGCCCTCCATCAGCAGGGAAAGGATGACATTCGCCTTTCCAATGGCCTCCTCGTATTCTCTGCTCCCCGCGCCCCTGAGGTGTCCCTGGTAATCAATCCCCATGGGATGGTACAAGATAAAATCCGGGTCGTACTGTTTTCTCAGGTACTCTCCGTCCGCAAAGAGGTGGGAATCCGGATAATCGTCTTCCCAGTAGTAGATCCCCGCGTCGATCATGCCTCCGGCATGGATCCGGATTCGATCCCGGTCCGTCCGAAACGGCGCGTCATTGTACAGCTCGCTGACCCAGGAATAGGCCGCAGCTGCCGTGAAGCCTCCCTGTGACTTGCACAGGGAAAAAATACTGTCGCACTCCAACACCCGGACGGTCTCATTTGCCGCGATGCCGTGCATACAGACCGGAAGACCGGTCAGCAGCGTGGCGTACATGGGCCTGGATAAGGACGGCAGCTCCCCGCGGATCTTGTACTTCGCGCCCTTCTCATAATCGATCAGGTGCTCCAGATAACCCATGTTTCTTGTCCCCGCTTCATACTGGCATGCGTCCAGCAATACAAATATTGTTTTTCTCATCAACATCCCCTCCTCTATCCGTTTTTTATTCCACAGTGGAAAATGAACCTGTGGTCGCCTTGCCGTCGTTGATCCTCTTGATCTCCGCCGCGTCCGCCTTGTATTGATGCATCTCATCCAGCAGTCCGTTCTGCTCCTGTTCAATGTCTGCCAGCTGGGTATAACAGAAGCCGCAGATCAGATCCGAAGCATAGATGTCGCCGATCAGCCGTTCGTAAACCTCAAGAAACGCCTCCGGACCGTCCGCGCCCGTATAGCCCCAGCTTGTATTGCCGTCGCCGTTTCTGCACGAATCTGCTTCTGCCGTACCGAATGTATTCGCATCAGCTCCGGCCGTGTTTTCTGCTTCCACGCTGACTCCGGCCGTACTGTCCGCTTCTTCTCCGCGCTCTTCCTCTGCCGTCCGGATGGCAACGCCTCCGATCTCAGTCAGCATGACCGGCTGTCCTTCGTAGGAAAATCCTTTTGCAAACAGGGGCCTTTCCACAAGTCCCGACAAGCCCTCCAGGCTCCTCACCCCCGCGCGGAAGCGTGCCTGCTGCCCGGTGTCACCCTGTTCGCCGTGTTTATAGGTATGGAACGCGCAGATATCATTTTCCGTCATTTCCCAGCCGTCGTTGGCGATCACCAGCCGGGTATCGTCCAGTCCACGCGCCATATGGTACATGGCCCTTGCGAAATGCTGCTGCCGGCTGTCATCGTATACGCGGGGAACTCCCCAGCTTTCATTCATCATATTCCAGAGCACGATGCAGGGATGGTTGTAGTCCCTCTGGATCACCCGGGTCCATTCCTCGGCAAACACCGTCGCCCCCTGGGGGGTGAAGCTCCAAAAGCTTGCCATGCTCTCCCACACGAGGAACCCCAGCCTGTCCGCCCAGTAGAGGAAAACCGGATCTTCCACCTTTTCATGCTTCCGACAGCCGTTGAACCCCATCGCCTTCGCTTTGCGGATATCCTCCGCGTATTCCTCCTGGTCCGGCGCGGTCATCAGTCCGTCCTTCCAGTACCCCTGATCCAGCAGAAGCTTCTGATAATAGGGCTGGTTGTTCAGGTAAACCCTGCCGTCCTGAACATGGATCTTGCGCATTCCGAAGTAGGTCTCAATGCTGTCCCTGCAGTCGTCCCCATCCCTGAGCCTTGCCTTCACGTCAAATAAGTAAGGATGCTCCGGCGACCAGTACCACCCGGTAAAGTGAAACGCGCCGCAAAGCGCTTGATTCCGGAACACATCCACGATGATCTTTCCTCTCTTGTTTATTCCTTCTATGCTCCCCGTATACACCTTACTGCCGCGGAATCGGATGTCCAGTTCCAACTGGCAGGTGTCCGGCGTATCATCTGATACCTGGTAGGTGATCTCCACCGTTCCCTGATCAATGTCCGGAGTAAAATGTATCCACTCCATATGAGCGCTGTCCACAGGCTCGATCCAGACCGACTGCCAGATGCCGCTGGACTGAGTATACCAGATGAACTGTCCCTTCTCCTTCCAGTACTGCTTTCCCCGGGGAATGCTCTCGTCTGTCAGATAGTCCACCGCAGACACTCTCAGATGCTCTTCGACCCCGTTTAAAAAATCTGTGATATCAAATGTAAAAGGAGTCTGGCCGCCCTGATGAGTGCCTGCGCACTGGCCGTTCACCCATACGCCGCACCGGTAATCCACCGCGCCGAAATGCAGCAGAATCCGCTTGCCTTCCCAATCCTCCGGGACCGTAAACTGTCTCTCATATAAAATGGTATCTGAAGTCAGATTCCTGCCGATACCGCTGAGCCGACTCTGGGGTACGAAAGGCACCTGAATCTGCAGCTTTTCCGCCCTGAGCCTTTCATAAAAATCCCATGTGCCATTTAAACTCTGCCATTGCTCCCGCACAAAGTCCGGACGCGGATATTCATTTCTCATATGCTCCACCTGTTCCTTTTTTAATTTCTGTTTTTTTGAAATTTATGCATATTATTTTCTACATCAAAATTCATTTTTTTGAAATTCGGACAAATCATATTTTCAGTTTTATTATTTTAAGCATTATTCCATGATTTATTTCCATTTTTCTGTTTTATTTTTTCTAACCTTTATATATCTTTTTGCTAGATTTTATATTTTTACTATACTCTCCATTTCTCCTAAATGCAATTACTTTTTGTTGAAAATATCAATTTCAGTTCATTTTCACAATTTATTTATTGTCATTTTGTGCAATATTCCTTGACAAACCATTTTACTCTATTTATAATGTAATAAATGCTTTTTATTTCTTTATTTCAAAATATTTATTTTGTAATACTTTTACTATTTTTACTACAATATTTTCGAAAGGAATATGATCATGTCAGCAATCCAAAACACCCCAAAAGTAATCGGAGAAAAAAAACTGGAACTCAACCTGGCTGTATCCGGCCACAAGGAGCATATTGTCGCGATCGGCAAAGCCTTATCTTCCCCGGTCCGAATCGACATTATGAACCTGATCAAGACCAAACCCTTATCCCTGCAGGAGATCTCACGGCTTCTGCAGATCCCGCTGTCCTCCACAGCCATGCACATCCGCTGCCTGGAGGATGCCGGGCTGATCATCACGGAAAACCAGCCCGGTATCCGCGGTTCCATGCGGGTCTGTATGTGCCATATCCTTTCCTTCCATCTGGAAGCATATGACACTGACATTGATTCCGCCGACCACTCTTTTCTATATGATATGCCCATCGGCAGCTATTACAATTTTGATGTCAGCCCCACCTGCGGTCTGGCCGGTATCGATGGGATCATTGACTGCTTTGACAACCCGGTCTCCTTTTATTCCGCAGAACGCGGCAGCGCGCAGCTCATCTGGTTCAACCATGGATTTCTGGAATACCGTTTCCCGAACAAGGTCAACAGCCTGCTGACCCTGCAGGAGCTTTCCTTTACCCTGGAGCTCTGTTCCGAGGCACCCGGATACAGCGAGGACTGGCCTTCGGATATCACATTTTCTATCAACGGACAGGAGGTCGGGACCTATACGTGTCCCGGAGATTTCGGCGTGAGAAGAGGAAAGCTGACTCCGGATATCTGGCCCATGGGCCGCACCCAGTACGGACAGCTGACCACCATATCACTGCGCCCGGACGGCGGATATATCAATGAGATGTCGGTCAATCCTGCCGTCAATCTGAATACGATCGGTCTGACGGAGCACCCTTATATCTCATTTAAGATCTGCATCAAGCCGGATGCGAAGAACCTGGGCGGGGTGAATATCTTCGGAGAAAAATACGGAGATTATCCCCAGGGAATCTGCATGAGAGTTGTATATTGAAATGGTATGATGTTGGTTACATGATGTTGGTTACATGGTGTTAGTTACATGTCGTTTTCAAAGGACGGCATATTTATCTGGCGCGCGGGCGTCAAAGTACCCTGGAAGTATGAGAGTTCTCTATACCCCAGGGTACTTTCCATATCAAATCATTAAATTTCGTATTTTTTCATTTCTTCTACAGTTAATACCCGCCCCCGTCTTTTAGAAAGTGAAATCGCCTCCCGCAGGCGATATACCACTTTCTCTTCTATAAGTATCCTATACCCGATCTGCAACGATCTGGTTACAGGTCACACCTTGACCAGGCGTGCCCTGTAACTCAGGCCGTCATTTTAAATTGCCTACGGCAATGGACGGCCTGAATACCAGCTCTTATGTGCATCCTCCCAACCAATCAGCGTGGTGATTGGTCGGGGTGTGACATGTAACACGATCTGTACATTTATTTTATATGTCTGGGCTTTTACTTGCGTAAGCCCGCATCCAATGTTATGATTATCAGTGCATATTTTCATTAAAATGCGGCTTCGGGAAACAGCAAAGGAAAACGTCCGAAACGGATCTCCCTCTTTTCTGCTGTTCTGCAACAGCCGCAAAAATAAAATGATTGGAGACCTGCCAGCTTGCGTACAAGAAAACAGATTCGAAAAGATTTAAAGGCACGCGCCAAAAAAACATTAAAAAAGCACTACCGCCTGTTCCTGCTGCTTTGTGTCATATCGTCCATACTCGGCGGGCAGTCCGTCATGTCGGGATTCGGTATGAATATCCAGGAAGCGGATGTATCACAGGCAAGCGTCACATTTACCAACACCATCATCAATTCCTTTCTGAATTATACCATGGAGATCGCGGAGAGCAACTTTGCGGATCAAAAACAGCAGGTCCGCGAAACGGAAAAGCGGTATGTGGAGGATTCGCTGGTCAATCCCGGCGCTGCCCTTGGGCGGAGCCGCGGCGTATTTGCTTCTGTCGTCAATAAGCTGTCCTCCGGAGCGTATCTTCTGACCCTGACTGTGGGCATCCGCTCCCTGGCCGGAACCGACAGCGGCGCCATTGTGGTCATGCTTCTAGGAGCGCTTCTCCTGGTGTTCCTGATCCAGATCTTTGTGGTCGGAGTATACCGGACCGTGATGCTGCGGATGTTTCTGGAGGGCCGCTGCTATGAAAAGGTGCCCGCCCAGCGGGTGTGGTTTCTGCTGCGGGTCAAAAAATGGTGCCACGTGGGAATCGCGCATTTTGTGACAGGACTTTTGAACTCCCTCTGGTCTCTGACGATCGTGGGCGGCATCATCAAGGCTTATTCCTATTATCTGGTGCCCTGCATCCTGGCGGAAAATCCAGACATCCGGACCATGGACGCGATCACCCTGTCGCGGACGCTGATGCACGGCCATAAGTGGGAGTGCTTTGTACTTGAGCTCTCCCTCCTTGGCTGGGAAATGCTCGGGATCCTGACCTTCGGCCTTTCCAATATCTTCTTTACCGTTCCTTATAAGACCGCGGTGCTGGCAGAGTACTATGCAGAGCTCCGCCGCCTGGGCCGTGAGCGCGAGATTGAGCAGACAGAGCTACTGCATGATACATATTTATTTGAAACCGCGGATCCTCTGATGCTGGAGTTTACTTATTCCGATGTGTATGAGGAGTACGGCAGAAAATTGCCGGAGGCCGCGAAGCTGGGAGGCATTCAGAGATTTTTGGCAGATGTGTTCGGAGTCACGTTCCGGCGGAATAAAGCGATTGAGGTACTGGAGGAGCAGCAGAGTCTCCGCTTCCAGCTGGAATACGACAAAAAGGCAGCGGAAGGACTGGTATATCCCACCAGGCTGTACCCCATCCCGGAACATAAAAAACGGAAATGGATCGCCAGTCAGAATTATCTCCGGTACTATTCCATCTGGTCCGTGATCCTGATCTTTTTCACACTGTCCTTTGCCGGATGGCTGTGGGAGGTGAGCCTTCACCTGATCACGGACGGAGAATTTGCCAACCGCGGAGTCATGCACGGTCCATGGCTTCCGATCTATGGATGCGGAAGCGTCATGATCCTGCTGCTGTTAAATAAGTTCCGCACAAAGCCGGCAGCAGAATTTGTCCTTGCCATCATCCTCTGCGGATGCGTGGAATATTTTACGTCCCTTTTCCTGGAATCCCTCCACGGCGGCACGAGATGGTGGGATTATACCGGGTACTTCCTCAATCTGCACGGCAGGATCTGCGCGGAAGGGCTGCTCACCTTCGGCATCGGCGGCATGGCTGTGGTGTATGTGCTGGTGCCCTTCCTGGACGGAATGTTCCGGAAGCTTCCCGCCAGAACCCTGATGGTGACCGCATGTATATTGGTGGCGGTCTTTGCGGCGGATCAGCTGTATTCGGTGAAATATCCCAATGAAGGGAAGGGGATCACGGATTTTCAGGAGGTAACGGTGGGGAAATCGGGATTTGCCGGAAGGCAGATTGTAATGTAAGGTATTTCACTGGAACAGGGCTGTCATCCGGCAGCCCTGCTTTCTTGTCAATAGCGGCGCAAGCCGCGCGGCTCGGGAAACGCATATTCTTTTTAAACCGTCTTTGCTCCTGTCACATACTTGCTGGAGAACCGCTTTTCGTATACTTTACGAAACGGCCGAATGGCCATAACGTGGGAATCTCATTGCCGCAGTTCACTGGCCAGCCAGCGAATCATAACATATCATTTCTATCGTTTGATATCAAAATTCATATTCATCAGGTTCCGGATTGCGGCTGCGTCATCCGTGATGTTGGCATCCCCCCGGATCGTATGCTTTAACGCGCTGCTTGCGACCGCAAAATTCACCATATCCATCGGCTTGTAATCGTTCATCATGGCGTAAATCAGGCCGCTGGCAAATGCGTCCCCGCCGCCTACCCGGTCCAGGATGTTGAATGTAAACTGCTTGCTCTCGAAGGTATGTCCTTCATACCACATGTATGCTTTCAGGCTGTTTTCACTGCCGCTGTGGGCATAGCGGACATGCCGCGCGATACATTTCAGGTTGGGGAATCTCCTGATAAATGCCCGAAATACCTCGTCCTGCTGCTCATAACCCGGCTGGAGCGGCACGCCGTCCTTCCAGTCTCCTTTGCTGTGGTCCAACTCATCCCGCCACAGATGATAAGGCTCAATTCCAAACAGTACGTCAACATACGGCAGGCATTCCGTACAGAAATCCCTTGCCTCCTCCCACGACCAGAGCGTACTTCGGAAATTTCCGTCAAAGCTGATGATCATATTCTTTTCCCTTGCCGCTTTGAGACACTGCAGGATCATTTTTTTGCAGTTTTCTCCGAGGGCAGGGGTGACGCCGCTTAAATGCAGCCATGTAAAGCCTTCCAGCAGCGCGTCAAAGTCATAGGAATCAAAATCGTATTCCGTGATCGCGCTGTGCTTGCGGTCATAGGTCACCTTGCTGGCGCGGATTCCAAACCCGGTCTCCAGGTAGTAGGTGCCCAGCCGGTGCGTGGGGGTCTGCTCCGGAGTGCTTAAGATTACGGGCGTGCAGTGTACATCATTGCTCCGCAGCATCCGGACCGCGCTTTTTCCCAGGCTGTTGTTCGGCACGACCGTAAAAAATGTACTGTCGATCCCCAGGTTTGCCAGCGCCAGGGCGATATTTGCCTCGCTTCCGCCATAGCTGGCCTCAAAGGCGGACGCCATCCGGACCTTTTCGTAGCTCGGCGGCGTCAGGCGCAGCATGATCTCACCGATCGTAATAAACCTGTGTTCGTTCTGATTTTCTGATAATAACGGGTTGTTATGTTCCATAATAATCTCCTTTCTGTCTAAAGTTTTGGACGTCCCGTCCGATAACAACCAGAAAAAACAGGCTTATGCAGATAAAGCAATCTGCACAGTCTGTTTTTTCGTCACAAGTCACACCTGGTCAAGGTGTGACTTGTGACGTTTTTTTCTGATCGCTGCTTCTCAGCTGATTCTTAATACTCCAGATAAGCCCCCTTCATCGGGCTTGCCGCATGTTCACTGAACAGGCGGAGCACGCCTCTTTTATACTTCGGCTCACGGGGCTTCCAGTTTTTGCGGCGTTCCTCAAGCACAGCCGCCACTTCCTCCATGGTCCTGCGCTCTCCCGCGATCCCAATGATGTTCAGCTTCCGCTCTTCCACGTCAATCTCGATCAGATCCCCTTCTTCTACAAGAGCGATGGGGCCGCCGTCCACAGCCTCCGGGCTGCAGTGTCCGATCACCGGACCTGTGGACGCTCCGGAAAACCGTCCGTCGGTGATCAGCGCGATGCTTTTTCCCAGCTCCTTGTCGCTGCTGATGGCTTCGGAGGTGTAGAACATCTCCGGCATGCCGCTGCCTTTGGGACCTTCGTAACGGATAAATACGGCATCCCCTTTTTCGACCTTGTGCTTCAATACTGCGTCCAGACATTCCTCCTCACTGTCAAACGGTCTTGCCCTGAGAACGGCCTTGAACATTTCCTTCGGACATGCGGTGTGCTTGATGACCGCGCCCTCGGGAGCCAGATTTCCTCTCAGGATGGCAATGCTTCCGTCCGTTCCGATGGCATCCTCATAGGGCCGGATGATGTCCTCTTTTTTCAAGGAAACATGATAGCGGGCGTTGAAATCCTGGAGCCACGTTTCACATCTCTCATAGAATCCGTTTTTCTTTAACTCCTCCAGATTTTCTCCCAGCGTCTTTCCGGTCACGGTCATGGCGTCCAGATGAAGGTGGCCTTTGATCTCCTCCATGATCGCCGGTACGCCGCCCGCATAGTAGAAGCATTCCGCCGGCCACCGCCCTGCCGGACGGACATCCAGAAGATAACGGGCATTCCGGTGCAGCCGGTCGAAGGTGTCCCCGGTGATCTCAATGCCGAATTCATGCGCGATCGCCGGAATGTGCAGCAGGCAGTTTGTACTTCCGGAAACCGCCGCGTGCACCAGGATCGCATTTTCAAAGCTGTCCATGGTCACGATGCCGCTGGGGCACATATTGGGCATGGCTGCAAGCTTTACCGCCTGTGCGCCCGCTTCTCTGGCAAATGTGAGCAGGTCCGGGCTGGTGGCGGGCATCAGTGCGCTTCCCGGAAGTGCCAGTCCCAGGGCCTCGGCCATGATCTGCATGGTGGAAGCCGTGCCGATAAAGGAGCAGGCGCCGCAGCTCGGACAGGCATTGCATTTCGCCCAGTTCAGCTTTTCCTCGTCAATCTCGCCCCGCTGGTATTTTGCGCTATACATGCCAAGCTGCTCCAGCGTCAGCATTTCCGGTCCTGCGTTCATCGTGCCTCCGGGCACCACTACAGCAGGTACATCCACCCTTGCCAGCCCCATCAGATTGCCGGGCAGTCCCTTGTCGCAGCTTGCCAGATAGACGCCCGCGTCAAACGGGGTCGCATTGGCGTGGATCTCAATCATGTTGGCGATCATCTCCCGGCTTGCAAGGCTGTAGTTGATGCCATCGGTTCCCTGGCTTTCCCCGTCGCAGATGTCTGTGCAGTAATACCGCGCGCCGTGTCCACCGGCTTCCTCAATGCCTTTGCGCACTTCCTCCACCAAGATATCCAGATGGCCGCTGCCCGGATGGCTGTCGCCGAAGGTGCTCTCGATCATCACCTGGGGCTTCGACAGGTCCTCCGGCTTCCAGCCGGTCCCGATCCGCAGCGGATCCAGCTCCGGCGCGTTCCTGCGCATTTCCTGACTTCTCAGTTCCATGATTTTTTCCTCCTCTATGATTAGCTTACGCAAAAAATGATATGATCAGCGCCACAACAAATCCCGTTCCGCCTACCAGTGTTTCCATGATCGTCCAGGTCTTTAATGTGGTTTTTTCATCCATACCGACCAGAGACTTCACCAGCCAGAAGCCGGAGTCGTTAAAGTGTGAGCATACGGTCGCCCCGCCTGCCACTGCCGCCGTCGTGCAGGCCAGATACAGGGGAGACAGATCCGCGATCCCCGGCATGGCGGCGATAATTCCTGCTGCCATCGTCATTGCGACGGTTGCGGAGCCGACACAGATCCGAACCAGAGCGGCTACAATAAACGCGACTACTACGATCGGAAGGTTTGCGGAGGATACCGCATTTCCAATCAGGTCGCCCAGGCCGGAATACTGGAGCATATAGCGGAGCACACCGCCGCATGCGGTTACCAGCAGGATCAGTCCGGTGGGTTCCAGTGATTTTGTCATGATCTTTTCCAGCTGATCCATATTATAACCATGTTTCAGCCCCAAGATCAGCATGGCCGCAATGGTTGCGATGAGCAGCGCCACAAACGGCTCTCCCAAAAATCCGAAGATCGGAGCCAGCCCGCCAAGCGCCGGGATCACCCCTGCCATGGAATCCAGAATGATCAATACCAGCGGAATCAGGATGATGCCTACGATGGTCCAGAAATTCGGAAGCTTGGATTCATCAAAATCTTCCTGCTTTGCCACATGCTCCGGAACGGGAACCATATATTTATTTCCGCAGATGGATCCCCATACCGGGCCTGCTACGATCATGGAGCAGATCCCGCAGAAGATTCCTACCAGGATCACCCAGCCCAGTTCTACCTCCAGCATGGTCGCTACCAGCACCGGCCCCGGTGTGGGCGGGATGAACGCATGCCCTACCGCAAGCCCGGCCAGAAGCGGGATCGCGTAAAACAGGGAAGACCGGTTTGTTCTCTTTGCAAGTGAAAACGCAAGCGGGATCAGGATGATCAGTCCCGCGTCAAAGAATACCGGCATCGCTATAACCAGGCCCGTAATGCCCAGCGCCCAGGCCGCCTTCTTGTCGCCGAACCATTTTACCATACTGACGGCCAGCGTCTGCGCGCCTCCCGATGCTTCCAGGATGGCGCCGAACATAGAGCCAAGCCCTACCAGCAGCGCGATTCCTTTTAATGTGTTGCCGATGCCGTCGTTCACGGCTGTTACAATATTATCAAAGGGCATACCCGCCCCAAGACCGATCACGATCGCTCCCACCAGGATGGAAACCATTGCCTGTACCTTAAATTTGATGATCAATAATAGTAATACCGCCAGCCCTATGATTGCGGCCAAAACCAATCTGGTTGGATTTAATTCCATTGCTTCACCAGCCATAATATGTACCTCCTCAATACTCTTATATTCTTTTTCAAAATTTGATGCCGGACGAAACGCCCAACGCCTGCAGATGAATCTGCAATCTGCCTCTCAATCATTGCTTTTACACTTCACATAACATCTGACGTCTTATGTTATCGTGAAAACATCATATCATTTCTCATTTTCGCTTTCAATACATCTGATGTTTTTCTTTTCATTTCTATCAATTACACAAAAAAAGAATGGTTTCTGTATTTCAGATTCCATCTTTTTTGTGCATTTTATCCATTTGATTTTATGAGACGTTTAAGCGCCCCTGGATTCATCCGATGTTTTCTCTACTTTTTCTCCATTTCACGCGGATGCTGGCCTTGCAGATATACTGTCCGATTTCGAACTTTTATATACGACATTTCCGTATTTTGAGGCTGTAGAAAAATAACCGGTACAGCTGGAATTATTTTTGCGCAGTTCCTGATTCCCGGTCACGCTCTTCCATGATCTGCAGAATCGTCTGACGATTATAGGTCAGGTGCATCATCATAGCGCATCTGGCTCCTACGGAATCCCGCTTCAAGATCGCGTTGGTGATGGCCCGGTGGGTTTCCAGTGTCTCGTCCTTCAGCAGACGGTGGGTCAGATTCGCAAAGGTAAAGACCGCCGTATTGATGACCGGAACCAGGGTCTCTACGACCTGATTCTTGCTGCAGTGCGCTATGCAGGTATGAAACTCGATGTCCTTATTGATGTGGTTGCTGCCACCCACATACAGGCGCTCCGTTTCATCGCATAAGCGCTTCAGCTTTTTCAGATCTTCTTCCGCGGCATTTCTGCAGGCCAGGGCGGCAATCTCCGGCTCGATCATCAGCCGCACATCAAACAGATCCAGCGCCAGCTTATATTTGTCCTCAATCTTCCCGAAACCCAGCGGATCCTCATCCACGGAACTGGTATTGATCACATAGGTTCCCGATCCCCTGCGGACTTCCAGGATTCCCCGGGAGACCAGTCCCTTCACGGCTTCCCGGATGGTACTTCGGCCGACGCCGAACTTTTCCGCCAGTTCAAATTCATTTGGAATCTTCTGCCCGGGTTCCACAGGCTCCTGAAGGATGTAGCGCATCAGCTCATCCTCGATCCTGGCCCCGAGAGGCTTTTTTGCCATTTTATCAATATTATACATGCTTTTGCTCCCTCCGCCTTCTCACATCGCCCTGATATAATACGCGATCTGATATGGAATCCGCTCTTCTGTCTCCTCCAGATTCGTTCCCAGCAGCTCCTTGATCTTGTTCATCCGATAGATCACCGTATTCCTGTGGGTAAACATTTCCTCGGAGACGGCCTGGATGCTGCCATTGTGCTTCAAGTACAATTCCAGTGTGTCCACATAATTTGCATGGCGCTCCCGGTCATATTCCAGCAGCGGCTTCAGCGGCTCCTCCGCCATCTCTTTCAGAAGACGGCTGTCGTCTACCATATAGAGCAGGCGGTACAGACCCATCCTGTCAAAATAGAACAGGTCCCGCTTCCGTTTCTTTGCCATCTGCACCGCAGCCTTTGCCCGGGCATACCCCGTATGCAGGTTGGAAATATCGTTTATGCAGCTTCCGACCCCGACGTAAAGCGGGATCTCCGGCATCCGGCGCTTTGCCCGGCGCACCATGCCTGTGACGATCTCATCCAGCACTTCCCCTGTGATGTCGTTGACCACCAGCATAAAGTCGGAATCGTAGTACATAAAATTCCCGTTGTGGGTGATCTGCTCCAGATAAACCTGCACCCGGTAGGATAATTTCTGCCGCTCCACGGTGTCCATCTCGTCCAGATGATCCGTAGTGATCAGCACCACCTGAAACGTCCCGTCCTCGTCAAAATAGGGCAGCAGCTTTTGTCTGTATTCCTCCTGGTTGGCCGGCTGCTCAATGGCCTGGATCAAAGCCCCGGAGATCTCATTATCCGCGGTTCCCTGCATGAAGATCCGGATGCTGAAGTCCTTGATCACATCCGTCAGATGGATCTCCCAGGGGATGGTCAGGAGCGGAAAATCATTTTCATTGCAGTAGTCGATCAGGTGCCGCGGGATTTCAAAAATATAGTTTCCCGTATTGATAATCAGCCCGGCCGCATGCTTTCGGATCAAATCTTCAATCAGCTTCTGCAGCTTCTCCGTGGTATCAAAGCCAAGGCCGGTAGTGACCGCCAGCTCTTTTCCCCAAAAATACTGAATGATCACTGTATCTTCTACCATATGGACCCAGCTGATGGAATTGGACCAGCCCTGTTCACCGGCAATAAAACGCATCCTGTATTGTTCCTGGGAGATGAGCATCATATCCTGTATTGTAAAACCCATTTTATCCACTCCTTTCCTTGGATTGTAATCCTGCTTCCATCCGGCAGCCATATAGGGTATCTGCCATAGATCATATATTTTTATTTTACCTGATTATAACATTTTTTGTGCTGAGAGCACATATTTTTATTCTTTTTTTAGATTTAAAATCCATTGGAAAATTTTGTGATTATGATATGATACAGATAACAGAAGGAACGGAAAAGAAACAAAAATTCTATCAAAAGGAGGCGTTTTTTATGATCACATTTAGTGCGGCAATGGAAACAACAACACGTAGTGAGATTCCGGAATGGATGCGTGAAGAGCGCTACATGTACTGCGACCAGTCAGCGGCTGAGCAGTACTCCGTCAGGAATTTCAGGATTTTGGAGAGATTGAAAAAGGTATTTTCGTAAAATTGAGCGCGTGAAAAAAGGGAGCTGCCGGAGGGCGGCTTCTTTTTTGCTATAAATCTTACTCCTCTAAGGAACTGTTCCAAAATAAATTGGTGTAAAATTGAAACAACCGTTGCTTTTTCCTCCCTTCTGTGGTACACTCACATAGTCCAAAGCCCTAGTAAATACAGGCTTTGCGGCAAATCAATTCGAGTGTTCGAGACCTTCCACTCGTAAAACAAAACTAAAGGAGAACGAAACAATGAAAGAAACCAAAACCCTCAATGTGCAGTTTGTCGCACAGGCGGCCGTGATCGCCGCCATCTATGTGGTGCTGACCCTTCTGTTCGCACCATTTTCCTATGGAGAAGTACAGGTACGTCTCTCGGAGGCGCTGACCATCCTTCCGGTATTCACCCCGGCTGCTGTTCCGGGCCTGTTCGTGGGATGCCTGCTCAGCAACATCCTGGGCGGATGCATCGTGCCGGATATTATTTTCGGAAGCCTTGCTACGCTGACCGGTGCTGTATTTACTTACCTGCTTCGCAATCAGAGCCGATTTCTGGCGCCGCTTCCGCCGATCCTGGCCAATGCCCTGATCGTGCCTTTTGTCCTGAGATTTGGGTATCAGGTACCCTTGCCGATCCCGTTCATGATGCTGACAGTGGGAATCGGGGAAGTCATTTCCTGCGGGGTACTCGGAATGATCCTGTACGCGGCCCTGCATCGATATAAGAATCTGATCTTCAAACCCGTATCCTGAGCCGTCAGGTTTTACGCAGACAGTGATATTACAAAACGGGACAGGTGCTCTCAACACCTGCCCCGTTTTTTATTCCACAACAGAATACCCCAGACCTCTTCGTAACTGCCGCCTCCTAATCCGGTTCAATGGCCCTCCGAAATATCCCGCACAATCTGTACTTGTGTAACTCACTTCACGAATCCGATAAACGTATTCCCTCCGCCGGCCGCGGCCGCGTCCATCTGCTCCATACTCACCGTAAGCTCCTGCCCGTTGTCCGGATCTATATAAGTCACCGTATCGTAGTCATATCCGGTCAGCAGGACCGCATGGCCGGGATCCGGCATCATGATCACCGGCATTCCCTTGCTGATAATATACAGCACCTGGTTCAGCGTACACCCGGTCAGATCGATCCGCTTTGCCCCAGGTACATACTGCGCCGCATATCCTTCCAGATACTGCATGCAGGCCTCGGTCGAGGACTGTCCTTCCGCCTTCTGAAATGCCGCCGCTTCGGTATAGTACACCAGATCCCGGTTTCCCTTCTCCCAGACGTAGGACTGCTCCGAGGAGATCACCACACCGGAGATCTGCTCGGCCTTCTGGATCGCGTAGGCCGCCTTGTCATAGATCGCCGCCAGCTTTCCGACGCCGTATACATAGAACTTATCCGTCTTCACTTTATCATCGAAGGAAATGGTGATCGGCTGGGTTTCCATCACCTTTTTCGGCCGCAGGATTCTGGGCGAAAAGTCCTTGATCTCATCGGCAAAGGTAAGGCGCATCTGCTTTTCCTTCAAAACCGTGGAAAATGCCTCCGCTGTCACCTTGGATTCCTTGCGTTCCTCGTTGTTGGTCACATAATCCTGCGGGATCCCTGTGTAAACGCCGTCATTTTTTGACAGGCGGTTCAGCGTCATGAACCCTTTTTCAATCAGCACATCGGAGATGAATACCCCGTCCTGCTTATAATTCTTCTTCACCTTGTTGGAGGTATCCCGGATCTCCAGCTCATACATGGGAGAAATGGCATCGCCCGCGATGGTCGTTCCCTGGTCCTCCGCGCGAAGATAGCCGCAGACAAAATCATTGTACACAAACCCCAGCGGACGCACTGCCTCGGCCGGTGTCTCTTCCTTTTTATCCTTGCCGCCGAAGCCGGAAAAATGCCATCCCTTGTCCTCCGTCTCTTCTTCCTCCCGGGAAGCGTTCACGGTGTAGGATTCTCCATTTGCCAGATTCAGCACGCAGACCTCCTGAGCCGTATTCAGCTCACCGTCCGGCTGAAACGCCATCAGGTGCCCGTCGTCCGATACCACGTACTGGCCTTCCTCCAGATTTTCCGCCAAAATCTCCTGCTTATCCTTTTCCAGATCGACCTGATACAGCACGCCGCCCGCAAGCACGTAGAGAAGCTGCTGCTCCTGGTTGAAATACACCATCTTGCCCAGCTCATCCTCCGCAATGGCAAATGCCTTTGTGCTGGGGATAAACGCCTTCTCCTGGACTGCGTTCTGGGCAATGTCAAAGTAATAGACGTCCACACCGACCTGGCCCTCGTGCTCCCCGCGGTTCATATAACCATAGACCGCAAATGTCGTATTGCCGCTGTCATCCACGCTGATGATCCGGATCTGGTGCTCGTCGTTCCGGCTTCTCGCGTCATAGCCTTCCATATTCGCAAAGCTGAATACCAGGGAGAGCTCATTCTTCTTCCGGTTGTAGGTCCACAGATCCCGATCCTGAACAAAAGAGACGACCGTCCCCTTTGCATTTGCCTCATAGGACACTTCAGACTCGGAGAGACCCAGCAAGATCCCATCCTTGTCCACGATCTTCAGATCTCCGTTGAACACCTCATTCATGGTCCGGTTATAATCCAGCAGATACATCTCCCCGCCGCTGCACCGAACCCGGAAAAATTCTCTCACATTGTAGGTTTCCGTCTCTTCCCGGTCTCCTACGGCGGTAACCTGGTATTTTGCCAGCAGGGACGTATAGACCGTGTTGCTTTCCTTGATGCTCCACTCCACCTCCGTGGACACCTCCGGCTCCAGATCGCCCCAGCAGACATGAAACAGGTTGGAATGGATGTTGACAGTCTGCAGAGTGGTGTTGTCAGCGGTCTCATCCGGCTCCAGATACCAGGCGATCTCGTCGTCCTTGTCCCCGGTAAATGTTGTTTCATGGAAATCCTTTGCGAAATCCATGCATTCCTTTATGGATAATTCGTCCTGCCGTTCGATCCGGGTATAATAGAATATCTCCTTCTCCTCATCCGAGCCGACCCGCAGCGCAACCCGCAGCACGGCTTCCTGAACGCCTTCCGGCAGGGCGCTTCCAAGCTCCAGCGTGACCTGCTCGTCAGAAAGCTCCTTGACCGCGTTCTGCAGGTAGACCTCCTCTCCGTTCAGGGAATACACCTCATAGCGGATCCCTGCGATCTCCTGCCCGCCGGCTTCCAGATACATGTCCAGAAGCCCGTCGTCCGCGATCGGCGTGATGGTATCCCGCATGGCGGTGATGTCCATTTCATTAACATAGCCTTCCAGCGCATTGACCCGCTGATTCCTCACCTGAAATGACACCCTCGGCAGATCCGGATCGCTTAAGCCCACCGTAATGTCTCTGGTCCCCTGGTTTAAGACCAGACTGCTTATGAGGATCGCCAGAACGAACACCGCGATCAGGATGCCCGCCTTTTTCCACCGGCCGCCCCTGGGCTGGTCAAGGAAGCGTTCTCCCTTCAGACGCTTTTTTTTCGGCTGGTCGATATAGGACAGCGTTTCCCGCGCACGGGCTTTTTTCGCGTCGTCATTGTTCAGCGCAGCCTTTGCGGCCCGGCCTTCGTTCGTCTTGCCTTTCCCCTGAAATTCCCTTGGCAATCTGCCCTTTTTCGTTTTTTCTGTATCAGCTGCATTCTTTGATTCTCTGGCTTTCTTCGGTTTCTCTGTACCTGATGAATTTTTTGATGCTCTGCCTTGCTTCGGCTGGTCTATCTTCTGCGGTTCCTTCCCGATCCGCTTCTTCTTCGTTTTTTCCAGTTTCACTTTATCCTGTGCCAATGTCATTTCATCTGGCTTATCTTTTTTCATGCTATATCTATCCCCTTAAAATATGACGCAGATATTTACGAATCATTGTATCTGCCCTGTTTCCTCGCAGATACGACGCAATCATCATTTCTGATCCGCTCCGTTTTCCGGGCGGATATGGGACAAGTATAACATAGTCTGGAAAAAAATACATCTTAATTTTGTTGGAACAGCAACGATGTATATCGTCTGACACTCAGCAAAATTCTAAATACCGGGGGTCATCCTTCAAAAACGCAAAGCGTTCATCGCGGAGCCCATTTTTCAGATTCTCTTTCATTTCCGTCAGAACTTCTTCTCTTAAGCCTTTAAACTTCATATGCGCATAAAGCGGCGCCTGCTGCATGCTGCCGATTTCCTCCACGCAGGAAAGCATTTCTTCCATGATCTCCAGCGCCTTCTCCTTGTCCTTTTCCTCCGCTGCCAGTTCCAGGCCGCAGACGATCTCATAGTATCTGCTCATTTCAAAAAGCCGCGCAAGCTCCCCCTGCTTTTCCACCAGCATATGCGCCCGCTCCATGTCCTGCTCCTCCATTGCCAGGGCGAGCAATCCATAAAATACTTCGCTGAGAACCATATACTCCGCATAGAGGATTTCTTCGTATGTCCTGCTTGCGTCCTGAATCCGTCCGGTCTTTGCATAGATCTGCGCCTGCTTCCTTTTCCGGTTCGGATTCTGTATGGAAAAATACTGCAGATATTCTTCCGCTTTCTCGTATTGCTCGTTCCGGATATAAGATGCGTACAGCATCTCCGCAGCCTGGGTCCTGACGCCTTCCTCACTGCTTTCCAGCCCCCGGCGGTAGCATTCCAGGATATATCCGTCATACTTTTCTGAATCCGGAAGCTGCTTCATCAAGCGGTATCCGTCCAGGGCTGCCGCAAGCTGCAAAGCAAGCTGCTCACAGTTCGGATAGTTCTCGATTTTTTTCTTTGCCCACTGAAACACGGTTTCGTAACCTTCCTTCTTCATCATATCAGTGAGCTCCCGCAAGATGCTTCCAAGCTCTTCGGGCGTGAGCTCCTCCTGGAACGACAGCAGCGTATCGACCGTGATATCCAGCAGTCTGGCGATCGGAACCAGCAGCGTGATATCGGGGAATGAATTGCTGTTCTCCCATTTATTCACCGCAGGCGCGGTCACTCCGAGGCGTTTCGCCATTTCCTCCTGGGTCATACTTTTCAGCTTCCTGTGCTTCCGGATCACTTCTCCTATCTGCATTTTGAATGCCTCCTTTTTATGATTCCAATTCATAGCCTTGCCGCAAAGCGCAAGGCACCGTGAGCAGTAAGGAACTGTACAAAAAGGCAATTTATTTTTGCACAGTTCCTAATCTTTTAATTACTGACTCCATCATACCAGACATCACCGTGTTTCACAATTGAACCGTAATTAAGGAATCTTCAAAAAAGATAACCGCGGGTTATATTCTGTTGCACGCTCTGATTCAGATAAGGTTCCGAATCGTCCCGCAGTCTGCCGCTGTTTTCAGCCGTGCTGCCAATCCGTCAATCGTGCCGGACAGATATTCTGACAGCTCCCGTCCTGTCCGCAATTTTTTCGTTATTTCCTTGTCCTCCGCATCCTCATTGTCATATTGTTCAAAAAGGACCTCTGCCGCGTCTCTCAGCCGTTCCCGGATTTCCGGCAGCTCCTTCTGGAAACACATTTCCTCCAGAAGGGCATGTTCCGATTCCAGAAAAATTGGTTCGGAAAGCGGTTTCCGGGCCAGGATATGAAGAATGACCGATATAAATACAATTTCACAGAGGTTTTCCATGATATCCTTCCTGGAATACTCATAAAATGCATCGTTCTCATCCACATGTGGAGTTTCGGATGAGTCCTGGTCTCCTTCTGCCGAATGTGCTCCGCCTATCTCGCTGTCCGTCCCGCCGGACTCCATATTCCGGATGATCCCGCAAGCATACTGTTCCAGAATTTCCGCTACATAGCTCCTGGGAAATTTTTTCAAAAACCGCTGCTCCAAACGGATGCATTTTATAAACGCATACACCTTGTCGATTCCTGAAAGCCCGGAAATATCCTTTAAAACCGGATAGTCCATCGTCAGGATCGTATTCTGAGGCTGGAATTTTACATCGTACCACTTAAAAAATTCGGGAAGTCCTTTGACAAAGGTATCGTACAGGCACTCATTTTCATAGGACTGAAATTCCGGCAGGATCTCATGGTACAGCTTCAGCGCCTTCCTGGTCTTTTGTTCCACACAGGCTGCCCCCGCTTCATATGCCTGCTTTGCGGACAGCTTCTTTTCTGTAACGGTCAGCGGATGGCGGTCCGAAGCCCCCTCTATATTTCCGGACGCATCCCCTTCCTGCGGCCCCTGCCGCTCCGCCTCATGGATGCAGTACAGAACAGCCCCCATCAATTGCTCCGCCTTTTCATAGGTGACAGATGTGCTTTCATTGGCCGTATATTTTTCCGCCAGCCTGCCCACGATCGGTATCAGTTCTTCCATTTCATAATGCATACGCAAGCTCCCTCCACTAAAAACCAAAAAAATCCGGTAATCCACGATTCTTTTCCTGAGCGTCCATAGCCGCGGCTTTGTATTTTCCGCATAAATACAGAGATAACACTCCGGAAAGCTCTGCCTTATCCAAACAGCTCTCTCAGCGCCTCCATATACAGGTCATAATCCCATCGTTTCACTTCATCGAACCGGGAAGCTTCCCCGCGTCCCTCAGAAGCCTTGTAGCCCCTGTAGCCGGCCCGTATAGCCTGTGAAAAGATGCTGAGACAGGTTCCCTCCAGATAATCCAGGTCCCCGAAGCAGATGGTCTCGAACTGTTCCTTCATCAGATGCAGAAGTTCATCGTCCGAGATCTCGTCCTGCATCTCGTTCTTGTACAGGTAAAAAATTTCCTGCAGACGGATCATCGTTTCCGCATAGTTACTCTGGTCGATAAAATCAGAATCACAAAATTCCTCGATGATCCTGGGGACGATTCCTCCGCCGAACTCTACCCGCCTCTGCTCCCGGAGCGCATTGGCCCGCTCCGACACGATCAGCTTCGCGTCCTGTTCACTCAAGACAAGACCATACTTCTCCGTTACCCGATTCATTTCCATGACCTTCGCCATCTGTGTTTCCTGCTGCAGCAATACCATCCAGTTCTCTTCCATGGGAATCCCTCCTTGAAGTGCCTGATGTGTTAGGATTTACAATAGTTCCACATTTCCACATAGTTACTGTTTACACCCTGACCAGGCGTGTCCAGTAGCATCAGATAGTTACAGGTCACACCTTGACCAGGCGTGCCCTGTAACTCAGGCCGTCATTTTAAATTGCCTACGGCAATGGACGGCCTGAATACCAGCTCTTATGTGCATCCTCCCGACCAATCAGCGTGGTGATTGGTCGGGGTGTGACATGTAACATCAGATAACTATAACACCTCGCCAGGAGAGTTACCAGTCTTGAATTTTCGGCAATTTTGTAGTATAATAAGGATGAAAAAAAAGGGAGCGGTTTTATACCGGCTCCCTTTACAAGTTTTGACAGGTTTACATTTCTTTCTTTTCTTCAAACACAATCGTTACCTTAAACAGATCCCCGTCCAGGTACAGCTCGAACTTTCCTCCCTGCATCTCCGTCAGGCTTTTTGCGATGGACAATCCCAATCCGCTGCCCTCGGTGCTCCGGGAGACATCCCCACGGATGAAGCGCTCGGTCAGCTCATCTGAGGAAAAATTCAACGGCTGCTCGGAGACATTTTTCAGTGAGAAGATGATCTGCTTCCCATCCTTTTTCAGGTCCGCATAGACGCGGGTTCCCGGCATGGCGTATTTCGCAGCATTGTTGAAGATATTTTCCAGCACCCGCCACATGCGGCGTCCGTCTACATGAATGACGGCCGGTTCCTCGGGCAGGGAAGCGACGACCTTCAACTGCCTTGTGTCCATCTTTTCCGACAGCTCCCCGATGGTCTGGTTCAGCATTTCCACCAGGTCCACATCCATATATTCCAGCGAGATATTGCCGCTGCTCACTTTGGACGCTTCCACCACATCCTCCGTCAGCGTTTTCAGTCTCTGCGCCTTCATTTCCAGGATATCCAGATATCCCTTCACCTTGGGGTCGTCAAAATTTTCCCGTTTTAAAAGATCCACGTAATTGATGATGGAGGTCAGGGGCGTCTTGATATCGTGGGACACATTGGTGATCAGGTCGGTTTTCAGCCGCTCGTCCCGCATGCTTTTTTCCACCGCCCGCTGGAGGCCGTTTCCGATATTCTCAAGATTCTCTGACATATCCTGATAATCCCCCCCCTGGAATTTTTTGACGGGAAATTTGTAATCCAGGCTGCCTGCGGCGATCTCCTTGATCCCGTCCTTGAGCTGCTGCTTTTCCAATGCGTTTCGAATCAGGAATACCGCTGCCACAGCTTCCGCAAGAAACATCAGAAAGGCAAGCGGCGCGGGGATCCCATATCCTGCCGCCACACAGAACCAGTGGAAAAGGACAAATACGCCGTATGCCGCTGCCACCTTCCATAACACCTGGCGCTGCCGCCAGAATGTCTGCGCGCATCCGAAGCATGCTGCCACCGCTTTTTTGCTCCATATAAGAAGTATTCCCATGATACTGTCCTTCCAGAGCGTGCGGCCCTTGATCCGGCGCGCCAGGGACAGCCAGCCGATCAGGAAGCAAACCGCCGTCACTGCCGTGTAAACGGAGATCACAATGACATCTTCTGTTGTCATTTCAAATCCATAATAGTAAAAGCTCCCGTCCGGAGTGTACTCTACTGCACTCACCCCGCGCCAGGCCGAACTCAGCAGGAACGTAGCCGCCAGCCAGGGAAGGAATACCAGCGCCGCGGACAGCTCCGTTTTCCATCGGTCAAAGGGATGCAGATACAGTTCGCCGTCTTCCTCCGGCCTGCGTCCTGCGGTCACGGTCAGCCAGACCAGTGCCCCAAGAAGCAGGATCACGGAAATGACCAAAGCCTTTGCCGCTTTGTTGATATAAGGCACATATTGATTATAATTTTCTGATGCCCTGCGGAAAATGTCATTGATTGGATAGGAGGTTTCCACAGCTGCCGCCACGGTATAATTCTTCCCAAGGCGATCCTCATACCAGTGGTTATGGTTTCTCCAGTATGCCCCTGCCTCCTCTTCCAGATTCAGATTGCTCTCGCACGCTTCCGAATCCGGTTTCAGGATCATATAGCGCAGATCCGCGTCATTTTTGATGGATGCCAGACTCTCCTCCACATCTTTATAGTTCTGAAACCCGGCATGATTTGTGTAAACCGCTTTTTCGTCTTCATCTACAAACAGATATATGAAATTCGTTTCTCCCTCTTTAAAGAGGCTATATTCTTCTTTGTATTGGCTGTACATAGATGCAATGCTGTTCAGCGTATACTCCAGGCTGTCATATACCTGGGAAAGCTTTCCGTTCAGCGCCGGTATCCGATTCACAGCCGTCAGGATATTCTTCGCGCCCTCCGGGGCATATGCTTCCCGGATCTGCCCGCCGTCATATTTCCAGACATCCGTGTATAAGAGTTCTCCATCTGCGTTCCACACGAGCTTGTTTTCTCCATCCGGGATATAACCGTTTTCCAGCGCCTCTAAAAACTGCTCCTCGTCGTCAGACTCCAGGCGCAGGCCGCCGTCCGACAACTGCTTTTTGAACTCCTTCATCACATAGTAATAGTAGGTTCCGTCCGGCTTCCGGCAGACCATGATGCTGTCATCCTCATATGGACTGTAATACATACGCTCCATATCGCCCGATACGCCCCACTCCACCAGGTCCCCAAGCCTGTATTCCAGGCCGGAACGCACATCATCCTCACTGAGCTCTGCGGTATCCGTACCAGATGCGTCCTCCTCACTGAGGATCACCGTATCAGATGCAAGATCTGTATCTCCCGCGCCTTCCGCAGCCTCTGTGCTATATAAATCTGCACCATATGAACCCTCTGTGCCGTCGTCCGAACTGTACGCAGTATCTATTCCAGCGCTGTCAGCCGCATATTCCAGGATATCGATCCGTTTATCCGGATCATATTTTCCGTCCGTTTCCAGCAGCCTGGCCGCATCCACACGTTCCATTTTTGTTGCGATCGCAGACATCATATTGTTCAAAAAGCTGTCTGTTTCCTCATAGGGCCTCCGCTCTTTGCTAAATGCGTCCGCCGGTGTCACAATATCCGGGAAACCCGCCAGCAGCACAAAGCTCAGCGTCCCGATCACCGCCGTCATCAGCACGGTCAGGAGCAGCAGGAGCTTTACGGCCGCATGCCGATACCATTTCTTCATACTCTATCATCCTTTCACTCAATGTCTTTCCAGCTTTTCAATCTTATAGCCCACGCCCCAGACCACCTTCAGGTATCTGGGATCCTTCGGATTGATCTCAATCTTCTCCCGGATATGGCGGATATGTACCGCCACCGTGTTGTCCGCCCCGATGGCCTCCTCGTTCCAGATGGATTCGTAGATCTGGCCGATGGAAAATACCCTTCCCTGGTTGCGCATCAGAAGCTTTAAGATATTGTACTCAATGGGGGTCAGCTTCACCGGTTCCCCGTCCACGGTCACTTCCTTCAGGTCGTCATTCATCCGCAGGCCGCCTGTCTCATAGATGGTCTCGGACTCTTCCTTTGCCGTGCCGCCGAGCTGGGTGTATCTTCTGAGCTGTGATTTTGCCCGCGCCACCAGCTCCAACGGGTTGAACGGCTTTGTTACATAATCGTCGGCTCCCACGTTGAGCCCCAGGATCTTGTCTACGTCCTCCGACTTTGCCGACAGGATAATGATCGGGATGCTGTGCTTCTCCCGGATCTTCAATGTGGCATGGATTCCGTCCAGTCTGGGCATCATCACATCCAGGATCAGCAGATGGACATCCTCCGTCTCCAGGAGTTTCAGCGCCTGCATTCCGTCGTAAGCCTTCAGGATACGGTAGCCTTCCTGGGACAGATATATTTCGATTGCTTCTACGATTTCTTTGTCATCGTCACATACTAAAATATTATACATTCCTTATCACCTCCCTTGTATTATACATGATATCCCGCAATTTTTAATAAGGAAGCAGGAAATTTCTTATGAAATTATTAAAATCGGTTAGCATCGGCTTTAGGGTGGAAAAGAAACCTCCCCCTTTCCCCCCGGCATCCAGAAAATTCGCCCCGATTCTTGAAATCGACGCCCCGATATTTGAGATAGCCGCGGTAAATGAAGATTCCCCCATGATCTTCGCCGCACCGCCGATATTCTTCTCTATGGCATCCAGAAACATCTGGGAAGAAATCTGCCCTTCGGATGCCATTTCTTTCACTTGCGCCGCTGTGATTCCTGCGGCTTCCGCCAACCACTGATATATAGGGATCCCTCTGTCTGCCAGTTGGTTCAAGTCATCCGTATATGCAATCTGTGAGGTCTGGACCTTATTTATGATGGATCTATCCGCCATAGACGCCCCGGCGATTGCGGCCGCATCCGCTGTCAGAGACAGATACCTGGTCAGCTCCTTCCCTGGCTGGATCCCAGCTGCAACCGCACTTGCCGCAGTTGTAGCAGCCGCATCCATTCCGTAAGAAGTACCCTTTACTGATTCCATAGCGGAGTTCATGATTTCTGTAACACTTTCCGCATCGTGCCCGAGACCTTTCAGCTTTGCTTTTGCGTCATCAATACCGGTCAGTCGGTTAAATCCTTTTACCAGTGTCAATCCGGTCAGCGCGCTTGTGGCTGTGATGGCCGGTTTCGTTATGCGTGAAGTAAGTTTATCCCCTACGTCTGTAAAAGTGTTTGCCAATGCTATCTAGCTTTTTTGTGATGTTCTGGACTTTGTTCTGGAAGGAATCCAAAGTCTTCTGCGCTGTCGGAAATGCCTTTTCAAAGCCGGTAGAATCGCCTGTAATCTTTGCACTCAATGTATAATCAGCCATTTTTAAGGCCTCCTTATCGGCGGAAGGTTGTTCGCCTTATAGATTGCATCCACCCATCCGGTTCCTTCCGTTTTTTCTACATCCCGAATAATTTTCAGGTTGTCGAGGATCACTTCCATATCCGCCTTTTTCACTTTCTTTTTGTTCCACAGCTTCAATCCCTTTTTCCTCTTCGGACGGTTTGCATTGAAATAAGCTGTAAAATCAGCATTGTACATGTTATAGCTGTCTGCCACCATCTTGCTTTCCCAGGCTTTCCGGATAAACGCAATCTCTCTCGGCGTCAGTGCGTCATAATCTGATCTGGAATATCCGAAATTGACAACAAAAAAAGCGAAGTCGATGTCCTTTTGATACGGCTCCGCTATTTCCATCCCTTTCTTGGGATTCAGCAAAACATCCGCCCCATCCTCTTTGATCCCATATGCGACATATGCTTTCAAGGATGCCAGACTGAGCAGCCCACGTGTACGCTGTAAGTCCGCCAGCGTCGGCATATTTGTTACTCCCTCAATCAGTTCAATCCGTTTCATGTTGTATTTCAAAACATAATTCTTTCCGCCATAAGTAATCATAAATGATCCCTGCCTCCTATTCCTGAATGGTTACTGTTGCAATACCGGCTTTTCTCGCTTTCCCCTCCGAAGTACACTCCACGATCAGAAGCCTTTCTCCTGACGCCGCTGCCAGCTCTGCTTCTCCGTCCCAGGTGTCCATACTCATGCAGTCATCATCATAGGGCGCTTCCAGCGGATAGTCTGTGATGACTGCAAGGCCGCCGAACATCCCTCTTTTCCGTTTTCCATCAATCACCTTGATGCATACAGGCTCCGAATTTTCAAATGATTCCGACAAAATACTGTGTGCCTCGTCCCCAGGAACGTAAAGGCCGTCATTATCAATGCTCCACTCTTTCATACCCGCAATCTTTGATTTCCAACCGCCAGCCGTATCCTTGCTGGTAATCTCGATGGAATCCGCGGAACGGTTGATCGTCAGCCCCTTCTGTCCCCCAATGGCGATCAGCTTGCTCCCATCCGCATTATAGACGGCAAGCAGAATGTCCTTCCCGGCCAGTGCTTTCGCAGCAGAACTTGAAAAATCGCAGTAAGCGCCGCCGTCAAATGCGTTATCTGCAAAAAGCTGTAATAAAAATCTATTGAATCTCATAACATCATCTCTTCCTTAAATTTTACATTTGAATCCGTAGCAGATCATAAATTCATAAGCCAGAACCGCATGTTTTTCATTGGTCTCGTCTGTTTTGATCGTCTGCACTCCGTTATTGGTCTGCATGATCAGATCAAATCCTTCGGGAAGCTCAATGTCCTCCGTCAGCGCCTCTTCCAGCTCCTGTATCAGACTGTAAATCCTTACAGAAGATTCGCCCGGTTCCGCAACCGCATGGATCCAGACTGTAAAGACATCCCGCCACATGGTCTTGGAATGGGCTGGACGTTTTCCAATGATCTCCGCAAAATAAAAAGGACTTGGCGCATTTTTCGTTACGGCGTCATAGCACTTCGTCCCTGTATGATCCTCTATTTTCTTCTGGATGGCAGATATCAGATCCGTCAGTCCTATCTGTTTATACATAACTTACCCTTTCTTTATCGCATTTTTCAAATCCTGATAATAGATGAATGCCTGTGAATCCACGTTTGCTTTCAGGAAGTGCTTGCCGGAAACCCAGCCCCCGTCAATTGTACGGTGTCCGTATTCCACATGGGGCGCATAATCCACCGTATAGCCCATCTCGTCCCCGTAGATACCGGAAGATTTCCGCAGTTCTCCTGTATCAATGGGCGTCCCGCCGTTTCTCGCAGCATTGAGTAATTCCGTGACATTCTTCTTGACAACCGCGTTAAAACGCACTTCATTCACGGATTGAAGCGCCCTTGCCAGGCGATCTATATCGACTTTGTTTAATTCTATTTTTACCAGGCCCATTTCATCATCCCTTATAAATCCTCACCTGAATCGCTGTGTACCTTGGACTCAGGTCTATGACCTTCGTGATTTCCTGTACACGGCCATCAATTTCTGCTTTCTGGCATTCCGGAAACATAGAAAAAGGAATCGGGATCAGAAATCGCTGTTCGTTCCGGGTCACCTCCCGGCCTTCCAGGGCAATCTGTTCATCCGTCCAGGGCGTGACACGGGCCCTCGTCTCTTTTACTGCCTCATAGTCATACTGTGGGTTATGAAGCGCGTCCTCTCCGGTCTGCTTTTTTGCCAAAAGCCTGCATGTTTTCCAGATCACAGAAACCTCACCACCTTGCCAGAGCCTCCCACATTCGCCTGCTGTGTTTTCCAGTCTCCGATCTCCTGAGCATATTCGGAAAGCACATCATCTACAAAGGTCGTACTGATATTCGCCGCCCCTTCGCTTGATATTCCCTCATAATAGGTACGGCGGTACATTTTCACCACAGCATCTACGCAGATCGACTCAAACAGATTCGGCAGCGCCCCAACACCCAGCCGCAGGCAAAGCCGGTCAGATATGGTACTGATATACTCCTCCAGAACTTCATCCTTTAGCATTGCGTCCGGAATCCGTTTTTTCACTCTTTCCAGCATTTCCATAAAATGCACCTCGCTTTTAGCCCTGCTTCTTTCTGGAAGTACGTTTCTTCACAGGCTGCTCCACATTTTCGATTAATGGGACGCCTTGCCTGTTCTCCTTTCCGGAAAGCTCTTTGATACGTTCCTCCGTAACATCCACCCCATCACGTGGGAAGGCTTCTCCAACGTGATAAGGGTGGTCTCCATCCTGCAGATCCGTAAAGAATTTCACCACCCTGTACATCCTTCTCCTCCTATGCTCCTGTACCGTTTCCTATCGTACCGATAAATACGCCGTCCTCAAACTCGGGGAAAAACTTCACGCAGGACATCAGAAGGGTATCCACGCTTGCATCCCTGGAATTGATAGAATGGGTCATTCCGACCAGCCCCGTAGAATCCGCCATCAGCGCGAATGTCTGCGCCACATCACCGGACATCGGCACATATGCCCCACGCATATTTTCCTGGATCAATCTCTGACGTTCCGTCCGATCCTTCACTGCCAGGATCTGCTCTTTCGTAAGTTTTGACGCCCCGCCTGCTTTGGGAGGCTCCCCCTTCAACGCATCCTTAACGGCCTTGTTGACCGCCTCCTGGAAAAGGCTGATAAACTCTTCCACTGATTTTTTTGTCTGATCCGCATCCTCGGAGATCAGAACCCCCAGCAGGTTATCGCCGATGCTGATTTTCTTCTCCCGGAGCATTGCCCTGGCAGATTTTGACATTTCCGCAATGGCTTCCTTACGCATCAGCTCCTGAACCTGCTCCTGGAGCTTCTTGTTTTCATGCTCCGCACGCTCCTGAGCATTCATCTCCGCGAGCCGGGTAGCTTCCGCCATCTCCTTTTCATGTTTCTCCATCATTTTTGCAAACTTCTGGTTGAACATCCGGTCAAAATCCTCATCCGAGTATTTTGCAGTAGATTTCGGAGCCGGCGGCTCTGGATCATCTTTCCCCTTCTGATCCTTACTTCCATTTTCCTGGCCCTTTGGGAGTTCTCCGTCCTGGCCGTCTGTCGGATCTTCCGCAAATAACTGCAGTAGTCTAAATTCCTTGTTCTTCATATCCTGCCTCCATCGTTTTTCGTGTTCCTTGTTGCATTGTTTCCCGTAGCTTTTCAGGGATCCACGCCTGCCCTTTTTGATCCCGTAGAGTTTTACGACTTCCACGCCTGGTCATGTAATCCGCACATAGTCCGGAAATTCTTCCGCAATCATACAGATACCAATAAAAAAGGAATCTATCAGAAGTCTTCCTTTTTCTGATAAATCCCCATATTGGATCGATGCCATACCGCTCCCGATATCCGTTTCTATTCGGTCATCCGTTAATCCTTCCATTGATCTGATCAGTTCCTGCGTAAGCGCCGTCACTCCGGCACAGACAATGTCAGAACCTGTCGGAGCATAGCCCGCATGGCCGCTTATCATGATTCCATCCTTCCGGAGACCCACCTCAATCAAAACACATCACTCCCTTCCAAAAATTCAGCAACCTTTTTAATGTCTATAGCTCCTGTGCATTAACCTTCTGAACCTTATCCGCACCGGCCATCCGGATGAGCGGGAAGATAAACTCCTTCTCATAGAACCGGCACGGCGGGCACCATGGGGAATGGAAAAAAAGTAGTTTTCTCATGTGTGAACCTCCAAATTCGCATAAGAAAACCACCGGCCTGAATGACTGGTGGTTTATTTCATCAAATATAATTCTATAAGATAAAAACGATAACAGAGAAACTTTGGCCGGAGCGTCACTCCCGGCATCTCTTTTGCCCATTGCCGAAGCATGTGGCGCATGACGACGCACTTTTCACCTCAAAGTCTCTCTGTTTATCTGTACGACTATTGTACCTTTTTTATTCACGCTTGTAAAGTATTTTCTTATTTTTCAAAGACTTCCTCCAAGTTGTATCTCCGATATACCAAAATGTCATAATCGAATTCTTGTACTCTGCCGGATCACTTTCCACCTTTAAGCGTAAAACCAATTTGAATTTTTCACCTTGCTCTTCAATTTCTTTCAAAATTACGGCTGTATTCGACTTGTTCGCTTCAATAATATAACTCAAACTTCCCACATCAAAAATGGGATTTGCACATTGAAAAATCAATACTTTAGCCTATAAAATATTTTCAGGCCGCTATTTCTTTCCGTTCCAAGGCCTCCTGCATATATTTGGGAAGACGCTGAATAAAACTGGCGGTGAATTCTTCCAGCTGGGCTTCAGTGATGTGGAAATATTCCATAATCGCATCCATCAATGCATCTATGATTATGCACATGGAGCGGCTGAATGTGATGTCTTCCATCTCATCCAACAGGCAGAAACACAGTTCACAGATTGTCTTATCGTCCTCGTTTTCACGCTGCGCTACTGACAGCATCATGTAACGGGAAAAGACGATAGCAACATGGGCATTCATGGCGTCATAGGAGATACCCCGGTACTCTTTTACAAGGTTCAGGTAAGATTTGCATGCCTTGAAGAAGACCTCTATGTCCCAGCGTTTCCCATAAACGCGGATGATTTCTTCTTCGGAAAGCCCTGTATCCGTGCTTACGATTACCAGCCAGTCTTTCCGTTTGCTTTTATTACGGACATACACAAATTTTGCCGGGATGCTTTCGCCGTCTTTTTCAACCGTCACAGGCACAGAAAGAAGGTAACGGGAGCGGCCCCTGCGTTTTTTGTTCCGGCTGTAGATTTCTTTCACATTGAGTTTTTCACCATTATACAGGTATTTCGTTTTGCTTTTCTTGACCATGGCAATCGTATCAAGGTGTTCCTGGTTTTTCAGTGCAATCATGGTCTTCGGTGCGGAAAACCAGCTGTCAAACAGGACATATCTGGCAGTGATGCCTGCACACCGGGCGGAATGGATCAGTTCCACCATAACATCTGTAGCTTTGCGGCGCGCCTGCAGGCGTCTTCTTCCGGCAAGGGAGCGTCCATCACAGGCATTTCCTTCACAAAGAAGATTCTTATCTTCCGCAGCAGAAAGCAGGCAGTGGCTGACCGGCACAAAGGAATTCCCGTCCGACCAGCCAAGGGTGAGCATCCGGAATCCGGCGCGGTATTTCATGGAGCAGTGGTCGAAGACCCTTGCGAGCAGTTCCGTTTTTTTGGAGCGGGAGCGGTCAAACAGACTGTCATCAACAATGAAGACATCCTTGCGCTTTTCGTCCGTCAGGGGTTTCATGAAGCCGTTGATGATGTCTGCAGAAAGCAGTGTTGTGAAACGCTGCCAGTTGGTCCGGGCGTTATTGAGGAAACGATAGATGGTGTTTTTGGAGAATCCTTCTCCAAATGTACCTGTTTTCATCTGCATATAGAAACTCCTGTCGGAAAACATCATACAGAACAGGAAGCGGAAGACATCCATTACAGGGATCCCTTTTTCTTTTCCGGCATTACACTTAAAGAGCAGTTTCCCAAGGTGGAACCTCTGCATAAATTTTGTAGCAAAATCAGAAACGCTGTTTCCATTATCGGTTGTCTGTGGTATACTTGACATGGCATAGATCTCCTTGCTGTGTAATTGTTTTTAGGCAACTCAATTATACCACAGACAAGAGGTTTATGCCTTTTTTATGTGTTAAAGTATTGATTTTTCAAGGTTCAACACACCATGCGGTGTGGGAAGTTTGAGT
>CAJSZT010000013.1:0-110739 GCA_910573785.1 Lachnospiraceae bacterium | reverse complement strand
TTCTGTTAATCTCCTCACGTAACTGATTAATTTCTTTCTGCATCTCAGAACGGTTTGTAGTAGAATAAGTTCCGTTCGCAGACTGTGTAGCCAGTTCCACCATACGGTTCAGCATGGAGTGAACTTCTGTCAGAGCGCCTTCTGCTGTCTGTACAAGAGATACACCATCCTCAGCGTTCTTCTTAGCCATATCAAGACCGCTGATCTGAGCACGCATCTTCTCGGAAATAGCCAATCCAGCAGCGTCATCGCCTGCACGGTTGATTCTATAACCAGATGACAGTTTCTCCAGGTTCTTTCCTACAGAAGAGTTGTTGTTGTATAAATTTCTGTGAGCGTTTAATGCTGTGATATTATGTTGGATTCTCATGATTTTTCCTCCTTGAATTAGTTCCAGGGAAATCCTTTTCCCTGCATAATTATTTGCATTTTTTGAATATTTTTGCTGTCAAAAGAAGCGTTCGGCAGTCGAATATGCGTTCCTGTTCAGACGTGCCGGCGAACTGTCCAAGAAGGTACACCTTACTGGATTTTTCCCCTGCCAAAAGTGATAAATAACGCAAAAAAGGCTGTTGGTACATGGCATTTATCCATGCATCAACAGCCTTTTTTCGTTTTAATACAGCCTCAGATTATATGGTCTGTTTTGCGAACATATTAAAATATTCCTGTGCTTTTTGAAGAGATACGTTCAATTTTCTTTGCAGACGTTCCAGAATATCATTTTCAGACAAACCAAATTCATAACCGGTTTCGATGATTTCTTCCGCCTTGCCTTCTGCCTTACCCTCCGACTTGCCTCTAAACTCACTTTCTTTTGCTATTGTATCAAACAAAGTACACATCCGCCCATCTCCTTTCTCAAATGCATTGTAATCAATTTTACTTTCTGCAGCCCCCGCAATCGCCATTACTACGGATTTGCTGGTTTGATGTTCTTCGCTGTATTGTATGGCTTTTTTCCTGGCCTCATTCCTGGAAAACTGTGGGTTCAAAATGATTTCCATAAGCCTGAAGAAATCCACATTATCTGCATTGTGAAATATGAACTCGTTTTTTCTGGCCTCAACTAATATCATTTTGTAGTCATTTACATATGCGGCAAATTCTTTGGGGATCCGGAGCATTTCGTGCAGAGTTGTAGCACCGTTCCAGGGCTTTTCGGAATAATAGACCACGACTGTTACAACAGGAGTAAATCGATCGGTCTGCTTCATTCTTGACAAATATTCATCCGGATCCATCCCTTGGGATGACTTATATTTTGAAGCGTTATCATCATATTGTTTTTTGTAGGTACCGTAATCATAACCCATAATCCTCAAAGGCATTGCATAATGAATGTGTTTCTGAGCTTCCTTTCCCAGCATGACAAATTCTATACCATTTTCCGAAGAACGTTTCCTGATTTTAATATTATCCCTGGATGCCTCAATCGTCTCCGCATAATCTTTATGCTCTAATATGGAGGACTCCTCCGTGTCAATATCTTCCAATTCCTCTGGTTTGATGATCTGCTGCCCCTGGAATAAAACGGCATTAAAAAGGTCTGCAAAGCGTTCATTGCTGCGCCAGTAATTTTTTAATATCGTATCCGGTTTTAATGTTTGTGATTTTCTCGCCATAGTTCGATACCTTTCATTTGTTACTTAAAGTATACTATTGAACGATTTAGATTGCAATAGTAAAGAAGTCCACGTTGTCTTTTCACCCAAATAATGCTAAAATCATCTTATACTTTAATAAAAGACAATCTGTATAAAATGAGAGCATAATAAAGAAAACCGAAACAAAAAAGGAGCGTGAATCCATGGGCACTTACGTCAATCCCGGAAACGCGGCATTTCGAGAAGCTATAAATTCCAAAATCTATATAGACAAAACCGAACTGATCGCATACACAAACAGTGTTTTAAATACCAAACAAAAGAATATCTGTGTCAGCCGTCCGCGCCGTTTTGGGAAGTCCATGGCTGCCGACATGCTGGCAGCCTACTACAGCCGGGGCTGTAATTCCGCAGAATTATTTGCCGGCACGAAGATAGAAGCGGAGAAGAGCTTTTCATCGCACCTGAACAGGCACAGTGTCATCCGCCTTGACGTCCAGCGCTTTCTGGAAAAAGAAAGGGATCTCGATACATTTATCGATGAGATCGAAAAAAAGGTCATTTCCGATTTGTCCAGGGAATTTCCGGATTTTGAGAATTTTACGGCAGACAGCAGGCTGAAAACACTGCTGGAACAAATCTTTGCGGAAACCGGAAAAGGCTTTATTTTCGTCATTGATGAATGGGACTGTGTATTCCGAATGGCCAAAGACCAGAAAGAAAAACAGAAGGAATATCTGGATTTTTTCCGGGGACTTTTCAAAGGCGCGGAATATGTGGATCTGGCCTATATGACAGGGATCCTCCCGATCAAAAAATACGGCGAGCACTCTGCGATTAACATTTTTGACGAATATTCCATGATCTCTCCGAAGAATCTGGGAGAATATTTTGGATTTACGGAAGAAGAAGTGAGAGAGCAGTGCGCTCGGCACAGGGTGGATTATGCGGAAGTAGAAAAATGGTATGACGGGTACCGCCTCGGCGAGCTTCATATCTATAATCCGAAATCCGTGGCTGATGTGCTGATGTGGAAGGAATTTCAAAGTTATTGGACAGGAACCGAGACCTATGAGGCGCTGAAGGTTTATATCGGCATGAACTTTGACGGCCTCAGGGAAGAAGTTATCAAAATGTTGGGCGGGGGACATTGCAAAATTGATCCATCCACATTTCAGAATGATATGACAACGTTCCAGATCAAAGATGATGTCCTGACACTCCTTGTTCATCTGGGATACCTGACCTATGATAAAAAAAATGAAACCGTGATGATTCCAAATCAGGAGATTACCCAGGAATTTATGCGGGCAGTAAAAGTCGGCGGCTGGGACGGCCTGATACAGTCCATTGGTCATTCGGAGGAACTTCTTCAAGCTACATGGAACCGCAATGAAAATGCTGTTGCAGAGAGGATTGCCGCCATCCACCATGAAACGGCCTCTATGCTGAAATATAATGACGAGAACTCCCTTACCTGCGTCATCCTGATGGCCTATTACAGCGCAAAAGCGCACTACATGAATCCGATCATGGAACTGCCCACTGGAAAAGGATTTGCAGACGTGGTTTATCTGCCGAAGCGTGAGAGGAATGTACCGGCTTTGGTCGTCGAGCTGAAATGGGATCGGTCTGCGGAAGGGGCGATTGCACAGATCAAGGCAAAAGGGTATGCGGATTGGGTGAAGGGATATACCGGAGATATCCTTTTAGTCGGAATAAATTATGATAAAGAGACGAAGGGGCATCAGTGCAGGATTGAGGCGATGAAATACAATAACATTTAATATAAGACCCAGCAGTATAATCCTGGTGCGGCAAGGCGCATGGAATTTGACCTTCACGGAAGTCGCAAAATATCCATGCAAGCATGCCTGCCTGGCTCGTTGCTTCGCAGGAATAAAATCCTTTCTGATTCGAGCGGACATATCCCTTAATAGTACCTTCCTGGCATGCGGTCAACTTAAGAAGTGATGTCTGAGGAACTTATACGCATGGTCATTCGGCATTTCACAAAGTATGTCCGCTCAAATATTCCACAGGGAAAGGCAGTGATTGGAGCCGCCTACTTACATTCATTCAGATACACCATAAACGCCTTCTTATTCTCTTCCGGCGTACGTGCCGGCCGCCCCAGGTCACTCCTTGCCCCGACAGCAGCCTTTACTTCTAAAAATGCTAAGCCTGCCGAATTTTTCACCTTTTCCAGCGCCGTATTCAGTTCTTCATAGTCCGACACGCAATAAATGTATTTATAGCCGCATCCCTCTGCAATCTTCACAAGATCAATACATCCGGCGGCAGTGGGTATTCCCCCAACTGACTCATGCGCCCCATTATTGATCACGATATGTATCAGATTATCCGGTGCTGTCTGGCCTATGACAGCCATTGCCCCCATATGCATCAAGGCAGCTCCATCCCCGTCAATGCACCACACCTTTGTATCCGGTTTATTCAAAGCAATCCCAAAAGCAATGGAGGAACTGTGCCCCATAGAACCGACAGTCAGAAAATCCTGCTGATGCCCCTGGCCGTTTTCCTCCCGGATTTCATAAAGCTCACGGCTGGCCTTCCCAGTTGTTGAAACGATCGGATCATTTCCCGCAGTACGGACAATCTGCCGGATGATCTCTTCCCGGAGCATGACGCAGTTGTTCTTATAGATGTTTTTTTTATCATAAGTCAATGCTCCTTTGCGAACCACAATTGCCACGTCTTTCCCCTCAGCCAGCAGTTTTCTGAATTCAGACATCTTTTCACAGAGCGTCTCTTCACTGGTATCCTTTTCAAGAACAAACGACTCTATTCCCATATCCTGCAGCAATGTTAATGTAACCTCTCCCTGGTAAATATGCTGCGGCTCATCATGGACTCCTGGCTCCCCACGCCATCCGATCACAAAAACGCAGGGAATTCCGTAGACCTTTTTATTCAAAAGAGATGCCAGCGGATTGATGATATTTCCCTGTCCGCTGTTCTGCATATAGACTGCAGGCACCTTTCCGGTGGCCAGATGATATCCGGCGGCCAGAGCAGCACAGTTCCCTTCATTTGCGGCAATGATGTGATGCGTCGGATCCGTTCCGTAGAGATCGATCAGGTAATCACACAAAGCCCTCAGCTGTGAGTCCGGAACACCTGCATAGAAATCTGCGTCTATGATTTCAACCAAATTTTTTACATTCATCCTATAGCTCCTCAATCAAAGAAATAATATTTTTAATCGGCATCAGCCGTTCATCGGCTTCCTGGGCACGATGATATTTCAAGATTTCCTTTGCGGTCTGTTCCATGGCCGGAAATGCGCTTCTTGTAAGTTGATTGGCATAGATCACGATATTGACGCCATGTTCTGCCAGCTCTTCTTCCGTCACGGAATGGAAAGAAGAGGGAACAACGACAATCGGGGTCTCCTGATCTTCGGATCGGAACAGATCACAAAACTGCAGGATTTCGGCAGGATCGGTTTTACGGCTGTGGATCATAATCCCATCCGCGCCGGCAGCAACATAGGCCCTGGCCCGCCGCAGAGCATCCTCCATTCCCTGCTCCAGGATCAGACTTTCTATTCTGGCAATGATCATAAATTCATCCGTCAGTTGTATGGCCTTTCCTGCGGCAATCTTTTCACAGAAGTGTTCAATCGTGTCCTGGGTCTGAACTACGTCCGTACCAAACAGCGAATTTTTTTTCAAGCCCGTTTTATCTTCAATGATAATAGCCGATACGCCCATCCGTTCCAGCGAACGCACAGTATAAACAAAATGCTCTGTCAGGCCTCCGGTATCTCCGTCAAAAATGATTGGCTTTGTTGTGACCTCCATAACATCATCAATCGTCCGGAACCGGGAAGTAATATCGACCAATTCAATATCCGGCTTTCCTTTTGCAGTAGAATCACAGAGAGAACTGATCCACATGGCGTCAAACTGATCCAGTTCGCCGTCATTTGCTACAACTGTTTTTTCCGCGATTAAACCGGTCAGGCCGCTGTGGACCTCCAAAGCTTTCACAACAGGACACAATTTGATAAGCTGCTTTAAGCGCTTCCTCCTATATTCCGGCATACTCAGCTTTTCCTTCATCTTTGCATCCAGACGCCTGACATTTTCACTGTATGTATATGGAATGTCAATCAGCTCGCCGCCGTAGGAGGCAAGAAGCTTTACCACGTTATCCCGGATTGCTTTCATGGGACCCTCTTTCCAGTTGTCCCCATGGATCACATAATCCGGCCGAAGCTCATGAATGATATTGTCATACATGATATCCTTCTGCACGACAACCTGTGAAATCCCATCCAACTCCTGAATCATACGGCAGCGTTCCTGGAAGCTGATTCCCGGAAAACGATTAAAACGCACCATCGCCTCGTCACTGAGGACACCGATGATCACCTCGCCGTATTTTCGGGCCTCCCGGATAATATTCAGATGTCCGTCATGGATCATATCTGTGCAAAAACATGTATATACCTTTTTCAAAATCTGTCACCTCTGCTCTGTACTTTTGTTTTGGCTTGTTCAGCGTATTTACAAATCTGATTCCGTTCATGACGCATTATTATGCCGGAATATTTTTTTCAATAATTTCTGTGATCAAAAACTGTGCCGTTTTTTCGATATCTTCAAATGCAACCTGCTTTGTCAGTGAAACATGAAATACATCCCTGCACTTTTGGATCAGCTCATCCGTGTAAGTAAGGACTCCATTCTCAACGCTCTCAATCCCATCAAGATAAAGGGATTCCCGGTTCTTACAGCGCATGCTTTCCACATCAAAATATGTATTATCAATATACGCCTTGATCCGGCTTCCAGATCCATCAATGATGACCGGATAACCACCCGGCTCCCCAAATACTCCGGGGCAGTGCAGCTTGATTTTCCGGCCTTCTCTGACTGCCGCCAGGATTCCCTGGATGATCTCAAAGTTGCTGGATGCATTCATCATATTTCGCTTTGCGTCTGTGGGCATGGCAATCTTGCAGGCCGCAAAAATCTGTTCCAAATCCGGTTCCAGCTTCCTTTCCTCATACCGGAGGTCAATCAACTGACTGACCTGTTCTGTCTGCCCCTCCTTACTGATCACCACATCGTGAAAATGTCCGGTCGCATATGTGACCTTGATATTCCAGTAATCTTCAATCCCATATTTTTCTGCTGCGGCAAATTGGATCCGGGGGATCAGGTGATTGATATTTCCGCTCCCAAAATCCGGATATGCTTTTCCCGCTGATTTCAGCCAGGGAATGACAGCATCCGAATAAGATGTATTGATCACAATCGCATGACTTCCGGTATTCTCATATGCCTCCATGATATTGCGGACGTACTTGATTGCCAATGGCGCCCAGATACCATATGCTCTTACATTCTTCCAGGAAATGGTTCCATATTTTAATCCGGAATAGGCACGGCTGGAATTTATGATGATATCCGGCCGGCATTCACGGATGCATGCTGCTATGGATTCTATATCGTTCAGATCTACATTGCTTCGAATCGTTATGTTTGTACGATTCTGCCCCCGGATCATGGATGCCACCCTTACAATATTTACATCGGAACGCATCTTTTCCACATTACGCCCAACCACACAGATTTCCATCCCATCGTCCTTTGACGACATGAGATAGTCCAGCAGATATCCGCCGACACTCCCAAGACCAAGGATCATGATTTTTATTTTTCGGCCAGCCATTGTATCTTTCAGTATATTCAGCTTTTCATCTATGTTCTTCATTCCGCACCGCCTTTCTGTCTGATGCTGTATCACAAATCAGCCATTCTGCATTTATCCATCTGCAGAGTTATATTTCTCCTGTTCCTTATGTCTGCCGCTGTGCTTTGTATCAGATATACTAGCTTTCTAAAAAAATCCTTCTATACTCAGAAACAACATTACAGTTTATCCATTTATTAAATGTTATAACATCGTATTCTTCTTTTTGTAATGTTCCGAAATATCTCTGTATAAAAGCCAGATTGGTTCCCTGCCATTCCTTCTCACTGATCGATTCGAAGGACTTCCGCAAGTGTACCGCATCCGCGAACTTCCATATCTGCCCGGAATTAAAGATTCCCAGAAATGGTTCTTTAATCTCCAGCGAACCGTGAGCAGTATCATAAATATAATGAATCCCATAATTCCGGTCATAATAGTACGCAACCGCTTTGCTTGCCAGGATTTCCTCCCTGCTGCGGGTGATTACATTGGAAGGGCTGTCGAATACCCTGCGGAAACATTTCCTGTCCACATAAAGATCTCCCTCTGCAAATACCGCTTCCTCAAAATCCATTTCCATCAGCTTTTTCAGTCCAAGATACAGACTGTAGCCAGACCCATAGTCCGCATAATGCCAATTCCTTACAAGCAGGATTTTGTCATGCAAGTCCTGAAAATCCCGCTCAACGGCAGCTTCCAATTCCTCATATTGAAATCCTCCGACCAGGATATAATAATCAAACTCTCCGTCCTGATGAAGCATCCTGTACAGGAGAGATTCCTCAATTCCGTTCTCATGATAAAGGCATTTGAGACAGGCATATCCCAAAGATTCGCTGAATCTGCTCGACAATCCTGCAACTGTGACAATCAGTATCTTCAATCTGACATCTCCTCCAGACACATTTCGATTCCATGTTCCAATGTGATCAACGGCTTCCATCCGGTCCTTGTCCGGATTTTTTCTGTGTTCAAGACCCTCCGCTCCGGGTCAGACTCCCGGTAACCGCGGAAGGTGATCTTCGGATCAGGAATGCCCGCCTTGTCCGCGCATAGCTTCACCAGGTCAATGATCGATATTTCCTCATCCGTCGCAACATTATATACTGATCCGTCCAGCGCTTCCTCTGACCGGATCAGAGCAATGACAGCCGCGCAGCTGTCTTCATTATGTAAAAATGTCCGGCGGTTCACTCTCGAGTTTTCCAGCAGCTCTACGCTGCCATTTTCCTTTAGCTGACGTATAATATGCGGGATGATATGCTTCGGGTACAATTCATTTTTGCTGTATACGTTGGCAAAACGGATGGAACAGCCTTTGATTCTGCGTTCCGTCACAGCCTCCTTCATAAAGAACTCTGTCAGCAGTTTGCCTGCTGCGTAGCTGGTCCTCTGGCTGTGTTCTGCGTTGGCCATCGTAAGGTAATCCGATTCGGATACCCCATTTTCTCCCCATGAATTCATGGAGTAGACCTCCGACGTAGAGCAGTTGATAAAGACGTCCGCTCCCAGTGCGGTTGCCTGTTCCAGAAATGCCTTCATCCCCAGCACATTTGTCTCGAAGGTCCGGTTCACATGATAAAAATGTTCCGTGTGGACTACGGCTGCACAGTTGATATAAACCAGCTTTTCAAACTGCTCCTTTTCTGCGGAAACCTTCTGCCGCAGCAGTTCCATCTGCTCCGGGTTATTCAGATCGTACTCATAAAAACAAAATAATTCATGATTCAGGATGTCCTCGACTGTCCTGATCGAAGACGCAAAGAAGTTATCAAAGCCGATCACCTTTGCGCCGGAAGCAGTGAACTTCCTTGCCAGTTCATTTCCCGTCATTCCGGTAACACCGCTGATTACATATAATTCCATAATTTAGATCCCCCATGTCAATCTTTCACAATAAAAATCATCCACCTGCCCGTGATAGGATGCCTGCTCGGATTCGATATCATATGGTACCTTTTCAAAAGAAACCTGCTCCGTTTCCGGATCCAGCAATACAAATTGGGCCATTGGGTTCTGATTCCTGGGCTGCCCGACGGATCCTGGATTGATGAATATCACTTTCTTCTTGCCGCATCGCCGGGTGATCTCACCGGTGTTGTCAGTCTCCTGTCCAGGATAAAATTTTTCGATCAGGTGCGGTAAATGGGAATGTCCGGAAAACACATAATCATAATCGCTATATTCCATGAGCTCCGCTTCCGGACGGATGCTTTTCCAATACACATCCTCCAGGCTGCCATGTACGGCAAGGCATTTTTTTTCGTTATATACAAATACTTTTTTTCCGTCTGCCGTCATCTCATGGCGCAGATAATCCCATGATTCCTCGTTCAGGATGCTTCGTGTATATCTGGCGCTGTCCTGCCCGCGCTCCGAAGAAAAACAGCTGTAATCCGCATTCAGGATTGCGTTTTCATGGTTCCCGTGTATGTTACACAGAATCGGATAGGGGAGGGCGCGGGCCATCCGCAGCACTTCGTTGGAATGCATGCCGTAGTCGATCAGGTCGCCTAGTATGACACAGGCTCCAATGTCCGGGTATTGGGTAGCATGGTTCAGGATTGCGCGGAAGGCGGAGCTGTTGCCGTGGATGTCGGATAAAATCATTATTTTCATCGCATCGTTTACTCCTTTTTTGAAATACTATATAGACTTCAAAAGCTCTGTGAATTTATGTGAGAATTATGTTGCTCCATTTTAATGTTTTTGTATTTGGATATTGTTCTAAAATTTGTTTTTCAATTTCATCCGCCTTTTTCACAGCGGCTACCGTAATAAATATATTTGAATAATCATATACTATTTGTGAAAACGGGATGACTGAAATATTTCCGTACCCTTCCCCATATTTTTCGGGATCATTGTCAATAATCCCATCCACATAAATTTTATTTTTAATTAAATATGGAAGGAGAATTTTGCAATAAGTTCCTGCGCCAAAAAGGTAAACGCCTTTTTGAAGGTCAGGATAAAAATTTCTCAATACAGAAATAAAATTATATGCATCTAGTTGATGAATATACATCGCAACTTTTGTATCAAACGTTAAATGTTCTTTGTCAAACATTTTATTGCTCTCCACCAGCTTATCAGGTAGAATATTCTGCCTGCAATATTCGGAAAATTTAGCTGATGTGTCAAATAGAGTCCTCATTTCATAGGGTTTACCAATATATTCTTTCACGTCTAATCGAAAATTCAAACAAGTATTCGGCAATTTTTTCATTGTATTGGTAATTAAAAATATAATTTCATTGTTGATATTCTGTGCTTTTATAACATCATAAATATGTCGTATATTTTTAGCTATATATGAAATTTCTTTTTCAGAACGAACTGCCCGGATAAAGCATACAGGTTGTTTAATATCTTGACGAAAACGCTCTACTCTACGCATATATTTTTTAAATATATTTTCGTATTCTATGTAAAAATTTTGCTGTATATCATGATTGCATATAAACCCGTATTTTCTATCATGAAATATCAATGGATCGTTAGCATCTAAAAACAAATTTTCTCTTGCCATAAAATCATAAAAATCTGTCTGAATAAGCTCTATTACAGCATCTAAATCTGAAAAGAGCCAGTCGAAAGGCCCGGAATGACTTCTTAAACCATATCGGCTCATAGACGCTGCAACACCACAAAACCAGCCTAATGATATACAATGTTTATAGCCGTTATTCCAGGTATAATCTTCATAAAAGGAATTTTTCATATCATCAATGCTACCTCCAAAGCATAACTTCATCTCTTAAGATTGCTATATTTATTAGTTGAGTTTCAACTTCTGCTAGATAATTTTGACGAATTCCCACCTGCATCAATAAAAGCCTGATTTCCTTTTATAATCGAATCCGCATATCCCGTTACAAAAATAATCATTTTATCTACCGGACTCGTTCCAGGATTCGCCGTTCAATATGCTTCGCATATATCTGGCGCTGTCCCGCCCGTGCTCCGAGGAAAAACGACTGTAATCCGCATTCAGGATTGTGTTTTCATGGTTTCCGTGTATGTTGCACAGAATCAGATAGGGGAGGGCGCGAGTCATCCGCAGCACTTCGTTGGAACGCATCCTGTAGTCGATCAGGACGCCTAACAGGATGCAGGCTCCGATATCCGAATATCGGGCGGCGCGGTTAAGGACTGCTTGGAAAGCGGAGGCACTGCCGTGGATGCCGGAGAGAAGAAGTAGTTTCATGGTATGAACAATCTCCTTATAAAAAAATAGTTACCAAAACCATATAGTTGTTTCAGTATTGATACAGCTCTCGTTACAATAGAACCAACTATATACAGAATCATCATTTGTATTTCTTAGTTAAATCAAGTTGTCTAATAGTTCACTACTAATGTAATACAATCTGTTTTTCCTCTTCTCCCAAGCCCATTATTAACATAGTAATGAACCTTATTTCCTTTTTAAATCTTCTCTTACAATAATTAAACTTTTATGTTAAAGTGATATCCAGAATACGTTCTGATATCCCAAACTATTTAAAGTTTCCGTAACTGCAGTATAATTTTTCTTAGATATTGCAACTATTACAAATGAGTTTTCTTTCGATTCCTTGATTTCGTTAATATTTAAAATTTCTTTTCCTCTAAATTCCTTGTAACCTGTGCCTTTGTCTGTTACAGCGACCATATAATTTAATATACCATTATATTCCAGTATTTTTGCGGTTTCTCTTGCAATAGAGCCTGCCCCATAGAGAATTACCGTTTTTGATCCTTTCAAATCCAAAAGAGCATCTTCTGATAAAACGTTCTTATATAAAAGCTCTTCTGCAATAAAATATTTGTAAAAATATTTCGCCATATTATGTTTATCCAAAAGTGTAGTTTCTGTATTGTCAAACTGAAATTCTCTATAGAATGATTTAATTGATAAAAGGCGGCTATTAAAATATTTTTCTATTTTATTATTTAATTGTCTGTCAAAGTTATAGTTTTCCCAAACTTGCAATTCTTTCAAAAATAGTACAATCATACTTTCCAAATAATATTTCTTCATTTTTGAAGTACATACTGATCCCTTGCGATAACGCCGCATGTATAAACGGTCTGGTATACACATTGCTCTTTTTGCTGCCATATACATGGCGAACATACTGTCATCCGCATAACGCAATTCTTCTATTCCATATAAATCATTTTCTTCAAAATAGTCACGCCTATAAAAATACAAAACCATATTAGAACTGGCTCTATCATCATTATTAATAAGATTAGCAAATAGTTCCGCTCCCGACATTACATCAGGATATATCTTTTTCCTAACATATTCATTTTCCTTTCCGAATTGTTTCATCTCATCACTCTCGAAAAAAGAGGTCGCAGAAAATCCAAGTAAATCCAAATGATTTTTTTCGGCACAAGTATATAATCGTTTTAATGCACCGGCTATTAGGAAATCATCACCATCAATATTATATAAATATTTTCCTGTTGCTTTTTGAAATCCTATATTTCTGGAAGAAGATAAGCCCATATTTCTATTGTTTTGTATTATTTTTACTCTGGCGTCTTTTTGAGAATATCTTTTTAATATATAATATGATCCATCTGTTGATGCATCGTCAACACATATACACTCCAAACTTGGTCCTTTTTGATTTAGTATGCTTTCTAGGCATTCAGCAATATATTCTTCAATATTATAAACTGTTACTATGACAGATATATCTGGATTTTGATTATTTGGCATAAGTTCTGACCCCCCGAAAGACAGTTACTATAATAGTTAAAGAGTATCTTCTAACTCTAATTTATCTATTAAAAAATTGTGGACTTTTTTTCCACATGATCCATCCAAATTAGTAATCATGGATGTTAAAGTCTCCATCTGTTGTTCTTTCAAATTAGCAAGTTCTTGGCCAATTAGTTTATTCAGAAACAGATCTAAGGAAAAAATTTTACTTTCCATGCACACATAATTATTTCCTTCACCCCTTTTTTCAAATCCGGTTTGATGCATAACAAATTTTTGATAAGATTCTTTGCACATCATAGGATATTGAATTGTATATTGATCTGTATCAACATTGACTTTTGCAAGCGCTCCATCCCATAGGCGTTGAACAAGTATATGCTTTTGATCTATTTGCTTGGCAAAAAAGGCTTTTCCACGTATATCAGGTGTATACCCATTGTGAATGTTTTCACTAGAATCCCAAAAATTTTTAATCAAAAAACTACATTCACCGGTTTTCTTATTTATTTTAACCATACTATTACCTTTATATGGTATTGTTATGATATAATTACGCATATTAATTAATTTCAAATGAGCAATAGATACGCTGCCATTTTTCTCCAATATACTAAATTCCTCAGGCATTTTATATATTCCTTTATCTCCATTTTCTTGATTTATATAAAAAATATTTCCAGAATGATTTTCTGCAATATATAAATACTTATCATCACAGGTAATGGCAGAATAATTTTCTTTTCCGCTTCCAATTTGGAGTGCTTTTATTTTTCCTGTATTCATATTAAATTGAAGAATCTTGTTACTATTAATTGCAGTAATCCACAATAATTCTTTATAAACAGTATGAGACCACATGTTAGGAAAGTTCGGTTCCGTATGTATTGTATCTTTAAAGACATTGGTGTGCATTGTCCACTCTTTTGTTTTTATGTTATACTGCAAGATAGCATCATGATAGTTTAAAACAAAGAAGAAATAATCATTGTATTCAACCAAAGCCCATGATGTAACATTTATATTATTTTTTTGATTTAGGATTTCAACTTTATTATTGTTAATATCATAGCAAACCGCTTCTGTAGCATCATACGGCGATAGATATATCTTTCCGTCTCTCTCTAAAGCTGAAATATATGTACATGCCCATATAGGTTGTCCGGAAAATCGATGAATAAAGTTTATATTATCCCAATTTTCCTGCTCCATTTTAAATATCCCATTATATTGCAAAGGGATTATCCAATCGTTATCATGCGTTTTAACCATGTCCGCTATAATTATTGTTCTTTTTTCATCTTCAGAAAACCTCTCTGTAGTATAATTATCTAGTATAAAAACAGGTTTTCCAGCCACTTCGAATAAATTGACAACAGAAGACGAATTTTCTCCAATATAGGCATCAGAGATAGCTACTGTGTTTGTTATATCTGGTGTATTGTCCAAAATCCCAATTTTATTTTGCTTAAAATAAATCATTAATTTATCATAGGAAGCTTTTAATTCTGGACGCATGGATGAGATTGTTGCCTCCATTAGTGGATGCGGACGCCAGATTAATATAACATCCTTACGCATCTCAAATACCTTAAAAACTTTTCCTATCTTTTCTAACATTATTTCTCCACTGCTCAGAAAACAATTTATACTTGTATTGAGCATTACAGCCTTTTTCCCATCCAATATTATTTTCCAGCTATCTGGAATCAAATCCGTATTACTAATCTTTTGTATAATTCTATCAAATTTTGGAGAACCTAATGCTAATATTTTGTTATAGTATGGCAAGCCAATAAATCCATGCTTGAAAGTCTCTGATTGCGCAATCATATAATCCATTTGTGTGTATACTGGTAAAAACTTATGATGTTCAGAAACTTGTCCCGATGTTACATAATAAGGTACATAAACAAGTTTTCTTACATGTTCTTTTAACCTTTTGGAATAATAATCTGGATGTACACTTGTAACATAATTGAAATTATCATATGGATTATGTATGTATGCTATATCGGGTCGTTCTTTAGTTACATCATAATTCAAGTAATTCCTGACAGGAACATAATCCGGAAAATCTGTTAATTCATAGCAGCATTGTGCAGATCCGGTCTGCTGATCAAATTCAAAATAGGGTATTGGAACAACACGGCACTCACACCTCTTATCTTTGCTGCATGCTATCCAGATACTTTCTAAGCTATCCCACATAGAAGCTTTATATGGGAAAAAAACCACTCGATATTTACTCTTCTGTAATTTTACAAAATCAATAACTGCTTTTATCGAGATATTTAACTGATTTATCCATTCATTAGAAATAGATATATCTTGCGTCATTAAATAAAGCGCTTCACAGTAGTCCTCTAATATATGAATAATATAATCCGCATTATCAGCATCTGTCTCCAGCGTTTCTCCTACATTAATTGCAGCACTTTGGCAATCATGTAAAATTGTAAGAAGCGTATTCTCATTTTTGGATAACAAAATCTCATTATGCAATTCCAAAATACATTTCAGTATTTGAATCAGTCTATTTTTTATATCAATAGTCAGCATGATTTTCTCCTATATTATCCTTTTATTCGAAGATAAATTATTTTTGTGACGTATACTAAACAAGATTAAAAACATCGCAATAAATACACTGTTTCCAATTCGCACGCCCCTTACCCAAACATTGCCTCACTTTTTTGAATGCGTCTCCATGCCATACTTCCAAAATAGTGCTTTGCATTAAATCTCCTAATGTGTTTTTGCCTAACGGATCGTTACAGCATAGTGATACTTTTCCATCAGGTCTAATGATTAATTGTTTAAATGGATTTAAGCATTTTGCATCAGGATATGATATCATATCTTTTTTGTTCGGAGCTTCTCCTCCGCGCGTTGTTAATACTTCATTAGGTTTGCGTAAAACAATAGTTACTCTGTTTTTTAATTCGGGATGCTCTTCACAATAAGCTTTTATCTCTCTACAAGGCTTTATTAACTTTAAATCTTGTTGATAATTATCTATAATCAACTCATCTAAATATCTCATTAGTTCAATAAATAAATCTATATTCAGTAATGTTCCATTCGTAAATAAATGCATTCTTGCATTTGGCAGTTTATCACGTGCATGCTTATGTTTTGCTAAAATATCCTTATCCAAAAAAGGCTCGTTATTAGAAAATAAAGCTAATTTTCCAGAATAGTCTATGTCAGCTAATTGTTGTATAATGCTTTCAAACAAGTCCTGTGACATTTCTATATACTCTCTTGAATCAGCATTTTTATTTACAGGACAAAATGCACAAACACCGTTACAACGATTCACGGTCTCTATTTCTACATGGTCAAAAAGTAAATTTTGATTTACTATCTTATCCACTTTCTGGTTTATGATTTGAATTCTATCAGTGATTTTCCCTTTTTTATTTTCAGCTGTTATTTTTTCTTCATATGGGTTTACTACTAACTCCGTTGACACAAAGTATCCCTTCCAGTCATCTTGAAAGCAAACAATTTTTTTTATTCCTAAACGTTCCAATTGAATTTTCATATCTTTTTGTTGATGCACATCTGCATTAGCTATTACAAAACAATATTGCTCTGCATCCCGAGCTATATCATCTATCTTTTTGACTAAAATTCCTTGTATATTGGTTTCCCATAAATTCGGATTATTATCTGCAAAAAAGGCAACGCGTTTTCCATAATAAATCAATGCTTCTTTTCCTACAGTTCCTGCACCAAAAATAACTATATTTCCCATTATTATTACTCCTTAAAGGTTTCCTGATTTTTGAATGTTTTATTACATACGGTAATATCTTGAATAATAGATTGATACAGTGAGTCCTTATCAATAGATATATTTTGCTCATTCCTGATAATCTCCCATTCACCATTCTCATATACAATCAGATGTATACCATTGAAAAAAATGAATAATTCAAATGCTTGTAACTCGCGTTTTTTTCCATACTTTTTATATAAATACTGAAAATCCGGATTATATATTCTAGAGCGCTGAACCTTAATATAAGGGCGTTCCACATATTCATACGTTTTTTTCTCCAATAGGCAGCATATGATATCATTTAGTCCCATCAAAGATATGATTCGCTGGTCACTTTGCGGTAATAATTCTGGACACTTGATTACCATGGGGATTTCTATCAAATCTTTATGGCAGCTATATTTCTGTTCATCCAGACTTTCTAAATTATCCGCTTTATTCAGTAAAATATTGCCATGATCTGAATAAAAAACTATTCTGCAGGTAATCTGCTCTAAAAATGGAGACAATATATCATCTATATAGTGTAAAGCATCATTCTGCTGCTTTACATAATCAGTTCGTAATTTTCCGCCCTTTACATCTAAGAAGTCAAACATTATATTACTGCCATCAGCAATCAAAGGTTCTTCTGTATAGGGATTAACATAAGAGTAATGGCTTTCATATAAAATATGTATATAAAACAATCCGTTGTTTTCTCCATTCGCGTCTTTCATATAATCCCACATTTTTTCAGTGATTGTTTGCGAGTATCCGTTCGCATTAATCTCTTCACAATCAATATATAAATCTGTGTCGGTATAAAAAAATATTTTTCTATTTTGCTCACGTGCCTTGTTTAGAAATGGACACTCAGATTCAGATAAAAGATTCTTTTTATAATACTCCGTTCTCATATCATTATTGGAACTATAAACTGGCATCAAACTTTCGTATGTTGAAGTCGAAGATGAGTATGCATTTTCAAAAAAATATCCGTTTCGTCGGATCCAAGATAAGAGCTTTGGCAATTTGCCCCCTAGCAAGTCTTGTCTGCGCAATCCATCAATACAGAGCATTAGTACATTCTCAGAATCTATTTTTGATATTTGCTCTTTTTCTAATTCATATAGAATTTTCAAATTTTCAAGCAACATTTTATCTCTTGAACTGTTTGTGATTTTCGATAAAATAGTTGTGTATTTTATCGCCGATTGAAAATCTTTAATTACAACATAATTTTCAATTATTCTTTTTAAATATTTTATTCTGGATTCTTTACTAAACGATTTTTGATAAAGAACCTGCAATTCATTGAGCACCTGATATCTGCTGTATGGATGTGACGCCGAAAAATAGCTTGATTTTAATACTATCCCTTCCGACTGCAACTTTTCATAAATATCTAAATACGAAATTGTTTTATGATGTCTTTTTAAATCTGCTTTTATCTCATCTTTGTATAAATATGAAGAAATAATAATACCATCAATTTCATTCTTTTCTATTTCTGTAGGATGGATAATATAAAAACCTGTATTTATAATAGATTCCATAGATGAATCAATTATAAATTTTATATTCTTCATCTCATTCATAAAATCGGCCATTAACATCCTTGTATGTTTGCCGAAACACCAGATTGCCGGATTTTTATGGTTCATACAAAATGTATGCAATGATTTTCTTATGATCTGGTTTGTTCGTTTCTCAGAAATACTGTTATTAATACCAAAATCTTCAAGTACTTTTTCATATTTACGGATAATGCCGTTATTAAGTTCCATATTTTAACCTCTAATCTAAAATCAAAACTGCTTTCTTCCATATGAGTTTTTTTTCACTGATTCCAAATGAGATTAGCTGTCTTTTAATATCATTCGCTGTACTCTCATCATAAACAGCAATTAGAATTATGTCATATTCTTTCTCTTTCAGTATATCCACATTTTCTATTGCAGCGTAATCAAAATGAGTTTCCTTTTGGTCTACCCAACTTACAATAGCACAGTATTGATATTTACATATTTGATGATAATAGTCTTGTCCTACTTTACCACAGCCATACAACATTATTTTCTTGTTTTTTAATTCCTCTATATTAGAATACTTATACTTAGGAATATAATAGTTATTTTGCTTTGCAAGGAATTGTAACATCAAAATATGAAATCTCCTTTTCAAAGCAGTTATGGAAGATTCGGTACATTTATTTTTTTCTAAGATTTTTCTTAATAAATCATACAATACATAGTATTCTAAAACTCTTTTTTCTGAAACGCTGTTAGAAATAGAGTCTCCTCTAACCCTATAATGATAAAAACTGTCAGGAATACTGATAAAGTTATCTGCGTTTATAATGCAAGAGCACATAGTAATCAAGTCTTCCCCATAAGACTGAGAGTGAGGAACCAGCATATAATTATTGATGATAAAATTTTTTTCATACAGATTGCACCACAATGCCGGACCTATTTCTGCATCTGGATAAAGTGAAAATAATTCTAATAAAATTTGTTCTTTTTTTTGAGTATTTTTATAATGTACGGTTTTTGATGGAGTACATTGAATTTTATCTTTAGAATCTTCAAAATATCCAGAATGAACAAATTGAGTTTGATATCGCTCCGCCGCACTATACAGGATATCATACATATCAATATCAATATAGTCATCAGCATCAACAAAACCTATATATTTTCCCGTGGCAATCTTCATACCTGCCCGGCGAGATGCGGTAAGACCTCCATTTTTTTTATGTATGACTTGAATCCGGCTATCCGTTCGCATATACTTATCACATATTTCTCCCGAACCATCAGTAGAACCATCATCTACCAAAATTATTTGTAAATTTGTATAGCTTTGATTTATAATACTCTCTATACATTGACTTACATAGTTTTTAACGTTATAAACAGGAACTATTACACTGATAATGTCTTTAGAGCGTTGCTTTGTCATATCATCTCCTATAATTTTTATCAAATTACTTCATCAAATAATTTTTCGATCCGATGAATATAGGTATCTAAGTCAAACCGTTTTATTGACTGTTTACATTCATAAATAATCTGTTGCCGATCCATTTCAAGTAGCTGCAATATAGATTCCGCTGCTTCTGTATCAGTATTTACTGTTTTTCCGCACTGCTGCCCGTTTGATAAAAAACGTGCACCACCAATAACAGACGATACAAATGGTTTATCCAATGCAACACTTTCTAACAATGCCATTGGAAACCCTTCCGATAGAGAAAACATACAAGTCAGATCACACTGTGCAATAATTGGAAACGGATTTTCATGATATCCAAGTAAATGGACATATTCAGATATTCCGTTTTCTTTTGCAATTCTCTCTATATCCTCTTTCAAACTTCCATATCCCAAATAATATAGATGCGTCCTCTTATCCTTTTGATGTACTTTTTTAAATATGCGCAGCAGCCTTATTGGATTCTTATTTTCATCTAGTCTGCCCACGGATAGTATTGCAGGATGCTGTAAATGAACAGGGGTATTTTTTCGAGCCATTTTTCTGGTTTTATCTATATCAATTCCATTGTAAATAATTTCCAACTTGTCCCTATGCGCTGGGAAAAGATCAATTAATGACTGCGTAGTAATATCACTTATAGAGACTATTCTGTGAGCCTTATAAAACGCTTCATTCTGCAATAACTTTTCTTCTTCCATATCAGGTTGAGCCAGATTGTAGACATCTCCATGAATCCATGCAATATTTTTTTTACCTTTTGGTAAAAGAAAAGAGGGCTTTAAATAATTGAAAGATATATACAAATCATAATCCAGCGGAATATAGTTCTGTATTACCTGATTCCATTCATGGTAAACATAATACATTTTTGCTTTCCGTTCGGGATCGTCTGCCCTGACATAATAAGGATAAATCTTTACATTGCTGTTCACAGGTTCCTTTTTTATATCTGCATGAATGATTTCCATGAGACCAATTTCATATTTCTCAGGGTTGAGATGATTTACAATCTGGGTAAGTAATGCTTCCGCACCACCGCCCCAGGAGAATGAATTAATAATAAAGAAAACCTTTTTCATGTCAGTCTCCACTTTTTCCGTTCACAAGATAATTACTATCTATTGCAGCTAATTCTTCTATTGTATCAATTTCTATCAGATCTTCAGCTTCTACTTCATGTATTTCCATATATAGCTGTTTCAGAAGGCTGTCAACCACTTCATCCCAAAACATTTGATTACTGCCCGGGCTGTCATATATTTCGTTTATCCTATTTTTCAGTAATCTGGCATCTGCTTTATGTAAATAGGCAATTCCGGTCATATTATATACATCTGCTCCGCCTTTTTTTATTTTTGTAATACGCTTATTTTTGGTTTCAAAAATCCAGTCATCTGAAAATCCAGTAACCATTTTTCCGTAATAGCACGAAGACAATAATTCTGCCAGAAAAATATCTGAGTTTTTCACATATATATCCGATTCACAAATAAAGCAGTTATTTTCTCCAAGCAAATTCCGGACTGCATAAATAGATGAAATATTATTTTTGATAGAATATTCTTTATTTTCTACTATTTCTACTTCGCAATATTTTTCTCGCAGGTAATGAAACTGCTCCTTTTTATAACCCACGACAATATATATCTTGTTTACGTTTCTTTTTTGCAAACCATGGATCATCGTTTCAATTAAAGGGGTTCCATGGACAGATACCAAGGGTTTCGGAATAGATTCTGTTAAAGGCAGCATCCTGTTTCCCAAACCAGCCGCCATGAGTATAGCAATTTCCTGTTTCATAATATCCTACCTGTCTAATTTAAGTTTAAAGGAACTTTAATATTCAAATACAGTAAAGCTTCTTTTAATACTATAAAAAACTTTTCAATATCTTCCTGATCTATAGCGCCCAACGCACATAAACGGAATGATTTTGTATCTGTGGCCTTACCCGGATAGATTGTAAAACCTCTTTGATAACAGTAATCATGCACTTTTTTAAAATCCCATTCGGGAATATCTGGGTATCGAACTGCAACAACGAGTCCGGATTGCAATTCCTTATCAATCAGACACTGAAAGCCAAGTTGCTCGACGCCTTTATGGATTGCCTGGAATACCCGTGTATGCCGCTGCCATTTTTCCTGTTCTCCTTCATCCCAATATTCTTTAAGGGCTTGTTTTACAGAATAAATTGTTTGGACCGGCGGAGTAAAATGCATTTCTCCTGTTTTCTTAAAATATTCATACTGTAAATAAAGATTGCAGTAATAAGAGCGTTTTGGATAATCCGCAGACTGCTCAATCAAGTCGATTTTCCCAATAACAAACGATAACCCAGTCATTGCCATAATGCCCTTTTGTGCAGATGCCATGCAAAAATCAATATGATTTTTTTCTATATCAATAGGAATCATCGCATAAGAAGATGTTGTATCTACAATAAAACTGGCTTTATAGCGATGTGTAAGCTTCCCAATTTCACGAATAGGATTCAAAAGTCCGGTACCTGTTTCATTATGAGTGGTATAAACCAGTGCAATGTCCGGATTTTCTTTCAATGTCTTTTCGACAGTTTGTAAATCTAATTGTCTGTTATATGGTAAAATCAAATTTATGTGATCCAACCCATAATAAACACATATCTCAGCAGCCCGCTGACTATAAGCCCCATTATTAATAATTAAAACTTTTTTATTTTCTGGAAGCAAAGAATTTAGGCATATATCCATACTAATGGTGCCGGATCCGCAGAACAGGACCGCAGTATATTTTGTTAAGTCCCCATGGACAATACGTACCAGATTCTTCCGTATGTCCTCCATCATTTCTGCAAATTCCTTTTCCCTAGGACAGATATCCGGTACGACCTGTGCTATTTTCACACTATCAGTTGTGGTGGCTGGACCTGGATTTAGTAAAATATTTCTTTTAATCTTCATAATAGATGCCTCATTATTTCTTTATATAGTAGAGCCTGATTTAATCAAATATTTTTATTTTATCTGCGCAACAAACGGTAATATAAGTTTTTATTCTCTCGCAAAAAACTTTTACGACTGTATTATTACTGCATATTTTCTCATCATCTGTTTCCCAGAGTTCAACAGTACCGTCTGCATAAACAGCCACTTTATATCCTCCAGCAAAGATGAATAATTCAAATGCCAAAAGACATTTTTCTTTTCCAATTTCTTTATATAAATATCGGAAATCTGGATTATAGATCTGAGATCGCGCTGCCTTTATAAAGGCACAATCTGGTATCCTATATTTTCTTTGCTCAAATAAGCATACTATAATGTCATTTAACGACATCAATGTCATAAGCTTCTTGCTTTTCCCTGTCCCTATCTCCGGAGAGCGAATCAGGAACGGTATATGGATCCAGTCTTCCGAAAAAGTCAGCTTTGTTTCCGAAATATCCTGAATATCACATGGCTGCTTCAAAATCAGATTTCCATGATCTGCATAGACTAGCATCCTGCATTTTAAGCAATGTAAAAAGGGCGTCAGTATATCATCCAGATAATGGACGGAATCCAAATGCTGTTGTTCATAGTCTGTTCGGAGTCTTCTTCCTTTTTGTGGCAGAAAGTCAAATAAAAGAGCAGTTCCCTCGGAAATCAATTTGTTTTCCGTATAGGGGTTGGAAAAAGAGTAATGACTTTCATATAAAATATGAATATAAAATAGCCCTTTTTCGTCTTCAGATGCATCTAGGATAAAGCTCCACATTTTTTCTGTTGCTGTCTGAAAAGTCGCACTATATTTAATATTGGGACTATCTACAAAAGTGTCCATATCCGTGTAAAAGTAGATATGTCGATTCTGCTTGCAGGCTGATTGAACAAATCTGCATTCCTGCTCAGATATGGAATTTTGATTATAATATTCTGTTCTTAAATCATTGTTTTCACTATAGACAGGTAACAGGCTTTCATACGTAGACGTAGAAAACGAGTACGCATTGTCAAATATAAACGCATTTTCCGCAAATTCCCTGCTTAATTTCGGCATATACTCTTCGGACAGATCCTGATACCGCAATCCGTCAATACAGAGCATGAGCACATGATTTTCCGATATGGATTCGGCTGCTTTTTTCTGTAACTCATAAAGTGCATCAACATCTGCCAGCAGTCCGTCAATCCTGCTCGTATCCTCCTGGTGTACTCCTCCCAGTTTTTTCCATTCCTCCAGCTTTATAAGCGCAGTCCGGAAATCCTTGATATGGATGTATTTCGTCACGAGACGCAGATACAACTCATGCAATGTCTCTATATCTGTATGGCTTCTGATTTCCCTCTGCAGCTGGTTGATTCTTTTATAATGCTGATACGGATGATTGGAATAATAATAGTCCGACTGGAGCATGATCCCTCTTTGCTCAAATTCATCATATATATCCAGCACCGGCAGGTCAGGATGCTTCTCCTTCATGCTCTGCTTTATATCATTACGGAATTTATAACTGGACAGGATGACCGCATCAATTCCCTGTACTTCTAAGTCTTCATCCTTAATCAGTATGAAACCATGATCCTCATCACTGGGCGCATAATTGTCAACGATATATTTCACCTTTTTCAGTTCGTTCATAAAATCCGCCATCAGCATCTGCGTATGCCCGCCGTTACAGTATAAGGCCGGCTTCTTTGCGTCTGCTAAAAAGCGATGCAGCGACTGTCTGATCACAGAGCAGATATTTTTCGCGTCCAGCGGACGGTCAAGTGCATAATCCGTAAATAAATCGTGATATCGTTTTTCCAGTTCCTGTCTGATACTCATCAAGCTTCCATACTCCTCTCAATCATCCCGGCAATCTCCTGATTGGCCAATTCATTCAAATGGGAAGGAATAGCCCCGTATTCATACTGCCGATCTGTAAAGTAATAACTACTTTTATAAGCGCTGACAACCTTTAATCTGCTGCAATGGAGCTCAAAAAAATCATAATAGCTTTTTAAAATCCGGTTCATATTCCGAATTTCATCCAGATTTTCATACGGTTCTTGACTGTGCGCATCTCCAACCTGCTCGCTCAGATAATTTTGTACCAGAACGATCTTTACAGATGGATAGTTTTCCCTGATCCGCTCCAGAAATCCCCGGCAGCTTTTCTCCCACAACACCTGGCATTCCTTCGAATCCCGCTTGATAATTACCGCATTTTCCAGAGGGCATTCCGCGCCTTCAAGGGCATCACTTTTTGTCAGATATCCGTTTCCATAGGAGAGTACATCGAACCTTTCCTCGATAAAATCAAGAAACAGATATTCCGGCCTAATCTCATGTAATATCTCCCAAAACTGATTTTCCAATTCTCTTTTCAGCATAATCTCCCTGTATCTGTTGCGGTGTCTGCAAGGGACTTCCATATCAACAGGATGCATCAGGCTGATCAGGCTTGTAAAATTAAAACGGCAGTATGGATTATGTAGCAGATTCATATGGCCCAGAATACGGTTCAGATTATAGCCGCCCATGGTGATATAGCGGTAATCAGGTGTACCCGGAAATCTGCCCGCAATATAGGCATAATAATTTTCTGTAAGCTTCTGATAATCTGCTTTCTCTTTTCTATAAAAAAATACAGCCAACAGATCGGATAATTTCAGCTTAATAATCTCCTCCAGGGTTTCTTCATATTCCGAATATAATCCACACCGTTCAAAGCCCTGCAGCATGATCTCGGAAGCCTGTATTCCAATTGCGTTTTCATCTTCATTTGCCGGACGCGGTTGTGCGGTCAGAGAACCTTTTCGGAATATCCGGTAGTAATATAAAGCCTCATGCACATTTTCAATCCGGTTACTGACGGCCAGAAGCAGAGGATAAATGGCTCTCGCCTCGCTGTGGCAGTCCGGGAAGATGATATTGTTCTTCGTAAAAAGCACCTTTTTAAACAGGCATTTCCAGATCGCTGTGTATCCATATTTCATATGTTCTTTCAGGTTATAATCCATGCCCATGCGCCCGGAACAGACACGGTATGTTTTCATTCCGGTTTCACTGTTTACACGGTACACATCACATTCCACCAGATCAGCATCATTTTCTATAATACGATGGTACATGATTTCCAGATAACGGCGGTCAATCCAATCATCTGCATCCAAAAATGCAAGATACGTTCCGACCGCTTTCTGCAGCCCCAGATTCCTTGCTTTGGAAGGTCCTTCATTGGATTTGCTGATCAGCCGGATACGGCAATCCTTTTCTGCCCATTCCCGGCATTTCTTCCCGGAGCCGTCCGTAGAACCATCATCAATCAAAATAACTTCAAAATCAGAAAATGTCTGATTTACTACGGACTCAAGACATTGATCGAGCCATTCGGATACATTATATACAGGTATGATAATACTGATTGCGGCTTTAGATGTTTCTTTCTCGATTCCCATGCTCATATCTCTGCAAATACCTTCTCTGTGTATCTTCTAATCTCTGTAGTTCACTTTCTGAAAACCCATACTGCATCAGTAGTTCTTTTGTCAGCATCGGCTCACATCCATGGATATCCCGCACGGACAGATCCGTGGGATAGACATCCCCGCAGATCGTCTCCTGCCCGGTATAGATCGCCATAGCCAGTCTGTGGTTGCCGTCTATGACCCCGTAATTGCGGTTAAAGGTCAGCAGGCTGCCTTTTCTGCAGCCGGTCTGCTTCCATTCATCAATCAGCTTCTGAAATTGTTTCAGCCGCTGTACGGCCGTATCCCGGCTGCAGTGCATTTGCTGCGCCCGAACATAATAGTCGGAACCGTAAGGGGAAATTCCGTCCTGCGCCTCGATCGCCGCCAGACGCACCCCAAGACGCAGATCCTGATCAAAACCTTTCAAAAGCATCGACACCGGAACTTCCACACTTTCCTGTTCTGGTTCCCCGAACATCAACCTGTACAAAAATGGATAAATCCAGATATACTGTCCGGTCTTCTTCCGGACGATTTTCTCTATCTCGTCCAGGATAGATTCATGCACAGCCAGGCAGATGATCGTGTTTTCTCCAAAATCAACATCCTCAAAGCAGCGTACCTGTACGCCTTCAAATAATTCACCATCACTTACGTCGCTGCTCCTTACAAAATATGAAATCTGCTTCTGGAAGCCATGATTCAGCAAGGCTCTGTAAAACTTCCGCGCGACATGCCCGGTTCCGTAGATGATAATTTTTTTGCCGTTGAGTTGTTCCAGAATCATGCTATCCTCCAAAGCCGATATAAGTGACCGTATGCCCCGGGGTCTGCTTTTCCTCAGAAGGCAGAGTCATGTAGTCCTCCCCAAAATAATAAGTCAGGAATCCGGAGATATCCTGCGGCGCGCGGACCGACAGTCCCTCAAACTCAATATCTTTCGTTTCCATATGCCATTTCCGAAGGAAACCGCCGGCCTCCTCCGCAGAGCCCCACCCAAAGCAGCGGACACGGGGCGTACCGTTATCACGGTATCTCTGACGCAGATATTTCATCCCCTGATGTCCCCATTCCTTGGGGAACAGATTCAGCAGATTAAAGCCCAGCCAGCTGCTGAAACACTTCCGGTTCAGGGCGCCGACTTCCGAGTACAGCAGTTTTCGGCAAAGCCAGGAGACGCAGGTACAGATTCGTTTTGATGCAGGATTTTCCGGCAGATCATCATCCGGAAAAATGTCTATAAAAATTCCATTTTGCGCAGTCATCTTATACTGGCCTTTTCTTTTATAAACGGTTCCTTTCTTCAGTATCCTGGCATATTCCCAACGATATCCGGGATCAGTCCGCCAGGTCTGAAGGAAATAGTCCTCTGACAGTTCTGTCCGGCAGATCCTGCAGAATTTTTCATAATTTTCACGCAGCATACGTACATCCACATCATCATCCCAGGGGATAAACCCACCGTGCCGTACAGCTCCAAGCAGTGTGCCGCCGTCCAGTATGTAGTCAATCTGATGCTTCCGACAGATGCGGTCCAGCTCCCGCAGCATATCAAGTTCTGTCAGCTGGAGCCTCCGCAAAATTTCTTTTGTATAGACAAATTTTCCCAAAACATCCTCGCTTTTTCTGTATCATTCCTATTCTTATAGATTTTCATTGCGCATGCGGTATCTGGATTCTGCTTTTAAAAATTGCTCCATGATATCTGCCAGCGCAATGCTTTCCTGCGTGGTAATCCATTCTTTCGCTTGATGTCCCTTTATCCTGCTGAGGAAATGCTTCAACTCATATTGAAGTCCGTTTCCCACGAAGGGATAATCGTAGGACTCATATTGATCAGGGTCTTCATACCGTACTTCGAAATGTGTGGTAAGCCACCAGGGGGCTCTGACCAGAATGTACCCATGTGTTCCTGACAGGATCAGTTCTCCTTCTGATTTCACACCCAGACCGGATTTTACCAGCCCCATCCGAGTGCCGTCCTTATATTGGAAACTGGTTTTGGTAAAAAGATCAATTCCGCATGCATTGCGCTGCACAGCAAAGTGTATGTTTTCATAATCACAACCGGCTATTTTCAGTACGGCAAAACAGCCGTAGGTTCCAAGCTCTGTCATGCTGCCGCCAAATTCTCTGTCTGCCAGTTCACGCATCCCCGGATCAGCAAGCTTAGTAAAGCATGCTTCTACATCCCTGATCTCACCAATCCGTTTTTCCTTTATCAGCTTCAACAGGGCCTGGAATCCCGGGCAATACGCTGTTTTTACCGCTTCCATGAGAATCAGGTGCCTTTCCTCAGCAAGTAAAAATAATTCTTCCGCTTCCTGTTTTTTCAGAACCATCGGTTTTTCGCACAGCACATGCTTTCCGTGGCTTAAAAGCCATCTGATATAAGCGCCATGAAAAGCAGTTGGCGATGCGATGTATGCGGCATCAATCTGTTTTATAAATTCGTCCCGGTCATCTGTCCCTGTCTGCAGTCCATAGTCAGACGCATAGGCCTGTGCGCTGTTCTGATGGGGATTATAGACCGCATTCAGTCTGACATCCAGCCCCTGCCATCCATCCTGGGCAAAACGCCGCGCAATTCTTCCTGTCCCGATGATTCCCAAACGAACACTCATACGGATTCCCTTTTCAGTCTTTTATGGATAAACATTTCCGTTATTTCTGACATGGCCATGATCTCATTCTGGGTAAGCAGATACTTATTTTTGCCGATTTTATTAATCTGGGCTGCAAATTCGCCCATTTCATACCGAAGTCCATCCCCCTGGAACTTGGGTTCAAATATCTCCACTTTATTGGGATCTTCATAACGTAGCTTATATTTTTTTGTGAGCCACCACGGAGATTCCGCCAGGAGATAGCCCGTGCTTCCAGATATCACCAGCTGGCCTTCTGTTTTTACGCCTACGCCGCATTTCGCCGTAGCCATTCCTTGGTCGTAAACTAAGTCAATCTTTGTATACAGGTCCAGTCCGTCGTCTCTGTAAATACTGTGAAATTTTACTTCTTTATAATTGGTCCCAAAAAGCTTGAAGATTGGGAGCAGGGTGTAGGCTGCATATTCCAGAAACGCGCCGCCATATCTGGCGTCCGTACATTCCCTTGCGTGAGGATCGGCCAGCCGGGTGAAGCATGCTTCAATATCCCGTATCTCTCCGATCTGTCCGCTCCGCGCAGTATTGATCAATTGCTGAAATCCCGGACAGTACGCGGTCTTAATCCCTTCCAAAATAACCACATCATGTTTTTCCGCCTGCAGAAAAAGCTCCGAGGCATCCTGCTTGTTTAAGGCAATCGGATTTTCGCATAAAACATGCTTTCCGGCATTTACTGCTTTTCTGGCATATTCGTAATGGGTTTCATTTGGGGACGCAATATATACAGCATCAATCCCTTTTAGAAATTTTTCATAATCGTCTGTCCATACCGGGAGGCCATGTTTTTTTCCAAATGAGCTTCCGCTGCCTGATTCTGGATTAAATGCCCGGATGATATTCAGTCCGGATACATATTTTTCCTCAGCCATAAATCTTGCGGCAATTCTTCCGGTTCCAACAATCCCAACCTTTACAATCTGAAAGTGGCTGGTGCGGAGCAGTGTGGAAGAAATATCCGGTGTCCTCTCCAGATAGATGACTTTGCAGAGTGTATTCAGATAATCAAAGGTTCCAACCCAGTCACTTCCGACCGTAAAGATATCAATATCATGCTTTTGGATATCCTCGATTTTCTGGCCTGCATGATCTTCAATGATGATCTCATCCGCCAATCCTGTTTTGCGCACATTTTCAATACGCTCCAGACAGGAATCCACTACATTGATTTTTCCCCGTGCTTCATCAAAATGCTCTGTGGTCACCCCAACAATCAGATAGTCACCCAGCTTTTTGGCCCGTTCCAGCAGGTTCACATGCCCCTGGTGGAACAGATCAAATGTCCCATAGGTAATTACTTTTGTCATGGCGATATCTCCGTTGTTTCTATGGAATCGTTACATTTTGCTGTTATCTCTGGCGCTGAATCCCCTTGTTCTGTTTCTTTTCCGATATCCATGGAGCGCATACTGAAAATTTTATCTTCCCAAGTTTTCCGTGTATATTCTCCAAAGTTTTCAACCAACGCATTGATGTATCTTTGCTTTATATCTTCGGAGCTTACGATCACCATATCTGCATTCCGGACACCTGGCGCAGTACAAAAGTCTAGTTCTTCCTGTTCCGCCATTAAGACACTCTCATAAAGAAACGGCGGAATATATACCAGTGTTTCCACAACATTTTTGAGTTCCGGTGAATAGAATCTTGGATCTATACTGATTTCAGAATCCGTCTCATCATAAGGATTCTGAATAAAAACCGTATCCGGCCAGCGCTTCTGAAGATTGTAATTTTCATAATGAGTCACCTGGACATGGGACGGCATTTCGTCCCCCTCATAGTGGTATCTGATGAAATCACCGTCCAGGCCACGGTCATAGTATGGAATTGGAACCACATAGATATCACAGTCCTCATCACTTTGAGATGCCGACCAAAACCGCTCCATGGAATCCCACATGGACGCTTTATATGGCAGAAATACGACTTCCAACCGGTCAGGAATCTGTTCGTCAAGCAGTTTTCCGGCCTGTCTGATCTGTCCTGTAAGTTCTTTTATTAACTCATAGCGCTTCCCGGGATGCTTTAACACCTGGGTCATCTGATACAAACTTTCATGATATTCTTCCAGCTTATGAACAAGTTCCGTTCCTTCTCCATAAATCATTTCCAGCTCATTTCCCATCGTGATTGCCGTTTCCTGGCAATCAGCAAGAAGCTGCCGGATCCCGTCCTCGTTCATATGGTTTGCGGTCAGATTTGCTTTTAAAACAATGTTTGCTTTATCTAACAAGTTTATCATTGTGAGCATCTGCTTTCTCAATGCACGGCTCATATCACCCATCTCCTTATTTCATCCGGTTTATTGCTGAAAACAAGCAAGATAAACGGATTCCTTATTCAGCCATCTTACGCAGGACATGCTGGCGTATCCGCAGCAGCTCCAGATCATCAGGAAGAAGGGGGGAGAGCTGCATGATGACTGACATAGCCTGTATATATTGATTACTGTTTATCATGGTCCGCAGCGCTTCCTTCATCTGTTGCGCAAGCATTTGAAATTCATCCCCTGTATTTTGCGCCGGAGCTTCTGCCTTTGCCGATATCAGGCGGATAATTTCACGGATAGTTCCTGTCATTGTTGGATAGAATCGAAGCGCCTTGCGGAATAAACTCACGGCTTCCGTAAATTCTAAAAGTTCCATTTTCTCCAATGCCTCCCATACATAGAGGGCAAAGCGGCAATCTTTTGGGAGAAGGATACGCCTTTCTCTGCCGAACATTTCATCATGGTATTGGATCTGATAGAAACGTAAGACATATCCGCTGTATTCCTTCAAGGCAAGGAGCATGGCATCGCCTACAAGAAATCCCTGGATCAATTTTTTTTCATATAAAAGCTTTTTCAGCCAAAGACCATATATCGGGGCATCATGAACCAGCTTTTCCGCTGCATCCTTTAACTTTTCTGATTCTTCTGGAGAGACTAAATCCTGAAGCTTCTTTGCGCATTGTTTCCATTCTTCCAGGTCCATAACGCCTACAATCTCAGCGAGATCCATCTCCAGCAGGATTGCCTCCTTTACTGCCTGATTCTTCAGGTAAGCGGACTCAGTTGTTTCCACACACTGTACAAATAATTTCCTGCGCGCTTCCAATTCCAGGCCCTTCCCTTTACGGACCGCCGTCTGCAGCTGTTGATAGGGGGAAGCTGCTGGAATGTGTTTCAGGATCTCATCAAATGATTCACAGGAATCCTTCCAGCTGTCAAAAATAGAGTAGTACCGCTGCATCCAAGTTTCGTCTTTCCAGGGAAGCCGCTCCATGAAGCGAATCGCCTGCTTCATATCCCCCAGCTTTATGGCGGATTCCGTGCAGTTGATCCAGATCTGATACAGCTTGGAAGGCAGCTTTATGGACTCCTCTGTCAGATCACCATAAGTCTGCTGTCTCCACAATTCCGGATGCTCTTCCATATATATCAGGGTTTCTTCAAATTCTGCCCCGTAACGTAAAGTTTCCTCGTGAGCCTTGCGCCGGGTATAGATTGCAAGCAATGTCTCATAAATATTTAGACGAACCAACTCCCAGGGATGTTCCCGCTCCAAAATGAGAAGCGCTTCCTGCTCCGCTTTTTCATATTCTTTTTTTACACATAGAATGTACAGCAGGTTTGCCTGAAGCCATCCCTGGTAATATTTATCTTCATATTCCTTGCAGAGTTCTCGTCCCTTCCGGCAATATTCCTCTGCTTTTTCATAATTTTTAACAATGATATATTCTTGTGTGATCTGAATATAATTTTTGGTATAGGAAGGGCATTCCTCAATATTGCGAAGCAGAAGAGGAATGTTTCGGAGTGGTTTTTCTGGCGTTCCATCTCCGGCATCCCTGATATATCCATAATGGTTTACATAGGAATTAAAATATTTGCATGGCATGGTGCGCGGAACCAGTTCTTCATGAACCACATTCTGGAACGCCATTCCCGGTACGATACGGGCCATGCGGAATGCGTGATAATCGGTATACTGGATTCCGTCCCATTGTATATAATTCTTCTGTATATAGCAGGCGGAACCAAACCCCCGGTATTCCCCGGATAAAAAGAAATTCCGGATCTCCGTCACATCCTCAAACCATTCGTCATCGTCTATGTACATAAACCACTCGCCTTTTGCAGCCCATAGGCCTACATTTCTTGCTGCGGAAAAATTGTCGCACCATGTAAATGGAAGAACCTTGTCTGTATAGCGGCTGGCAATTTCTTTTACTTTTTCATCTGTCCCGGTAAACACGATGATCAGTTCGCTGGGAACCTGCATGAGCAGGGGACGCAGCGAATCCAGACATCTTTCCAGGGATGCAGCCCGGTTCGATGCGAGCAGGGAGATGCTAAGCTGTATATTCATAATGTTTTGCCCCTTTACGTGTCAAGGCATGGAATTTCAGAAAAACAGGCGTTTTCTTTTATATACAGAAGCTATGCTGTATACAAAAGAAAGCGCCCATCCAGTGGACCGGCGCTCTCTGAAATTGTACCTGTAGTAATTACTGTAATAACTGGAGAACTCCCTGCGGTACCTGGTTTGCCTGCGCAAGCATTGCCTGGGAAGCCTGAACCAGGATGTTGTTCTTCGTGTATGCCATCATTTCCTTTGCCATATCTACGTCACGGATACGAGACTCAGCCGCGGACAGGTTCTCATGCTGAACACCCAAGTTGTTGATGGTGTGTTCCAGACGGTTCTGCAATGCACCGAATGTGGAACGCATGGAAGAAATCTTATCAATCGCAGTATTGATTAAACTGATTGCATTACGAGCTGAGCTTGAGTTGCTAATACTCATTGTACCTGAAGCAATTCCGAGCGCAGTAGCACTTAATGCAGAGAAGCTTACCTTCAGCTGGTTATAGGTCGCCCCTGACTCACCAACATGAAGTGTAATTGATCCACCAGACTTAAACAGTGAAATTCCATTAAACTTGCTGGCTTTTCCGATTCTATCAATCTCGGAACGCAGCTGGTTGATCTCCTTCTGCATCTCAGAACGGTTGGTAGTAGAGTAGGTTCCGTTTGCAGACTGTGTAGCCAGTTCCACCATACGGTTCAGCATGGAGTGAACTTCTGTCAGAGCGCCTTCTGCTGTCTGTACAAGAGAAACACCGTCTTCTGCATTCTTCTTCGCCATATCAAGACCTGTGATCTGAGCACGCATCTTTTCGGAAATAGCCAATCCAGCAGCGTCATCGCCTGCACGGTTGATCTTGTAACCAGATGACAGCTTCTCCAGGTTCTTTCCTACAGAAGAGTTGTTGTTATATAAATTTCTGTGAGCGTTTAATGCTGTGATATTATGTTGGATTCTCATGATTTTTCCTCCTTGAATTAGTTCCAGGGAAATCCTTTTCCCTGCATAATTATTTGCATTTTTTGAATATTTTTACTGTCAAGAGGAGAGTTCGGCAGTCGAATATGCGTTCCTGTTCAGACGTGCCGGCGAACTGTCCAAGAAGGTACACTAACATGGATACCCAATCCCCAGCGGGCAGCACAAAAAATACAGCCGTACCGTATATGAATTCCCCGCATTCATATACGATACGCCTGCATATTCCACTGCCTATATCCTATTGTCCATTCATTTCCCCGGCATTTGCCGGCTTCAAAATTTCAATCTCACAGCTGTGCTCTTTTGTTTTTTTGTCATAGCCAATACCGACAGCAAGGATCCGGCCGGTATAGCGTTCTGCTTCGCCAAGTCTGCCCTGAAATTTCAGAGCATATTTTCGGTCCTTAATCTGTTGGATCGCTTCCTTTGCAGTATAGTCAACCTTCAATTCCAGGATGATGCAATCCTCTTTTCTGTTGATCGGATAGAAAATAAAATCCACATATACAATACCAGCCTTGTCCTCACGCTCCATAAAATAGGAATCCCTTGCCGCAAGATAGACAAGATTTACCACTGCCGTCAACTCAATTTCATTACTATAGCTTAGCAATGGGATTTCTGTATTATGTGCAAATTCCAGGATTTCAAGCATTGTTTTTGTGTCGCCTGCTTTTGTAGCCAAAAGCATTTTCCGGGAAGCCTTTGCCAGTTGATATACATATCCTAATGATTTTTCCTTTTGGAGCGCTGATGAAAAATGATCCATCAGTTCTTTATTGGGGATACGGACCTTTCCGTTTTCATGGCTCAAAAAACCATAGACGACCATTGCGGAAAATACTTCATCCCGTGTCGTCAGATTCATGGATGTGGCGGCATATTCCTGAATTTTCGCAGGAACGGCAATTCCGGATACCATAAGCGCCAGGTCATCCCGCACTTGATCTACATTATTTTTAATATAAAAACGGATTTCCTCATAGGGACCTGAGCTCGTCCAATAGCTTCCCAGCTGATTGTCGCTCAACGCGCCGACAACAGAGCGCGGATTGTAAAGCCGGCCGCCTGATACGGTCTGATATCCATCATACCATATTTTCAGATCTGCTCTGCTTATGGCAGGATTCGGCGTGACCTTAAGATAACGCTGATAAAGTTCGTCCACCTCCTGGTCATTAAATCCCAAATATTCGCTGTATTTCTCCTTTGCGGACAGCGTATATTCGAAAAACATATTAAGCTCCGAGCCGCTCGAGTATTTTGCAATCGGAAGTATCCCCGTCATGTACGCCAGCTCAACGTAGGCTTTCCCTTTCAAAAGATTGCTTAAAAATTCCAAATACGCCAGCTTCTCACGGTCGGTCACAAAGCTTCTGTGAAAAATATAATCCCATTCGTCCAGTACGAAAATGAAACGCTCATCCTCCTGCTCATAAATGTCATTCAGCACATCCCAAACGGCATCTCCATCCGAAGCATCTACATTCGGAAAAGCCCTTTTCAAGTCACTATGCAGACGCCTTTGAATCCGGTCAATATAGCTTTGGTAATCCGCACAATTTTGCGGGAGCTCATTCAGAGAAATGTAAATGACATTATGCTGGTTTAAATGGCGTTCAAACAAGTCATCGGCAGCGACATTCAGCCTGTCAAAAACCGCGCTGCTGTCAACCCCTTTTCCAAAAAAGGAGGCGATCATCGCCGCGATTATCGTTTTTCCAAACCGGCGCGGCCTGGTGATGCAGATATATTTATTGCTTTTACTGCGGTTAGACCCGCTCTGTTCCATAATTTCCGTATTTTGTGAAACGTATGGAATCAATTCACGAAGTATAGCTGATTTATCAATAAAATACGTCGCCGCCGCTTCGTCACAAAACAATCCGGAAGGACTCTTGCTGTTTAAATAAACGCCCATACGTTCACTCCACCTCACCTTCCCCGCAGCAATACCGCTGTTCATACTCCCCGCCATTCACAAAATCCGCCACCTCAAATGCCCCGCACCGGCAGTTCGAGATCAGCGCCCCGCATTCTGCCAGCAGATACAGCACCGCGAGATAAGGCATCTCATCATGATAATCATTGTCAGCCTTTTTCATTTTTGCGACCAAAAGCCCCTTCGTATTCACATCCGTATACCGAAAACGCTCCTGCTCCAGGTACTTTAGCCTACCCCCGAATCCGGCCTGCCGGAACTTCTCCAGAATATCCGCGTCCTCCGTGGCCAGCAGGAGAGAAGAGCAGCCCCATTCCTCCATTTTTTCCTTCACCAACGCAATATAAGCCTCATCCTCCACAGGCTTCGGAACATCAAATCCCCCATAGCGGTAATCCGTTCCGCGGGCCACGACTCCCAGCACTTTTCCAGCCTCATTTCCGAAAAAATGCTCCCGAAGCGGATCGATATAAGCTTTCATTTCCCGATTCAGCCGAAGATATTTTTTATAAATGCCCCTCATATGCCCGGAATCATGATATTGTTCCATCATATAAGGATTGAACGCGTCCATTTTGTCATTACATAACAGGACATGGCGGCTTTGGAGAACCTCCTCCGGACGATATTCGTTCAGCGGTTCAAAAAAGTCCTCCCAGACATTTTCCTCTCTGCCTCCGGAAAACGAATTGCCGCCGTCCGGGACGCTCAGATCAATCACCGGAATATAATCCAGCTTCCGGTATTCCACCGCGGCAACCTTTGTCATGCAGAACCGGATCACATCTCCCAGTCCGCTGGAATAGATGGGAAAACGGATCAGCATAAACCGTTTATCCGGATGCAGATCTCCGTATCCAGTCTCTTTTTCCTGCCAGAACAATGCAGTCATAATATCCAGGCTGCTGTAAATATTCTTCTGAAACCTCCGCCCGAAAAAATCCTTTTCCCGCTCGCTGGTGATATAGAACGCATTACGTCCGGAATCGTGTACCCGATCCGCATTCTGCATACCGGCCCGCGGCGCGTCTCCCGCATCCTGAAGCAGTTCGTCCCTCGTCCCCATGCGATATCGAAAGCCAAAACAGGAAAACACCTCCGCATTTTCATCCAGAAATATCTTTTCCTTCTCCGGAAACTTCCGTTCCAGCACCTCACAAATGAAAGCCGTATATTCTTCAAACTCCTCAAATAGATACGTATCCGCCCGTGAGAGCAGCTCCAGATCCAGTTTCCGGTCAAGCCCATAATCCTCAAATTCACCGGCCGGATAAATGAAGCTCGTCAGGTTTTGCTGATAATACAAAATACATTCCACATCTCCCGGACTGCCGTCATCTTCCGGGCCGCTGCATACCGCAACAGCCCGGTTCCACCGGTCATCCACATTTTTATAGGAAAAGAACAGCTCCCTGGCCTCCGAAAACACATCCGGGTTCAGGTACAGCACCTTTTCCGGTACCTCCCGGCTGTAAAGTACGTCATAATAAGACAGCACCTTCAGCAGCCGGTCGCCGCGGTAAATCAGAATATATTCATTCTTATGTCCGTTCAGAAAAAATTGCAGCGACCGGCTTCGGTCGTAATCCTCCTCCTGAACTCCATATGCGTCTCCGTTATATACCTTTATCATATCAGAACTTCTCCTTATATTTTTATATTCATGACCGATGAACTCTGCCCTTTTACATCTGCCCGATGGCCTCCAGAATCCAATCCGCGCAATTCGACCATGTCAGATTCTCCGCAGTCTTTTCATACCCCTTCCGGATCATCTCCTGCGCGCGTTCCGTATCCCGCAGCAGCCCGCCGATCATTTCCGGCAATTTCTCCAGATGCTCCAGGTCATACAGCGCAATATCCACCCCGTCCGTAAAATTTTCATCCACCCATCGGCTGGAATCTGTCAGCGGCAGGGAATGCTGGAGCAGCGCGTTAAAGATCCGGTCATGGGTTCCTGCCTTGAACCAGGGAAACACATTCAGGTTCAGCCGGGCATCCGCCATATATGCCAGCGTATCCGCATAGGGGATCCGGTCGTCGATCCGGTGCACATTGGGATAATCTGCGGAACAGTGATTTTCCCAGCCCCTGCCCAGCAAATGAAGCTCCACCCCGGATTTTGCCAGTTCTTCCACCACACGGCCGCGCTGGTACATACGGATTGCCCAGTCCACCGGCTCCGCGCAGCGCATCAGGCTTTTCATCATATTCTGGTCAACCGAAAGCCCCATCTGTTCCACTGTCCGGAAGGCTCCCTGTTCAATCGTAAGCCTGCTGTCTTCCACCAGACATTTATACAAGATCTGATAAAAGTCATAGACCGCTGTCCCCTTTTCGACCATTTCCTCCACCTGGGCAAGCCGGTTCTCGGGAGAATAATAGGTTCCTGAAAAAAGCACATCATATTTCTTTTCGGTATACGGGATCACCGGGATATTCGGATCTGGCATCACGCCTACATGAGGCATAAATCCGACATAAGGGACACACAGTTTAAAGTATTTTTTCACATATTCCACATGGTCCCAATCACAGCAGAACATCAGATAATTCTGCGGATGCTTTTCCATCGCCGTATGAAACCGAAGCGGCGGATCCATAAAAATGTCCACCACAACCGTCTGATACGCATTCCAGATCCCGATCAGCAGGTCATCCTTGATCCCCAGCCCGTCAAAGCTGATTGCCGCATCCACCTTTTTCGAAGCAAATTGTGAAAAATTGACATAGGAATGCGCATTTTCCCCAGGAGGATTGAGCAGATCCAGGATAAATGTTTCGTGTCCCCTTTTCCGCAGCTCCTCAGAAAGCACATTTGAAAAAAAGTTAAACGACTCCACTTCCGTATAAAATAAAACAATTCTCATCTTCTGTTTCCCTCCTCCTGACACAATCTCTCTTTATATTCTCCAATTCGTTTATACATCGTACTCCTTCCCATATTACAAAGCTCCGCCAGCTCTCCGATGGTAATCCGGTTCGCCTCCCACTCCTCATACAATTCTGGAAAATTTTCAGGCATGGGGATCATAGGTTTGCCAAACTGGACGCCCCGCGCTTTTGCCGCGGCAATTCCCTCCGCCTGGCGCTGGCGGATATTGTCCCTTTCATTTTCCGCAACAAACGACAACAGCTGGAGCACGACGTCGCTGATAAAAGTCCCCAGCAGATCCTTTGTTTTCGTCGTATCCAGCAGCGGCATGTCCTGAATACAGATATCCGCTCCCTTTTCCTTCGTAATGATCCGCCACTGTTCCATAATGTCCTGATAATTCCGTCCAAGCCGGTCGATGCTTTTCACAACGATCAGATCTCCCTCCCGGACCTTGCGCATCATTTTCTTGTAAGCAGGCCGGCGAAAATCTTTTCCGCTCTGCTTATCGATATAGATACTTTTTTGATCGATGCCGGCTTCAATGAGGGAGATTAACTGCCGTTCAATATTCTGCTCTCTCGTAGAAACTCTGATGTAACCGTATACTTTGTTCGTCATGCCTGTTACCTCCTTGTAAATTATTCTCCTTTTGAGTATAAAACAAAGAGGCGGTATTCAAAAATACCTGATTTAGAACTATATAGGTTATATATCAGACTCGCTGTCTAAACTGGTACAGCATTGCCCAATGACCTGCCTGATTTTCCATCTGCAAGACAGATCTTCGATGGTGCGGCGGTGCTTACGAATTGCCACGAAAGTTTATTTCATAACAGTTCCTTACTGCGTCAGAGGTTCCAGCTCACGGATCCGGCTGACGGAGGGAAGGTATCCCTCATCCGCTGCCATCCGGTAATATTCCAGCGCCTTCGGGATATCCCCGGACACCTCGTACCAGGTCCCCAGATTGTGCGCCGCCTTGAACGAGCCGCATCCATGGATTCCCTGATGCAAAGGCACCTCCCCGATCTCCAGGCATCTCAGATAAGCCTGCTCGATCATGGGTAGATAGTCGATATATTTCTTCGTATCCGCCAGGATTGCCTTCATAAATATGATTCCGCATGTAAAATGAAAATCCGCATAATCCCACAGCCGTTCCTGCTCGTTTTCGATAATTGTCAGCGCCGTGTCATAATCCTGTATCTCGATCAGGCTGTACAAATATTGTATCAGCCCGGTGGTCCGGTAGGCCGCCCCCTGCAAAGGCACCGTTTTATGAAACTCTGCAAAATATCTGCACGCCTCCTCATGGCGTTTCATCCCCCGGAGCGTCCTGGCCGTCTGAAACAGCAGATACGGATCCTCCGGTTTTTCCTTTAATTCCTCCTGAAGGATCGCAAGATTCCGTTCCTCCTTTCCGCCCTGCTGATATCCGTCGTGCTCGAACAGCAGCGGCAGCGAATCCGCCGGAAATGCAGAATTTTCCTGTTCGTGGATCCTTCCCGAAAAACGGACTCCCCGCGGAAGCAGCCGTCCCGCCCAGGTATACATATAGGCGACCTGCTTCTTTCCGTCCACAGTTCCTTCATTATAAAAATCCTTCCGTTGAATCGCCCCCACATGCTCCATGTTTTCCATAAAAGGCTCCAGATCCTTCCGTGTTCCTTCTATTAAATATTCATCCGCGTCCAAAACCAGATTCCAGTCACAATCCGACTGATCCAGCGCAAAATTTCTGGCCGCGGAAAAATCCTGGTTCCACACATAATCCGATATCACCGCGCCGAAAGAGGCCGCAATCTCCTTCGTCCTGTCCGTGGATCCGGTGTCCGTGATATAGATCTTGTCCACCAGATCCTTTACCCGCTCCAGGCACTTCGCCAGACAGCGCTCCTCATTTTTCACAATCATCACAAGACCCAAAGTCTTCATGGTATGTACCTCACTTTACCCCATATTTCTACCTGTCACGTCTTCTTTATTATATGAACCTTTCATGGAAAAATCAACTATGACAAGAGGGCGGAAGTATGATATAATGAAAAACATTCCAACTGTGCGGTTGGAAAAAGTTAAAATTAAGATAGAGGAAAATATAATATGAAAACAATAGGTCTGGTAATGATCGTAAAAAATGAAAGCCGCAGTCTGGAAAAATGTCTCTCACTTGCCCAAAAGCTTGTGGATGAAATCTATATCACCGACACCGGTTCTACAGATAATACAGTTGAAATCGCAGAAAAGTTCCACGCACACATTTCCAAATACGAATGGAACAACGATTTCGCTGCCGCAAGAAATTACGCCCTGGAGCAGTCCACCTGCGACTGGAACCTGATCCTGGATGCAGACGAATACCTCATTTCCGGTTCGAAAAAGGATTTGTTAACATTCATCGAAAAAGGAAGCTGCGTCGGCGCCATCCAGCTGAACAACAGCTACAAGGAAGCAAACGGCGAGATCAGCCAGAGCTGCCTGTGCATCACCCGGGTCATCCCAAAAGGAACCCGCTTCGAAGGCCGGATGCACGAACAGGTGGTCAGCAGCCTCCCGATCACATTGCTTCCGCTGGTCTTCGAACATGACGGTTATATGCTGGAAGGAAAAGGAGAGCGCAATCTCCAGGTTCTTCTGGAAGAACTTAAGGACAATCCCAGGGATCCTTACATCCTGTATCAGGCTGCCCGTACGCTCTGGATCATGAAAGATCATGTGTGCGCAGACCAGTACTTTGACCGTTTTTATCAGACCGTCCCCTTCTCCGGCACAGGATATCGGCCCAACGGTGTGATCTCCTATATTTACAACCTGATCGAATTAAAAAAATACGAAACCGGCTTCAAGATCATAGAAAACGAAAAGAAGCGCCTGGCGCCATACGCAGATTATCATTTTGCCTGCGGGACCTTCTACACCCAGGCCATTTTTTCCGATGTACAGCGCTACATCAATTACCTGCCGGAGATCGAGCTTTCCTATCGGCGCTGCCTGGAGATCGGAGAAGTCCCGGAGCATGAAGGCGTGATCGGCAGCGGTTCCTTCAAGGCCGCTTACAATCTGGGCGTCTGGTTCGAGGTAAATGGGAAAAATAAAGAGGCGCGTTCCTATTATAAAATGGCGCTGGACTGGGGGTATCAGCCGGCGGCGGAACGGATGAAGGCGTTGAGGGGATAGAAGAAATCAATATATCCCAAATTTGCTCCAAAGGGGATGTCGAAAAATCCCCTTATCTGCCTATGTACCCGGATGCGTTCTATTCCACGCTTGTTTTATATCAGACTGATGTCTTTTTTCTCCGATAGATTTTACTATATCAACCAATTCATTTTTGCCGAAAACAGAATCTTCTTTTTCGGCAAGCATTATAAGTATATCTACTGTGCTGTATATATCCAAAGCATAAGCTTCACTTTTCATTTTACGCTTGGCAATTGCCCGTAATTTATCTATATCTCCGTCCTCAGTTAATATAATAGGCATTCTCGTAAAAAAAGCCATTAATATCATATGGACATCACCTAAGCTCATTGCAGCCTTCCGATATGTAAATACATTTTGACCTGCTGGTAAAACAAGCTTCTCTAATTGTTTCTTTCCTCCTGCAGCTTCAAGATATTTGCGTAGCGTATCGTGTACATCAATAAAATACGCCTCATAAAGCGATCTGTCTTCATCATCACACAAAAAATCACTATATTGGGCAACTCTAACAAATCCCTCCGCTACCAAACCGTCAAAATATGAATACATGTCTAATTCATTAGCTGCAATATAAGGATGGACTACAGGCTTAAACTTTAAATCTGACAGCACCTTCTTAAAAGTCTCTAGATTTTTTCCATCACATGACAGTTTTTCAAGAAAGCCTGTGTCAAGCAATACTTCTTTCTTATACATCACTGCGATCTCCTATGTGAATTTCAAAACTTTCCTCCGTAATAGGCATATTTGCTATCTCAAACTCTTTTTTGATTTTATTCAGCAGATAACTATCTGCATTTTTCTGACCTTCGACACTCTCAATTAATGTTCTTATTCCAGAAATAGTTTTTACACTCGTTCCCTTTCCTAAATAAGTATTAGTATCTTTTATGAAAATAGCAGCCAATTTTAGTGCTTCTTCTTGTTTGGATAATAAATAATCAGCCGCCTCTTTTTGCATGATATCAGTTTCCACTAACCGCCTTCTTACAGCCTCATATGGAACCATAAAATCATTCATCAGTAAAACAATAACACGTACTATCTCATCCAGCTTTACCTTTCCAGCTTTTATACCCAGCTCATTCATATGCGCAAAGAAAGATTCTTTAAATTCATCTGTTGGCATAAGCAGTTCTGCCGCAAACCAGTCGGTAATATCCTCTTCCTCTTCTTCAGTAGGTTTTCCTTTGTATCCGAGCATATTCCAAACTTTTTCAGAAACTTCCCAAATGTGACCAAATTCATGTGCAGCCGCAAAAATCTGTTCTGCCATAGGCTTTGCTGTATTGATATATATAAAATCCTCAAGTTTATTCTTAACAATTTTTTTTATATGAAATCCTCTATTTTTCTCATTTTCAAGCGGATAATAAATAACGGTACATTCGTTCTCCAGAATGCCAAAAATATTATCCCTTATAGCTGTATTTTTAATAATACACTTTTCATTAATATCCTTTATGATTTTTTGGATAGTTTTTACAACTTCTTTTCGTTCCATAAATACACCTCTAAAAAAGGCTGTACGTTTTCGTACAACCTTCCATTTACATAACTTCTTTTAGTTCCACATAGTCATCCAACAAGTCCAATATCATTTCAAGATTATCTGTTTTACTGAATTCCTTCATATACTGTAACTCTGGAACAAACTTATCCGCTTCATAACTCAGCAACTCTTTTTTAGTCATTCCGAACAACTCGGCTATCTTTCCAATTTCTACTGGCGGCAGCATCAATTTGCCTTCGAGTATCCTACACATATCTCTATATGTGTAATCTAATTTTTCGGCCAGATCTTCACGACTAATTCCAGAGTTCTGCATTAACGTAAAGATATTGACGCCAAGCTTTCTTCCAATGTTAGTCATATTCTACCTCCCTTAAAAACCATGTGCTATTAATTGCCAAACCTTTTTAAACTGCTCTAACATACGTTTTACACTAATATAATATATGCAATGCACACACAATGTCTGTAGTATACCACTGAGTACAGCACAGTGTCAATATTTATCCTATACATGTTACCTGAATCATACATTTCAATCAATGTTTTGAAAAATATATCGAGTATTTTCACTTTTAGTATAACATATTTTTGCGTCTTTGAGTTATTATAAATTAAATATTTAAAAAATTCCATTATTCTGTCCGCATTTTTATTTTAAACAGGAATACGTTTCCACTTGACATTCTCTATATAAACGTGCAAAATAGAGATATCGAAAATGGATTTTCTACATAGCCTATATATTTAGAGTAGATTATTCTCGATAACTCATGGTATATTATGTACCGCCAGATGTCTGGACAGAGTGAATTTGATGTGTTTCTTCCTATTATAATGCAGCATAAAAGAGGCAAAACCGGCCCTCAAAAGCAGCGTAGGAAAAATATTTTAAAAAATTTCAAAAAAACTCTTAAGATATCCGGATAAGGTACGATAATATAAATGTCAAGAAGTTTTCGGGTCAGTCCAAATAAGTGTACTTTTCTGGACAGTTCGCCGGCACGTCCGAATCGAACGCTTGTTTCACTCCCGATCACTTCTGTTCAAAAACCAAAAATGTATAATTATGCAGGAAAAAGGAATTTCCATGCAAAAATATTCAAGGAGGAATAACTATGAGAATCCAACATAATATCACAGCATTAAATGCTCACAGAAATTTATACAACAACAACTCTTCTGTAGGTAAGAACCTGGAGAAGCTGTCATCTGGTTACAAGATCAACCGCGCAGGCGATGACGCTGCTGGATTGGCTATTTCCGAAAAGATGCGTGCTCAGATCACAGGTCTTGATATGGCGAAAAAGAACGCAGAAGACGGTGTTTCTCTTGTACAGACAGCAGAAGGCGCTCTGACAGAAGTTCACTCCATGCTGAATCGTATGGTGGAACTGGCTACACAGTCTGCGAACGGAACTTATTCTACTACAAACCGTTCTGAGATGCAGAAAGAAATTAATCAGTTACGTGAGGAGATTAACAGAATTGGTCAGGCCAGCAAGTTTAACGGAATTTCACTGTTTACCGCAGGATCCATTACACTGCATGTTGGTGAGTCAGGGGCTGCTTATAATCAGCTTAAGGTTACTCTTTCAGGCTTAAGCACCTCAGCTCTTACTATTTCCAGCATGAGCATCACTACATCTGCTTCAGCTCGTAATGCGATTAGTTCAATCAATGCTGCAATTGATAAGATTTCTTCTATGCGTTCCACATTCGGTGCATTGCAGAACCGTCTGGAACACACCATCAACAACTTGGGTGTTCAGCATGAAAATCTGTCCGCGGCTGAGTCTCGTATCCGTGACGTAGATATGGCTAAGGAAATGATGGCTTACACAAAGAACAATATCCTGGTTCAGGCTTCTCAGGCAATGCTTGCTCAGGCAAATCAGGTTCCGCAGGGAGTTCTTCAGCTGTTACAGTAATCATTACAATTACAATTTCAGAGAGCGCCGGTCCACTGGATGGGCGCTTTCTTTTGTATACAGCCTGGTTTCTGTATATAAAAGAAAACGCCTTTTTTCTGAAATTGGTATTATGCTACATAATAAGGAGACACGACACTATGAAAATACAACTCACCATTTCTCTGCTTGCGTCAAACCGTGCAGCGTCTCTGGAAAGGTGTCTGGATTCTCTTCGTCCTCTGTTGATGCAGGTCCCCAGTGAATTGATCGTAGTATTCACAGGGACAGATGAACGAGTGAAGGAGATTGCCAGCCGTTATACAGATAAGATCCTTCCTTTTACATGGTGCGATAACTTCTCCGCAGCCAGAAATGTTGGCTTATGGGCGGCCAAAGGGGAATGGTTTATGTATCTGGACGATGACGAATGGTTCGAGGACGTAACCGAAATCCGGGATTTCTTTTTGGCCGGGGAATATCGAAAATTTGGCTCGGCGTGTTACAAACAGAAAAATTATTTGGGTTGGGATGGGATTCAATATTCGGATTATCATGCTTTTCGCATGTCTCGGCTTGTGCCAAATCTGGCTTTTCAGAATGTGGTCCATGAAGAAATGGTTCCCCGTCTGATGCCGTGCAAATATTTTGACGCATATGTAAACCATTATGGATATATCTATGACAGCGGAAGTGATAATACGGATAAACAATCCCGAAATCTTCCTCTTCTGCTGCAGAATATCAAGGAGAGGCCGTCATATGTGAAAAACTATCTCCAGATCACACAGGAATATACTATTGCGGAAGACTGGGCAAACGCAGAAGTATATTGTAGAGAAGGCTTGCGGCTCTGCAAGAAATATGAAGATGATTTTTACCGTGGATGGCTGCAGGTGAATCTACTGTCAATCTTATGCAGAATAAATAATTTTGAAAAAGCGGAGCAGGAAGCGCTTCGCATTTTAGAAAAAGAGCCGCCAAGAGAATTGATACGGCTGGACATCTATGAGACACTGCTTGCAATCTATACCAGGCGTAAAGCAACGGAAGAGACCCTGCGTTACGGCAAGCTGTTTGAAGAGACCCTGGCCCACATGGAACAGCATCCGGAATTATGGATGCAGCAGACCTATGCAGACATCACAGAGGAACGGATTAAGCTGCCGGACAGGCTGTACCAGATCCGTATCAATTGTACGGAAGCTGCATTAAAAGCAAATGACATGACGCAGGCTGTACGGTTTTTTAAGCTGCTCCCATGGAAAGAGGAAAGCTGGATGCAGCGTTATTACCCGGTCTTTGACAATTGGAAAAAATCCTATGCAGAATCTTTCCAGGAACTCCTGGGGCATTTCCCGGAACACTCCCCATACCTGTTACTGCAGATTGCGGCAGGGCAGGGGCCCAAGGCAGAAAAAGGGGGACGCCAGAAATTATTTGTACAGTGTATGGAAAAGACCGAATCTGTTTATCTGCAGCATCAGGCGGTAAAAGAGGCAGTGCTGCATGGTGTGGATCTGGAAGAGGTTGTAAGCGTAATGGACCTGGAAGCATGGAAGCAATGCGCGACAAAACTGAAAGATTTGAATGAACTTGAAGAAAATGGAAAACTGAAAAGCGCCATGGAAAAGCTTGTCCAGGATGCTCCGGTATACGGGCTATGGCTGAAAAAGCTTTTATGTGAAAAGGAACTGGTCTACGGGTATCTTACAGGGGATTCCATGGTCTGCGCCTTAAAGGAATACAGCGGATACATCCTTCAGTTTTACCGGATCCAGTACCGGGATGAAATGTTTAGTGAAGAAAAACGTACCCTACTTCCAAAGGACTGCCGTTTTGCGCTTTTTGTCTGGGAAGCATTGGGGAAAATGGAGCATGCAGAATTTCTGGAAGCTGTACGCTTATTCCGCAGGGCCCTCAAATTCTATCCTTCGATGACAAGCGTGGTCAGGGAAGCCATACGCCATATATCGCAAAAGGCGGATCTACCGGTTCAAAACACAGGGGAAGAATTTCAGATGCTTGGGCGGCAGATGAAAGAAGCTTTACGGACACTGGTAGATAATGGGCAGAATGCGGAGGCACTGCAGGTTATTTTACAACTGTCCCCCCTCCTCCCGGAAGACCTGGAGCTGCTGAGGATGCGGCAGAAGGTTCTGCGGGGGATGGCTGAATAAAAAATCCATTTGTTGGCTGGTTCCTGGCAATAAATTGAATAGAACAAGGAGATGGATAATATGAGCCGTACACTAAGAAAGCAGATGCTTACAATGATCGGGCTATTGGATAAAGCGAATGGAGCTTTGAAAGTGAACCTGACTGCGGACCGCATAAATGAAAGCGGAATTCGGCAGCTTCTGTCCGAATGCCAGGAAACAGCAATTACGATGGGAAATGAACTGGAAATGATTTATGGAGAAGGGACTGGCCTTGTCCATAAGCTGGAAGAATATCATGAAAGCCTATACCAGATGACCCTGGTGCTGAAACATCCGGGAAAGCGGTACCAGCTCCTGCAAGAGCTTATGGCACAAGTCAAACAGGCTAGAAAGCTGCTTGATAAGCAGATTCCGGACAGGCTGGAAGTTGTATTCCTGCCGTATAAAGCCTCTATGTGGGGCTCTATGGAGCGGCTTTGGGAAGCATCCCAAAATGACGAAGACTGTGATACTTATGTAGTACCGGTTCCATACTATGACCGCAGTCCGGAAGGGCTATTTACCGGATATCACTATGAAGGCGACCAGATGCCCCCACATATTCAGGTGACCCATTACGAAAATTACAACCTGCAGAAACGGTGGCCTGATACCGTTTTTATCCAGGACCCCTATGACCAGGCCCGTTCTGACATAAGCATAGACCCCAGGTTTTATTCCTATGAAATCAAAAAAGTGGCAGATACACTGATATATATATCTTCAATTCCTTCTGACCGAATGATACCAGATAACTATGAAGATATTCAAAGAACAGTACCGTTTTTTACTGCCCCTGGAGTTCTGAATGCTGACATGGTAGTTGTATGTTCCGAAACTGTGAAGCATATGTACATTGAAGCTTTAACAGAAAAATTTGGAGAAGGCACAAGGAAAGACTGGGAAAACAAAATATTCTGTATCCATGCACCTGGACTTGAAGAAAAAATAAACTGTGAAAAAAAGGGAGAACAATGACATGAAAGCAATTTTATTGGCAGCCGGAAGGGGAACCCGAATTTCCAGAAAAGTAGAGCGTGTCCCGAAGTCAACCTTGCCGGTGGATGGGGTCCCCCTTATCCGGCGTTCTGTAGAGCTGTTGCAGTCCGCAGGGATGCAGTGTATTGTGTGTACAGGGTTTGAGGAAAAAAAGGTAAAAAAAGCGCTCGACGGAATAGAAAATATTACCTATTGTTACAACCCTTTTTACGATATTACCAACAGTATTGCAAGCATCTGGTTTGCAAAAGATGAAATGGACGATGACCTGCTGGTACTCAATGCGGATGTGTTCTTTTCCAGCGAGATACTGGAACAGGTTATATCCGACCAGCGCAATCCCGTTATGGCAATAGATTATTCTCGCACAGTGGAAGGCGACTATTTCTTCGCTACCAGCATGGACGGCCGGATTGAAAAATACGGGAAAGGGCTCCCGCTGGAACAGCGCAGCTGTGAATATGTGGGGATGGCGAAGATTGAAAAAAGCTTCCTTCCGAAGTTTATCCGGCGCATGGAGGAGCTGATCGAAAGCCAGCAGCATAATGTCTGGTGGGAAAATATTTTATATTCTTTTACGGATAAAAGGGAAGAAGCTATTTACACAGTTGATGTGGACGGGCGGTTCTGGGCAGAGATTGATTACTTTGATGACTATGAGAGAATCATTGATTATGTATCAAAGCAAAAGGAGAACAGATGAGGAAGCAGGTAAAAAAGCAGCTTTGTGAAAGCATGGAATACTTGGTTCAAACGTCAGGCACCATAGGAGAACTTTTGGGAAGGCTGGGCAGGGAACAGGCGATGGATATCTTGGCACAGATGCAGGATCTGGTCATCCATATCGGTGAGACGATCGAAGCGTCCGAGGAGGACAGCGGGGAAATCATCCAAAAGCTGGAAAATGCCTGTGAGGTTATTTATCAGCTGACGGATTCCTTGGATGAATTTAAGCTCAGAATTCATTTGTTGAAAAAGTTGAAGGATATCCTTCATGATATTGATGATGAGATTCAGAAGAATATACCTGTGAAATTGGAGATCCTGTTTCTACCATATCAGGTTTCCATGTGGGACTCCCTTGAGAGCGTCTGGATGGCCGCAAAAGACAGGGATGATATGGAGTGCTATGTTGTGCCGATTCCTTTTTATGATGTGCTGCCGGACAACTCGCTGGGAAATATCCACTATGAAGGGGACAGATATCCCGACTATGTGCCTATCACATCCTATTTAAAGTATTCCATCGAAGCAAGACGGCCGGATGTGATCTTCTTTCACGATCCATATGATGAATATAACAGGGTGACAAGGATCCCGGAACAGTACTACTCTCGGAATCTGAAGCTATGTACGGATATGTTAGTTTATATTCCTTATTTTGTTAGCGAAGAGGGAGGGCCGGCAGAATATCAGTGCTATACCTCAGGGGTTCTTTTTGCCGACAGGGTAATCGTACAGCCGGGAAGTATCTATGAAAAATACTGCCGGGTATATACGAATGTAGTGAAGCAGAATGGATTGGAAGATAAACTGATTCCGGCAAAGCAGAAATTTCTGCCCCTTGGTTCTCCAAAGTTTGATAAAGTTTTAAATATGAAGTGTGAGCTCAAGGACTTGCCAGAAGCATGGCAGAAGGCGATTTGTAAACCGGACGGAAGTCGGAAAAAGATTATATTATATAATTTATCCATTTCTCCATTGTTGGAAAATAGGGAGCAGACGTTAAAAAAGCTGGATCATGTATTTCAGTTTTTCCGTGAAAGGCAGGAAGAACTGGTTTTGCTGTGGCGTCCCCATCCGCTGCTGATCAAGACGATAGAATCTATGGTTCCATGGCTGAGGGATGCATATATGCAGCGGGTTCGGCAATTTCAGGAGGAAGGCTGGGGAATCTATGATGAGACTCCGGATCCGAATCTGGCGATGGTATTGTCGGATGGGTATTATGGGGATATGAGCAGTTTGGTGACTACTTATAGAGAGACCGGGAAACTGATAATGATACAAAACGTTCGAATATGATTAATTTATATCAACAATTATAAATTTAGAAAACAAATGACTTTCATCAAAATTACAGTTCGGTTTCCAAGTTTCAAGCATAAGAAACAGAGATGCTAAGCGCTTTATATATTTTTTCACTTCGAAATAGATTCAGAAAAATTTATTATAAGAGAAGGTGAATAAAATGAAAAGTAATGAATATAGATATCTTTCTTTATGTGATGGTTATTTAGAGGGAAATGAACTGTGGTTTTCAAATAACAATTTGAATGCATTATGTAGAGAAAATTTAGACTCTATGGAAATAGAAATAATTGCTACATTTCATAGGAGAGAAAAATGGAAAAAAACATTACACAGAAAAATTATTGGCTATAAAAATTTTTTTTATTTAATACCTAATGATGGAAATGAGATTGATGTTTTCGATCGAAATACCGGAGAACAAACATATATTGAAATACCGAAAATATATTTACATAATGATAATTATTGCGTATCAAATGCATTTATAATAAATGACTGCATATGGATTTTTCCTATTTATGCATATCAGTCTGTAATTATTTATAGTATTTGCAAAAAGAAATTTTTTGAAGTATCAACAATTACACGTAAGTTGAAAGACTATGGTGGAACAATTTTTTCATATAAATCTATATATTTAGATAAAGAATGTTTTTGGATGACTATTCTTCAGAGCAATAGTGTGATTTGTTATAATTGGAAAACAAAAAATATAAAAGAATATAAACTTGATATAGATAATTTGTACTCTATCCATAAAGTTAATTCAGAAATATGGATAGGAACGTGGGATGCAGAAAATATACTTGTATGGGATTATGAAAGAAATAATTTTGAAAAAATCAAATTGGATTCAGAAAAGGTGTGTTTAAATTCTTTTTTTAATCCAATAGTTGTCAAAAATAAAGCATATATTCTATCAAAATCTCCAAATAACCGAATAGGAAATAAGAAAAAAATAGTTCCAATAATATTGGATAAAGAAATAAGCTCTAGTGAGGGTTTACCATCCATGTTTGAATGTATCTATAAAAATAAATTATTTGTTTTTCCATATAAAATGAAGTATATGGTTCAATTTGATTTGCTGGAAGAAAATATCGTTTCAATGGAATTCAGAATACCTGATTCGTATGTATTAAACAATTATTATGAAGAGTATAAAATACCTTTTTTAAGGGATGAATCAAAGAGAAATATGATATATGAAATAGGCGGCTTGGGATTAGAAGAATTAATAGAGATATATGAAATGAGATCAGAAATAAGCAAAAATCATAATTATTCTAATTCGGGGGTAGAGATTTTGAATTATATTAATGGAGCATTGTTGAGGTAAAAACTAAGATGAAAAAAATTTTTAATATCTTTGAATTTATCATAATTGGATTTGTTATATTTGCTTTGCATAAGAAAAACAATAAAATTGAGCATCTCGAAAAAAGTGTACAAAAATATTTTAATATGTATGAGACTGTTTATCAGTGGATTAATGTTAAACTGGATCAAGAAAAAGTGGAAAGTTTTTTCGAAGATCAAGGATTTGATAAAGTGGGAATATATGGTATGGGAGATTTAGGAAATCTATTTCTTAGAGATTTTCTAAAAAGCGAAAAGATAAAAATTAAATGCGGCATTGATAGAAATGCAGGAGCAATAATTTCAGAAATACCAATTTTTAAACCTGAGAGCATAGAAACAGAACTTGATGTTGTTGTTGTAACGATAGTTGATGAATTTGAAAGTATTAAAATCAGTTTAAGTCAACATACAAATGCAAAAATAATTTCCATAGAAGATGTCTTATATAATCTTTAGTATTTATGAAAATATTTTATTAGATTTTCTGTTAATACGAAAGGAGTATATGCTAAGATGAAAATATTATGGATAACAAATATGCCATTGCCTGAAATGGCAAAAAGAATAGGGACAAATAGTGTATTGGGCGGATGGCTAATCGCTTTATCTGATCGGTTGAAAAACGATCCTACTATCGAACTTATCTATTGTTTCCCTCAAAAAAGGACTTCGGTATTACTATATAAGAAGATGGATAATATTGTATACTACGGGTTCCCAGAGAGATTAGAATCAAATAAATATAATAGTAAATTAGAAAATACTTTTTTTAATATTTATGAAAAAGAAAAACCAGATGTCATCCATATTTTTGGAACTGAGTATCCTCATACATTAGCCGTGATTCATTCTGGTATAGATTTAAAAAAGATTGTGATTTCAATACAAGGATTAGTGTCTATTATTGCACAGCATTATTGTGTAGGAATTCCATTTGCAGATCAGATTTTCCCATGTTTTGATAGTAAAAATGGAATTAGAGCAATTTATAAAGAGAAATATGAATTTATAATTAAGGGAAAAAGAGAGCAGAAAGTTCTAAAAAAAGGGGTTAATTTTGAAGGTAGAACAGATTTTGATCACGCAAACATTTGTATACAAAATCCAAAGGCAAAATATTTCAAATGTAATAGAATATTGAGACCAATATTTTATAAACATCAATGGGAACTAGATAAATGTGAAAGAAATACTATATTTTTGAGTCAGGCATCATATCCAGTCAAGGGGTTTCATATTTTTTTGGAAGCATTGTATATGGTAAAAAAAATGGGGATTCAAGTAAAAGCATATATTGGAGGAACAAATATATTGGCAGCCCCCTATAATTCTTCTGACCCATATGCAATATATATAAAAAAAATAGTTAATAAATATAATCTAAAAAATGATATTGTATTTCTTGGTTCGTTAAATGAAGAGAGAATCTGTGCTCAATATTTAAAAGCACATGTATTTGTATCAGCGTCAGTAATAGAGAATGCTCCAAATTCGTTGGGCGAAGCTATGATTTTGGGAGTACCTTCTATTGCTTCAGATGTTGGAGGGGTCAGCAATATGCTGTTACATGAGGTAGAAGGATATATATAGAGAGTAGATGCGCCATACTTATTGGCATATTACTTATATCGAATTATGACAGATGATAAATTAGCTGTTAAATTCTCTAAGAATGGACATGAAAGAGCAAAAAAAATATATGATATCGATACAAATGTCAAGTCAGTCATGGATATGTATAAGGCAATTATGACGGAGGGTTGAATGAAATATATTATATGGGGTGCCGGATTATATTGTAAAGAAAAGCTGCGATATTGGAATTCGGAGAATAAAATAGTAGCAATTGTTGAGCGTTACAAAACTACTTTTGACGGTAGGGAGACTATTTTACCAAATGAATTAGACAAGTATAAATATGATTATATAGTCATTATGTCAAGCCACTATTTGGAAATTATTCCTGAGTTGATAGAAAGAGGTGTTGATCATAAAAAAATTATACCTGGAATTTTAGTCAGACCATTAATAGGAGATGAACTAGAATTAATGACAAATTTAAGTCAAATTTATGTGTTAAAAGATGGAACCTTAAACTATGTGTTTAATAAACAGTATAGTATAAATATTTCAGAGAAGTCAGATTGGAAAAAAGTAAAGAAAGTTATATGTGAAGATGATAATGCAAATTATATAAAAAAGTTGGCTTGTGGGCCGGTAGGGAAACTTTTCGGGCATAATCGTGGCGGTTCTATTTGTAGATATTATATAGAACAATTTTTGTATAGCAACAAAAGCTTTTTTAGAGGGAATATATTAGAAATAGGTGATAGAAATTATACTGAAAAATATGGTGGAAATGATTATACTTCATATTTATTACGATTTAATATAGATGATGAGAACGAAAAATATAGCTTTTGCGGAGACTTGGCAACAGGTAAAGGATTACAGGAGAATTTTTTCGACTGTATAGTGTTAACACAAGTTATCGATTTTATCTATGATGTTTCAGCTGCGTTAGATAATAGTATAAAAGCATTGAAAAAAAATGGAGTATTGCTATTAACTGTATCTGGGATCACTCCTATCAGCAGGTCGGATATGGATCGATACGGACATTATTGGAATTTTACAGACGCATCATTGAAAAAGATTTTACACAGACCTGATGTGGAATATCATATACAAACATATGGTAATTGCAAAGCGGCATGTGCATTTTTACAGGGTATGTCTTATAAAGAATTGGAGAAAGAAGAATTGGACTACCACGATGAAGATTTCCAAGTGGTAATCAGTGCAATGATTAAGAGGATAAAATAAGTGAAAGAAATCCGTATAATTTTATATCATCGAATAGAAAATTTATCAGAAGACTATAATATGCTAGCGGTCACACCGGAAAATTTTATGCAACATATGAAATGGATTAGTGAAAAGTATGAAATTCTTCAATTAAGTGAACCTATGTCAAATTGGTTCATTAACGATGAAAGAGATGCTGTTATTGTCACATTTGATGACGGATACTATGATTGGCTGTATAAGGCAGCACCTATATTGTCAAAATATAAAATTCCGGCTACGATGTTCATTACAACAGGAAATATCGGAACCCAAAATGAATTGTGGACGGATAATTTACATCGTGCAATTTTTGAAAGTAAAAAGTACAATGATTATTTTGAATTAAAAGACAATATGATATCTAGTATATGGGGAACAAGAAGTTTACAGGAGAAAGTAAATTTATACATAAGTCTAAGAAAAATTTTTCAGATTTCTTCAAACAAGAAACGAAAAGAATACGAGAAACAATTGCTTGAATGGGCAGGAATTACCGAATATGGGCGACCAAACAGAAGAATCCTTAGTAAAGAAGAAGTTCAGAAACTAGCTAAAATAGAGGGGATATCTATAGGGGCGCATTGCGTTTCGCATCCTTCATTAAAATGGTTAAGTAATAATGAGAAAGAATATGAAATAGTAAACTCTAAGAAAACTTTAGAGAATATAACTGGTCAAGAGATTGAATTGTTTTCATATCCTTTTGGTACAAAAAATGATTATTCTGAGGAAACGATAGATGTGCTTAAGCGATATGGATTTAAAAAGGCAGTAACAGGTTATACCGGAAAAATAGAAGAAAATACAGATATTTATCAATTGCCGCGATTTACTATACGCAACTATGATATTGAACATTTTAAAGACTATATGGAAAATGTTGTTTTTAGAAATAAGGAGAATATAATTCCTAAAGCGAAAAAAAAAGATGTAATTAGTTATGTTGGAAGGTATGAAGACGATGAATTGCTTTTTAATGGAAAAGAATCTATAGTCATTTGGGGAATTGGAGAAAGTGGAAGAAAACTATTTAAATCTTTGATGGCGGATGGAATGGGGGAGCGGGTATTAGCATTTGGTGATAATGATGTAAGTAAGAATGGATTGATTATAAATGGAAAACCAGTGCTAAACTTAACAGAAATCGAAAGTCTGCAAATGGATAAAGTTTATTTAGTAAAGGGAACATATGATTGGGAGATTTGCAAAGGATTAATTGAAAGAAATATCAAAAATATTCATTGGATTATAATTTGATTAAGAAAAGGAATAGATATGCAAAAGGGACGGCTATTTTGGATTACCGGATTATCCGGTGCAGGAAAAACTACTTTGGGCACATTATTATCTGACTACTTGAGGAAAAGAGAAAAAAATATAGTATTTATTGATGGGGATATAATTAGGAAAGTCTTTCAAAATACAGATTACTCAGAAGAGGGCAGAGAAAGACAATCGTTTTCAAATATGTATTTATGTAAAATGCTCACAGAACAGGGGATAGATGTAGTTATTGCTGTAATTGGGATGAAAGATTCATTTAGAGAATGGAATCGAGAAAATATTGAAAACTATATTGAAATATATCTGGAGGTACCTCTGGATATTTTGATTGAACGTGATAGTAAAAATATTTATAGTCGAGCATTACACCATGAGTTGACAAATGTATATGGAATTGATATGCCTTTTGAGGAACCGAAGAATCCAGATATTAAAGTACGAAATGATTTTTCACAAAAACCAGAAGAGATATGTGAATTGATTGTACGTACACTAAAGCTATGACAGGTGGAATAATTTTATGAAAGTACTTATTTTAAACTCTGGATTAGGACAACGAATGATGACCTATACGGAAAACAGTCCTAAATGCATGACAATGGTATATCAACAGGAATCTATTTTAAGTAGACAGTTAAAAATGTTAGCCAATTTTGAAATTGAAAATGTCGTTATAACAACAGGTCCGTTTGCGAAGCAATTAGAAGAATACTGTATATCGCTTGGTTTACCAATTCATTATACCTTTATATATAACGAAAAATATAAAGAAACAAATTATATTTATTCGATATATAAAGCAAGAGATTACTTGTTTAATGAAGATATTATACTATTGCATGGAGATATTGTTTTCGAATATCAGGTTTTGGACGGAGTTCTGAAAAATCCAAACTCCTGTATGGTTGTTAGCAGCAAAGAACACTTGCCGGAAAAAGATTTTAAAGCGGTGATTGAAAATGGAAAAATTCAAAAAATTGGTATAGATTTCTTTGAAGGCGCACTGGCAGCACAACCTTTATATAAATTGCAAAAAAAGGACTGGAATATCTGGCTACATAAAATCTGCAGTTATTGTGAGACAGGAAAAATAGACGTTTACGCTGAAGTAGCGTTAAATGAAGTTTTTGATCGTGTCAATATTAAAGCATATGATATAAAGAGTTGTTTATGTAATGAGATTGATGATGAAATGGATTTGATTCGAATTTCCGAAAAAATTCGGAAAGTAGAAGAACGAATTGTATATATGGGGTTTGGAACAGATGTGATTCATAGCGGCCATATAGAAATTTTAAAAAAGGCTTCACGATTAGGGCGCTTAGTGGTCGGAGTATTATCTGACCATGCAGTCGCCAGTTACAAGCGTTTTCCTTTAATTCCATTTGAAGAGAGAAAAAAGTTGTTGGAAAATATTCAAGGAGTATATAAGGTTATAGAACAAAAAGAATTGAGTTATAGAGAAAACCTTCTTAAATTACGTCCTGCCTATGTTGTGCATGGAGATGACTGGAAACAAGGAAATTTAAAGTCAACGCGTCAAGAGGTCATTGATATTATTCAACAATATGGAGGAAAATTAATTGAATTTCCTTATGCCGAAGGAGAGGCTTATAGAAATATAGAGAAAAGAATGCAGGCGGAGTTGTCAATTCCAGATTTTAGACGTGGACGTCTAAAAAGAGAAATCGAGTTGAAAGGCGGGATTAATGCTATAGAAGCGCATAGTGGCATTACAGGTCTAATCGCAGAAAAAACGTTGGTAGAAAAGGAAGGAAAATTTTACCAATTCGATGCAATATGGATTAGCAGTCTATGTGATTCTACAGCTAAAGGCAAACCAGATATAGAATTGGTTGATATGACATCGCGTTTTCGTACAATTGACGATATCATGGAAGTGACAACAAAGCCAATTATCTTTGACGGCGATACGGGAGGCGCAATTGAACACTTTACCTATACAGTAAGATCATTGGAACGGATGGGTGTTTCTATGATTATTATCGAAGATAAAGTGGGAGCTAAAAAGAATTCTTTATTTGGCACAGAAATAGAACAGACACAAGACTGTATTGAACATTTCTGTGAAAAAATATCAGCAGGAAAACGAGCTAAGAAAACCAATGATTTTATGATAGTTGCACGTATAGAAAGTTTGATTTTGGAAAAAGGCATGGCAGATGCGTTGATGAGAGCGGAAGCATATGTCGCTGCTGGTGCAGATGGAATTATGATTCATAGCCGCAAAAGCGAACCAAAAGAAATTTTTGAATTTGTGGATGCTTTCCGCAAGAAAGATAAGGATACTCCATTAGTAGTGGTTCCTACTACTTTCAACCAGGTTAGAGAAGAAGAATTTTATGAGTGCGGAGTCAACATAGTAATTTATGCAAATCAACTAACCAGGAGCGGAATTCCAGCGATGGAAAAGGCGGCAAGGGCGATTCTAGAAAACCATCGGGCTAAAGAAGCAGATGAATTATGTATGCCTATCAGGGAAATTATTACACTTATCCCAGAGGAAGAATAGCTGTTGAGGTTAAATAATGAATCAATATTACATTAGTTTTGATACATATGAAAAAGATATAGCGCAGATGGTTCAAACAAAAAATGTAAAATGTATTTTAGTGGTAGGTAAAAAATGGATAGAACGATTACCTATTATGAGTGCATTCAAAAAGATCATTAAAGGATTAAAAATAAAAGTAGTATTTTTTGATGGCTTTTCTTCAAATCCTAAATATGAAGAAATAGAAAATGGTATAAAGACATTTAATAACAATAATTGCCAATTTGTTATTGCGGTAGGAGGAGGAAGTGCAATTGATGTTGCAAAATGTATTAAATTATTTGCAAATATGAATACAAAAATATGCTGTTTAGGACAGAAAATAACTTCAAATGATATTTCCTTATTAGCCGTGCCGACAACTGCTGGAAGCGGTAGTGAAGCCACACGATTTGCTGTGGTGTATATGAATGGAGAAAAGAAATCTGTATATCATAACAGCTGCCGACCACAGTATGTTATTTTGGATCCTCGAAATTTAATTACGTTACCATTATATCAAAAGAAAGTGACTTTATGCGATGCCCTTTCCCACGCTATAGAATCCTATTGGTCAATTCGATCTACCGTAGAGAGCAGAGAATTGTCAGAAAAAGCAATTTCAATGATTTTAGACAATATAACAGGTTACTTGTCTAATAACATTGATAGTATCCAAAAAATGCAGAGAGCGGCTAATATGGCAGGAAAAGCAATTGACATTACAACAACTACAGCTGCACACGCAATGTCTTATAAGCTTACAGCAGAATTCGAGATAGCACATGGGCACGCAGTAATACTCTGCCTTCCAGAAGTATGGAAATACATGTGGGAACATATAGATTTATGTAGAGATGAACGTGGAAAACAATATCTTAAAAAAATTTTGAGAAAACTTGCAGAATGTTTAGGGCAAAATAGTCCAGAGGAGGCAATATGTTTTCTTGAAAATTTGAGAGAAAAATTGGAGCTGAATAAACCGAAAAATATATCAAAAAGTAAGTTGCAGACAATGGCATGTGCTGTAAATACACAAAGATTGGATAATTTCCCTGTTGTATTAAATACAAATAATATATTTTCAATTTATGCAAATATTTTAAGATAGAAAAACTTATAAACAGATTTTAGGAACCTGCTGTTGCTAGAGGAATGCTATTTGATTATAGTAGACTATTAATTGTAATCGAGAAGAAACAAGTCTAATCTTTAAAAGGGAGAACAAAGTAATGTGTGGTATACTGGGTGGAAATAACTGCAGCTGGGAGTATAAAAAAGCTGTTAAATTAATGCAGCATAGAGGACCAGACAGTAGCAAAATCGATCAAGTAGATGATATAACAATAGCGTTTACTCGGTTATCTATACTAGATTTATCTTCCCGTGCAATGCAGCCAATGTATTCTCCTGATGGTTTAGTTTCAATAGTGTATAATGGTGAAATTTATGGCTATACCAATATGAAAAATAAACTTATAGAGAGTGGTTATCATTTCAAAACTACTTGTGATTCTGAAGTTGTTTTATTCGCGTATTTAGAGTATGGTGAAAAATTTATAGAATATATTGATGGAATGTTTGCAATTGCCATATATGATAAAAGAGATAGAAAAATTCGATTATATAGAGACCGTGTAGGAATTAAACCACTATATTATTTTTGGGATGGTAAAAATTTCGCCTTTTCCTCAGAGCTTAAAGGAATATGTCAATTATGTAATAATATTAATTTTAATATAGATTATTCATCTGTATATGACTATCTTACATACCAATATATTCCTCAACCAAAAACATTATATGTAAATGTATATAAAATGGCGCCAGCTTCGATGGTTATATATGATATAGCAAATCAAGAAGTTAAAGTTGATTATTATTGGGCATTAAATATTAACTCACTTGAAAAAAAAGCAGTTAGTAAGGAGAGAGAGCAAGAACTGTTCTTTTTATGCAGGGAGAAAATTAAAAGATCAGTTAAGGAGCAATTAGTTGCGGATGTGCCTACCGGAGTTTTTTTAAGCGGTGGAATAGATTCAAGTATTATTGCGTATGAAGCAAAGCGGATTGATAACAGTATAGAATCATATTCTATGGATTTTACACATAGACGATACTCAGAAAAAAAATATATAGATAGTGCAGCAAAAAGCATTCGAATTGTAAATTCGATATATAGGATGAAAGATAGTGAGATAGAAAAGTATTATTATGATATTATTGACTGGTTTGATGAACCTTTTGCGGATATTGGTGCTTATCCTAGTTGGTTACTAGCAAAAAAGACAAGCCAAAAAGTAAAAGTGGTGCTTTCGGGAGATGGTGGTGACGAGGTATTTGGAGGATATCCAAGACATTTTTTGAGGTTCAATAAGAAAAGCTGTATTTTAGCAGATATATATGAAAATTATGGAGCTCCAAAAAGATTCTTGCGTCAAATTTTGGACAAATATTTTACAGATGATATTTTGGAAATTGCAGAAACGCTTTCTTGTATGAGAAAATATGAAAAGAAAGATTTTGCAAGTGAATGGGGAATAAAAAGGGATTATGATGATTTTTGGTTCTTAAAAAAATATTATAGAAAAGACTTACCCTCCATAACAAGAATTCAATATTTAGATTTTATGACTTATTTACCAGAAAGTGTTTTAACAAAGCTAGATAGAGTGTGTATGAGGCAATCACTAGAATCCCGAGTACCTTTTTTAAGCAAAGACATTATCGAATTTTCATTTGGCTTAGCTCAAAATGAACGTATTTTTGAAAATGAGAATAAATGGCTGCTGAAACAGACGTATAAGCATAAATTACCGTATGAAATATTATATCGTCCAAAGCATGGATTTAGTCCTCCATTTGAGAAAAATGTTCAAAAGCCGCAACTTGCATTATTTGAAAAAATCTGGAAAGATAGGATATAAAATGGATATTAATAAAAAATTAAAGGAAATACTAAAAAAATACCCGGTATATCCGGCATATACAGAGATCGAGTATCAAGATTCTATTAACAACACGGTATCTCAGATATTAAAAAAAATAGGTGATTCTTGTTTTGCTGTTGCAACATCTCCATATGATATTAACGAAATTGTTTTGAAAAATAATTTTATTAATTGGAAATATAAAATTTTGGAATCTCTTGACGAGTTAACATGCAATTTGGATGAATTCAAACAGGTGATTTTTATTTCATATGAAAAGCATCCGGTATGGGTAAATAATCTGCAAAAAAAGTATCATAGAGGCAAGATTTTGGATTTATATGAAATACTTGCCGGACTAGGATTTAAGTTTGAACAAGAATATTATGAAACCTCTAAAAATAAGCGTGATCCATATGCGGATATAAATTCCATGAGAAAGGAATTATTGAGATGCAATTCAAATGATCAAATGCTATTGACTCAAAAATTGATATATAAGTATATAGAGATACGAGACTTTAAGAATGCTTTTTTTTTCATGGATAAATATATTAAATCCCAATATAATAACTTTATAATGATGATTAATCTTAAAGATGCTTTAGAAAAGATGTTTATTGAAATAAAAAGGGAGTTAATGAATAGAAGGCAGAATTCTATAATCATGTGTTGGGTCGATTCAGTTCAGTATAATGAGATGGAGGAAATGCCGTTTTTATATAGAGAAAGAGAACGCACATTATGCTTTGACAATGCTTATACAGTTTCCCCTTTTACAATTCCTACATATTTTACATTGTTCTGTCAAAAGCGTTGTGTAAGGGATAAATTGCCAAAGTATAAACACAATATAATAACTAAAAAGAACAGTAAATTAATGGAATTGCTTGACGAAAACAATTATATCTTTTTTAGACATGGAATAGCGCTAAATATATTCGAAAATGAAAATTGCGGATATGGAGTATTGATGAATGACAGCTTAGAAAATGATTCAAAATTACGTAAATATACTGAGATAAAAAATTATAAAGAATTGGACTGCAAAGAAGACATTTGTCCCACTGTATTATGGAAGGGGTTACGTGATATTACATTGTATGAAAAAGTATTTGTTTTAGTACATATTGATGCAGAAACCCATACACCGTATATTTGTGGAAATTATGATGGAGAATATGTAAATGATCAATTTTCTCCTAATATAAACCAGATTGCGTCTGCAAGAGTTTATGTAGACCAGCAATTAGAATTTTATTCTCAAATATGGGGAGAAAAAATCATTTCCATTATTATGAGTGATCATGGAAAAGTCGTATTCGGAAAACAAGGAAAGATGTATCGCGATTTATACCATACAATGCTTATGATAAAGGGGTCTGGGATAAAAAAAATGCATTGTAAAAAAATGTTTAGCTATTTAAACTTCTATGAGTTGATTAAACATTTTTTACATCCAGAAAAATCAAGTTGGGATAGGCTGTTTCAAGATTACATAGAGATTGAGGATTTAGATAAGTATGGCCTTGCAGTCGTAACGCAATTTGTTAATCAGGATTGTAATATTGATAAGAATAGTTTATTGGGATATCAAGCTATTCGGACAACCGATAAAATGTTTGTTAGAAGAAACGATGGTAAGGAGATGTATTTTAAATTTCCCTGCATTGTAGATCAATGTGGGATTGTGGACAGAACTGAGTATTCGCATTTGAAAAAATTATTGCCAGAATATAAAATTAATATTAAGGATGATTTTTTTACTTACACCAGAGTCATATATTCTGCGATTCACAGCCATGATAAACGAGTAGAAAAAATGCAAAAAAAAGCTGATTTGTTAGTAGAAAAATTATTTGATTCATTTTCCAAGACGAATGTTATTGCTTTGCGTGGAGGAGGAGAAGCGACAAATGAGATTATACGTCATATGGGAAATAATAATCCTGTAAAATATATTATTGATAATAGCATAAATAATGAGGAGGGGTTGCCCGGATTCCATTATATAACAATGGATGAATTAGAACAATTTTCAATTGATATAATTATCATTACTTCTTATAACTTTAAAGAAGAAATGAAGCGGGAATTAAAAAGAAAAGGTTATTTTAAGACAAAATGTCAAATTATAGATTTGTATCAATATTTTTATGAAAATGGACTTGAATTAGATGAAGATTATCATGCTGATAAAATTTCTGCTATTGATATGAAACAAGCATACGAAAAACTGCGTAATCATTCAAAATGAATAGCAAAAGAACGGAGTATTAAAAGTGAAAATATTAATTACAGGATCTGATGGTTTTATTGCAAGTAATCTAACGACCGAGTTAAAAAACCGTGGATATACAGATTTATTTCTATTTAATCATAATACATCCGAAGATGAGTTAAAATATTTTCTTTCACTATGTGATACAGTAATCCATTTAGCAGGTGTAAATCGTCCGAAAACAGAAGATGAGTTTAGGAAAGGAAATGTAGAGCTTACCCAGAAGCTACTGAATTATTTAGAAAACAGAAAAACTATTCCACATATTATATTTGCTTCTTCCATACAAGCTCAATTGGATAATCCATATGGGCGAAGCAAGTTAGAGGCAGAAAGAATATTACAGCAATATGCGAATGAGAAAAAAAGCCCTCTTACTATTTACCGTTTCCCTAATGTATTTGGAAAGTGGTGTAAACCAAATTACAATAGTGTAGTCGCTACATTTTGTTTTAATATAGCGCAAAATATAGAAATCCAAGTACATGATGCCAATAAAATGATTTCTTTGGTTTATATTGATGACGCAGTAGATAGCATAATAAAATCAATAGAAAAACCAGGGGATTTATGTAGGCCTGAAGTTAAACCTGTATATAGAGTTAACATCGGAACTTTGGCAGAAACAATTTGCTCCTTTAAAAGCTTGAATGATGAATTGGGAATACCAAATATAGAAAATGACTTCACCAAAAAATTGTATAGTACTTATTTAAGTTATATAGCGAAGGAAAGACTAAAATATTCATTAAGCATGAATAAAGACAACAGGGGTTCTTTTACTGAATTTTTGCGTAAAGATGGACTGGGGCAAATATCTATAAATATCACAAAACCAGGAATTATAAAGGGAAATCACTGGCATCATACAAAAGTAGAAAAGTTTTTAGTCGTAAGCGGGCGGGCTGTAATTAGACTTAGAAATAAGATGACCGGAAAATTGATTGAGTTTTTAGTATCAGGTGAATTATTGGAGGTTATAGATATTCCTGCAGGATATGTTCATAGCATAGCCAATATGGGGAATGAAGATCTGGTTACTGTGATGTGGGCAAACGAAACTTTTGATAAAGAAAATCCCGATACCTACTATGAGAAAGTGTAATAAAATTATAGGGAGTTTATAATGGAAAAGCTAAAACTAATGACAATTGTAGGAACCCGTCCGGAACTAATACGTTTGTCAGAAATTATTAAGAAAGCCGATGCGTATTTTGAACATACATTTGTACATACAGGCCAAAATTATAATACTAGATTGAATGATATTTTTTACAAAGACTTAGGAATTCGTAGACCGGATCATTATTTAGGAGTTGCAGGTAATGATCTTGGTATGACAATTGGCAATATTATCGCAAAATCATACACACTAATGCAAATAATTAAACCCGATGCACTGTTAATTTTGGGAGATACCAATTCGGCACTGGCAGCAATTTCAGCTAAACGTTTGAAGATTCCAATTTTTCATATGGAAGCGGGGAATCGTTGTTTTGATGAAAACTTACCCGAAGAAACAAATCGGCGAATTGTAGATCATATATCTGATGTGAACCTTCCGTATACAGAACACGCAAGGAGATATCTGATGGCAGAGGGGATTAGAAAAGAATACATATATGTAACTGGCTCTCCGATGAAAGAAGTTATTATGGCACACAGGAAAGAAATTAATAGCAGTAAGGTTCTGGAAAAACTTGAATTGAAGAAAAAGAAGTACATTGTCTTGTCTGCTCATCGGGAGGAAAATATTGACCAAAAACAGCATTTTGAAAGTTTGATGTATGCTGTAAATGTGATGGCAGAAACATATCAGATGCCTGTCATCTACTCTTTGCATCCTCGAAGTGAAAAGTATATAAAAGAAAGAAATTTTCAATTTCATTCTTTGGTAAAAATCATGCCGCCATTTAACTTTACAGATTATAGCGCATTAATGCAAAATGCTTATTGTGTTGTGTCTGATAGCGGAACCATCCCGGAAGAAACTGCCGTAAGTCGTTTTCCAGCAGTTTGTATCAGGACTTCGACTGAACGTCCCGAGGCTTTAGACAAGGGGTGTTTTGTGATCGGCGGAATTTCTGAGGAGTCTTTGCTACAATCCGTTGATATGGCTGTGAAGCTAACAGAGCAAGGGGAGCTTGGAGAGAAGGTTCCTGATTATGAAATTGAAAAGGTTTCATCTATAGTTATCCGAATTATACAGAGTTATACAAGAATTATTGATGACAGGATTTGGAGGAAACAAGGATGAGTAGTTTTTCGGGTAAAACACTTCTTATCACGGGCGGTACGGGATCTTTTGGACATGCAGTATTAGAGCGTTTTTTAAGCACAGATATAAAAGAGATTCGACTTTTTTCCCGAGATGAAAAAAAGCAGGATGATATGCGCAGACAATATAATAATTCCAAGATTAAATTTTACATTGGTGATGTGCGTGATTTGAGAAGTGTGCAGGATGCGATTCGTGGTGTTAACTATATATTTAGTGCTGCAGCATTAAAACAAGTTCCGTCGTGTGAGTTTTTTCCAATGGAAGCAGTGTGGACAAATATTGTCGGAACAGACAATGTTTTGACAGCGGCTATTCAGGAAAATGTTGAAAAGGTAATTTGCTTATCTACCGATAAAGCAGCATACCCAATTAACGCTATGGGCATCAGTAAAGCAATGATGGAGCGTGTCTTTGTTGCAAAGTCTAGAACAACAAATAACACTATAATATGTGGAACCAGATATGGTAATGTAATGTGCTCCAGAGGCTCTGTCATTCCTCTGTTTATTGAACAAATAAAAATGGGAAGGCAAATTACAGTAACTGATCCTCATATGACGAGATTTCTTATGAGTCTTGATGAAGCTGTAGATTTGGTTATGTTTGCGTTTGAAAATGGTCATTCCGGAGATATCATGGTTCAAAAAGCTCCTGCATGTACAATGGGGACGCTGGCACAAGCTATTCAAGAATTATTTCATGATAAAAATAAAATACACTATATTGGTATTCGACATGGTGAGAAAAAATATGAAACACTTTTGACGAAGGAAGAATGTCTGTATGCATATGATATGGGAAACTTCTATCGTGTTCCGGCAGATAACCGTGATTTAAATTATGAACAATATTTTGAAACGGGACATATAGAAAAGACAGAGTTGGATGAGTTTACATCAGATAACGCAGAAAGATTGAATGTAAATCAAGTGAAAAAAAAGCTGTTATCATTAGAGTATGTGCAGAACAAATTGAAAACATTTTAAAATTCTGTACTTGAATTAGTGGAGGCAGAAAAAATGTTAAAAAAACTTCTAGATAAGAAAACAAAATTAGCAGTGATTGGTCTTGGCTATGTGGGAATACCGTTAGCTGTTGCCTTTTCACAAAAAATGGATGTCATAGGATTCGACTTAAATGAGGAAAAGATCAATCTATACAGAAACGGAATAGATCCGACAAAAGAAGTAGGAAATGATGCGATTAAAAGAACATCTATATATTTTACATCAAACGAAGATGATTTGGCCGAAGCTTCTTTTTATATTATTGCGGTGCCGACGCCTGTCAAAAAAGATAAGACACCCGATTTAGTTTCTGTTTTTTCAGCATCAGGAATTGTGGGAAGAAATATGAAAAAAGGAGCTATTATTGTATATGAGAGTACAGTCTATCCTGGGGTTACAGAGGAAGAATGTGTTCCTGTATTAGAAAAGGAAAGTGGCTTTAAGTGTGGCGATGACTTTAAAGTAGGGTATTCTCCAGAGCGTATTAATCCATGTGATAAAGATCATATGTTAGCTACAGTTATTAAAGTAGTCTCTGGAATAGATGAAGAAACACTTAATATAGTTGCAGGTGTTTATGAACAGGTTGTTTCGGCAGGTGTATATCGCGCGGAATCAATAAAAGTTGCAGAAGCAGCAAAAGTGATTGAGAATAGTCAACGTGATATCAATATTGCATTTATGAATGAGTTGGCTATTATTTTTCATAAAATGGGCATTGATACAAAATCCGTTATGGAAGCGGCAGGTACAAAATGGAATTTCTTGAAATTTCAACCAGGGTTGGTTGGTGGTCATTGCATTGGTGTTGACCCATATTATCTAACTCATAAGGCGGCACAGCTAGGATATCATTCCCAAGTTATTTTAGCAGGGCGCCGTATTAATGACGATATGGGACGATATGTTGCAGAAAATGTTGTAAAGTTACTTATTAAAGCAGGCAAATCAATAAAAAAATCTAATGTAGCTATTTTAGGATTTGCATTTAAAGAAAATTGTCAAGATACACGAAATACGAAAGTAATTGATATTATCAATGAGTTAAGGGAGTACGGAATTGAGCCAGTAGTTACAGATGATGTAGCAGATAAGGTGGAGGCTGGAAGATTGTATGGAATAAATCTTGTTTCCATGGAGAATGTTGCAGGTATGGATGCGATTGTTGTTTGTGTGAAACATAAGATATATGAAGAGCTTGATCAAAATAGTATTGGTAAAATGTATGCTGACAATACCAGATTACTTTTTGACTTGAAAGGAATATTTGATAAAAAGGAATATGAAGATAATGGATATGAATATTGGCGATTGTAAAAAAGAAATTCGAGGCAGATAAGTATGGGATATAAAGAAATAGTATTTGATAAGAAGTCTCTGTTTTTAGTTACCGGAGGAGCTGGATTTATTGGCTCCAACTTGTGTGAAACATTATTGAATTTAGGATATCAAGTGCGTTGTTTAGATAATCTGTCCACAGGGAAATGGGAAAATGTAGAATTATTTTTATCAAATCCCCGATATACTTTTATCGAAGGTGATATTGTAGACTTAGATATTTGCAAGTTGGCTTGTGAAGGTGTTCAATATGTTTTGCATCAGGCAGCGTGGGGAAGTGTACCCAGGAGTATTGAAATGCCGCTCTACTATGAAGAGGTGAATATCCGTGGTACCTTAAATATGATGGAAGCAGCCAGGTGCAAGGATGTGCAGAAGTTCGTGTATGCATCTAGTTCATCAGTATATGGAGATCATCCGCTATTGCCTAAAGTAGAAGGTCAAGAAGGGAATTTATTGTCACCATACGCTTTGACTAAACGTGTAGATGAAGAATATGGCAAATTATATTATAGATTATATGGACTAGATACCTATGGATTACGATATTTTAATGTATTTGGAAAGCGACAGAATCCCAATGGGATTTATGCCGCGGTAATTCCTAAATTATTAAAAAAACTCTTCAATGATGAACGTCCAACAATAAATGGAGATGGAAGGCAAAGCAGAGATTTTACTTATATTGAGAATGTGATTGAAGCTAATTTAAAAGCTTGTTTAGCATCACATGAGGCGGCAGGACAAGTATATAATATTGCATATGGCGGGAGAGAATGTTTGATTGACTTGTATAATTCAATGTGTGAGATATTGGGGAAAAACATTGAACCGATTTTTGGCCCAGATCGAAAAGGAGACATAAAACATTCTAATGCAGATATTTCTAAAGCAAAAAAGTTTTTGGGATATGAACCAGAGTATAATTTTCAACGTGGATTAAAAGAAGCTATTGATTGGTATAGAAAGGATTTTTTGAAAGATTCTAGTAGGAAAGGCAAAGTTCAAGAAAAATGTATTTAAGCGAGGATGAGCTAAAAAAAGTTCAGAGCATAGAACTGGAGATGCTTGTAGAAATAGATCGTATTTGTAGAAAATACAATATACCATATACCTTAGATAGTGGTACATTGCTGGGGGCAATCCGAAATAAGGGATTTATTCCATGGGATGATGATGCTGATATTGTAATGACAAGAGACGCATACGAAAGGTTTTTTGAAGTATGTAAAACACAACTTGATACGAAGAAATTTTTTTTGCAGGATTATAGAAATGAAAAAGAGTATCGTTGGGGATATCCTAAAATGCGAAGAAAAGATTCTCTTCTAATCAGGGAGGATCAGACGACCCTTCCTTGGCATCAAGGAATTTTTGTGGATATTTTTGTCTATGACAATGTACCAGATAATTGGTTTATTCGGAGAGTGCACTTGCTGTTTTGCTTTATAATTCGAAAGATACAGTATGCCATAATTGGAAAAGAAAACGCAAAGAGTTTTTTGTTACGCCAGTGGTATAAAATACTGATGAAAATACCAGTTAATACTTTATTTTATGTGTTGGAAAAAGTATATCGTCAATGTAATCGACATCCAACGAAATTACAAAGGCATATGACATATCCATATAGGAAAAAATGTAGATATGGGTTGCCTAGTATATGTTTTGAAGAACAAATTGAGATGGCATTTGAAAATTGTAGTTTTTTATGTAGTAAAGAATATGATACGTATCTTACTGTATTATATGATGATTATATGAGTCCGCCGTCAGACGAAGAAAAAAACCATACAGAGTTTAAGATATTAAAGTTACCTAATTCTGGAGGGAAAAATTTGTAATGAAAAAAAGCGTATGTAATGAACCCATTGATCTGATAATTCCTTGGGTGGATGACACTGATCCTGAATGGAATCAATTGCGATTACAGTATTCAAAAGAAATAAATAGTATTCAAATAAAATCTAATTCTATTATCAGGTTTGAAAGTTGGAATAACCTTAAGTATATTTTCAGAGGAATTGAAAAATGCATGCCATGGATAAATAAAGTATTTTTGGTGACTTGTGGACAGATTCCATCTTTCCTTGATGTAGAGTGTCCTAAATTAAAAATTATAAATCATAAAGATTATATACCAGAGGAATACCTTCCTACCTTTAATTCAAATACAATTGAGATAAATTATCATCGTATATCTGAGTTGTCAGAAAATTTTATCTTATTTAATGATGATTTGTTTCCGATACAGCCGATTAAGGAATCTTATTATTTTAGGAATAACCAGATATGTGATGAGGCGGTGGAAAGAGCGCTATGCCCGAATATCCAAGAATCAGATTCTCATATGAATATGTACCGAGCAGTAAATATGATGATTATTATTAATAAATATTTCCGCAAACGAGATGTTCAACGAAATAACTGGAGGAAATGGTATCATATTGGTTATGGCAAGCGTTTGATACGTACAATTGCGCTATCGCATTTTTATGATTTTGATTATTTTTCAATACCACATATGGCAGTAGCAATGAAAAAATCGATTATAGAGAAAATATGGAATTTAGAACCAGAAGTTATGGATTTATCATCTAGAAATCGATTTAGAAACTATAGTGATATAAGCCAATATATCTTTCGATTTTGGAAACTTTGTGAAGGTGATTTTTTCCCGAGGCGTACTAAGGGATTGTATGTAAATGTTACCGATGAAAACTGTGTGGAAATAGCAGACATTATTCGAAGTCATAAACATCAAATGATATCATTGAACGAAACGGATGAACTAAAAAATTTTGAAAGAGTGCGTAATATAATAAATGAGGCACTTTCAGAAGTTTATCCTCAAAAAAGCATTTTTGAAATATAAATTATACTTTTAGAAGGAAGGAATTATTTATGCAAAAAAAACCTCTAGTATCAATTGTAATTCCAGTCTTTAATGGAGAAAATTTTTTGGACGATGCTATAAAAAGCGCTCTAAATCAAACATATGATAATATTGAAGTTCTTGTGATAAATGATGGTTCTAGAGATTCAACAGAAACGATTGCTAAAAAATATGAGGGAAAAATACGTTATTTTTATAAAGAAAATGGCGGCGTATCTTCAGCGTTAAATTTTGCAATCAGGAACATGAAAGGAGAGTATTTTTCTTGGTTATCACATGATGATTATTACCATCCTTCTAAAATAGAATATGAAATAGAAGCAATTCAAAGACAAGGGGATCCGAAGGCAATAGCATATTGCAATTATGATTTGTTGGATCAGGAAAAAGGTATATTTAGTCCATATAGAATCGAGGATTATTATTGTGAAAAGGACAGGGCAAACGGTATTCTGATGTTGACACAGAGGATGATAGGTGGATGCACATTATTAATTCATATTAGTTATTTCTATAGTGTAGGAATGTTTAATGAAGGGCTTCGTACTACACAGGATTATGATATGTGGTTTAGAATATTCCGCAATATAAAGTTATTGCATGTCCCGGAGGGCTTAGTAGTAACTAGAATACATAAAAAACAAGGAAGTTTCACTATAAAAGAATTTGATGCGGAAAGAGAACAATTATTTTTAAAAATTCTAAAAGAATTATCCCCCATGGAACGTGTAAATATTTGGGGCAGCGAATATACTTGTTTGCAAAATTTTTATTATTTTTTTGAAGCATATTCTATGAGTGAAGGATGTGATTACGTAAAAAAGCAACTATATAGATTTATGGAACCAACGGAAATAAAACAAAAACAAAGTAAAGCAAAAGCAGAAATCTTGCAGATGACAAATAGAAATATCTCCAGAATCGCTATATTAGGTGCAGGAGATTATGGACATCGAGTTTTAAGGTTACTTCAATCAAGGGGAATAAAGGTTGATATTTTTTTAGACAATGACTCTAAAAAGTGGGGGACACAAATAGATGGAATTAAATGTGCTTCTATTGAAAGCGAATTGAATAACAGGAATGATATATTGGTAGTGATGGCGGCAGAGCAGTTTGGTCAGATGCAAAAGCAGTTAGAAAAGTTGCAGTTTACCAATATAATTACAAAGATGGAATTAGAGGGAAAATTATATAATGTTCCAGCTTTGAAGGATAAGATTTGAAAAAATATTTTACATATGTTTATTGTTTTTTGTGCATTGGTTAATAGTGAAATCTTTGGAATTTAATTAAAGGAGAATTAAAATGAAACAGAATCGTATATATGGAAAAAAAGTAGAAATCAATACAGAGCATACTAGAGATTTTTATAACAACAGGGCCAAAAACATAAAGAACATGAATAATCCGTATGTCTCCGTACTTTTGGGAGATCAAAATCCGGAATACGCACTGGCATGGGATGCTTTTGAAAAGGAAAATATTCTTCCTAAAATGCAGATTGACGAAACATGCCGTGTTCTGGATATTGGCTGTGGAATGGGACGCTGGGCTGAAGCTCTGATTCCAAAATGTGGTTATTATTGCGGTACCGACCTTTCATCAGAAATGGTCAAATTTGCGGAGGAACACAACCGTTTTCCTGAAAAATCATACGATTTTCTAAATTATGGATTTGAAGAGTTTTGTGCATTGCCCGAGACAAAAGTGCCTGGGAAGTTTAACCGGTTATGGATCTGCGGCATCATGATGTATATCAATGATGAAGCCCTATTGAAGGGAATGGAGCAGCTTTTAGAGAAAATGGATAGGCATGCCAGAATTTATTTTACAGAGACTATTGCTTTAACAGAACGACTCACATTGAATGAATTTTATTCGGAAGCGCTGAAAGCAGATTATAATGTTATCTATCGTACGGAAGCTGAATACAATTACATCTATAAAAACTGGTTAGAAGCCGGTTTTCAGATTGTAGAACAGGGAATGCTTCCCCACCTTAACAAGGAAAAGGAGTACAGTGAAACAGATCGTTGGTATACGATTTTAGAAAGATAAACAGCGTTGGACAGGAATATAACTATAGGACAAAGCATTCAAAAATCAGAGGAAAATGTATGTATTATATAAATAAAAGTATTAAAGACTTATATCGCGTTAAATTTCATGATGAAAGAATCGGAGTGCTTCGTCTGGATATGAATGAAAATCCAGAAGGCCTGCCCAAGGAAGTTTTTGATGCTGTCATACCAAAGATTACTCCTGAGTATGTTGCCACCTATCCGGAAAAAGATAGGTTGATGGAATTGCTGGCAGAACATAATGGTGTGATGTATAAAAACATTTCGGTGACTGCCGGATCCGATGAAGCAATGCGGTTGATTTTCCAATGTTTTGGACAAAAGGGAAAGAAGCTTTTAACGGTGACTCCCACTTTTGAAATGTATGGGGTTTATGCAGAAATGTTTGGCATGAAGCATGAAATGATTGGCTATCAAGATGATTTTTCCATTGACGCAACCGAACTTTTTGATGCTATAGATATGGATACGGGCATTGTTATTTTATTGAACCCTAACAGCCCAATTGGCTATATATATAACGAGAAAGATGTAAGAAATATAATTGAGCGTGCGAAAAATGTTGGAGCAATCGTGGTAATTGATGAGGCATATCACTATTTTTATGCATCTACGTTTATGCCATTGATCAAAGAGTATGATAATCTACTTGTTCTCCGAACATTTTCAAAATTATTTTCTATGGCGGGCCTCAGAATAGGATATGTTTCTGGTAATGATGAACTGATCGAATATATAGAGAAAGCTGAATCTACATTTAATGTAAATAATATTGCTATTTTATTTGCGAAGGAAGTGATCCAGAACCGGAAGCTTATTGATCATCTTGCAGATGTGGAATATGCAGGACGTATATGGATTGTAGAAAAATTGAATAGAGCCGGATATCAGACTATAGAAATGGAAGGAAACTATGTTTTGTTTTTACCAAAGAAGGATTCAAAAATAATTGTTGCAGAATTAAAAAGGAAGAAAATATGGATCAGGGACTATAGTACTGGAATTCTGAAAGGCTGGATTAGGATATCTACAGGCTCAATAGCATGTATGCAAAAATTTTGGGATGCTTTCAACCAAATCTGATAAGTATTCATTTGTTTGACTATAAAACAGATTGTAAAAGACATTTTGAATTATCACTGGTTCAGGAGGTTGATGAACGTCTGAATATTAAAAAATCAGATTATTTAATAAAGGAGCTTTGAGATGGATGTAAAAACATTAGTAGAAATAACTAATTCAGATTTTTTCACAGGTATTCCGGATTCTCAGCTAAGGGCATTGTGTGATTACCTGATAGATACATATGGTACAGATCCCAAACACCATATCATTGCGGCAAACGAGGGAAACTGTGCAGCTATTGCGGCAGGTTATCATCTTTCTACTGGGAAATTCCCTGTCGTGTATATGCAGAACAGCGGGCTAGGGAATATCATCAATCCATTAGTTTCACTCCTGAATGAAAAGGTTTACGCAATTCCGTGTATATTTATAATCGGATGGAGAGGCGAACCAGGAATACATGATGAACCACAGCATATTTTTCAGGGAAGAATTACACAGCAGCTTTTAGAAGATATGGGTGTGAAGTATTTTGTTGTTGACAATAATACGTCAGAAGATTCAATTCACAATAAAATGGAAGAATTCCAAAAGTTGCTGGAAGCTGGAAACGATGTAGCATTCATTGTACGCAAGGGGGCATTGAGCTATGAGAAAAAAGTGGCTTATAATAATCATTGCACTTTGCTGCGCGAGGAGATTATCCGCCGTATTGTTCGGGTTTCCGAAGATGATCTGGTTGTATCGACCACAGGGAAAGCCAGCCGGGAATTGTATGAGATCAGAGAAGCAGAGGAGGCGAACCACCATAGAGATTTTTTGACTGTCGGTTCTATGGGGCACAGCTCTTCTATTGCGTTGGGAATTGCATTGCATAAACCTGATTCCAGAATCTGGTGCATTGATGGAGATGGCGCTGCTTTGATGCATATGGGGGCAATGGCTGTGATTGCGCAAATATCGCCTGACAACCTTATTCATGTAGTAATAAACAATGGGGCGCATGAGTCGGTGGGAGGGATGCCTACTGTTGCGAAAAATCTGAATTTGACAGAGATTGCTAGGGGGTGTGGCTATCCACGTGTTTATTGCGCATCGAATTATGAAGAATTGGAAGCTGCGCTAGTAAAAGCAAAAGAACAGAAGGATCTTACATTTATAGAGGTGAAGGCGGCAATTGGAGCAAGAGAAGACCTTGGAAGACCAACTTTGACTCCTATAGAGAACAAAAAGATGTTTATGAATCATTAAATGGGAAAATATTCGAGGAGGCAGACTATTTACGAAAAAAGTAATTTTTATAGATCATTACAGAATACGTATTAATTAACGGAAGGAGTCCTATTTGCATAAATACAGATATAGTATTAAAGTAAGCAGAAGATAATCCGTACCCGTAAATCTGTCATTATTTTTGATACAATAGCTTCAAATGGTAGTGTCAAATAGTCTATGAAAACAGAGCTTGAAGTTACTATTCACAGTTGATTTAAACCAAAGACTTATCCACTAGAAATCGAACTTGATGCTCCTGGCACCATTGTTTTCTTGACAATCCGCTCTTGTAGAAATCCTGGATACGTTTTCTCCAGAGATTTCCCTTTGTAAGGTTTGTTTTATCCATAGGCAATACCTCCTTACTTTGGAGTTCTTGTATCAATAATGATAGTAGATTCATAGATACGGATTATTTCTTGCTTACGTAACAAAAACACCCGGGAGACCAAATCTCCCGGGTATCCATTTCTCTATTCACTTCATCCTTCACGAATGCTTTACACCAATCCGATGCAAAACCCCGATCCGTTTCCATTTTGCGTGTTATCCTTCACACGCCCGAGCAGCCTTCCTGATCAATTGATCAATACTTCGCCCCATCATAGATCACTTCATTACTAAAGTTCTTATTATTCCCGCTCGGCGCGCTGTACGAAGTATCCACCGCCCCGCCGAAGCTGTCGGAACTGTCATAATTCATATCATAGGACCCGCTGTCAAATGACCCGCCGTCATACACATTGCTGTCATAGGATTCCATCTCTGCCGGCTCAGATGCTGCAGGCCGACTTACCATAGAACTTGCCATTCCTTTCAGGCGGAAGCGGCCAACCAGGCTCTTGAGCAGGCTGGACTGGCTGAACAGCTCTTCGCTGGCTGCGGCGCTTTCCTCTGCGGTAGCAGAGTTGGTCTGGATAACGGAGGAAATCTGGTCGATTCCCTGAGTCACCTGGGAAATACCTTCTGCCTGCAGATCAGCGGATTCGGTGATCTTCGCCATATTAACTGCGATCTTATCCGCGCTCTCCACAACCTTGAGCAGTGAACTCTGAGTATCCGTAGCAATCTGGCTTCCTTCGGAAACCGCGTTCAATGAGTTATTAATAAGGACAGTCGTGTTCTTCGCCGCCTCCTGGCTCTTGGATGCCAGGCTGCGAACCTCATCCGCGACAACGGCAAAGCCCTTGCCCGCCTCACCTGCACGGGCTGCCTCAACTGCGGCATTCAGCGCAAGGATATTGGTCTGGAACGCGATATCTTCAATGGTCTTGATAATCTTCTCGATCTCGCTGGAGCACTCGTTGATGTTGGTCATGGCATTGACCATGGCTTCCATCTTCTGCTTGCTGTTGTTGATCTCTTTTGCTGTGTCGGAGATCAGCTGGTTGACATCGCGGGAATTCGCCGCGGTATCATTGACCTGGTTGGACAGGTCGCCCAGGGTCGCTGCAAGCTCTTCAACAGAACTTGCCTGCTCCGTAGCACCCTGGCTGAGGGCCTGGGCACCGCTGGAAACCTGCTCGGATCCATTTGCAACCTGTTCCGATGCCTGATGAAGCTGGCCAAGCGTATCATTCAGGGAATTGATGATCTTGGCGCCGGACTGCTTGATCGACTCAAACTCGCCCAGATAATCCATATCCATCTCTACCGTCAGATCCCCTGTTGCAAGGGAATCCATCCGCTCGCAGATATGGCCGATGTAACTGGACAGAGTAGCCAGTACAAAACGAAGGTTCTCCGCCAGATCACCCAGCTCATCGCGGGACGTATATGTAACCTTGCTGCTCATGTCGCCCTTTGCCATTGCCTTGATGGCATCCTCGATCTCCAGGATCGGACGGGTCAGGCCCTTCACGATAGACAGCACAAGGAATATGGTTAAAATGATGCTGACCAGAGCAAGGCCGTATAAAATGATCGTGCAGATACGCTTGGTTGTCGTACCGTTCTGATAATATTCATCCGCATTCCTCTCAGCCTGATCAATGACCTGATTTAAGGTATCCTCAAAATGATTGGCCGCTTCCAGATACTCGCCGTTGATGGATTCGATGGCAGCCGTGGAATTGCCTGCGCGGATATACTCCATCGTCTTTTCGCGGGCCGCGGAGGTCGCCGCGTTGGCATCCTCGACGCTCTTGAGCAGGGAAGCGTCTCCGCTGAAATTCGCCTTCAACTCTTCCATGACCTTATTCCGCTCTGCGGAAGACTCCTCAATCTCGCTGATTACTGTCTGACGCTCCGAACCGCTGATAGAAACAGCGCGGTATACATCCAGCTGGATCCCTCTGGTAATGGACTGCGCCTCAAGCGCGCTCTTCACCATCGGGAATGGAATATTATAAAAATCCTCCAATCCGCCGAATACGCTGCCCAGTCCGATCGACGAAGCAATGATAGCAATAATATAGAAAATAATGACAATGCCGAATGAGACGAGCAGTTTGCTCCTCACCTTTAAATTCTTAAACACGTCTACTCCCTCCTATGTAATTTAGATTTTTCTGTAAAAAGATATACGTATTTAACATTATTCTATACCTAAATCAAAGGATTGTAAATATATATTTTCATATAATTTGAAGTCATTTTTGGGAATGTTACTGTTCACCCCTGGCTGGGCGCTCACAGCAACTTGGGAATTGCTGGTAAACATACAGTAAAAAAATTCCAACTGTACGGTTGGATGCTCTAAAGAGCCTCCAACCTACTCATCCATTCGCAAAAACCGTGCTTACGCACTCTAACGTCTGCTAACGCAGCCGCTTTTTTGCTCATTTATGAGTAGGTTGCTAATCCAAAATCTCAGTTTTATTGCAATAAATTGCATAAAACTGAGATTTCGGATCGCAACCGTACAGTTGGAAAAAATTTCTTTAATTTGCAAAAAAGGCTTTTCAAGATTGGTATAAAGTGGCATAATGACATTATTGCAATTATATGTTACAATAATAGCGATATGCTGTTTGGGTTGAGCAAAGTGGCGCGGCAACATAGTAGATTTTTTAGAAGTGAGGATAAAAATATGGCAATGGATTATTCAGTTTACCAGAGTCTCTATACCTATATGAACAGTGTCCTGGGGCAGCTGCAGTCACTGCAGAACATGACGCAGTCGATCGGAAGCCTGTATTCCAATGGAACGCAGTCCGGCAGCAGCCTGTACTCAGGCGGGACGCGGGCGAACGGTCTGAGCTTTGGGGAGACGTTCCAGAACGCGGCAGGCAGACTGGGCGTGCCGGAAAGCATGGACGCGATCTTTCAGGAAGCCGCGGAGAAGTACAATGTCCCCGTCAAGCTTCTGATGGCAGTCGGCAAGGCGGAGTCCGGATACAACGCTGACGCGGTTTCTTCGGCCGGGGCTCAGGGCGTGATGCAGCTCATGCCTGCAACCGCGGCGGCTTTAGGCGTGGAGGACGCATTTGACGCAAGGAGCAACATCATGGGCGGGGCCAAGTACCTGGCTCAGAAGCTGCAGCAGTATAACGGAGACATTGATCTGACCCTTGCCGCATACAATGCAGGGAGCGGCAATGTGGCCAAGTACGGCGGAGTACCCCCGTTTGAAGAGACTATCAACTACATCAGCCGGATCAAGGGCTACATGGGGCAGGAACTCACCACGGGCCAGACGGTCAGCAGCAGGACCGGCACCTCCGGAACATTTGGGGCCAGTGGGAACGCTTCCGGACGGACCGGGACGAGTACAAGCGCGGCGAACAGTTCAACCGCAACGGATCTGACCCAACAGCTTGCGGAATATTTCGTGGGAATGATGCGGCTGCAGATGATGAGCCGCGTGAGCAGTCTTGGAAAAGGCACTTCCATCGGAAGCCTGGAACCCGATTCCGACTATACCAGCCTGATCTGAACCATTCCCATATGTTGTGTGTGCGTAACTCCTTCCCCACATGATACGGGAAATGCAGGAAAACCGCTCAACAGAAGCGTTTGACTGGTAAATTTTTAATATAAAATTTCACCGAAAAAACTGGACTTTTAAGAAAATAAGGTGTATCATTAATCCGGTATAGGTGTAGTTTGCGAAAAAACTTTCAGGATTTTCAGCAGATAGAGAATGCCGATACAGATGATCACCTTGTTAGAAAGTTTACATTAATAATAAGAAGGAAGTGATACATATCATGTTTGGAAGCTCCATATTTGGAAATACCATGTCAATGGCGAATAAGTCTCTGGATTACCTCTGGAGGAAGATGGAGGTTGTTCAGAACAACCTTGCCAACGTAGATACACCGGGTTATAAGAAGAAGGATGTCAGCTTTGAGGAGGTCTTTGACAAGAGACTTCGGGCGGCAAGCCAGACGAAGAGCAACACACAGATGCGTGAGGCGATCTCGGGGGCGGACTACTTTGTATATACCCCGTATGATTCATCTGCAAGGGTGGATGAGAACAATGTCCATTCTGATGTTGAAGAAGCGGATATGGCAAGAACCGCCCTTCATTATCAATATTTGCTGCAGACCGTAACGGCTGATATCAAGAGATATCAGACTGCGATCAAAGGCCAATAAAACTTTTTTACCAATTTTTTCCTAAAAATGATGGGACGGCGGGCGGAAGATTGATTTGCCTGCGCTGACATCGCAGAATATTGTCGGGGCGAAGCGGCATGCGCTTGCATGGATCGCGTATCAGTTTCATATCTTCTATGAAGATATGAAACCGGAGCGGGAAGCTGCCCCGGAGAAGAAATTAAGAAGAAAGGATTGATAGAATCTTATGGAAGATATGTTCATCACTCCCATCCAGCCATGGGACAGGATCGGAGCAGTCGGCTCTGTCGGATCGGTGACAGGCACAGGCTCCGCCGCGTCCGCATCCAAAAGCGTAAAGGGCCAGGAGGGCGTCTCGGCCTTTAAAAGTATTTTCGAGGAAGCGATCAACAACGTAAGAGAGACGGACCAGAACCTGGCGAAGAACCAGTACCTTCTGGCGACAGGCCAGATTGAGGATCCGCACACGGTAGGGATCGCGGCATCCCAGGCGCAGCTTTCCATGGATCTTCTGGCGGCGCTGAGGACAAAAGCACTGGAAGCATACAACGAGATTATGCGACTCAGTTCATAATGCACAATTCTGTATCCCGCAAGGGCGTCCGTCATGGAATGCCCCTGCGGGGCAGATCATGAATCAATGTGTGATACAGCTGTTGCACATTGTTCTTTGTGTCTTGAGAAACCGTACCCAAAGGGCATCCCGTACTGATGCTTCGCAGAATCCTTAAGCGATGCGGGAATAAATAGATAAGAGAGTATTGGAACATGAAAGAAAAGTTGGGGCAATTCAAAGAATTTGCTGGAAATTTAAGCAGTAAAACGAAAAAGATCATTATTGCCGCGGCCGCCGTGCTTGTCGTGGCAGCGGTCGTGATTGCGTTGATTCTCAACAACCGCCCGTATGCAGTCCTGTTTACCGGACTGGGCGAGCAGGAGGCGCAGCAGATCACGGCGAAGCTGCAGGAGGAGCAGATCGCGTTCCGCTATGAGGGTAATTCCACCATCATGGTGCCGGAGAACGTGGTGGATCAGACGAAGGCGACCCTTGTACAGCAGGGTTACCCGAAGAGCGGTTTTACATATGAAACGTATTTGAAAAATGCGAGTCTGCTGACTACAGATTCTGAAAAATCAAAGCTCGAGCTTTACGATCTGCAGGATCGTATCGGCGCCACCATCAAGATGTTTGAAGGTGTATCAGATGCCAAGGTCACGATTGCTCTGGGGGAGGATAACCGCTATGTCCTCAATGACTCAGAGACAAAGTCCAGCGGATCGGTCACGGTCATTATGCAGGACGGCAGCGCTCCGACGAAGGAGCAGACAGCTGGCATGCAGCGGCTTGTGGCAAAGAGCGTTCCGAATATGGAGATCGATGAGGTTGTCGTTATAGACGGGACATCCGGAGAGACTGTATCCGAGACGGAGGAAAACAGGACGGCCAACAGCTCCGACGCGGAAGAGATCGCGGCAGTCGTGGAAGGCCAGATCGAGAGAAAGATCCTGAAAGTCCTTGGACCGATTTACGGAGAGGACAATGTCAGCGTCGCGGCAAGAGCGCAGATCAACATGGAGCAGCTCATCCGGGAGTCTACCACATACAGCACTCCGGAAAAGATCGACGACGAAGATAAGACCGGAATCATCAGTCATGAAGATACATACAATGAAAGGTCCGGTACGGGAAATACGGCAGGAGGCGTGGTCGGAACAGAGACCAACGCGGACACGGCCGAGTACAATACAGAAGGCGACGGCAACGGCGCCAGCGCGTCCAGCGAAAGCAGGTCTACGGATTACCTTGTGAACCAGATCAAGGAACAGGGTCAGGTGGATTCCGGCGCGTTGGATGACCTGACGGTATCCGTCGTAGTCAATGGAAATGGATTCGGAAGCCTGAGAGAAGCTCAGCTCCGTTCTCTGGTCGGCAACGCGGCCGGGATCGCACGAGCGGAGCAGGCTGACAAGATCACCCTGGCAAGCGCGCCGTTCGACGGAAGAGCGGACGACGATGAAGACGCGGAGACAGCAAGCAGCTCACTGCTTGAGAGCGTTCCGCTGTGGGCGATCATCGCGGCAGTCGCGTTGCTGCTGATCCTGACAGGTATCATCGTGGTACTGATCATCAGACGGCGCAGGGCTGAGGAAGAAGAGGAAGAAGAGGAACTTCTGGAAGAAGAAGTTGAGCATATTGATCTCAATCAAGAGCTTCAGCAGATTCAGAATGACAGAGGTATGGAACTGAAGAGGAGCATTCGGGAGTTCGCGGAACAGAATGCGGAGATATCTGCCCAGTTATTGAAGAACTGGCTGAACGGGGGCGGTTTAGATGGAGGCTAATGCTGCGTTATCCTTGACACCGGAGCAGAAAGCGGCGGCAGTCGTAGTCTCTCTGGGAGCTGACAAAGCATCCAAGATTTATAAGCATTTAAGTGAATCAGATATAGAGAAGCTGACCATAGAGGTTGCCAAGCTGGGGCATGTGACCCCGGAGCAGATGGAGGCGGTCTTAGACGAATTCTACAAGACCTGCCTCACACAGAAGGTGGTAACCGACGGCGGCATGGAATACGCCCGGGCAGTCCTGGAAAAGGCGTTCGGTGAGAGTACAGCGCAGTCGCTGCTGGATAAGCTGGCCAAGTCCATGAAGACACGGCCTTTCGAATTTATCCGAAAGAGCGATGTCAAGAATCTGTTCTCCTTCCTGCAGCACGAGAGACCCCAGACCATAGCGTTGATTCTCTCCTATGCGGATCCGGATCAGGCGTCATTTGTCATCGGCGAGCTTCCAAAGGAGAAGCAGATCAAGGTGGTAGAGGCGATTGCCAAGATGGAGAGCGCCTCTCCCGAAGCCATCAAGATCGTGGAAGCCTCCCTGAAGAAGCGGTTCGAGAGCGTACTGACGACCGCGGACTTTACAACCATCGGCGGCATCGACTACATAGCAGAGGTCATGAACAACATGGACCGCGCGAACGAGAAGTTTATCTTCGACGAATTGGGCAAGGAGAACGAAGAACTGGCCGAGACCATCCGGAAGAAGATGTTCGTATTCGAGGACATCGTATCCATGGACAACAGGTCCATCCAGAGATTCATTCGGGAATGCGACGTCAAGGACATCGTATACGCCCTCAAAGGATCCGATCAGAATATCAAGGATCTTGTATTTGCGAACGTATCCAGCCGTATGGCAGAGAGCATTCAGTCCGACCTGGAGGTTACGGTCAATGTACGTCTGCGCGATGTAGAAGAAGCACAGCAGAGGATCGTAGCTGTGATCCGTCGTCTGGAAGAAGCAGGCGAGCTGATCATCGTGAAGAGCGGCAAGGACGAGATCATTGCCTGATCCTGATCTTTCAGACGGATGATAGAAAAGACGGAATCCCGGTCTGCCGCGGCACTGCGCGGCGGGGCGGATCAGAAAAGCCGAATGCGGCGCATGAAGCCGTTACGCATACCGCAGCATAGACAGAAAGGATGATACCGATGCCCAGGATTATGAAAAAGCCGGACGAAGCACAGGATATCCGGCCATATGACTTCTTTGCGGGGTTCCAGATTGAGCGGACCGTGTCAGCCGAAGAGCCGGAAGAGGAAGAAGAGGAAGACGGCGGGGCGGAGGAGGAAGCGAAGGAAGAGCAGTTTGCCACGGAGCGGGCGAACGAGATCATAAGCGAGGCGGAAAAAAAGGCGGAGCAGATCCTTGCGGACGCGCGCGGCCAGGCGGACATCCTTCGTCAGAAGGCATTTCGCGACGGATACGAGGAAGGCTGCCAGAACGGAACCCGGGATGCCTATGAGGAGCAGCGCAAGCTCCTGGATCAGGAGATCCGCCAGCTGCAGACCAACGCCGCGGATGTGATAGAAAGTGTTTCCATTGAAAAAGCAAAGCTTCTGGAGCAGTATGTGGATGACCTGAAAAGGATCTCCCTGGCTGTGGCGGAGAAGATCATCCAGACCAGCCTGCAGTCCAGCGGGGACATTGTGAAGCGCATGATCCTTGCGGCCACCGACAAGATCACCAAGAAGCAATGGGCAAAAATATACATAACCAAGTGCGACACCGGCATATCCATGGATGTGGATACGGAATTTTTGGACGCCATGTCCAAGCTGTCCGAAAACATCAAGATCATTACCATGGACAACGGCGAGGAGGGAACCTGCATCATTGAGCTTCCCGACGAGATCATAGACGCCAGTGTGAGCACACAGCTTGAAAATATCAAAGACATCCTGAACAATGTGAGGGTGTAGCGCATATTGATAAAGAGAGCAGTCAGACAGATGTGACCGGCGCGGTCAGAAAAAGCAGGTGCCCGCGTGCCGGAGCATGATACAGATACAGACAGAAACCGAGGTGAACGCAAGTGTTTTCGAAGCTGCCGGAGCTGATCCAGAAAGCAGAGACAGTCAGCTACATAGGAAAAATTGAAAATGTAATCGGCATGTCTATGGAATCCTCCGGAAACCGCGCCAGCATCGGTGATATCGCCATGATCTACAATGAGGAGAAGCGCAGGCAGATCCCTGTGGAGGTCGTCGGCTTTCGGGAAGATAAGATGCAGCTCATGGCCTATGAGAACCTGAGCGGCGTTTCGGCAGGCAGCTTTGTGCGGAACACCAGGAAGCGTCTCAAGATCCCGGTAGGAGAATTTCTGCGGGGGCGCATCATAGACGCTACGGGCAACCCCATGGATGACAAGGGGCCGCTGCCCTCCTCCAGATATTATTACGTAGAAAACGCATTTATCAACCCCATGTCCCGGCCGCCCATCTCCGACCCTCTGGAGTTCGGCGTCAAGGCGATCGACGGCATGAATACCATCGGCAAAGGCCAGCGTATCGGCATTTTCGCAGGAAGCGGCGTGGGCAAGAGTACCTTGCTCGGCATGATCGCAAAGAACGTCAAGGCAGATATCAACGTCATTGCGCTGGTAGGAGAGCGAGGCCGTGAGGTCCGCGAATTTGTGGAAAATGACCTGGGCCCGGAAGGGATGAAAAGGAGCGTGGTCGTCGTAGCCACCTCGGATCAGCCCGCCATGCTCCGCGTCAAGTGTCCCCTGGTTGCCACCACCATTGCCGAATATTTCAAAGACCAGGGGAAGGACGTCCTGCTGATGATGGACTCCCTCACCCGTTTCGCCATGGCACAGCGCGAGATCGGGCTTGCCACAGGAGAGCCGCCTGTGGCGAGAGGATATACCCCGTCCATCTACGCGGAATTTCCCAAGCTCCTGGAGCGCAGCGGGAATTTTGAAAAAGGCTCCATCACCGGGGTCTACACCGTGCTGGTAGAAGGGGACGATACCAACGAACCCATATCCGATACGGTACGGGGAATCCTGGACGGACATATCGTGCTGACCAGAAAGCTGGCTAATGAGAACCATTTCCCGGCTATTGATATCAATGCGAGCATCTCCCGTCTGATGTCCAGCATCGTACCCCAGGAGCATAAGGACGCGGCGGCAAGGCTTCGGGATATCCTGAGCCTGTATACAAAAAATGAGGACCTGATCTCCATCGGCGCGTACAAGGCGGGGACTAACCCCAAACTGGACGTTGCTATTTCTAAGATCGATAAGGTCAATGAATTCTTAATGCAGAAGACAGACGAAAGCTTTTCAGTTGAGGAATCGCTGCGGATTATGCAGAGGATCCTGCACTAGATATGCCAGGCGGCCGATACGGGCTGCGAATAATCAAAGCGAGGACGCACGAAGATGAAAAAATTCTTTTTCCCATTGGACACGGTACTTCGTTATAAGGAGCAGGTACTGGACAGCCTGAAAGGGGAGCACGCCAGGATACTGGCGAAGATCAGGGAATGTGAAAACGCAATTGATGAACTGGAACACGAGTACAGCCAATGCGCTGCCGAGTTTCAGCAGAATAAAATGAATGGTATGAAGATCAACGAGATGCATACCTATGAAAATTACTTTGACTCACTGCGCCTGAAGATCCGCAGAAAGCAGGAACAGCTTGCAAGGCTGCGGGAGCAGGAGGAGATCAAACGGAAGGAAGTCGTGGAGGCGAAGAAGGAGACCTCATCGATTGATAAATTAAAAGAACGGAAGCGGTTTGAGTACGATAAGGAAGTATTAAAACAGGATGAACGATTGATTGAGGAATTTGTGACCACAAGGGACGCCATGGCAAGGCTGAACGGATGATCACTTATTGCCATGTCTGCATTCAAGAAGGGACAGCCGGGAGCTGCCGTATCCGCGGCATGACACACCCGGCCATATGGAATAAGGGTAACCCTGTATTTACTACAGTTACCATATAAAATATTTCCGATCACGGAAGCCCGTCTCTGACGGGGATTTCGGATCGAGGCAGAAAGGAGGAAAAACCAATGGTGAATGTAAATGTGAAGGCAATGGACATCGGTTTCCAGGCGCCGGACAGCGGCAAGACCAACAGTACGGGCGTGAAGAACACCCAGTCGGATCAGTTCAAGAAGCTGCTCGAAGGCAAGCAGGACGGCAGCCAGGACAGCACTACACAGGAAGTATCCAAGGACGGCAAGCCGGAGAAAACCGAGGAAACCGAAAAGCCTGAGGAAGGCAAGGACACCGACACAAAAGACACCAAAGAGGACACCGCGGAGGAGACAGTCAGCACAGACGACAGCCAGGCAATGGGTCTGCTTGCGGCATACCAGATTAGCCAGGGCATGCGCCCGGAGGTTCTGACGACCGAGCCGGAGGTAGTTATTGAAGTGCCGGAGGTAGTTCAGGCGGACGCAGAAGTGACAGCAGTAGATCCGACAGCGGCGGGAGAGCTGATCGCTGATGGAATGACGGAACAGGTCAATGTACAGCCGGAGCAGAATGTGACCGCAGATACGGCAGCGAATTTCCAGGCAGAGGTGAAGACTCAGGAAACCGTTCAGGTAAAAGAGCCTGAGGTCCAGGCAGCAGCGCCGGAGACAGCAGAGACAGCGCCGATCCGCAGAGAAACGGTAAAAACCCAGTCCACGGGAGAGGAAACCCAGCCTCAGACAGATGATAATACCCATGCGGAACAGTCCGCTGCAGCGCCGGTAGCGCAGGCACCTGTCCGGAACATTCAGGAGGAGATCCCTCAGGAAGTGACGAAGGTCCATGTGGCACAGCCGGAGGAACTGCCCGAGAAGCTGACAGACCAGATCCTTGGAAAGATGCAGGAAGGCGCGGATTCCTTTGAGATTGAGATCGAGCCGGCGAACCTGGGCAAGATTGCGGTCAAGATTCAGTATCAGGACGGTCAGGCTACCGTATCCATCTTCTGTACGGAAAAGAGAGCGCTGGAAGTGCTGGGCGACCGCGCGAGAGAGATCGGCGTGATCATCGACAAGAACCTGGGCGGTGAGACGAAGATCATTGTGGAGAAGCAGGAACCCGACTATCTGAACCGGAACAACGACGAGAACCAGCAGGGCAAACAGGACGAACGGGAGCAGCAGAAGGAAAACCATCAGAAGCAGGATTCTGACGATTCCGAGCAGTTCTTACAGAAGCTCCGCCTGGGACTCACAGTGTAATTAGAAAGGAGACGAAGAACATATGGCAGTAAATTTGAACAGCGATGTAGCAAGCGGATTGTATAATGCGAATCTTGCAACGCAGGCAGAAGCCAAGTCCGATAAGTCCACACTCAGCACCGACGACTTCTGGACACTGATCGCCGCAGAGCTGAAATATCAGGATATGTCCAATCCGATGGACAATGCGGCAATGATGGAGCAGATCACCCAGATGTCCAATATGAGCACCATGAACTCCATGGCAACGGCGATTGCGAACTTTTCAACCGTAATCAATAACCTTTCTTCCGTAACACTGACCACCTATTCCACAGGGCTTCTTGGAAGGGAAGTCACGGTTGTAACCAAGACCGACGAGGAAGGAAAGGTAACCGAGACAAAGAAGGGAATCGTGACCGGGGTAGACCTGACCGGAGCCACTTCCGTATACGTGGACGGCAAGAAATACGAGCTGTCAAGCATCATGGCAATCGGAGACGTGCCGAAGGTGGATACGGATGATAAGACCGATTCCACAGATAAGACAGAGGATACAGACGACAAGACCGATTCCACAGACAAGACAGAGGGAACAGGCGACAAGACGCAGGATTCTAAGAAGTAGAGCATTTGCAGGTGAGAGATAAAGGCGGTGCATATGATGGGAAACAAGATCAATCAGATTCCTCCGGTTCATCAGATCAATCAGATTACGAATGCCGGCGCGCTGAAGCTTCAATCTGCTTCGCTGCAGCTTCAGAAGACGGCAGACACCACTTCGGGCGTACAGTTCGCAGACCTTCTGCAGCAGGAGGCGCAAAAGGCGCAGTCCGTCCAATTCTCGAAGCATGCGGCGCGGAGAGTGCAGGAGCGCGGCATCAATATGACAGACAATCTTCTCAATGACCTTAATCAGGCAGTTCAGAAGGCCCGGGCCAAGGGCGCCAGGGATGTAGTCATCATCGGGGAGAGCGGAGCCTTTATTGTAAATGTCCCGAACAACGTAGTTGTGACGACGATGTCTGGAACGGAAATGAAAGAAAATATTTTTACCAATATTGACAGTGCCGTACTCATGTAAGCCGGACCATTTGTGGAGGTTTCGTGCCTGCGTGACTCGCAGGTACAGGCGCGCGCCCTCTTTGAAAAAGGAGCGGGGCGTGCAGGTACGGCAGAGGGTTGTATAGAAAAGAAAGGAAGTAAATAAAAATGGTCAGATCAATGATAGCAGGAGTCGCAGGACTCAAGGCGCATCAGTCCAAGATGGACGTAATCGGTAATAATATCGCCAACGTAAATACATGGGGATTTAAGGGATACAGCTACAACTTCAAGGACTCCATGTACACGAACTCAATCAACAGCAGCGGTGGTAGTGTAGTGGCAGGAGCTTCAGGTGGGCGTAATGCATCTCAGGTGGGTTATGGTTCTCAGCTATCATCCATTTCAAATGTATTTGAGTCAGGAGCGCCGTCTCCATCGGCTAATCCAATGGATTGTATGATTGATGGTACAGGATTTTTCCTGGTAGGAAATATGGTAAACGGAAGTTTTACAAATGTAAAAGACTCAGGTTTGAATCTATCTAGAGTTGGAATCTTTCGTGTAGATGAGAATGGATATCTAGTGGATGACCAGAGAAGCTATGTGTATGGATATGCATTGGTTGATGGAACAGGTATACCTGAAACACCAGCTAAAGCATGTGTTTATTCAGCCGAGCAGGTAATGGCTACTTATACAGCAGCAACTGGTAATAATCCGGCTACTATTACAATTGCAGGAATAACAGTGACAACTACTGCAAAGAATGCTCAAGATATGGAAACAGCTGTAAATGACTGGTTAACGTCTGCACCAAATGAGACGGGCTATACGGATGCGCTTAAGAATTGTAAAGTTGAGTTTGATGCTCTTCAACGACCACTGACGGTTGAAGCAAACGGAAATGGAACATGTCCTGTGAAATTTACAGTGACTGCTAATGAAACAGGAGAAGGATCTAATGCTACAGTAGCGGATGCTTTGAAGACACTTAGTCCTACAGCTGCTAATAATACAGAGCTTGTAAAGGGAGGGGATTTGATTCCAGGTGTAGCGGCAGAATATGCTAAGGAATTGTCAACTTTAAGGATTCCGATAAATCCAGAGACAAATCAACGCTATAAACTAGAAAACTATTCAATTCTTGAAGATGGGTCTGTTATAGGTGTAGATGAGCAGAAACGAGTGATTGCAATTGGGCAAGTAGCTTTGATTTCTGTACAAAACCCAAATGGTTTGGAAAAAACGGATGGTTATTATTATACTATTGGTGACAATGCAGGTGAAGTTTACGATGTAGCTCCAAACACCAGCCCTACAGGAAGAATCCGCGGCAGCTACCTGGAAATGGCCAACGTAGACCTTGCCAACGAGTTCTCCAACATCATCACAACCCAGAGAGGTTTCCAGGCGAACTCGAAGATCATCACTGTAACGGATGAGATGCTGCAGGAACTTGTAAGCATGAAACGTTAGTCCTGAATGATATCAACCAGGACTGCGCAGCAGCTTGCAGATACATGACATATAAACCATTTATTTGCATATCCATATAAATATCGCTGCGGATCTGCCATGAAGCATATTTCATGGCAGATCCCGGCCTGATGTACTGTCTGTAATGATTTTGTACAAAGGGATTGTAAGCCGACTGTCCGCGCATATCCATCATGCGGCAGGGTCATCTTTTACAGTTCCGCAGTTCATGCGGTCTGTGCAGGTATTGAATCAATATTGCCTGCTGTTTAATGATATAGAGGAGGTAAAAGCGCAGCTAAGATTCCTTCCGTAATCCTGGCCGCGTTTGAAAAAGAAGAGGGAATATGATATGATTATGCTGACCAAATTAAATGACAATAAGATCGTGCTGAACTGCGATCAGATCGAATCGGTAGAACTGATACCGGAATCCAAGGTGATCATGATGAACGGAAAGTTCTTCATCGTGAAGGAGAGCGCTGAGGAGATCATTGAAAAAACGATTGCGTATAACGAAAAGATTCATAGTTTCCATACGGACAGATAAAAAGGTAAGGGCGGTGAAGAGAATATGGATATAACAACAATTTTAGGTATCATCATAAGTGCGGTGCTGATTGTATTCGTCGGCATCAATCCGACAAAGCTGGGGAACTTCTGGGACCCGCCGAGTTTGGCGATCGTAGTCGGCGGCGCGATCTGCGCAGTCCTTGCCAGCTACCCGTTAAAGACACTGGCGACGATTCCCAAGATGATGGCACTTGTAATTCAGGGGAACCGCTACAACATCGGTTTTCTGGTGGATACCCTGGAGGAGATGGCGCAGCTTGCCAGAAAGAACGGCTTGCTGGCGCTGGAAGAAAAGGCCAATGAGATCGACGACCCGTTTTTCAAGCAGGGCATCATGCTCATCGTGGATGCCACGGAACCCGAGGAGGTCCGGGCGCTCCTGGAAAATGAAGTAGACGCCATGTCCGCGCGGCATGAGGAAGGCATCAACCTGTTCAACAAAGCTTCCGCATTTTCACCGGCATTCGGTATGATCGGAACACTGGTCGGACTGGTAAACATGTTGAAGGAGATGGACATTGATTCAGGAGGAGCTTCCTCCATCGGTCCTGCCATGGCGACAGCCCTGATCACCACGTTCTACGGCTGTATCCTCGCGAACGTGCTTTTCTCACCTATTGCAAATAAGCTGACGGTCAGAAACGAAGAAGAGCTTCTGTATAAGCAGATCATGATCGAAGGTATCCTTGCGATCCAGTCAGGAGACAATCCGAAGTTCCTGAAAGAGAAGCTGGTTACATACGTTGCCCAGAAGGGGCGTGAGAAGCTTCTGGATTCATCGGGCGGAGGCGGAAAAGCTGACGCGGAATAATGACAGATGACTGACCGGGTATATCTGGCTGTGAGGCACACGGATATGCGGCAGGCAACAGGAGGAGAATATGAAGAAGAGGAATAAATCAGCCAGCGGCGGCGCGAACTGGATGGATACATACGGTGACCTGGTTACACTATTGCTGTGCTTTTTCGTGCTCCTGTACTCCATTTCTACCGTAGACCAGGCAAAGTGGGTACAGGTTGTAAAAAGCTTCAACCCGAACGCGGTGGAGGTCTCACAGATCGCCATAGACAACGTACCGGAGGCTACGGAGGAAGTCCCCAACCACGTGGAGGACGGGTCGATGGACGAGGACGAGTTCGACTCCCTGTATGAGGAACTGAGAAAGGCCTTGGAGGAAGCCGGGATGGAAGGAGAGGTGGATCTGTACAAAGGCGATGGGTTTACATTTGTTACATTTCGTGACAATGTGTTTTTCGCAGGGGACAGTTCCATTATAAAAGATGAAGGAAAAGGGATTTTGGATCAGTTTGCCACAATCATTTCAGGAGTATCGGAGTCCATCAAGGAAATCCAGATCCTGGGACACACCACGCAGGCAGATCCAAACCAGATGAACGAGCCGGAATCAGACCGTGTACTTTCGGCGGAAAGAGCGGCCAGAGTTACGGCATATATTCAGCAGCGGACGACGGTAACGCCGGATAAGCTGGTAGCTGTATCTTACGGACAGTTCCGTCCGATCGCTCCGTTCGATACGGAGGAGAACCGGGCAAAGAACCGAAGGGTAGAGATGCTGATCACCAAGTCGGATACCGTGTCGAAGAGCCTGGAAGAGTACTATGCGGAGATGGACAGAACAGCGCAGTAACCGCAGTCAACCGCCTGACGGCGGAGGACGGCCGGTCCTTCCAAAGGCCGAATCAGAAGCTGAGCATGCTAATTAATAATGAAAGTAGGGGTTTGGGATGGCAGATGTATTATCACAAAGTCAAATAGACGCGCTGCTGAATTCAATGCAAAATGCCGAATCGGAGACAAAGGCGTCGGAGCCTGAAAAACCGAAGCAGGAATACAGAAAATATGACTTTTATAGTCCGAAAAAGTATACAAAAGATAAGCTGAAAATGCTTCGCAGCATCTATGACAACTACTGCAGGATCGCGACATCGCAGATCAACGGCCTGTTCCGGCTGGTGAGCGAGGTGGAAGTGGTCGGGATCGAGGAGCAGCGTTATTATGAATTTGGAAACGCGCTGAATGAGACGGACGTATTGACCGTGGCTGAAGTGGAATTGCCGGATAATTCCACCAATCCGCCCGTACTTTTCCATATAGCGCCGACGCTGATGACGGCGATGATCGACCGGATGCTGGGAGGACTTGGATTTGACAGGTCCATCGATATATCTTATACTTATACGGATATAGAGCTTGCGTTGTATGAGAAGATCATCAAGTATCTGGTGGCGATTAACACAGATGTGTGGGGAACCCACATCGCATTGAATACGCAGTTTGAGCATATTGAGGAGAACCCGAGCATGTTCCAGGGGATCAGCGTGGACGAGACGGTTGTCATCATCATGCTGACGATCACGCTTGGAGACGTGGTAGGAACGATGAACATCTGTATCCCCGGGACTCTGCTGAGCAATATCTTCGATATCATTGACAAGACGAAGCATATTGCGAAGAAGGGCGAGCATGTCAAGAGCAACAGGGAAGAGATCATGGACAGCATTCGGGAGTCCACGATGGACGTTATGGCGCAGCTTGGTGTGGCGAAGCTGAACCTGGACGATGTATACAATCTCCATGTAGGAGACGTGATCGACCTGAACAAGCCGCAGGATTCCCTTGTTTCCCTGTTTATCGAGGGACAGCCTTGGTTCAACGGGCAGCTTGGCGTACATAACAAGAATGTCGCAGTAAAGATTGAAGACCGCATTATTGAAAATAAAGAGGATGTAGCGGTATAAATTGCCATTGCCGGCAACACACGTATGGCATGCCATACACAATTACTGCATTATTTACCAGATAAATCTGTTGAAATATCTGTGTATATAAATTACAATAAGTATAATATTGAAAAAAGAGAGGTATAGGAAAATGGCAAAAATAATGTTAGTAGATGACGCTGCATTTATGAGGATGATGTTAAAGAATACCCTTACCCAGGCGGGCTATACGGACCTGGTTGAGGCGGAAGACGGCGCAAAGGCTGTGGAGGTCTATTCAGCGGAGAAGCCGGATCTTGTATTCATGGACATTACCATGCCGAACAAGGACGGTCTGGAGACTTTGAAGGAGATCAAGGGAATGGATCCCGGCGCGACGATCGTGATGTGTTCCGCCATGGGCCAGGAAGCGATGGTTATGGATTCCATCAAGTCCGGCGCGAAGGACTTTATCGTAAAACCATTTAAGCCGGAACGTATTTTGTCAACTGTGAAGAAGATTCTCGGCTAAGCGGAGGTGTATTATGTCTTTTTTGAGTTCATTTGATATCAGTGCTTCGGCGCTGACGGCTGAGAGGCAGAGACTGGATATTGCTTCCCAGAATCTTGCGAATACCAATTCCACCCGTACGGAGAGCGGCGATGGACCGTACCGGAGAAAGATGGTCGTATTTCAGGAGATTCCGTCTACCAACGTGACATCTTCGAGAAACTCCGCGGCTTCTGGTTCTTTTCGTTCCAGATTCAACAGCCTTTTGAACAAGAACGCTACCAAGGGCGGCGTACAGGTGACTGAGATTATTGAAGATGAGAGAGACCTGTACCCGGTCTACAACCCCGATCATCCGGATGCTGATGAACAGGGCTATGTCATGATGCCGAATGTGGATCCTGTGAAGGAGACGGTGGACGCCATGTCCGCGACACGGTCTTATGAAGCGAATATTACGGCATTCAACGCAATGAAGACGATGGCAATGCGCGCATTGGATATCGGAAAATAATATGAGGGGGATATCCTCGAAAGGAGAGTAGCGTTAGTATGAGTTCGGAGTGCTTTAGCAAAATGGAAATAGACGCGATAGGCGAAATACTGAATATCAGCCTTGGCGCATCTGCTACGGCAGTTTCTACAATGCTGAATGCCAGGGTAGACATTACGACGCCTGTCGTAAACATCGTTAGCAAGGAAGAATTCCATATGGGCGAGGTGGAGCCCGCGGTCGGCGTTGAGATTACTTATGTCGCCGGCCTGGAAGGCAAGAACGTCATGCTCTTAAAACGGCACGATGTAAAGGTCATTGTAGAGATGGTCATGGGCATGGAGATTGCCGATGAAGATTTCGAACTGGATGAGATCAACGTCAGCGTGGTCTGCGAGGTCATGAACCAGATGATGGGGTCTTCCGCGACAGCATTGTCTGAATTTCTGGGGAAGATGGTCAATATCTCGACCCCAATTTCGTTTGAGGTTGCCAATGCGCAGGAATTTATTGATAAATATTTTGTAGACGATCAGCCGAAGGTTGTCGTAGGCTTTACTCTGCGGATTGCGGAGAAACTGGAGAGTGAGTTCTTCAATGTGATGCCGATGGAACTGGCGAAGGGGCTTGTGGAAGGATTCCTTCCGGAGGACGCGATCATTGATATCAGTTCCCTGCAGGAGGAGAAGCCTGCGCCGGCCCCAGCGGCTCCGGAGCCGGCAGCTTCGGGAGGAGGCGGAACGCTTTCCCAGGAAGAGATTGAGAAGATGCTTGCGGGCGGTCTCAGTGAAGAACCCGCGCCCGCCCCGGCCCCAGCGGCCCCGGCTCCGGCAGCTTCGGGAGGAGGCGGCGGAACGCTTTCTCAGGAAGAGATTGAGAAGATGCTTGCAGGCGGCCTTGGAGAAGAACCTGCGCCTGCCCCGGCACCGCAGCCAGCGCCGATGGCGGCACCGGCAGCGCCGAGTATGCCTGCGGCCCCGGCGGATACGGGAGCGGCCGGTATGATGCAGGGAACGGCAGGTATGGCGCCGGCCCCGCAGATGATGCAGGCGGCAGTGAGCCCGGATGTGGCAATGATGCAGATGCAGATGATGCAGCAGATGATGCAGCAGATGCAGCAGATGCAGCAGCAGATGACAGAAAAGGCGGCAGAGAGGGCCGCGGCGGCGGAGCCGAAGATGATCCATGTGCAGTCGCCGTCCCAGCAGAAGCTGAAGGCGGAGAACGGCATTGTGCTTGAGGGTGTCCAGGAAGAGAACATGGAACTGATCATGAGCGTGCCTCTGGAGATCTCGGTGGAGATCGGAAGAACCAGGAAGCTTGTGAAGGATATCCTGGATTTCACGAAGGGCTCGTTGGTGGTTCTGGACAAGTTGGCAGGAGAGCAGGTAGACCTGTTTGTCAACGGGCAGTGCATCGCCAAGGGGGATGTGGTCGTTGTGGAGGATAACTTCGGTATCCGTATCACGGAGATCATGAAGGTCAACCTGGCGGCGCTGGAGTAAGGCGGCTTCCTGATTTTAAGAAAGGTTTCTGATGTGGAACAAAGGGCTGCGGCATCAGAGTTGAGGTAGGATTTTATGTGGAGAATTTTCGCCACATTTGTCATAGTGGCATGTATTATTTACTTAAGCTATCTGGCCAGCAAGTATGTGGGCCGGGGGATGAGTAAAGGCAGCAATTCCCGTTATATGCGCCTGATCGACCAGCTTTCGCTGGGGCAGGACCGACATATCGCGGTGGTACAGGTGGGGGGGAAGTATCTGCTCGTAGGGGTGACCGCAGGGCAGATCAGCATCCTGTCTGAGGTGGAGGATGAGGAGCTCTTTCCGCTGGCTCCCGGGGAGGAAGGCGGAGGCTCTCAGCCGATAGACTTCAGAAAGATGCTGGGCAAGCTGAATGACCTGGGCAAAAGAGGAGGTAAGGATTAGTGTATGATTCACTGATAAATGTGAACGGCGAGCAGGTGCCTACATTAGACATATTGTTGATGCTGACGATCATTTCACTTCTGCCGTCACTCTTAATCATGATGACCTCTTTTACGAGGACCATGATCATCCTTTCTTTCCTGAGGACTGCCATGGGTGTTCAGCAGACACCGCCTAACATGGTGCTGGTGGGTATTTCCATCTTTCTGACGCTGTTTATTATGAATCCGGTTATCTCAGATATCAATACGCAGGCCTATACGCCGTATAAGAATAATGAGATCACGCAGGAGGTGGCGCTGGAGCGCGCCCAGGTTCCGCTGAAGCGGTTCATGCTGAGCAATACGACAAACAGTTCTCTGCGGCTGTTTACGGATATCGCTGGGCAGGAGGTGCCGGATGAGGCGGAATTTGAGGATAAAGACGCATATGTGGACGCTATGATGGATATGCCGATGACGGTCGTGATCCCCTCCTTTATGACGAGTGAGCTCAAAAGGGCGTTTACGGCAGGATTTTTGCTGTACATCCCATTTCTGCTGATCGATATTGTGGTATCAAGTACGCTCATGTCCATGGGTATGATGATGCTGCCGCCGGCTATGATCTCCATGCCGTTCAAGCTGCTGCTGTTCATTACCGTGGACGGATGGGAGCTGCTGTTTAAGAATATTGTGGACGGATTCCATTAGCGCAAACGGATGGATCTGCCGGGGGGATTATAAAGAAGGAGGAAGCGGGATATGACAAATCAACAGATAAGTGAGATCATATATGAGCTATTCATATTGATCCTGCAGATTGCGGGGCCGCTTCTGGTCATCAGTATGATCGTCGGTATTCTGATCTCTATCATACAGGCCGCGACGCAGATTCACGAGCAGACGATCACGTTTGTTCCGAAGCTGCTGGTCATCGGCCTGATCCTTGTGTTTGGGGGAGGCAGGATGATGGAGTCGCTGACGAATTTTACGATTCATATTTTTGAATTGATCTGATATGCCGAATAAAACAGGCAGGCCGCTGGTTCGGCCGCTTAGGACAGTGAAATACAAGGACCGGCGTGAGGAGTGATGGCATGGCGACAATGTTTAACAGTACCGCGCAGCTCACGCTGTTTGCGTTGATCATGATGCGGATGTCGGGATTTGTCCTGATGAATCCTATATTCGGAAGAAATACGATCCCGTCGCGGGTGAAGGCCGGGATGATATTTGTGCTGACACTGATGGTGTATTCGAGCTTTATGGGGGAAGCGTTTGAGACGGCGAGCATGATCGAGTTCGCGTTTCTCCTGTGCAAGGAATTCGTAGCCGGATACCTGATCGGATTTGTCATGCAATTGTTTTTTTTTATCATCAGTTTTACCGGTTATATCATCGACTATCAGATGGGCTTGTCTATGGCTACAGTGTATGATCCCCAGAGCAATGCCCAGATGGCGGTGTCGGGAAGCGTGCTGCAGACCTGGTTTATGCTGATGTTTTTTGCGGTGGACGGACATCTTGCGCTGATGAAGATCATGGTCACGTCCGCGGAGATCGTTCCATACGGGGGAATCCTGATCACCCAGGACATTGCGGTTCGGATGATCGAGATCTTCCTGGAGTGTGTGGAGCTGGGAATCCGGTTTTCGGTTCCGATGATCGCGGCGGAATTTCTGATCGAGATCGGAGTCGGAATTTTGAATAAGGTCGTGCCCCAGATCAGCATTTTCGTCATCAATATCCAGATGAAGCTGATCGTCGGGCTGGGATTGCTGGCCCTGATGTTTTCACCGATCGGAGAGTATCTGAACAAGATCATGTCCATTATGATGAAGTCGGTGCAGGGAATCCTGACATTTGTTTAAATTATAGAAAGGATGTGAGAACCTTTGGCTGACCAGGGCGGACAGGAAAAAACCGAAAAAGCCACGCCTAAAAAGCGGAAAGACGAACGGAAAAAAGGACACGTCGCCATGAGTAAGGACGTGGTCGTAGTAGTCTCTCTTCTGGGAATCTTCTGCTGTCTCAGGATCTTATTTCCCATGATCTACGAATCGCTGCAGGACGCGATGGTATTTCAGATCTCCGCGGTGGGGGGAATGGAACACCTGACTTTTGCGGATCAGCAGCAGGTGGGATGGAATGCGGTCATGGTTGTGGCAAAATGCGTATTTCCGCTGGGATTCCTCAGCATAGCGTTCGCGGTGGTGGGCACAGGTCTCCAGACCAGGTTTCTGTTTACGAGGGAGCCGCTGAAGTTCAATCTGGGCAAGCTGAATCCGCTGAAGGGGATCAAGAACATGTTCTCCTTAAAGCAGGTAGTGGAGCTCTTGAAATCTTCGCTCAAGATCGTGATCCTGGGCGTGGTGCTTTATAATATCTTGAAGGATGAGATCGTGATCATCGCGCAGATGATGGATATGTCCGTGACTGCGTCCGGGATCTACGTGCTGAAAGAGATTTTCAACATGGTATTGAGAGTCGGCATGGTATTTGTCGCGATTGCGGCATTTGACCTGTTCTACCAGCGTTGGTCTTTTGAGAAGGATATGAAGATGACCAAGGAAGAGGTCAAGGAAGAATTCAAGCAGATGGAAGGGGATCCCAAGGTCAAAGGCAAGATCCGCAGCATCCAGCAGAGTATGGCAAGGAGCAGGATGATGCAGGCTGTGCCGGACGCGGATGTCATTATCCGTAACCCGACCCATTTTGCGGTAGCTCTCAAGTACGATATTGACCGGGACAACGCGCCGATCGTGATCGCCAAGGGGCAGGACCATATCGCTCTTAAGATCGTGGAGATCGGAGAGCAGCATGGGGTGAAGATCCTGGAGAACAAGCCTCTGGCGCGGGGACTGTATGCTTCCACTCCGCTGAACAGTGAGATCCCGGCGGAATATTATGGAGTTGTGGCGGAGATCCTCGTTGAGATCTTCCGTTTGAATAATAAACTGAAATAAACTGGTATAAAGGACTCAGAAGATGGTGTAGAAGATGACTAATATTAAGAATATATTAAATAATGCGGTATCATTGATCGTAGTCATGATCGTACTGCTGTTGATCATACCGATAAGTCCGTTTTTCCTGGACGTTATGATTATTCTGAATATATCCGTAGGATTGATCATTCTGCTGATCAGTATGAATATCAAAGAGGCACTGGAATTTTCCATTTTCCCGTCACTGCTTCTGATCACAACTTTATATCGAATCGGAATTAATGTATCTACGACGCGAAGCATTCTGAGCAACGGAGGTTCCGCCGGCTCCGTCATCGGGGCCATGGGTAACTTCGTGCTGCAGGGAAACGCGGTTGTCGGAGTTGTAATCTTCCTGATCATCGTATTGGTTCAGTTCCTTGTTATCAATAAGGGCGCCGAGCGTGTGGCTGAGGTTGCGGCAAGATTTACCCTGGACGCGATGCCCGGTAAGCAGATGGCGATTGACGCGGACCTGGGAAGCGGACTGATCGACGAGCAGGAGGCCAAGGCCAGACGTTATAAGATCCAGAAGGAAGCGGATTTTTACGGGGCCATGGACGGTGCTACGAAGATTGTAAAGGGAGACGCGACGCTGTCCCTTGTGACGACGGCGATCAACTTCCTGGGAGGCTGTATCATCGGTATGGTGCAGGGCGGAATGACCTTTACGGAGGTGCTTTCGGTCTATTCCATCGCCACCATCGGTGACGGCCTGGTAGCACAGATCCCGGCCCTTCTGATCTCCACGGCAACGGGTATGATCGTAACCCGCGCGGTTGCCGAGGACAGCCTGAATATAGAAGTACTCGGACAGTTCAAGGCACAGCCCAGGGCGATCATGATCGCAGGCGGCGTGCTGGCAGTTCTGATCGCAGTTCCGGGAATGCCCAAGTTCCAGCTTGCGGTGATCGCGCTGACCATGTTGTTCGGCGGTTATTATCTGCTGCGGCGCATGGAGGAGATGGGCGGACCTGTCATGGTAGGCGCCGCGGGCGTGATGGCAGGCATGGCCGGACCGGGGAGCATGGAGCAGGGTCCTTCCCTGGAGGAAGAGATGATGGCCGAGGAAGAGAATTTCAAGGACATCAACACGGTCTACTCCCTGATCAATGTGGAACCCATCGAGATGGAATTTGGATACAGCCTGATCCCGCTTGTGGATGAGGCCAGCGGCGGCAAGATGATCGACCGTATCGTCATATTCCGGCGGCAGTACGCCCAGGAAATGGGTCTGGTCATTCCATCGATCCGGCTGCGTGACAGCTCTTATCTGAATACGAACCAGTATGTGATCAAGATCAAGGGCGAAGAGGTAGCCAAGGGCGAGATCCTGATCGACTACTATCTGGCTCTGGAGCCGCCGAACCTGGAGAAGGAGATCGACGGTATTGATACCATTGAGCCCGCATATGGTATTCCGAGTAAATGGATCACCATGGATAAGAGGGAGATGGCGGAGATCTACGGTTATACCGTTATCGATCCGCTGTCCGTTATGCTGACCCATCTGTCGGAGACTGTGAAGAAGCATGCCCATGAGTTGCTGAACAGGCAGGAAGTGGTGCGTCTGATAGACAATCTGAAGAACCAGTCGCCGGAGCTGGTAGAGGAGGCAATCCCGGCGGTCATCTCCTACGGCGGTTTCCAGAAGGTTCTGACGAACCTGCTCAAGGAAGGTATCCCGATCAAGGATCTGGAGACGATCATCGAGACGATCGTGGATTCTGCCATGACGGTGAAGGATCTGGAGACGATCACGGAGAATATCCGTGTGGCATTGAAGAGGACCATTACGAGAAAGTTCTGCGAAGGCGGCAGCATGAAGGTGGTGACGCTGGACGCGGACCTGGAAAAGAATATTATCACAAGCCTGACGAATGGGGATCATGGCCTTTATCTGGCACTCAGTCCGGACGTGATGCAGAGTGTGATCACACAGCTTTCGGACGAGGTGAAGAAGTTCCACGAGTTAGGGCAGCCGCCGATCGTTCTGACGAGTCAGGTGGTGAGGATCCATTTCTATCATTTGATCGAGCAGTTCTTCCCGGAGATGTATGTGCTGTCGTTTAACGAGATCAGCAACAACATCCAGATACAGGCGGTGGGAAATATCTCGCTGCAGATGGAACGATAGAAAAGCTGGCATTGTGACCTTGCGGGCAAATGTGCCGGGAACGGCGGTTTACCGGCAGCGGGGCGGAAATAATCTGAGTGGAGCAGGACAATATGGGTACGCAGAAACAATACAAAGATCAGTCGAATGAAGAGCTTTTACAATTGTATAAAGAGACCGGCAGCCTTGAGGTCAAGCAGGAGATTGTGATGCGTTATATCTACCTCGTGAAGAGCATTGCGCTGCAGATGAGAGACATTTACCTGAGTTTCTCCCAGGTGGACGACATCATCAGCGAGGGTGTCATTGCCATTATGTCCGCCATTGACAAGTTTGACGTGGATAAAAATGTCAAATTTGAGACGTTTATTTCGAAGCGGATCAAGGGAATGATCATTGATCTTGCCAGAAAGCAGGATTGGGTGCCGAGAAGTACAAGAAAAAACACAAGAGATATTGAAGATGCGGTCACAACGTTATATAATAAACTTGGGTATTATCCTTCCATCCAGGAGGTGACGGAGTATCTGAACATCACCCCGGAGAAATACCAGGACACCATGCGCAAGGCGAGCCTGTTCAATATCCTTTCCCTGGATATGGTGTTGGCGGAGGCGCAGGGCAACGAGATCAGCATGAAGCTGCCCCAGGTGGAGACCAACGAGCAGCCGGAGAACCAGTTTCTCAAGAAGGAGATTACGGAGGTCCTGGCGGAGGGGATCAAGAAGCTGAAGGAAAATGAGCAGCTTGTGATCTCACTGTATTATATCGACGATCTGAATATGCGCCAGATCGCGGATGTGCTTCAGGTAAGCGAGCCAAGAGTATCGCAGATCCATTCGAACGCGATCAAGAAGCTGCGGGTGCATATGGAGAAGTTTCTATAAAAAAGAAAAGGAGAGCAAGAATATGTTTCAGGGATTTTATGATCTGGCATCCAATATGATCACACAGAACCGGAATCTGAATATTATCAGTAATAATATGTCCAATGTCTCTACTCCGGGCTATAAGATGGACCGGATGATGGAGAGTACGTTCCGGGATGAGATGCTGTATCGGTATGACCAGGACGGCAGAACGGAAGTGGGGACGGTATCCCGTATGAATGTAGCCGATGAGAGGGTTACGGACTATACCGAAGGGGGCATCCGGGAGACCGGATATCCGCTGGATGTGGGCCTGACGGGAGACGGATTTTTTGTGATTGAGACGGACAACGGAGAGGTCTATACAAGGAACGGCTCCTTCAACCTGGACAATCAGGGCTACCTGATCCTGCCGGGGATGGGCCGGGTGATGGGCACCAACGGACCAATCCAGGTGGACACGGATGATCTGACCATTGACAGTCAGGGAAGGATCACCGCGGCAGAGGACGGAAGGTATTTCGGAACACTGGATATCGTGGATTTTGCGGATTACGGCGAGCTGACCAAGGTGACCGGCGGCGTCTTTACAACCGGGGCGAACCCGACGGGCTCCAACGCGGTGGTGACGCAGAAGTTCCTGGAGGATTCCAATGTAAACCTGGCGGAGCAGATGACGGCGATGATGAGCAGCCAGCGGGTGCTGCAGGGTTCTGCGCAGGTTCTGCGGATGTATGACCAGCTGATCAGCAGGGCGACGATGCTCGGCAGCCCGAACTGATTATAACAGGGATGGGATAAGCGGGCTGTCATGACTGTGGCCGTGCCTGGCGGTCCGGACGGACTGCTTATGCAAATCATAGAGAGGAGAGACTATGTACACTTCATTTTATACGGCGGCAAGGGGCGCTATGGAAGAGCAGAAGAAGTTTGATGTCATAGCGAATAACTTTGCGAATGTAAACAACTATGGTTATAAATCAAAGTCAGCCGTATTTTCGGATCTGATGTATTATAACCTGAACAACTACAGGGGGGATGATACTCCGCTGAAGGCAGGCGTGGGGATCGCTGTGGAAAAGACGAATACGAACTTTGATCCGTCGGCGCCGATGACCACGGACGGCGAATTTGACTATACGATATTAGACGATGGATTTTTCATGCTGCTGAGTCCTGTTACGGGTGAGGTGACTTACTCCAGAAACGGACATTTCAGCATGTCCCAGCGGGGGGATCAGTTCTATCTGGTCAATGATAACGGCAACCTGGTCCTGGATCAGAACCAGAACCCGATCATCGTGGGCGATATCGTGGGAACAGAGAGAGAGATGAGCGGGGAGATCGGCGTGTATGGATTTGACATCCTGGACGGCATGCAGAGCAACGGAAGAAATGAATTTACCCCGACGGCAAAGAACGGCCTTCCGTATCTGATGCGGGGCGCAAGGCTGGTGGATCATACGTTGGAGATGTCGGGAGTGGATACGGCGGAGGAGATCTCGCGGATGATCGAGACGCAGAGGGCCTATTCCTATGCGTTAAAGATGGTACAGACGTCGGATGAGGTCATGACCACGATCAACGGACTGCGGACATAATACGGCGTGAGAGATGACTGTCCGGCCCCGGACGGCACTGCCGGTCTCTGCAGGGGCGCCGGACAGATACTATGGAAGATAGCGAGGTAGACATATGGCAATAAATAAATATGAAGAAATGGGCGAGTTGGAATTTGATATCCTGAAAGAGATTGGAAGCATCGGCGGCGGCAACGCGGCGACCGCGTTGTCCAGTATGCTGAATGCGAAAGTAAACATGTCGATGCCGGCCGTCAAGGTGCTTGGATTCAATCCGGCTCTGAACCTGCTTGGAGACCCGGAGGAACTGGTTGCGGCAATATTTGTAGAGATGTCAGGGGAGCTGGAGGGGGTTATGCTGTTTATCCTGACCAAGGAATTTGCTGATGAGATCGTACAGCGGATGCTTGGTAAGGGCGGTGTAGATATGCTGGAGCTGGATGAGATTGATGCGTCCGTCCTGACAGAGATCGGGAACATTGTGATTTCTTCATATATCACTGCAATGTCTTCTCTGGCGAATGTAGAAGTGGAGCTGTCTGTTCCGCAGTTTACAGCAAATATGCTGGGCGGTATCCTGAGCGTACCGATTGCGGTGATGGGACAGCATTCGGACAGGATCATGATGATCACAGGCGAATTTAAGATCGATGGAAAAGCTCTGAACAGCAATATGCTGCTCCTGCCTGATGTGAAATCATTAAATGTTCTAATGAAAAAACTAGGAGTGGAGTGATTGACAGAATGATCAAGAAGGTATCGGTCGGAATTGCGGATATGAAGATTACGAGGCAGGAGGGCATACTGATTACATATGCTCTGGGCTCCTGCATTGGGATTTCATTTTATGATCCCATGATCAAGCTTGGAGGCCTTCTTCATATCATGCTTCCGCAGAAACAGGGAACGGATACTAATGTATTCAAGTTTGCGGATTCGGGGATTCCGGAGACCTTACGCAAGCTTCAGGCTTTTGGCGCCTCAAAGAGCCGGATGGTGTGTAAGATCGCAGGCGGCGCGAAGATGTTTGAGATGAAGGGCCCGGGAGGGCTTGGGAACATCGGTGACCGCAACGCCCAGATGGTGAAACGGGTTCTTGCGGCAGAAGGACTGCGTATCAAGGGAGAGGATACGGGGGCCAATTATGCAAGAACAATGCTGCTGGACGTGACGACCGGGCAGGTTTCTATCCGCTGTGCCGGAAGGCCGGAGAAGTTCTTATAAAAGCGCCGCGGCTGCGGGAGCGGCGAACAGGTACGATATGCGCCGGAACTGTGAGCGTGGAAATTAGATGCAATAGAGGCGCTGGAACTGCGGGCGGCGAACAGATACGAATCGCTTAATTTTAGCGCGGAATGCGCCGATAAATATATTATAGAATGCAAAGGAGTGAGTGTTTATGGCTGATACAGAGATTTTATTGGAATCAGGAACAAATGAGATTGAGATAATGCAGTTCACCATATTCGGAGAATTGTATGGGATCAATGTGGCAAAGGTAAGGGAGATTATGATGGCCGACAAAGTCAAACCGGTACCTCACTCCCATCCGTCTGTAGAAGGGATTTTTAAGCCCAGGGATATTCTGCTCACGGTGATCAACCTTCCGCAGTATCTGACAGGACAGAGCGGAGATACCAATGACAGGGATCTGTTTATCATTACGAATTTTAATATGATGAATATCGCGTTCCGGGTACATACGGTTGTGGGGATCAGCAGAATCTCATGGGAGGATATCCAGAAACCGGATAAGACGCTTTCTAACGGTGAGGAAGGCGTGGCGACCGGTATTGCGTCATGCTCCGGGAGACTGGTGACAATCCTGGATTTTGAGAAGATCGTTACGGAGATTGCGCCGGAGACCGGTATTCAGATAGATGATATTGATAAGCTGGGCGAAAGGGAGATCAGGGATGAGCATATCATACTTGCGGAGGATTCTATCCTGCTGACGAAGATGATCCAGGATTCCCTGATGCGCGCGGGATATGTTAATCTGCTGAACTTTAATAACGGACGGGAAGCGTGGGATTATCTGAATCTCATTAGAAATGATTCTGACTTCCATGAAAAAGCAGCTCTGTTGATTACGGATATCGAGATGCCGGAGATGGACGGACACCGTCTGACTAAGCTTGTAAAAGAAGATGAGGTGATGAAGAGTATGCCGGTTATCATCTTCTCATCACTGATTAATGAAGAGATGTGGCGCAAGGGAAAACAGCTTGGCGCCGATGAGCAGTTGTCCAAGCCGGAGATCGGCCGTCTGGTCGAGGTGATGGACGAATTATTGCTGCGGAAGGAGATATAGCGCATGGATAATTGTGTAGTAAGACAGGCGATCAAGGATCTGAAGACCGACACGATTATTGGATACGAACTGCGGATTCAGGAGGATCAGGACAGCTTGTACAACTCAAGTACGGACAGTGTGGCGGCGAATGCCATGGTTGCCTTTCTTTCGGAAAATTCGAACCGGATTTTCAAGGAAAAAAAGACGTTTATGACATTTACCCCGGCGCTGCTGTTCAGGAATACGCCGAAGATTTTTGACAGGGATAAGATTGTGATCCAGATTGAGGATAATATTGTCATCCATTCCCTGGCCGCAATCCTGATCAGTAAGTACAAAGAAGCGGGATACCATTTCGCAATCAATGATTTCCAGTTTACTCCGAAGTATTTCAGTATGCTGGAGTATGTGGATTATATTAAGGTACAGCTTATTGAGGACATGGATGAGAACCGCAGGGGTTCAGTCGCGAATGTCGTGGATATGGCGCATGGTTTCCAGAAGGAGATCATTGCTACAGGCGTGAATACCAGGGAAGCCTATGATCTTGCGAAGGAGCTTCAGGTGGATTATGTGGAAGGAAACTTTATTTCCAGCGCAACGACTACGAAGGCCAGCAAGATGGATTTCATGCAGGGGAACCTGTATCAGCTGATCATGGAGATCACGAAGGAAGAGCCGGATGTGGAGATGCTGGAGGAGATCATCGCCAGGGACGCGTCCCTGTCCTATGCTCTGCTGAAGATGGCGAATTCCGCTTACTTTGCGGTGCATCACGAGACGACCTCCATTCGTCAGGCGCTTGTCCGCGTCGGGATCAGCCAGCTGAAGCAGTGGGTATACCTGCTGAGCTTTGAGGATAAGGGAGAGAATTCCTCCGAGGAACTGCTGAAGACTTCTTTCCTGCGCGCGAATTTTGCGTCCGCGTTGGTAAAGAAGCTGAGAAAGTTCGAGATTACGGCATCGGATGCGTATCTGATGGGAATGTTCTCTACACTGGAGTATATGATCGACGCGCCGATCGAGGAGATCCTGTTCGAGATCCCGATCATCAAGGAAGTGAAGGATGCCCTGATCTATCAGGAGGGTATGGCAGGAAAGCTGTATCAGCTCATCCTCCATTATGAGCGTGCGGAGTGGAGTGAGATCAAGGGTCTTGCGGAAGATCTGGGACTTCATACGAATGAACTGGCACAGATCTATATGGAATGTGTGGAAGAGGTCAATGACATCTGGGATAACGTTGTGGGTGTCAAAGAGGAAGAATAAGAAGCGCTGTTTAGGAACTGTAGGAAAATAACTTGTGCAGATTGCGCGGGATATTTCTTCGAGGGTGCAGGTCAAAAAACGCAGGCGTAGTGGGCTACGTCGAGTCTTTTTGACCTGTGCCATCGGAGAAATAGACAAGTCAAGATGTATAAGTTATTTCCATACAGTTTCTTATGGGGGCAGTGATCGGTTTATTCCTGTAAAAGTATACCTTGTGTAATGGCTGAATGGCTATGATAGGGTGTTCCTTGTGGGTATAAGTGAAAAATACCGGCGCGTCATTTGAGAAGCGCTGTTAAGGAAAAACCTTGCTGCTCTGCGGTGGTATCTGTATATCATTCCGCTGTCTGCGGCAGGGTTTTGTTTTTGGACAGAAAGTATGCCGATGATCGGAGCGATATAGTGGGATGGCATTACTTTGTGGGAGGTGTGTGTTATGGTAGGGGCGGTTTCTTTCAGTCCGTATGTAAGCAGCTATCAGTATACGGGCGGCTATGCCCGGGGACGGGCATCCGCTCAGAATATGCAGGTTCAGGCAGGAGCGGGAGCGGCTCCGGGGGGAAGAATAGCCGGCCGGCAGACGGGAGTGTCTGCGGTGGAACGTGTATCAGGCAGGCAGGCGGGAACGGCTGCCGGAGTGCGGTCGGTATCCGCGGGAAGGACCGGCGGTGTATCATCTTTGATCGGCGCTCGCAGTATAGCGGCTGCGGGGCAGGCATCCGGTGTGGCGGCAGTGTCAGCCGGAAGAGCTGCGGATCCGGATAGCCCGGTTCAGCCGGTGGATAGGATTTCCGTGGTTCAGCCGGGAAATTCCGGAAGTACCAATTATATGATACCATTTCTGAGGAAGGGGATGGATCCGGCGGAGCTGTCGGTCCGCATGCGTATGCAGTATGCGGGCGGAGCTCAGAGGTCGTTGCGGGTATCGGGTGAAGGCGCGGCAGGAGTTGAACTGCCGGGAACACTGCGGGCATCAGGTGAAGACGCGGTACAGATGGATCTGCCGGGGGCATCCCGGGTATCCGGAGTAGAAGCGGCAGGAGTTGATCTGCCGGGAGCATCCCAGACATCAGGAGGGGATGCGGTGCAGTTAGACTTGCCGGGGACCTCTCGCGCGTCAGGAGAGGAAGCAGTACAGTTAGATCTGCCGGGGGCATCTTCGTCAGAGGACGCGGCAGTACAGGCCGGAGTACCGGGAACCTCATCAGAGGCGGAGAACACGGCTGCGGTATCGGAGGAGGATGCGCCGAAGGTTGCCGGAATGGGTACGGATAGCGCGCAGAAAACTTCCGGGGAAGCGGAGTGCAAGACCTGTAAGGAACGGAAGTATCAGGACGGCTCTGACGATCCGGGCGTATCTTTCAAATCGCCGACGCACATTGCGCCGGATCAGTCGGCATCAGCAGTCCGCGGGCATGAGCTGGAGCACGTAGTACGTGAGCGCGCCAAAGCACAGAGCGAGGGACGGCGTGTGATCAGCCAGTCCGTTACGATGCAGACCGGCATTTGTCCCGAGTGCGGGAGAGTCTATACGGCCGGCGGTGTGACGCGTACAACTACGGCCGCGGACAGCAAACCGGAAGAAAAGCCGAAGGATCCGCGGTGGATATTGGCGGGGGACATTTGATTCTATCAGGCACTGACGGGAAATAATGGTATTTCCTGACAGTGCCTTTTTTAACTTCTATACACATCCTCTCGGCCAATCCGTGTGGTGATTGGCCGGGGGGTGACATGTAACCTGATAGCGTTACAGGTCACACCTTGACCAGGCGTGCCCTGTAACTCAGGCCGTCCATTGCCTACGGCAATGGACGGCCTGAATCCCAGCTTTTATGTGCATCCTCCTGACCAATCAGCGTAGTGATTGGTCAGTGTGTGACATGTAACCTGATAGCAGCTATAAATGTGATAAATCTGTGTCTTGAGTTGACAGATATCCGATTCAAGAGTAAACTAAGCGCCATCCAGTCAGACATCTTTCTGATGTTATGGATGCAGTGATCTAAGCCATAAGGTATCTCATTCCTTAAAAATCAAAGGGCAGGTCAGTGATAAAGCTTATGATTTTTCAATGCTCCCGTATTCGGAGCAGCATTTCCAGTAATGAGAAGACAACAACGTTACCGAAAAAGTAACACGACAAAAAATGATTCAAACTGAAGAAAGAGAAAAAAGTTGTTTAATTTACAGGATGCTACTATAATAAAAATATGCGATGAGCCCTGAGATTTTACGCTGATTTGTTTTCCGGCATCGGCACTTTTTTCTCTTTTTCAGAGGAAGAAAGGAGCGGCAGTATGGAAAACACGACGAACTTTATCATGAAACCGAAGGTGGATTTTTGCTTCAAGGAGCTGATGGAATTTGAAGAGGTCAGGCAGGGCTTTATAGCGGCGGTGCTGGGGATCGAACCAGAGGAAGTCATCAAGACGGAACTGCTCCCCACTCATCTGCGGGTAAGGCACAATAAAGACAAGCTGGGAATTTTGGATGTGCGTGTAATTCTGAACGGGGATGTCCAGCTTGATATGGAGATCCAGGTGGCGAAATTCGTAAGCGCTTCAAAAGATGGCGTCTGGTAAAGCTCACAAAACTTTGCTATACTGAGATCATTATTTATTGAACTATTTGTTTTTTAATGTTTTATCCGGAACAGATGGGAAGGATGAGAACTGAGGTGAGAAAATAGAAGGTTTATGT